>NZ_JBIRRA010000011.1:162543-316948 GCF_044333485.1 Streptomyces sp. NPDC020983 | reverse complement strand
ATTCCGAACCCGGAAGCTAAGCCTTTCAGCGCCGATGGTACTGCAGGGGGGACCCTGTGGGAGAGTAGGACACCGCCGAACAAATATTGAAGGAGGCCCCGGCCCCGAGCTTTGTCTCGTGGGCCGGGGCCTTTTTCGTTGTCCGTCACCCGGCGTTCACTTCGCGCCGGGACGCTGAACACCCCGGACAGGCGGAGGTGTGGAGACGTGCAGCAGATGACGACTGCCGGACGGCGGCACAGGATCGCTTCGGACACGACGGCCGCCGCTCTGCGCGACGCGCTCGTCGGTCTCGGGATAGGCAGGGGCGACGAGGTCATCGTGCCCTCCTTCGGGCCCGGCGGTCCTGCTGACGCGGTGCGGCTGGCCGGCGCCGTACCGGTCTTCGCCGACATAGATCCGCGGACGTTCTGCCTCGATCCGGAGGCGGTCGAGGCGGGCGTGACGTCACGGACCGCCGCCGTCGTGCCGGCCCACGTCTTCGGGCACCCGGCGCCCATGGCGCAGCTCACCGAGCTGGCCGACCGGCGGGCGCTGGCGCTGGTGGAGGAGGGCGAAGTCGCCGACGACGCGGGGGCGGTGGCCCGGCGGAGGGCGCACGCGCGCTTCCTGGACTCGGCGTTGAGGGGCGTGATCGTGCCCTACACCGCGCCGGGGGCGCACCACCTCTACCACCGCTACACCGTGCGGGTTCCGGGTAACGGGCGGCCCGACAGGGACGCCTTCGCCGCTGCCCTGGCGGCGCGCGGGGTGCGGGCGACCGTGAGCGTGCCCGTGCCGGTGCACCGGATGCCCGCGCACCGGTCGGGGGACGTCCTGCCGGAGACCGAGCGGGCCGCGGCAGACACCCTGTCGTTGCCGGTGCACTCCGGCGTGACGCAGCGGGAGTTGACGCACATCGCGGACACCTGCAACGCGCTCGGCGGGCTCATCTGAGCCGGGCCGCTGGCCTGCGCGAGATGCACGGGTGCGGGCGGGCGTCCGAGTTTCCCGCACAGCCGTTCATGGGCTACGATCTTCCCGTTGACGCGCCCCAATAGCTCAGTCGGTAGAGCGTCTCCATGGTAAGGAGAAGGTCTACGGTTCGATTCCGTATTGGGGCTCTGACAGGAAAGGCCTCCCGCTGCGAGCGGGAGGCCTTTCTGCTGTCCGGGACCGGCGACTCGCCGGTCAGCTCTGCGGGAGGGCGGGGACCCGCATCGCGAGGATGGCCATGTCGTCTGAGGGGGCGTCTGCGGCGAAGCGTTCGACCGCTCGCTGGATACGGGAGGCGACGGCGCCGGCGGTGAGGCCGGTGCAGGTGGCGAGGACATCCGCGAGGCCGTCGTCGCCGAGCATCCGGGCGCCCTCGCGGCGTTCCGTCACCCCGTCCGTCACGCACAGCAGGACGTCGCCCGGATCGAGGGTCACGGACTGCTCGACGAGCTCCAGGTCGTCCATCACGCCCAGCAGCGGCTGAGGTTCGGCGGCGGGCTCCACCGAGCCGTCGGGGCGCAGCCGCAGGGGCAGCGGGTGGCCCGCGCAGACCATGCGCAGTACCGCGCTGCCGTCGTGCTGCGGCCACAGCTCGCCGTAGAGGAGGGTCAGGAAGCGGCTGCGGGCTCCCTCGTCGAGGATGGCGGCGTTGAGGCGTTCCAGGACGGCGGGGCCGCCGAAGCCCTCGCGTGCGAGAAGCCGCAGGGCGTGCCGGGCGAGGCCCGTGACGGCGGCGGCTTCGGGACCGGTGCCGCAGACGTCGCCGATGGCGAAGCCCCAGCAGCCGTCGCGGATGGGGAAGAGGTCGTAGAAGTCGCCGCCGACCTCGTTGCCCTCGCCCGCGGCGCGGTAGACGACCTCCACCTCGACGCCGGGGACGCGGGGCAGCTCCGGCGGCAGGAGGCTGCGCTGGAGGGCCTGGCTGATGGCGGTGCGCTCGCTGTAGAGGCGGGCGTTGTCGAGGGCGAGGGCGGCGCGTCGCGAGAGGTCCTCGGCGAGTTCAAGGATCTCCTGGCGGAAGCGCTCGTCGGTCGGTTTGCCGAGCGTGAGCATGCCGATGACGCGGTTGCGGGCGACGAGCGGCAGGACGACCGTCTCGCCTCCCACGGCGGCCGCGGTCGCCAGCGCGACGCCGGGTGCGCTGACGGGTCGGCCGGGGAGGGTGGCGGCACCGCTGGGGCCGACGCCGAGGCTGCGCAGCGAGGCGCGCAGGGCGCTGGAATGGGCGGCGTCGGAGGGGGCGGTCCAGGCGCGGGCGCCGGGCGTGGGGTCGGGGTCCGGCGGGCGGACCTGGGACAGCAGCGCCTTGATGCCGTCGATGCGGTCCTCGTCCTCGTGGAGGACGAAGGCGAGTTCCGGCTCGGACTGCTCGGCGATGGTGTAGACGGCGCACCAGCTGGCGAGGGTGGGGACCGTCATCTGGGCCATGAGCGCCAGGGTCTGGTCGCGTTCCAGCGTGCCGGCGAGCAGGTCGGAGGCTTCGACGAGGAAGGACAGGGAGCCTCGGCGGAGCCGTTCCAGTTCGGTCAGCCGGGCGCTCTCGACGGCCAGCGCGATGCGGTCGGCGGCGAACTGGAGCCGCAGGGCCTCCTGGTTGGAGTAGCGGCCCGGGGCCTCCGCGGCCACGCCGAGTGAGCCGGTGAGCCGGCCCTCGACCTTGAGCGGCACGGTGACGACGGAGCGCATGCCCGTACCGGACAGCAGGGGCACGGCACCGGGGACGGCGGTGAGGTCCTCGTGGACGGCGGGCATGCGCGCGCTGCCGTAGCGCCCGGTGCCCGCCTCGACGGGGACGCGGGCGAAGCGCTGGCGGGCGGAGGGCAGCCCGGTCGAGGCGCGGACCTCGAGTTCGGTCTCGTCGTCGGTGGCGAGCAGCAGGTAGGCGGCGTCGCCGTCGAGCATGTCGCGGGCGCGCTCCACGGTGCGCTGGAGCAGGCCGTCGAGGTCGTCGGGGGCGGGGGAGCCGATGAAGACCTCGAAGGCGTCGCTGTTCTTGCCGCGCTGCACGAGGCCCGGCTCGGAGGGCGCGGAGCCGCGGGAGGGACTTTCGAGGACGGCGCGTTCCTCGGCCCGTACCAGCAGGCACACCGTGGAGGGCTCGCCCGCGCTGTCGCGGATGCGCAGGTGGGAGCCGTAGACGGGCAGGACGCGGCCCTCGCTGTTGCGCAGCCCGTAGGTGCCCTCCCAGCGGGAGAGCTGGAGTGCCTCGGCGAGGCCGAGGCCGGTGCCCGGGGTCTGCGGCCAGGCGGTGAGGTCGGTGAGGGATTTGCCGACGACGTCGGCGGCGGGGTGGCCGAAGAGGTCGGCCGCGTCGTCGTTCCAGCGGGTGATGGCGCCCTGCCGGTCGATCTGGACGACGGCGACCCGCACGCGCTCGTCCGCTTCGGGGAGGTCGGCGGTGGCCAGCAGCGGCCCGGCGGAGCGGGTGCCGGCGGGGCGTTCGGGCAGGTCGAGCTGGAACCAGACGTGCTTGCCCGCGGCGGTGTACTCCACGCCCCAGCGGCTGGCGAGGGCGGCGCACAGCAGCAGTCCGCGTCCCCCTTCGTGGTCGGGGTCGCGGTGCGGGCGTCCGCGCCCCTGGAGCGGTACCTCGCGCTCGGGGTAGTGGTCGGCGACCTCGACGCGTACGGCGGTCTCGTAGCGCAGGCAGCGGACGTCGGCGGCGGTTCCCGCGTGGACGACGGCGTTGGTCACCAGTTCGCTGGTGAGTACGACGGCGTCGTCCACCACGTCGGCGAAGCCCCAGCCGTGCAGCGTGTCGCGCACGAATGCCCTGGCCACGGCGACGGACCTGCCGACCGGTTCGAAGCTGGCCGTTGCCCGAGCCGTGATCACGGATCTCCTCATGACGGATTCGGTGGTCTCCCGCGGACGCCGCGGGTGGGTGCCGGGTGCGGTCGCCCGCCCGTACACCCCGCGTCGTCCTGCCATCAGGCAAGGCTAGTGCGTCGTGCTCCGGCCGTCCCGCGGGTGGTCAAACCGGAACGTTCCGCGCCGGATGGGGGGCGTACGCGGGGCGTGCACCCGCGTGCACGAGGGGCGACGGCTCCTAGCGTCAACGCTTCTGTTGCGCACGGGTTACTCCGGATGTTGTGGGCCCGGCCTGCGGAAGTGGAAGACTGGAGGGGCCCAACTCGGGTACATGCACGTCGATCGACCCTCCAGGAGGGACACGGTGGAGTCTGGCGCATCGGCGCGGGGCGCGGTCACGCGTACGAAGAACGGGCGTTCCCGGGCCGGCGGGACCGTAGAGGTCGACGCGGCCGCGCTCACCAAGCTGCTCTCCGCACTGTCGGCGATGCGGGACGGCAACTTCCGCCGCCGGCTGACGGTGACCGGCGACGGCGTGATGGCCGAGATCGCCGGTGTCTTCAACGAGGTCGCCGACCGCAACCAGCACCTCACCGGGGAACTGGCCCGGGTGCGCCGGGTGGTCGGCCGGGAGGGCAAGCTCACCGAGCGGCTGGAGACGGGGTCCTGCGAGGGTGCCTGGGCGGCCGCGATCGAGGCCTCGAACGCGTTGGTGGACGACCTGGTGCGGCCGGTCTCCGAGGTGGGCCGGGTGCTGTCGGCGGTGGCCGAGGGCGACCTGGAGCAGCGCATGGACCTGCGGGCGCAGAACGCCGACGGGACGGGCCATCCGCTGCGCGGAGAGTTCCTGAAGGTCGGCCGTACGGTCAACGGCCTGGTGGACCAGCTGTCGGCGTTCACCGACGAGGTGACGCGGGTGGCGCGCGAGGTCGGCACCGAGGGCAAGCTCGGTGGCCAGGCGAAGGTCCGCGGGGTCGCGGGGTCCTGGAAGGACCTGACGGACTCCGTCAACACCATGGCGTACCGCCTGACCGCGCAGCTCCGCGACATCGCCACCGTGACGAACGCGGTGTTCAAGGGCGACCTGTCGCGCAAGGTGACCGTGCATGTCGACGGCGAGATGCTGGAACTGAAGAACACCGTCAACACGATGGTGGACCAGCTCTCGTCCTTCTCCTCCGAGGTGACGCGGGTCGCGCGCGAGGTCGGCACCGAAGGCGAGCTGGGCGGCCAGGCGCAGGTGCCGGGCGTGGCCGGCGTGTGGAAGGACCTCACCGATTCGGTGAACCTGATGGCCGGCAACCTGACGGCCCAGGTGCGCGACATCGCGCAGGTGACGACCGCGGTCGCGAACGGCGACCTGACGCAGAAGATCACCATCGGCGCGCGCGGTGAGGTCGCGCAGCTCGCCGAGACGATCAACGCGATGACCGAGACGCTGCGCACCTTCGCCGACGAGGTCACCCGCGTCGCCGGGGAGATCGGCGCGGAGGGCCAGTTGGGCGGCCAGGCGCAGGTGCCGGGTGCGGCGGGCACGTGGAAGGACCTCACCGACTCCGTCAACACCGCTTTCCGCAACCTGACGGCCCAGGTGCGCGACATCGCGCAGGTGACGACCGCGGTCGCGGGCGGCGACCTGTCGCAGAAGGTCACGGTGGACGTCTCCGGCGAGATGCTGGAGCTCAAGAACACCGTGAACACGATGGTCGACCAGCTGTCGGCGTTCGGCGCCGAGGTGACGCGGGTGGCCCGCGAGGTCGGCGTCGAGGGCATCCTCGGCGGCCAGGCGCAGGTGCCGGGCGCGGCGGGCACGTGGAAGGACCTCACCGACTCCGTCAACACGGCCTTCCGCAACCTGACCGGCCAGGTCCGCAACATCGCCCAGGTCACGACGGCGGTCGCCAACGGCGACCTGTCGCAGAAGGTGACGGTGGACGTCTCCGGCGAGATGCTGGAGCTGAAGAACACCGTGAACCGCATGGTGGACCAGCTCGGCTCGTTCGCCGCCCAGGTGACGCGGATGGCCACCGACGTGGGTACGGAGGGGCGCCTCGGCGGCCAGGCCCGTGTCGACGGGGTGAGCGGTACGTGGAAGGACCTGACCGACTCCGTCAACTTCATGGCGGGGAACCTGACCTCCCAGGTGCGGCAGATCGCCCAGGTGACGACGGCGGTGGCGCGCGGTGACCTGTCGCAGAAGATCGACGTGGACGCGCGCGGCGAGATCCTGGAGCTGAAGAACACCATCAACACGATGGTCGACCAGCTGTCGTCCTTCGCCGAGCAGGTCACCCGGGTCGCCCGCGAGGTGGGCACCGACGGGCGGCTGGGCGGCCAGGCGCAGGTGCCGGGCGTGGCCGGCGTCTGGCGCGACCTGACCGACTCGGTGAACTTCATGGCCGGCAACCTGACGGCCCAGGTCCGCAACATCGCGCAGGTGGCCACGGCGGTGGCGCGCGGTGACCTGTCGCAGAAGATCGACGTGGACGCGCGCGGCGAGATCCTGGAGCTGAAGAACACCCTCAACACCATGGTGGACCAGCTGTCGTCCTTCGCCGAGCAGGTGACGAGGGTCGCCCGCGAGGTCGGCACCGAGGGCATCCTGGGCGGTCAGGCCGAGGTCAAGGGTGTCAGCGGGACGTGGAAGGACCTCACGCAGTCCGTCAACTTCATGGCGAACAACCTCACCAGCCAGGTCCGCAACATCGCCGACGTCACCAGCGCCGTCGCCCAGGGCGACCTGTCACGGAAGATCACCGTCGACGCCAAGGGCGAGATCCTGGCGCTGGTCACGACGGTGAACACGATGGTGGACACGCTGTCGGCGTTCGGTGACGAGGTGACGCGCGTCGCCCGCGAGGTGGGTACCGAGGGCCAACTCGGCGGGCAGGCCCGGGTACGGGACGCGTCGGGCATCTGGAAGGACCTCACCGACAACGTCAACCTGATGGCGAACAATCTGACCAGCCAGGTGCGGTCGATCTCCTCGGTGGCCACCGCCGTCGCCAACGGCGACCTGACGAAGAAGATCACCGTCGAGGCGCGCGGCGAGGTCGCGCAGCTCGCCGAGACCATCAACACGATGGTGGACACGCTGTCGGCGTTCGGTGACGAGGTGACGCGCGTCGCCCGTGAGGTGGGTACCGAGGGCATCCTCGGCGGCCAGGCGCGCGTGCCCGGCGTCGCGGGCACGTGGAAGGACCTGACGGAGTCCGTCAACGGCATGGCGTCCAACCTGACGGGCCAGGTGCGGCAGATCGCCCAGGTGACGACGGCGGTCGCACGCGGCGACCTGTCCAAGAAGATCGACGTGGACGCGCGCGGCGAGATCCTGGAGCTCAAGACGACCATCAACACGATGGTGGGCCAGCTCTCCGCCTTCGGTGACGAGGTCACGCGCGTCGCGCGCGAGGTGGGTACGGAAGGACGGCTCGGCGGCCAGGCCCGGGTGCCCGGTGTCTCCGGCATCTGGAAGGACCTCACCGAGTCGGTGAACCTGATGGCCAACAACCTGACCAGTCAGGTCCGCAACATCGCCCAGGTCGCCACCGCGGTGACCCGGGGCGACCTCAACCTGCGGATCGACGTGGACGCGGCGGGCGAGATCCTGGAGCTCCAGGACTACATCAACACCATGATCGTGCGCCTGCGCGAGACCACGCTGGCCAACAAGGAGCAGGACTGGCTGAAGGGCAACCTGGCCCGTATCTCCGGTCTCATGCAGGGCCGCCGTGACCTCGGCGACGTGGCCGCGCTCATCATGAGCGAGCTGACGCCGGTCGTCTCCGCGCAGCACGGCGCCTTCTACCTCGCCGAGGACACCACGGAGGTCGGCGAGGAGTACGAGCTGCGGCTGCGGGGCAGTTACGGCTTCTCGCGGCGCGCGATGTCGACGGTCTTCCTGCCGGGCGAGGGCCTCATCGGGCAGGCCGCGGTGGAGAAGCGGCCGATTCTCATCGAGAATGTCCCGCCGGGTTATCTGAAGATCACCTCAGGGCTCGGCGAGGCCCCGCCGGCCCATGTGATCGTGCTGCCGGTGCTGTTCGAGGGCCGGGTGCTCGGCGTCATCGAACTGGCGGCCTTCCAGCCGCTCACGGAGATCCAGAAGGACTTCCTCAACCAGATCACCGACATCATCGCGATCAGCGTCAACACCATCAGCGTCAACACCAAGACGGAATACCTGCTCAAGCAGTCGCAGGAGCTGACCGAGCAGTTGCAGGAACGGTCGGGTGAACTGGAGAACCGGCAGCGTGCGCTGCAGCTCTCCAACGCGGAACTGGAGGAGAAGGCCGAACTGCTGGCCCGGCAGAACCGCGACATCGAGGTCAAGAACACCGAGATCGAGGAGGCCAGGCAGGTCCTGGAGGAGCGCGCGGAACAGCTCGCCGTCTCCATGCGCTACAAGTCCGAATTCCTCGCCAACATGTCGCACGAGCTGCGCACGCCGCTCAACTCCCTGCTCATCCTGGCGAAACTGCTCGCCGACAACGGCGACGGCAATCTCTCGCCCAAGCAGGTCGAATTCGCCGAGACGATCCACAGCGCCGGTTCGGACCTGCTCCAGCTGATCAACGACATCCTGGACCTGTCGAAGGTCGAGGCCGGCAAGATGGACGTCTCGCCGACCCGTATCGCGCTGGTCCAGCTCGTCGACTACGTGGAGGCGACCTTCCGGCCGCTGACCGCGGAAAAGGGCCTGGACTTCTCGGTGCGGGTCTCGCCGGAGCTGCCCGTGACGCTGCACACCGACGAGCAGCGGCTGCTGCAGGTGCTCCGCAACCTGCTGTCCAACGCCGTCAAGTTCACCGACAGCGGCTCGGTGGAGCTGGTGATCAGGCCGGCCGGCAGCGAGGTGCCGCAGTCGATCCGCGAGCAGCTGCTGGAGGCGGGCACGCTGCGCAGCCCCGACCAGCCGCTCATCGCCTTCTCGGTGACGGACACGGGCATCGGCATCGCCGCAGGCAAGATGCGGGTGATCTTCGAGGCCTTCAAGCAGGCGGACGGCACCACCAGCCGCAAGTACGGCGGTACGGGCCTCGGCCTGTCGATCAGCCGGGAGATCGCCCGGCTGCTCGGCGGCGAGATCCACGCCGACAGCCAGCCCGGCCGCGGCTCGACCTTCACGCTGTACCTGCCGCTGAGCCTGGGCCGTGACGCCGACATCCCGCAGTCGACACCGCAGCTGCCGGCCGGCGCGGGGGAGCAGGAAGGCGCCGCGGGCGGCCGTACCCGCAGCCCCGGCAGCAGCCTGGCCCGGCTGCGTCGCCGTTCGGCCCTGCAGGCCCCGCAGCCCGCCGCCGCGGTCGAGAGCGGTGAGAAGGAGGCGGCGCCCGAGCAGTGGGCGGAGCCGGGCGAGCCCGTGGAGTCGCGCTTCACCGGCGGCTTCAACGGCGAGAAGGTGCTCATCGTGGACGACGACATCCGCAACGTCTTCGCCCTCACCAGCGTCCTGGAGCAGCACGGCCTGACCGTGCTCTACGCCGAGAACGGCCGGGAGGGCATCGAGGTGCTGGAGCAGCACGACGACATCGCGATCGTGCTGATGGACATCATGATGCCCGAGATGGACGGTTACGCCACGACCACGGCGATCCGCAAGATGCCGCAGTTCGCGGGGCTGCCCATCATCGCGCTGACGGCGAAGGCGATGAAGGGCGACCGGGAGAAGAGCATCGAGTCCGGAGCGTCGGACTATGTCGCCAAACCGGTGGACACCGACCATCTGCTGGGCCTGATGGAACAGTGGATGCACTCACGCTGAGCAAGAAAGTTGAACTTTTTGCGACCCCGGGGTCCCTCACACGTGTGAGGGCGCAAGGATGAGGGAACCTTCCCGACCCCGCCCACGTTTTCGGTGCGTGGTGAGTGACGTGGCGGTGACAGGGTGTGGCGGACGGCGGGGTGCGGCTACGATGACCGGCACAAGGACGGGCGGCGCGACGGAGTCGTCCCTGGGGGCGGCGACCGGCACGATGCCGGGGCGAGGAGGGCGGGCCATGGTGCAGAAGGCCAAGATCCTCCTGGTCGATGACCGGCCGGAGAATCTGCTGGCGCTGGAGGCGATTCTCTCCGCGCTCGATCAGACTCTGGTCAGGGCATCGTCCGGGGAGGAGGCGCTCAAAGCGCTGCTCACCGACGATTTCGCGGTGATCCTGCTCGATGTGCAGATGCCGGGCATGGACGGCTTCGAGACGGCGGCGCACATCAAGCGGCGGGAGCGGACACGGGACATCCCGATCATCTTCCTGACCGCGATCAACCACGGCCCGCACCACACCTTCCGGGGGTACGCGGCGGGCGCGGTCGACTACATCTCGAAGCCCTTCGACCCGTGGGTGCTGCGGGCCAAGGTCTCGGTGTTCGTCGACCTGTACATGAAGAACTGCCAGCTGCGCGAGCAGGCCGCGCTGCTGCGGCTGCAACTGGAGCAGGGCGCGCCGTCCGGCGCGGGCTCCGACGGCTCGAAGGAGCCCGCGGGACTGCTCGCCGAGCTGTCGGCACGGCTCGCCGCCGTCGAGGAGCAGGCCGAGGCGCTGGGCAAGCAGCTGGGCGAGTCCTCCGACGCCGCGGCGGTGGCCACCGCCGCGCACCTGGAGCGCAAGCTGACCGGTCTGCGCCGCGCGCTCGATGCGCTGGACCCGGGCAGCGGCGGCGGGGTCGTGCGGCAGTCCGCCGGCGGCGACTAGCGCCGCCGGCGCCGCCGAGGCCCTGCGGCAAGCGAGGTTGACGCGCGGTCAACGCGGCTGCGGGAGCCGTCCGACACGAACGGGCGTATCCACAGGCGCACGTGTTCACCGATCACAAGGGCGGTAACCTCGGCACCATGGCCCCACGTACGTCCGGCACCGCCAAGAAAGCCCCGGCGAAGCCTGCGGCCAAGAAGCCCGCCGCGAAGAAGACCGCGGCCAAGGGCGCTGCCGGGAAACCGCCCGCCAAGAAGGCGGCCGCGGCGCCCAAGCCCGCGCCGAGACCGGCGCCGTCACCGACCAGCGGCATTCTGCGGATGTTCCGCGCCCTGTGGCTGGGTCTCGCACACGCCGTGGGCGCGGTGCTGCGCGGGATAGGGCGCGGCGCCCGAGGGCTCGACCCCGCGCACCGCAAGGACGGCCTGGGGCTGCTGCTGATCGGCCTGACCCTGGTGGTCGCCGCCGGTACCTGGTCGAATCTGCGCGGCCCCGTCGGCGACCTGGTCGAGCTGCTGGTGACCGGGGCCTTCGGCCGGCTGGACCTGCTGGTGCCGCTGATGCTCGGCGCCGTCGCGGTGCGCCTGATGCGGCACCCCGAGCAGCCGGAGGCCAACGGCCGGATCGTGATCGGTCTGTCCGCCCTCGCCATCGGCATCCTCGGACTGATCCACGTGGCCTGCGGCTCGCCCGCCCGCAGCGACGGGGCCACCGCGCTGCGCGACGCCGGCGGCCTGATCGGCTGGGCCGCCGCCTCCCCCTTCGTCTACACCGTCGGAGGCTTCCTGGCAGCCCTGCTGCTGCTGCTGGTGACCCTCTTCGGGCTGCTCGTCGTCACCGCCACCCCGGTGCACGCGGTACCGCGGCGGCTGCGTGCCGCCGGTGCGCGGATGGGCCTGTACGCCCCGCCGCCGGATCTCGAAGCCGTACCGCTCGAGGACTTCTTCGACGACGAGGAGGAGCCCGCGGCGGCCGCGGGCCGTGAGGACGAGTCGCCGGTGCGGCGGCTCACCCGGCGGTCCGCCAAGCGGGACGAGCCGTACGACCTGGAGAGCGAGGGCGCCGGTACGCCCGCCGGTCCGGCCCCGGGACTGCCGGCCGAGCCGTCGGGGGACGAGCCCAGGCCGCGCCGCCGGCCGCGCCGCCGGGGCGAGGCCCTGCCCGCCGCACAGGGCGGTGCGCAGGACGCCGTCGACGTCGCCGCCGCTGCGGCCGCGGCCCTGGACGGCGCGGTGCTGCACGGCCTGCAGCCGTCACCGCTCGTCGCCGACCTGGCCGGCAACCTGCGCAAGCCGGTGCCCGCCGCCCGCGCGCAGGAGGACACCGGCTCGGACGGGGTGCCGGACCTGACCAAGCAGAGCCCCGAGCCGGGGGAGGCGCTGCCGCCGCGCGCCGAGCAGCTGCAACTGTCCGGCGACATCACCTACGCGCTGCCCTCACTGGACCTGCTGGAGCGCGGCGGCCCCGGCCGTACCCGCAGCGCGGCCAACGACGCGGTGGTGGCCGCGCTGACGCAGGTCTTCACGGAGTTCAAGGTGGACGCCGTCGTCACCGGCTTCACCCGCGGTCCGACGGTGACCCGCTACGAGGTGGAGCTCGGCGCGGCGGTCAAGGTGGAGCGGATCACCGCGCTCGCCAAGAACATCGCCTACTCCGTCGCCAGCCCCGACGTGCGGATCATCAGCCCGATCCCCGGCAAGTCCGCCGTCGGCATCGAGATCCCCAACAGCGACCGCGAGATGGTCAACCTCGGCGACGTGCTGCGCTCCGCCGACGCCGCGGGCGAGGACCACCCGATGACGGTCGCCCTCGGCAAGGACGTCGAGGGCGGCTACGTGATGGCCAACCTGGCGAAGATGCCGCACGTGCTCGTCGCCGGCGCGACCGGTTCCGGCAAGTCCTCCTGCATCAACTGCCTGATCACCTCCGTCCTGGCCCGCGCCACCCCGGACGAGGTCCGCATGGTGCTGGTCGACCCCAAACGCGTCGAGCTGACCGCGTACGAGGGCATCCCGCACCTGATCACGCCGATCATCACCAATCCCAAGCGGGCCGCGGAGGCACTGCAGTGGGTGGTGCGCGAGATGGACCTGCGTTACGACGACCTGGCCGCCTACGGCTTCCGGCACATCGACGACTTCAACGCGGCCGTGCGCTCGGGAAGGGCGCGGACCCCGGAGGGCAGCGAGCGCGAGCTGGCCCCGTACCCCTACCTGCTGGTGATCGTCGACGAGCTGGCGGACCTGATGATGGTCGCGCCGCGCGACGTCGAGGACTCCATCGTCCGCATCACCCAGCTCGCCCGGGCCGCCGGCATCCACCTGGTGCTCGCGACCCAGCGGCCCAGCGTCGACGTCGTGACCGGTCTGATCAAGGCCAACGTTCCCTCCCGGCTCGCCTTCGCGACGTCCTCGCTCGCCGACAGCCGGGTCATCCTGGACCAGCCGGGCGCCGAGAAGCTGATCGGAAAGGGTGACAGCCTGTTCCTGCCGATGGGCGCGAACAAGCCGATCCGGATGCAGGGCGCCTTCGTCACGGAGGACGAGGTCGCCAAGGTCGTCGACCACTGCAAGGCGCAGCTCACGCCGACGTACCGCACGGACGTCACGGTCGGCAGCGGGCCCAAGAAGGAGATCGACGAGGAGATCGGCGACGATCTGGACCTGCTGTGCCAGGCCGCCGAACTGGTGGTCTCCACGCAGTTCGGTTCGACCTCGATGCTGCAGCGCAAACTGCGTGTGGGTTTCGCCAAGGCGGGCAGACTCATGGACCTGATGGAGTCGCGCGGCATCGTCGGCCCCAGCGAGGGGTCGAAGGCGCGCGACGTGATGGTGAAGGCGGACGAATTGGACGGGGTTCTGGCGGAGATCCGCGGCGGGGCGTGACCGGACGGTCGGGGCAGGCGCCACCGCGGACCTCCGGTCCGCGGCCGGCGGCCCGCCGCGACACGCGGTGGCGGCGGAAAACCGGTCGGATTCTCCGAGCAACCGTTTGATCTGTTCGTACGTCAATTTCGGCGGGGAAGGCGGCATCCTGATGGCGTACACATTTTCGCCGCCCGCTTGCCCCCCGGTTTCGGCACCCTCTTAGACTGGTCCCCCAGCGGCTGCACGTTCGAAAGGCGCCCTCGTGTCCCTCGGCAACACGCCCACCGAAGACCGGCCTTCGGTCGGCCACGCCCTCGCCCAGGCCCGTATCGCCGCCGGTCTGTCCGTCGACGAGGTCAGCGCCGCCACCCGCGTGCGCGTCCCCATCGTGCAGTCGATCGAACAGGACGACTTCTCCCGCTGCGGCGGCGACGTCTACGCCCGCGGCCACATCCGCACGCTGGCCCGCGCCGTCGGGCTCGACCCCGAGCCGCTGGTCGCGCAGTACGCGGCGGAGCACGGCACCGAGATCGTCCCGGCGCCAGTCGCCCCGGTCTACTCCAACGAGCGCATCACGTCCGAGCCGCGCCGGCCCAACTGGACCGCGGCCATGGTCGCGGCGATCGTCGCCGTGATCGGCTTCGTGGGCTACACCGCCTTCACCGGCGGCAACGACGGCAAAACCCCCAAGGCCGACCCCGCGCCGCCGACCCCGAGCACCAGCACCACCGCCCCCAGCGTGCAGACGACGCAGGGGACCATGCCGCCGACCGCCGACCCGACCGGCAGCGCCATCGCCGCGGCGCCTCCCGGCAAGGTCACCGTCAAGATCACCGCGGAGGACGGCACCAGCTGGGTGCAGGCCACCGACCACAACGGCAAGCGTCTCTACCAGGGCTCGCTCGCCAAGGGCGACTCGCAGACCTTCACCGACGACAAGAAGATCAAGCTGATCGTCGGCAACGCCGGAGCCGTCCAGCTCTTCGTCAACGGCAAGGACCTCGGCCCGGCCGGCTCCAGCGGCCAGGTGGTCAGGCTCACGTACACCCCCGGCGACCCGACGCAGGGCTGACCGCAGCGGGCCGGGCCCGGCCGGATCCGGGCGGGTCCGTGACCGCCGGGCAGCGGGTCCGGCGCACGTCGGGGGCGGGAAAGGTTCCGGCCGTAACCGACGAGGCGGAAGGGGTCCGACAGGGCACCGGGTAGTCTGAGTGCATGCCCGAACCCCGTACCGTCGCCCTTGTCACGCTCGGATGCGCCCGTAACGAAGTGGACTCGGAAGAGCTCGCCGGACGGCTGGCGGCGGACGGCTGGCGGCTCGTCGAGGACGCCGCGGACGCCGACGTGGCGGTCGTCAACACCTGCGGCTTCGTCGAGGCGGCCAAGAAGGACTCCGTCGACGCCCTGCTGGAAGCCAACGACCTCAAGGAGCACGGCCGCACCCAGGCCGTGGTCGCCGTGGGCTGCATGGCGGAACGCTACGGCAAGGAACTGGCCGACGCGCTGCCCGAAGCCGACGGTGTCCTCGGCTTCGACGACTACGCCGACATCTCCGACCGGCTGCGCAGCATCCTGGGCGGCGGCGTCCATGCCTCGCACACCCCGCGGGACCGGCGCAAGCTGCTGCCGATCAGCCCGGCCGAGCGCCAGTCGTCAACCGTGGCGCTGCCGGGTCACTCGCACGTGGGTCACCCGAACGGCGGTATCCCGGACGGTGCCGACGGCCCCGCCGCGGACCTCGCGGACCTGCCTGCCGGTCTCGCGCCGGCCTCCGGACCGCGCCCCCCGCTGCGCCGCCGGCTCGGGTCGGGCCCCGTCGCCTCCGTGAAGCTCGCCTCCGGCTGCGACCGCCGCTGCACCTTCTGCGCCATCCCCTCCTTCCGCGGGTCCTTCATCTCCCGCCGCCCCTCCGACGTTCTCGGCGAGACCCGCTGGCTGGCCGGGGAGGGCGTCCGCGAGGTGATGCTCGTGAGCGAGAACAACACCTCGTACGGCAAGGACCTCGGCGACATCCGCCTGCTGGAGACGCTGCTGCCGGAACTCGCCGCCGTCGAGGGCATCGAGCGCGTCCGCGTCAGCTACCTCCAGCCCGCCGAGCTGCGCCCCGGCCTCATCGACGTGCTGACCTCCACGCCCGGTGTGGTGCCGTACTTCGACCTGTCCTTCCAGCACTCCGCCCCCGGCGTGCTGCGCGCCATGCGGCGCTTCGGTGACACCGACCGTTTCCTCGACCTGCTCGCCGCCATCCGCGCCAAGGCGCCGCAGGCCGGCGTGCGGTCCAACTTCATCGTCGGCTTCCCGGGCGAGAGCGAGGACGACCTCGCCGAGCTGGAGCGCTTCCTCACCGCCGCACGCCTGGACGCCATCGGCGTGTTCGGCTACTCCGACGAGGAGGGCACCGAGGCCGCCGGCTTCGACGGCAAGCTCGACGAGGACGTGGTCGCCTCGCGGCTGGCCCGGGTCTCCCGGCTCGCCGAGGAGCTGACCGCGCAGCGCGCCGAGGAGCGGATCGGGGACACCGTGCAGGTGCTCGTCGAGGCCGTGGACGAGGAGACCGGTGAGGTCACCGGGCGGGCCGACCACCAGGCACCCGAGACGGACGGGCAGGTCGTGCTCGTCCCCGTCACCGGTGTGCGGACCGAGCCCGGGGACTTCGTGACGGCCAAGGTGACCGGGGCGCAGGGTGTCGACCTGGTCGCCGAGCCGCTGGGCGCGGCGGTGGGCAGATGAGCGGAGCCCCCGCGCCGGCGGCCTCCCCGCCGCCGTCGTCCTCGTCGTCCGCCGGGGGAGGGGCCTCCGTCGCCCCGCCGGGCCCGGCGGGGGCCACGGTGGCACCCGCCGAGCTGGTCGACCCGGCCGCGATCGCGCCGGCGCCGAAGGCCGGGCTGTGGAACGTCGCCAACCTGCTGACGATGACACGCCTGGTCCTGGTGCCGGGCTTCGTGCTGCTCCTTCTGCACGACAGCGGGGACGACCCGGCCTGGCGCTCCTTCGCCTGGGCGGCCTTCGCCATCGCCATGATCACCGACCTCTTCGACGGCGAGCTCGCGCGGCGCTACGGCCTCGTCACCGACTTCGGCAAGATCGCCGACCCGATCGCGGACAAGGCCATCATGGGCGCCGCGCTCGTCGGCCTGTCGGCGCTCGGCGAGCTGCCGTGGTGGGTGACCGCGGTGATCCTCTTCCGGGAACTGGGCATCACGCTGATGCGCTTCTGGGTGATCCGGCACGGGGTGATCCCGGCGAGCCGGGGCGGCAAGCTCAAGACGCTCACGCAGGGCGTCGCCGTCGGCATGTACGTCCTGGTGCTCACCGGCCCGCTGGCCAGCCTGCGCGCGTGGCTGATGGGCGCCGCGGTGGTGCTGACGGTCGTGACGGGACTGGACTACGTGCGGCAGGCCGTCGTCCTGCGGCGGGCGGGACTCGCGGCGGAACGCGCCCTGCGGGAGGCGCCGGGCACGCCTGCTGGGGCCGCGCCGGGGCCCGGCACGGTGGCGCCCGGAGCGTCGGCTGTGTCGGGCCCGGCGGCTGCGCAGGGCGGCGGTACGGCAGGCCGGGCGGCCGAAGGCGCGGAGGGCGGCACGGTCGCGGGCTCCGCCGGGACGGAGGACGCGGGCGGCACCGGCTCGGAGGGGGCCGCGGGCCGGCCGGGGGAGAACGGATGAGCGGTACGGCTGCGGAGGTGCTGCGGCTGCTGGCGGAGCGGGGCGGGACCCTCGCCGTGGCGGAGTCGCTGACGGGGGGCCTGCTGGCCGCCGAGCTGACCGGGGTCGCGGGCGCTTCCCGGAGCTTCCGCGGCTCGGTCACGGCGTACGCGACACCGCTCAAGGAGCAGCTGCTCGGCGTGGACGGTGAGCTGCTCGCGGCGCGGGGCGCGGTGGACGCGCAGGTCGCGCGGGAGATGGCCGAGGGCGTAAGGCGCCGGCTCGGCGCGGACTGGGGGGCCGCCACCACCGGCGTCGCCGGACCGGACCCGCAGGACGGGCAGCCGGTGGGCACCGTCTTCGTGGCGGTCGCGGGGCCGGACGGGGACACGGAGGCCGCTGCGCTGCAGTTCACCGGGGACCGGTCCGCGATCCGGCGTGCGTCGGTCGCGGCCGTCCTCGATCTGCTGGCGGGACGGCTGCGGAAGTCCTCGGAATAACCGGTCCCGTGTGCGTTCGACGGCGGCAGAGAGGGAAGAAGAGCGGGAGAGACGATGTTTGCAGCCCTGAGTGAACACGTCTTCGCGCCCCGCACGGCCAGTGCCCGAGGCGGTACGGTGGGGCGAGAAGGATGCGGTACCGCGATCCGAGGAGGGAGCCACCGATGATTCTGCTCCGTCGCCTGCTGGGTGACGTGCTGCGTCGGCAGCGCCAGCGTCAGGGCCGCACCCTGCGTGAGGTCTCCTCGTCCGCCCGGGTCTCGCTCGGTTATCTGTCGGAGGTCGAGCGGGGGCAGAAGGAAGCCTCGTCCGAACTGCTCTCCGCGATCTGCGAGGCCCTGGACGTTCCGATGTCGGAAGTGATGCGCGAGGTCAGCGACGACCTGTCGCTCGCCGAGCTGGCGCAGTCCGCGGCGTCCGAGTCCGCCGCCGCACCCATGCGGCCGCTCCTCGGCACCGTCACCTCGGTCACCTCCGTCACGTCCACGCCGGACGAGCGGATCACCATCAAGGCGCCGAAGAAGTCCGCGGAGGCCGTGGACGTGGTCGCGGCCTGAGAGACGGCCCCGCCGGTTCCCCCGGCCTGGCGCCGTTCCCCGACTCCGGTGCCGGTACGGCGCCGGCCATCGTGTCGGCAGCGCACGACGTGAATCCGCCGCCGGGCAGCCGCCCGGCGGCGGATCTTCTTTTGCCGTGTTCAGAAAGCCGGGGCAGGGTAGGCGGAAGGAACCAGAAAGCGGTCGAATCCGGCCGGAACCGGATCCGACAGCGTCCATCCGCGTTCATCTGCTGGGAGAACCGCATGAGTGTCGTGAAGAGCCCGCTGTCCGAGCAGGACCGCAAGGTGGTGGGGGATTCCCTCCAAGGCGCGCTGGTCGACCTTCTCGACCTGTCCCTCGTGGCCAAGCAGGTGCACTGGAACGTGGTGGGGCCGCGCTTCCGCTCCATCCACCTGCAGCTGGACGAGGTGGTGGACAGCGCGCGCACCCACTCCGACACCGTCGCCGAGCGGGCGTCGGCGATCGGCGTCTCCGCGGACGGCAGGGCCGGGACGGTCGCCAAGTCGAGCGGCATCGACGCCGTCACCAACGGGTGGGTCAAGGACAGCGAGGTCGTCGAGATCATGGTGGCCGCGCTGCACGCGGTCATCACCCGGATGCGGGAGCGCATCGAGGTGACCGCCGACCCGGACCCGGTCACGCAGGACCTGCTGATCGGCCTCACCGCCGACCTCGAGAAGTTCCACTGGATGTTCCAGGCCGAGAACGCCTGACCGTCCCGCCGCCCGCCGCTCCTCCGCGGGGAGGCGCAGCGGGCGGGGCGGTGGGCGGCCGTGACGGGCCGCCGGGCACCGCGGACTCGGGGGAACGGGGGCTCGCGTACTCGGGGTCGGAAGGAGGCGGCCGTGCGACCGCTCCAGGAACTCCCGGAATTGGCTGCCCCGCCCCTCGCCGCGGCACCGTCCGGGGCAGGCTCCCTTTCCCCCTCGCCGCCCGGCGGCTCCTGCGGCCGGTTCCCGCCCGGCAGGCGGCTGCGCTGCGTGATCGGGCTGATCGGCGGGGTGCTGTGGTGGGGGGCGCTGCTCCAGCTGGGTGCGGGGCCGGCCGCGGACCCCTGGGTGAGCGCGGTGGCCGCGGGCGGCTGGGGTCTCGGCCTCATCCCGCTGCACGCCGTCCCTGCGCACGTCCGCCGCGCCGGGGCCGGCCGTTCCCGGGCGGTGCGCGCCCGAGCCGCCCGCTCGCGGCACGGCGAGCAGAACTGAACGCCCGCCGGGCCGGGAACGGCCCGGCGGGCTCCTGACCGCCGGTGTCCTCAGGGGGCGCCGGCGGGGACGGGGCCGCGCTGGCACCGGGGGCACCAGTACGCCGGCCGCCTCTGGTCCGCGGGTCCGTGCTCGCCACCGCGTACAGCGGTGCCGCAGCGCAGGCAGGGCCGGTGCTCGCGGCCGTAGACCCAGTGGGTGCGTCCCCGCCGCGTGTCGCCGGTGGTCACATGTCCCGGCCGCGCCTTGTTGGCCTCCAGCAGCCGTTTCGCCAGCAGTACCAGCTTCTCCGGCGCCGGCACGTCCCCGAACGGTGTCCACGGCGTCACGCCGCGCAGGAAGCACAGCTCCGCCACGTAGACGTTGCCGATCCCGGCGAGATTGCGCTGGTCCAGCAGCGCTTCCCCCACCGGCCGGGCGGGATCCGCGGCCAGTCGCCGCAAGGCCTCTGCCGGATCCCACCCGGGCCCGAGCAGATCCGGTCCCAGATGGCCCACCACCTGCGGCTCGTCCGCCGTGGCCAGCAGTGCCAGCACCGGCAGCCGGTAGCCGACGGCCGTCCGCTCGGCCGTCTCCAGCACCGCCCGCACCTGGTGCTCGGCCCCGCCCCGCCACCGTTCACCCGGCGCGTAGAGGTGCCAGGAGCCGTCCATCCGCAGATGCGAGTGGAGCGTCGTGTCCCCGTCCAGCCGGGTCAGCAGGTGCTTGCCGCGGGGCACCACCTCCAGGACGCGGCGCCCCGCCAGATCGACGGTGGCCAGTTGCGGCACCCGCAGGTCCGCCCGCACGAGCGGGCGCCCCGCGAGCGCGGCATGCAGCCGGTGGGCGGTCAGCCAGACCGTGTCTCCTTCAGGCACCCCTCCATGATGCCGTGCCGCTCCTTCCTCCCGGCGGGCCCGCGGCCGCCCGGAGAGGCGCGGTACCTGCGGGAAGGATCGGACAGGCCTAGGGGGTGCCCCGCAGACGCAGCCCGCGGGGGGTGGCGTGGAAGCCGGCCGCTTCCAGGGCCCGGCCCAGCGGCGAAGTCAGGGCGGGCTCGCCGTTGGTGCGCTCCACGGTGAGCTTGCCCAGCACCCCTTCCCGTACCGCGAGGGCCAGGGCGTCGGCCGCGGCCTGTACCCGTATCTCCTCCACGGGCCAGGCCAGCAGCGTCTTGCCGCCCCGCTCCACGTACAGCGCCAGCTCCCCGTCGGTGAGCACGACCAGGGCGCCCGCCTTGCGGCCCGGCCGGTGGCTGACGCCCGCCGGCTGCTCGGGCCAGGGCAGCGCCGCCCCGTACGGATTCGCCGGATCCGCCGCCGCCAGCACCACCGTCCTGGAGTGGCCGGAATTCTCCTCCGCACGCTCACGCGCCGTGCTCAGCGCCCGCAGCCTGTCCACCGCGCCCTCCATCGCGAACTGCGCAGCCCCCAGCCCTTCCACCACGTAGCCGCGCCGGGCGTGGCCGGTCTCCTCCAGTGCCGCCAGCACCCGATATGCCGCCGAGAAGCCGCCTTCGACACCCTCCGCCGCGACCGCACCCCTGGTCACGACGCCGTGCCGATCGAGCAGTGCGTGGGTCAGGGCGTGCGCCCGCAGCGTCGGATCCTGCTCGGGGGAGGGCACGAGGGACCAGCGCCCCGCGGTCGTGGGCGGGCCGTTGCGCGACGCCGTGGGGCGCGGCGCCGCCCGCCCGGCGAGGGAGCTGTACCTGCCGCGCGGGGCCGCGCGCGGTGCGCGGTGCGCGGTCGCGCCCGCCGTCCGCCCGGAGCCGAGGAGCGCGCGCAGCGGGGCGAGGGTGTCGTTGGTGAGCCGGCCCGACCATGCCAGCTCCCAGACGGCGTCGGCGAGTTCGGGCTCGCTCGCCTCGAGACCGGCGGCCCGTACGTGGTCGGCGATCTGCCGGAAGAACAGCCCGTAGCCCCCGGACAGCGCCGAGAGCACCGCCTGGTGCAGGGGACCCGTTTCGAGCGGCTGGGGCGGGGGCAGCAGCAGCGGGGCGCTGTCGGCGGGATACAGCGAGACCCAGCCGTCCTTGCCGGGCAGAGACCCGGCGCCTGCCCAGAGGACCTCTCCCGAGGCCGTCAGCTCGTCCAGCATCGCCGGGGTGTAGCCGGTGACCCGCGACGGCAGGACCAGCTTCTCCAGGGCGGAGGCCGGCACCGCCGCGCCCTGCAACTGCTCGATCGCCCGCGCCAGACCGTCCGTGCCGCGCAGGCTGTGGGTGCCGACGTGCTGCCACTGCGGGAGGAAGACGCCCAGCGTCGCGGGCGGCACCGGTTCCAGCTCCTGCCGCAGCGCCGCGAGCGACCTGCGCCGCAGCCGGCGCAGCACCGCCGCGTCGCACCATTCCTGGCCCGCCCCGCCCGGGCGGAACTCGCCCTGCACCACTCGCCCCGCCGCAGCCAGCCGCTGCAGGACGCCGTCCGCGACGGCCGCCCCCAGACCGAACCGCGCCGCCGCCTCCGACGTGGTGAAGGGCCCGTGCGTGCGCGCGTAGCGGGCCGTCAGATCGCCCAGAGGATCTTTGACGGGCTCGGTGAAGGCCACGGGCACGCCCACCGGCAGAGCCGTGCCGAGCGCGTCCCGCAGCCGTCCGGCGTCCTCGACCGCCGCCCAGTGCTCGGCGCCGGCGATCCGCACCCGGATCGCCCGCCTCGCCGATTCCAGGTCGTGCGCCCACGCCGGCTCGGCGCCCCTGGCGGCCAGCTCGGGCCACGTCAGCGGGCCGAGTACCCGCAGCAGGTCCGCCACGCCCTCGGCGTCCTTGATCCGCCGCTCCTCGGTCAGCCACTGCAATTCGCGGTCCAGTTCCGCGATCACGTCGGTGTCGAGCAGTTCCCGCAGCTCGGCTTGGCCCAGCAGTTCGGCGAGCAGCCGTGAATCCAGCGAGAGCGCCGCCGCCCGCCGCTCCGCCAGCGGCGAGTCGCCTTCGTACAGGAACTGCGCGACGTAACCGAACAGCAGCGACCGGGCGAAGGGGGACGGCTCGGCGGTGGTGACCTCGACCAGCCGCACCCGGCGGGCCTCGATGTCGCCCATCAGCTCCACGAGCCCGGGGACGTCGAAGACGTCCTGAAGGCATTCGCGCACCGCCTCCAGCACGATGGGGAAAGACCCGAACTCCGACGCGACCGCCAGCAGCTGCGAGGCCCGCTGCCGCTGCTGCCACAGCGGGGTCCGCTTGCCGGGGCTGCGCCGCGGAAGCAGCAGGGCGCGGGCGGCACACTCCCGGAAGCGGGAGGCGAACAGCGCCGATCCGCCGACCTGATCCGTCACCAGCTGCTCGACCTCGCCCTTGTCGAAGACGACGTCGGCGGCACCCACCGGGGACTTCTCCGGGTCGAACTCGGCGCCCGGGTGGGCCGGCGCCACGTCCAGCAGGTCCAGACCCATCAGGTCGGCGTCGGGCAGCCGCAGCACGATGCCGTCGTCGGCATGCATGGCCTGGGCGTCCAGGCCGTACTTCTCCTGGAGCCGCGCCCCGAGTGCCAGCGCCCACGGCGCGTGGACCTGCGCGCCGAAGGGTGAGTGGACGATCACCCGCCAGTCGCCCAGCTCGTCGCGGAAGCGCTCGACCACGATGGTCCGGTCGTCCGGTACATGACCGCAGGCCTGCCGCTGTTCGGCGAGATACGCCAGCACGTTGTCCGCGGCCCAGGTGTCGAGACCCGCCTCGGTCAGGCGCTCCCGGGCCGGGCCGTCGGCCAGCGCCCCCACCTCGCGCAGCCACGCGCCGAGTGCCCGCCCCAGTTCGAGCGGCCGGCCGAGCTGATCCCCCTTCCAGAAGGGCAGCCGGCCCGGCACACCGGGCGCTGGGGACACCAGGACCCGGTCCCGGGTGATGTCCTCGATGCGCCAGGAGGTGGTGCCCAGCGTGAAGACGTCGCCGACCCTGGACTCGTAGACCATCTCCTCGTCCAGCTCGCCGACCCTTCCACCGCCCTTCTTCGGGTCGGAGCCCGCGAGGAACACCCCGAAGAGGCCGCGGTCGGGGATCGTGCCGCCTGACGTCACGGCCAGCCGCTGTGCTCCGGGCCGGCCGGTCAGCGTGTTCGCCACCCGGTCCCACACCAGCCGCGGGCGCAGCTCGGCGAAGGCGTCGGACGGGTAGCGTCCGGCGAGCATGTCGAGGACGGCCACGTACGCCGAATGCGGCAGCGATGCGAAGGGCGCCGCGCGGCGGACGACGGCCAGCAGGTCGTCGACGTCCCAGGTGTCGAGTGCGGTCATCGCGACGATCTGCTGGGCCAGCACGTCCAGCGGGTTGGACGGGACCCGCAGCGACTCGATGGCGCCCTCCCGCATCCGCTCGGTGACCACGGCAGACTGCACCAGGTCACCGCGGTACTTCGGGAAGACCACGCCCTTCGACACCGCGCCCACCTGGTGCCCGGCACGGCCGACCCGCTGGAGTCCGGAGGCGACCGACGGGGGCGACTCCACCTGCACGACCAGATCGACCGCGCCCATGTCGATACCCAGTTCGAGGCTGGACGTGGCGACGACCGCCGGCAGCCGGCCCGCCTTCAGATCCTCCTCGACCAGCGCACGCTGTTCCTTGGAGACCGATCCGTGATGGGCGCGGGCCAGCACCGGTGCCGCGCCGCGGGCGGCGCCCGACTGGGCCATGATCTCGGCGGGCGACGCGGCCTCGGGGAGTGGGGCGCCCTCGGCGCGCTCGTGGCCGATCTCGTTGAGCCGGTTGCAGAGCCGCTCCGCGAGCCGACGTGAATTGGCGAAGACGATCGTCGAGCGGTGGGCCTGCACCAGGTCGGCGATCCGCTCCTCCACGTGCGGCCAGATCGACGGGCGCTCGGCCGGGCCCGCGGCCGGACCGGTGTGCTCCGCGGCGTCCGCGGCCGGTGAGCCGCCGAGCTCGGCCAGATCCTCCACCGGCACCACCACCGAGAGGGCGAACTCCTTGCGGGAGGGCGGCTGGACGATCGCGACCCTGCGCTGCGGCGACAGGTAGCGCGCGATCTCGTCCACCGGGCGGACGGTGGCCGACAGACCGATGCGCCGGGCGGGGCGGTCCAGCAGCCGGTCCAGGCGCTCCAGCGACAGGGCCAGGTGGGCGCCGCGCTTCGTGCCCGCGACCGCGTGCACCTCGTCCAGGATCACCGTCTCCACCCCGCTCAGCGCCTCGCGCGCCGCGGAGGTGAGCATCAGGAACAGCGACTCCGGTGTGGTGATGAGGATGTCCGGCGGCCGGGTGACGAGCGCTCGCCGCTCCGCCGGCGGGGTGTCGCCGGAGCGGATCCCCACCCGGACCTCGGGTTCGGGCAGTCCGAGGCGCACCGACTCCTGGCGCAGGCCCGCGAGCGGGCTGCGCAGGTTGCGTTCCACGTCCACGGCCAGGGCCTTCAGCGGCGAGACGTAGAGCACCCGGCAGCGCTTGCGTGCCTCGGCCGGCGGGGGAGTGGCCGCGAGCCGGTCCAGCGCGGCAAGGAAGGCGGCGAGCGTCTTGCCGGAGCCCGTGGGCGCGACCACCAGCACGTCGGAGCCCCCGGCGATGGCCGTCCACGCCCCGGCCTGAGCGGGGGTGGGCTCGCTGAACGCACCGGTGAACCACGCGCGGGTGGCCGGTGAGAAGGCGTCGAGACTGCGGTGATCGGACATGCCACCATCCTGCCTCGCAGCACCGACACCCCGCCGACCGCGCCGCAGGCCTGTGGATAACCCCTGGCGCGAGCACGCCACAATGACCTCATGACCCGAGGCGAGCAGGCCAGGCACTGGGAGCACCCCGCGCTGCCCGGCGTGGACCTGCTGCATGCCCGTTACATCCGGCACACCTTTCCCCGGCATGCGCATGACGGGTTCGTGATCGCGGCCGTCACCAGCGGTGTCGAGGGCATCGGCCTGCCGGGCGGAGCCGAGCGTGCCGGGGCCGGAAGTGTCGTCCTCATCAACCCCGAGACCCCGCACTCCGCCTACGCGGGCGCGGAAGAAGGCTGGGCCTACCGCGTCCTCTACCCGTCGCCGCAGGTCGTCACGGCGGTCGCCGCGGAGCTGTCCCTGCCGCGCGGCACTCCCTCCTTCACCACGACCGTGCTGCACGACCCCGGCACCGCGCGGATGATCGCCGACGTGCACGCGGCCGCGGAACGCGACAACGCGCTGGCGGCGGACTCCTGCCTGCGCCTGCTGCTCGCCCGTCTCCTGGCCCGGCACGGCTCGGGGCCCGGGGCCGCACGTGGCGGCGCGGGCGGCGGCCCCACCCTTGCCGCCCGCGCCCGGGAGCTGCTGCTCGCCCGGCTCACGCATCCGCCGGGCCTGGAAGCGCTCGCCGCCGAGCTCGGCACCAGCCCGTTCGCGCTGCTGCGGGCGTTCAGGTCCGCCTACGGACTGCCGCCGCACGCCTGGCTGACCGGGGAGCGGGTCAGGGCCGCCCGCCGCCTGCTCGACGCGGGTGTCGCGCCCGCAGCGGTCGCGACCGCTGTCGGCTTCACCGACCAGCCGCACCTCAACCGCCACTTCACCCGGATCGTCGGCGTCCCACCGGGCGCCTACCAGCGGGAGCGCAAGAACGTACAAGACGTCGCGGCGGGGCCTTCCTAGCCTGAACGGGTGATCGCACCACCGACATCGGACCAGCCGGACCAGGCGTCCGAACACCTGCCGTCCCCCTCCCGCTCACGCGTGATCCGCGACGCCCTCGGCGTCGGAGTGGCCGTGGGCCTTTCCGGCTTCGCCTTCGGCGTGACCTCGACCGGCGCCGGACTGAGCCCGCTGCAGAGCTGCGCGCTGTCCCTGCTGGTCTTCACGGGCGCCTCGCAATTCGCCCTGGTCGGCGCTCTCGGCGCAGGCGGCAACCCCTTCGCGGCGGCGGCGGGCGCGCTCTTCCTCGGCGTCCGCAACGCCTTCTACGGGCTGCGCCTGTCCCAGCTGCTGAGCCTGCCGCGAGCACTGCGCCCGGCTGCCGCGCAGTGGGTCATCGACGAGACCTCCGCCGTCGCCCTGGCCCAGCCGGACCGCGCGAGCGCCCGGCTGGGATTCACCGTGACCGGCGCGAGCCTGTACGCCCTGTGGAACCTGACGACCCTGGGCGGTGCTCTGGGCGCCGCGGCGCTCGGCGACCCCGCGGTATGGGGGCTGGACGCGGCCGGCCCGGCCGTCTTTCTCGCGTTGCTGACCCCCATGCTCAAGGGGCGCACGGAGCGCGCGGTGGCGGCCCTGGCCGTGCTGCTCGCCCTGAGCTGCCTGCCGGTGCTCCCGGCCGGGGTACCGGTACTGGTCGCCGCGCTCGCGGCGCCGGTGGTGCTGGCGGTGCAGACCGGCCGTCGCAGCGGGGCCGCGGCACCCGCCCCGGCCGTTCACGAGGAGGAGCGGTGACGGCGGAGGGTACGTGGATGGCGATCGGCGCCACGGCGGCCGGCTGCTACGCGGTGAAGCTGCTGGGCCTGTCGATACCGGCCGGGGTGCTGGACCGCCCGCTGGTCAGGCGGCTCGCCGCGCTGGTGCCGATCGCGCTGCTGGCGGGGCTCACCGCGCTGCAGACCTTCGGCACGGACCAGCTGCGGCTGTCCGTGGACGCGCGGGCCGCGGGCCTTGCGGCAGCCTGTGTCGCGCTGCTGCTCCGGGCGCCGTTCCTGGTCGTGATCGGCGCCGCCGTGGCCGTCACCGCCGCCCTGCGCGCGCTGGGGAGGCTGTGACCGGCCGCAGCAGCGGTGGCCTGCGTGATCCGCTCGGCCGCGCGCGATACTGGCAGCCATGCGGCTGACGATTTTCTGGGAACGAATGCGCGCCCACTTCGGTGACACCTATGCGGACTCCTTCGCGCGCGACCACGTGATGTCGGAACTGGGCGGGCGGACCGTGGTCCAGGCGCTGGAGGACGGCTGGGAGGCCAAGGACGTGTGGCGCGCGGTGTGCGCCGCGATGGACGTCCCTGCGGCCCGGCGCTGACCGCGGGCAGCGGCGGGCCCGGGCCTGCGGCCGCCGCCCCGCCCCGCGGTGTTCGCGCCGGCCCCAGTCACTGCGCCGAATGACCGGATATCAGGACTTTCGTTCCCTGTGAGGCGAAACTTGGCGCGTGGCAGAAACCGGTGGCACCCCCGACCCGGTCGAGCCTCCTGCCCAGCCGCCGGACGACGGAACCGGCCCTCCCGGCCCCCCGTCCCCGGGCCGGCCCGGTCCGCGAGCCCGGATGCCCCGCTGGCTGCCGCGCGCCCTGCTGCTCGCGCTCGCCCTCGTCGCCTGCTACCAGTTCGCGCACTGGGTCTTCGGTCGACTCGTCGGGCTGCTGGTCAACGTCCTCATCTCCTTCTTCTGCGCGGTGGCCATCGAGCCGGCGGTGGACTGGATGGCCACCCGGGGAATGCGCCGCGGTCTGGCCACCGGCCTGGTCATGCTCGTCGTGCTGATCGCGTCGGCGGGCTTCCTGGTCGCCCTGGGGTCGCTGCTGGTCGACCAGATCGGCACCATCGTCCGCAATCTGCCGCAGTACGTGGACGATGTCGTGGCCTGGATCAACCGGACCTTCCACTCCCATCTCGACACCGGGCGGCTGCGGGAGAACTTCCTGCACTCCGACTGGGTACGCACCTATCTCGCCAACGGGGCGAGCAGCGTGTGGGGGCTGTCGGCCACCGTCGTCGGCACGGTGTTCCAGCTCTTCACCGTGCTGCTGTTCACCTTCTACTTCGCCGCCGACGGCCCGCGGCTGCGTCGCGCGCTGTGCTCCGTGCTGCCGCCCGCCCGCCAGGCCGAGGTGCTGCGTGCGTGGGACATCGCCGTCGCCAAGACGGGCGGGTATCTCTACTCCCGGGCGCTGATGGCCGTGATCTCCGGGATCGCGCACTACGTCCTGCTGCAGATCCTCGGAGTGCCCTACGCGCCCGCGCTCGGGGTGTGGGTCGGCCTCGTCTCGCAGTTCATCCCGACCGTCGGCACGTATCTCGCGGGTGCGCTGCCGGTCCTGATCGCGTTCGCCGAGGACCCCTGGGACGCCCTGTGGGTGCTCTGCTTCGTCGTGGTCTACCAGCAGTTCGAGAACTACCTGCTCCAGCCGCGTATCACCGCGCGGACCGTGGACATCCACCCGGCGGTCGCCTTCGGCTCCGTCGTCGCGGGAACGGCCCTGCTCGGGGCGGTGGGCGCGCTCATCGCCATTCCGGCGACCGCCACACTGCAGGGCTTCTTCGCCGCCTATGTGCGACGCTACGAGGTGACCGATCCGCGGCTGTGACGGCCGGAGCTCCCCGGCGGGTCGCTTGACACGGAATTCGAACATCCATTCTGATGGGTGAGCGCGGACCGATTCTCCGCGTCGGCGGCGTGGATTCCGGCCCGAGCGACAGGCCGGAGCCGCCCAAGTTATCCACAGGTCGGAGCGACGTTCCCGGCGCGTTGTCAGTGGCAGGCGCTAGCGTCGTGGACGTGAAGCGATCGAACCAGACATCCCGGGTGGAACCCATGGCAGGAAACGACCGCGACAAGGCGCTCGACGCCGCGCTCGCGCAGATTGAACGGCAGTTCGGCAAGGGCGCGGTCATGCGCCTGGGCGACCGGCCGAATGAGCCCATCGAGGTCATCTCCACCGGGTCGACCGCCCTGGACGTGGCCCTCGGCGTCGGCGGGCTGCCGCGCGGCCGGGTCGTGGAGATCTACGGCCCGGAGTCCTCCGGCAAGACGACCCTGACGCTGCACGCGGTGGCGAACGCCCAGCGGGCCGGCGGCACGGTGGCGTTCGTCGACGCCGAGCACGCCCTCGACCCCGAGTACGCCAAGGCCCTCGGCGTCGACACCGACAACCTGCTGCTGTCCCAGCCGGACACCGGTGAGCAGGCGCTGGAGATCGTGGACATGCTGGTCCGCTCGGGCGCCATCGACCTCATCGTGATCGACTCCGTGGCAGCCCTTGTGCCGCGGGCCGAGATCGAGGGCGAGATGGGCGACTCGCACGTGGGTCTCCAGGCCCGGCTCATGAGCCAGGCGCTCCGCAAGATCACCAGCGCGCTCAACCAGTCCAAGACCACCGCCATCTTCATCAACCAGCTCCGCGAGAAGATCGGTGTGATGTTCGGCTCGCCGGAGACCACCACCGGTGGCCGCGCGCTGAAGTTCTACGCCTCCGTCCGGATCGACATCCGCCGGATCGAGACGCTCAAGGACGGTACGGAGGCGGTCGGCAACCGCACCCGCTGCAAGGTCGTCAAGAACAAGGTGGCGCCGCCCTTCAAGCAGGCCGAGTTCGACATCCTCTACGGCCAGGGCATCAGCCGCGAGGGCGGTCTCATCGACATGGGCGTCGAGCACGGCTTCGTCCGCAAGTCCGGCGCCTGGTACACGTACGAGGGCGACCAGCTCGGCCAGGGCAAGGAGAACGTCCGGAATTTCCTCAAGGACAATCCGGACCTGGCGGACGAGATCGAGAAGCGGATCAAGGAGAAGCTCGGCGTCGGTGTGCGGAAGACCGACACGCCGGAAGCACAGCCGGGAACGGAGCCGGCCGGTGCCGAGGCGGCGGCCAAGGCCGAGGTGCCGGCGCCGAAGAAGGCGACCAAGGCCGCTGCAGCCAAGGCCTGACGCCGTGGCGGGCAGGTCCCAGGAGCGCGGCGGCCCTTCCGAGTCGAGGGCCTCGCAAGAGCCGCCGCTCAGTCCCGAGGAGCAGGCGCGGGCGCTGTGCCTGCGCCTGCTCACCGGGAGTCCCCGTACGCGCAGGCAGCTCGCCGACGCCATGCGTAAGCGGGAGATTCCCGAAGAAGTCGCCGAGGACGTCCTGGAGCGCTTCCAGGATGTCGGGCTGATCGACGACCAGGCGTTCGCCAACGCCTGGGTGGAGTCCCGGCACCGCGGGCGCGGTCTCGCCCGCCGGGCGCTCGCCCAGGAGCTGCGCCATCGCGGAGTCGAAGCCGAGCTGGTCACCGAGGCCGTCGGCCTGCTCGATGCCGAGCAGGAGGAGGAGACGGCGCGTGCCCTCGTCCAGCGCAGGCTGCCCGGCACCCGCGGTCTGGACCGTGACCGCCGGATCCGCCGGCTGGCCGGCATGCTGGCCCGCAAGGGGTACGGCGAGGGACTGGCGCTGAAGGTGGTGCGCGACGCCCTCGCCGCCGAAGCAGAGAGCGCCGACCCCGGCTCCGGGCACGGTTCCGACGGCCCGGATCCGTGGGAATAGGGGCGCGGAGGCGCTCTACGGGGTGCGACCGCTGACCCGGGCGCCCGCGGAACCGTCCTGCGGCATGTCACCGGCTGCCCCCGGCTGCCCGTCGCCGTCCGGGCCGTCCGTCGCCTCGTCGCTGTCGCCTTCCGCCGCGATCGGCGGGCCGCCGCGTGCCAGATCGGCGTACGAGTAGAGCTCGGCCGGCCGGCAGCCGACCATCGCCGTGACCAGATGCCCGTCCGGCCGGATGAGCAGCACGCTGTGCGCCGTCGCCCCCGGGTAGGACTCGGTCACCAGTAGTTCAGCTGCCGTGGGCAGTGCAGCGACCGCCGACGCCAGCCGGGGCATCAGCCCGGCCGTCAGCCAGTGCCTGCTCTCCCACACCCCGGTGCCGGGTGCGATCAGCAAGACCACGAGCCCGCGGCCCAGCCGGTCCCGCAGGCGGCCGACCGTTCCGTCGAGCGCTGTCACCGCCACGTCGTCGACCCGTCCGCCCGGAGGCGTGTCGCATCCTGCCACCAGCGGTGACGCGCCCGCCCTGCCACTGCCCGACCGCGCCGCGGGCAGCGCGAGCGGTGAGCGCCCGTAAACCTGGGAGGCGGCGGCCGTACCCCGTCCCAGATGGCTGTCCGTCAGCATCTCCGCATGGCCGCGGGCCGATCCCGACAACAGCGACTGCCGCACCGTCTGCCACGCGCCGCTCGCCCGCAGCAGCGGAAGAGCCTGGTCGGTCGCCCGCAGCCGGGTCCCCACCGCTGTGCGCCGCTCGGCCTCGTAGCTGTCCAGCAGCACCTTCGACGCCTCGTCGTGCCACGCGAGGGCCAGCTTCCAGGCCAGGTTCTCGGCGTCCCGCAGCCCCTCCTCGACGCTCTGCGCCCCCAGCGCTCCCATGACGTGGGCGGCGTCGCCCGCCAGGAACACCCGACGGATCCGCCACCGCCGGGCCAGCCGCTGGTGCACCGTGTAATCCGCCGAGCCCACGACCTCGTAGGGCACCACGCTTCCGCACCATCCCGCGAGCGCGCCACGCAGCCGTTCCACCAGCGCGTCCGGCGTCAGTGCACGGGCCTGCACCGGCAGCAGCCAGTCCAGCCGCCACAGTCCCCCGGGCAAGGGCCGTGCGGTCACCTCCTGCCCGGCCGGCGCTCCGGGCGGGTCGCGGTGCAGCAGCGCCACGCCCGGTTCGGGAAGCTCGGCGCGCACCACTGCGACGGCGTGCCGGTCCACCGCCGTCCGGCCGGGGAAGCGCACCCCGAGAAGCTTGCGGACCGTCGACCGCGGGCCGTCGCACCCCACCAGGAAGCTGCCGCGCCACCAGGTCTCGTGAGAGCCGCGGGTGTGCACCGTGACGCCGCGGGCGTCCTGCTCCAGGGCGTCCACCCGGCAGCCGGTCACGATCCGGACCGAGCCGCAGCCCAGCAGCGCCTGCCGCAGCCCGTCCTCGAGCCGGTGCTGCACGATGTGCACGGGTGCGTCGTCCGCACCGAAGTCGAGCCGCGCCACCTCTGCTCGTCTGCGGACGGTACGCCAGCCCTTCCAGGCCGCACCTTCGCTGCGGACGCCCGGATACCCCAGCCGCTCGACCAGCGCGGCTGCGGCCGGGCCGAGTACGGCGGTGCGCGAGCGCCGCAGCCCCTCGGCGTCGGCGATCACCTCCGCCTCGTCCAGCAGGATGACGGGGACGTCGCGGCGGGCCAGCGCGAGGGCGAGGGTCAGGCCCACCGGGCCTGCCCCCGCGACGATCACCGGGTCCACGAAGCGGTCTCCGGAAGGAATGCGGTCACAAAGCGTATGCAACTCACTGCGCCTGCCCACGTCAAGCGACAGTCGCACGTCGGCGCGGTGCGAGCGCGGCACACCGGGCGCACCGGCGCGCACCGGGCGGCGCCCGGGACGCGTACCGGGTCGGTAACGGTCCGCCCCACGAGCCGGTACCCCCTTGACGCACCCCCGCCGGATCGGGGTGGATGCCGTCACGAGAAGCGCAGGCCGACGGCCCGGGGGCGCACCGCCGAGCGCGTGCCGCTCCGGGCCCGCAGCGCTTGGGAAGGACGCCGGGCCGCACGGGCGGAGCGGTCCGGACATCAGGATCGGCAAGGCCGGCGACCGGCATGCGACAGAAGGGGAAGTGGCACAGATGCGGCTGCTGCTGGTGGAGGACGACGACCGGGTCGCCGCGGCCGTCTCGGCGCTCCTCGGCAAGCACGGTTTCGACGTCAGGCACGCGCGCAGCGGCGAGGAGGCGATCCAGGCCCTGCTGCCCGACGGCGGACCCGCCTTCGACTGCGTCCTGCTCGACCTGGGGCTGCCCGACCAGGACGGTTTCGAGGTGTGCAGCCGGATCCGGCGCAGGACCGACACCCCTGTGATCATGGTCACTGCCCGCGCGGACGTCCGGTCCCGCATCCACGGCCTCAACCTGGGTGCGGACGACTACGTCGTCAAGCCCTACGACACCGGCGAGCTGCTCGCCCGGATCCACGCCGTCAGCCGCCGCCCGCCGCTGCGCCCGGAGAGCGCCGCCTCGTCCCCTCCGGCGGCCGACGCGGCGGGCGCTGCGCAGACCGCGGCGCCCGCCGCGCAGCGCACCCGGCTCCAGCTGGGGCCTGTCACCGTCGAACCGTCCACCCGCCGGGTCACCGTCGAGGGCGAGGCGGTCATGCTGACCCGGAAGGAGTTCGACCTGCTGGCGCTGCTCGCCGGGCACCCCGGAGTGGTCTTCCGCCGCGAGCAGATCATCAGCGAGGTGTGGCGCACCGCGTGGGAGGGTACGGGGCGCACCCTGGAGGTCCATGTGGCATCCCTGCGTTCCAAGCTCCGCATTCCGGCGATGATCGAGACCGTGCGCGGCGTGGGCTACCGGCTCGTCGTCCCGCCGGCCGGCTGAGCCGCACCGCGACCCGGGCCCCCGACCGTGCGCTCCCGACTGCTCCCGCTGCTCATCGTGCTGATGGCGGGCGTCCTGCTGGCCCTGGGCATCCCGCTGGCCGTCAGCCAGGCCGCCGCGCAGCAGCAGCGTGTCGTGGTCGACCGGATCGACGACACCACGCGCTTCGCCGCCCTGGCCCAGTTCGTCACCGCGCGGGACGAGGAGCAGTCGATGGTCGACAGCGTGGACGGCGAACGGCTGCACACATTGCGCACGGAACTCGCCCGCTACCAGCAGCTGTACGGCATCAGCGCCGGCGTCTTCTACCGCGACAGCTCCGCCATGGCCGAGGCGCCCGAGAAGTGGCGGCTGCCGGCCGAGGGCGAGCTCTACGACGCCTACGAGTCGGCACTGCTGGGCCGCCGCGCCCACGACCCCGCCCAGGTGTGGCCGTGGCAGCACCGCAGGCTGGCCATCGCGTCGCCGATCGTGCGGGACGGCGACGTCGTCGCGGTCGTCGTGACCAATTCCCCCACCGGAGCCCTGAGGTCCCGCATCCTGCACGGGTGGATGCTTCTGGCGGCCGGTGAACTGGCCGCCATGGCCATCGCCGTGCTGTGCGCGGTCCGGCTGACCGCCTGGGTACTGCTCCCGGTCGCAAAACTCGACCGCGTCACCCACGACATCGCCACCGGCCGGATGAAGTCCCGGGTCCGGGCGACCGGCGGCCCGCCCGAGCTGCGCCGCCTGGTCCGTTCCTTCAACGAGATGGCCGACAACGTCGAGGCCGTGCTCGACCAGCAGCGGGCCTTCGTCGCGGACGCCTCGCACCAGCTGCGCAACCCGCTCTCCGCGTTGCTGCTGCGGATCGAGCTGCTGGGCCTGGAGCTTCCCGAGGGCCACACCGAGGCCGAGTCGGTGAAGGAGGAGGGCCTGCGGCTCGCCCAGGTGCTCGACGACCTGCTGGGCCTGGCCGTCGCGGAGAGCTCGGACGGCCACCTGGAGGTGATCGACGTCGGGGCACTGGTCCGTACGCGTACGGACGCATGGCGTGCGGTGGCCGACCGGGCGGGTGTCGGGCTGGACTTCGCCGGACCGCCGCCGGGGAGCCCGGAAGTGACCGGGTGGGCGGACGCCGTGGCCCTGTCCAGCGCGCTGGACGCCGTGCTGGACAACGCGATCAAGTTCACCCCGGCCGGGGCCGGGGTCACGGTCGCCGTGGAGGCCCGCGAGGAGGCCGCAGCCGTGGTGGTCGCCGACGGCGGGCCGGGGCTGGGCGACGAGGAGCTGGCCCGGATCGGCGATCGGTTCTGGCGCAGCCCGCGGCACCAGAACGTGCACGGCTCAGGGCTCGGCCTGTCGATCGCCCGGTCGCTGCTGCGCCAGGGCGGCGGCGCGATCACGTACGGCCACCACGAGCCGACCGGCCTGCGGGTGACGCTCACGGTGCCGCGGACGGCGCCCACGCCCTGACAGGGCGCCTCAGGGCTTCACCGAGCGGTAGTAGCGCACCGCTCCCTGGTGCAGCGGCAGCGGGTCGGTGAAGACGGCGGTGCGCAGATCCACCAGCTGGGCGGCGTGCACCACCGTGCCGATCGTGTCCCGGCTGTCGATCACCGCCCGGGTCAGCCGCTCGACGAGCCCGGCGTCCGCGCGGTCGGTGGTGATCAGCAGGTTGGGCACCGCGACGGTGGGCACCGCCTTGCCCTGCTGCGCCGACGGGTACGCGTCGGCCGGCATCGCGGCCTGGCGGTAGTAGGCCATCTCCGGGCCCATCGCGTGCAGCGACGCCACCTGGTCGCCGAGCTGGACCAGCCTGATCCGCGCCAGCGGCGTGGCCATGGCGGTGACGGCGGCCGTCGGCAGTCCGCCGGACCAGAAGAACGCGTCGAGCTTGCCGTCGAGCAGCATGGCCGGCGCCTGGTCGATACCCACCGGCTCCGCGGTGACGTCCTTGTCGATGTCCATGCCCGCCGCCTGGAAGAGCCGGTGGGTGATGAGGCTGACGCCGGACCCCTCCTGACCGATGCCGACCGTCTTGCCGCGCAGGTCCCGGATCGACTGCACGGGGGAGTCGCGCGGCACGATCAGCTGCATGTAGTCGTCGTAGAGCCGTGCGACGGCGCGCAGCCGCGACTTGCCCGGTCCGTCGTAGCTGGCCACCGCGTCGGCCGCGGCGATCGTGAAGTCCGAGCGGCCGGAGGCGACCCGCTTGATGTTGTCCACCGAGCCCTCGGTGTGCTCCAGCGTCACCCGCACCCCGGGCAGAGCCGTCCGCAGATCCCCCTGCAGCAGCATCCCGTACTTCTCGTAGACGCCGTTGGCGACACCGGTCGCGAAGGACAGGGGCCGGTGCGGATACGCCGGACCGGCCGAGGGCACCAGCCACCACGCCAGCAGCGCCAGAACCACGGCCGTGCCCAGCGCGCCCTGTACGGCCCGCAGCAGCCCGGCCCGGCGGCCCTGCGGCCGGAGCGGGCGAAGCACGCGACGGTCCATGGCTCGCGATCCTGCCAGGCGGTGGCGCTGCGGGGGAAGGGCCGCCGCCCTCCCGCCGGGAGTTGTCCACAAGCCGGAGGCGGCGCAGCCGGGAAAGCACGTAGTCTGGGTCATTGTTATGAGCGCGCGTACTTACGAGGTCCGCACCTACGGGTGCCAGATGAACGTCCACGACTCCGAGCGGCTGTCGGGCCTGCTGGAGGACGCCGGCTACGTCCGGGCGCCCGAGGGCTCGGACGGCGCGGACGTCGTCGTCTTCAACACCTGCGCGGTGCGGGAGAACGCCGACAACCGGCTGTACGGAAACCTCGGTCAGCTGGTGCCGAAGAAGGCCGCCCGGCCGGGCATGCAGATCGCCGTGGGCGGCTGCCTGGCGCAGAAGGACCGCGACACGATCGTGAAGCGCGCGCCGTGGGTCGACGTCGTCTTCGGCACCCACAACATCGGCCGGCTGCCGGTGCTGCTGGAGCGGGCGAGGATCGCCGACGAGGCGCAGGTCGAGATCGCCGAGTCGCTGGAGACCTTCCCCTCCACGCTGCCCTCGCGGCGTGAGTCGGCCTACGCCGCGTGGGTCGCGATCTCGGTGGGCTGCAACAACACCTGCACCTTCTGCATCGTGCCCGCGCTGCGCGGCAAGGAGAAGGACCGCCGGCCCGGCGACGTCCTCGCCGAGGTCGAGGCGCTGGTCGCCGAGGGCGTGATCGAGGTCACGCTGCTCGGTCAGAACGTCAACGCCTACGGCTCCGACATGGGCGACCGTGAGGCCTTCGGCAAGCTGCTCCGGGCCACCGGCGGGGTCCAGGGCCTGGAGCGGATCCGTTTCACCTCGCCGCACCCGCGGGATTTCACCGACGACGTCATCGCCGCCATGGCCGAGACGCCCAACGTGATGCACCAGCTGCACATGCCGCTCCAGTCGGGCTCCGACCGGGTGCTGCGGGCGATGCGCCGCTCCTACCGGCAGGACCGCTACCTGGGCATCATCGAGAAGGTGCGCGCCGCCATGCCGGACGCCGCCATCACCACCGACATCATCGTCGGCTTCCCCGGCGAGACCGAGGAGGATTTCGAGCAGACGCTCCACGTCGTGCGCGAGGCGCGTTTCGCCCAGGCCTTCACCTTCCAGTACAGCAAGCGGCCCGGCACCCCCGCGGCCGAGATGGACGCGCAGGTCCCCAAGGCCGTCGTCCAGGAGCGGTACGAGCGCCTCGTGGCGCTGCAGGAGGAAATCTCCTGGGAGGAGAACAAGAAGCAGGTCGGCCGCACCGTCGAGGTGCTCGTGGCCGAGGGTGAGGGCCGCAAGGACGAGGCCACCCGGCGGCTGTCCGGGCGCGCGCCCGACAACCGGCTCGTGCACTTCGAACGCCCCGAGGGGCAGCAGGTCAGGCCCGGTGACATGGTGACCGTCGAGATCACCTACGCCGCCCCGCACCACCTGCTCGCCGAGCGCCCCGCGCAGGCGGTGCGCCGCACACGGGCCGGTGACGCGTGGGAGCGGCGTACTGCGGCCGCGGCGCAGGCTCCGGCCGGCGTCATGCTGGGCATGCCGGCGGTCGGCGCTCCGGCGGCCGCGCCTGCCGCCACGGGCGGCTGCTCCGTCTGCTGACGTTGCCCGGGGACCGCTGTCGGTCCCCGGCGGTAAGGTGTCGATCATGCTGGTCGCCGCCGCCGTCTGCCCGTGCCCGCCACTGCTCGTCCCCGACGTGGCGGCCGGCGCCGCCCCGGAACTGAACACGCTGCGAGAGGCCTGCGCGGACGCGGTGGGGCTGCTGGCCGCGTCCAGGCCCGACCGGCTGGTGGTGGTCGGACCCGTGGACGGGGCGGGCGTCAGTACCTTCCCCCCGGGCGCGCGAGGCGGTTTCGCCTCCTTCGGGGTACCGCTCGACGTACGGCTCGGACCGGTGCCGGGCGCCGGTGACGACACGGGCGCCACGGCGGGCGGCGAACGACCGCTGCCGCCGTCGCTGGCGGTCGCCGGCTGGCTGCTGCGCGGCTGGAACGCCGGGGAGGCGACGGGACTCGCCGTCGGCGAGTCGCTGGAGGCCGAACGCTGCGCGGCCGAGGGCCGGGCCGCCGCCCTGTCCGCCGGGCGGGTCGCCCTGCTGGTCATGGGCGACGGGAGTGCGTGCCGGACGGTCAAGGCGCCCGGCTACCTGGACGATCGCGCCGAGGGCTTCGACGCCGTCGTGTCGGGTGCGCTGGCCGCCGCCGACACCACAGCACTCGCCGACCTCGACGCCGTGCTCGCGGCGGAACTGCGTGTCGCAGGGCGCGCGCCCTGGCAGGTACTGGCGGGTGCGGCCGCGGGCGCAGGCCTGCGCGGTGAGCTGCTGTACGAGGCCGCGCCCTACGGCGTCGGGTACTTCGTGGCCTGCTGGACGTGACGCGCCCCGGCCGGGGACACCGCCCGTGGGTGTGGACGAGCCGCGGAAGGTGGAATTCCGCGGCTGTCCGGTGTGGTGCGCCTGCCGGCCGGCGCCGGCGGCGGGTGGCTCAGGACTGGCCGGACCCGCTCGCCTGACCGCCGCCGTCGTCCTTGCCGCCGAGGTTCTGGGTGGCGTTCTTGGCCTTGTCGGCCCCGGAGCTGATCTTGTCCGAGTACTTCCCGCCGGTCTTCGAGTCGGCGACGTGCGCGGCTTTGTCGATGCCCGACTCGACCTTGTCGCCGTGCTTCTGCGCGAGGCCTCCGGCCTTGCTCCTGGCCATGCCGAGCTTGTCCTTCAACGTGTCCATGAAGCTCATCCGGCACCTTCCCTGGACGCTGAGGCGATGAGGGCGACGGGTCCGCCGACCTGCGCCACCAAGGGAGCAAAACGGTTAGACCGCCACAATTCGCCCTCCCGTCCTCCGACCATACCCGCGCCCCGCGGCGCGCGCCGCCGGGCGGGGATCCGTCCCGCGCCCAGGCGGCCGGTTGTGCGGGAGAATCGCGGGGTGAAGAACCGTGTGATCACCGTCGTCGGTCCCACCGCGGCCGGAAAGTCCGACCTCGGCGTCGCGCTCGCCAGGGAGCTGGGCGGTGAGGTGATCAACGCCGACTCGATGCAGCTCTACCGGGGCATGGACATCGGGACGGCCAAGCTCACCCCTGCCGAGCGGCAGGGCGTACCGCACCACCTGCTGGACATCTGGGACGTGACGCAGGCCGCGAACGTCGCGGACTACCAGCGCCTGGCCCGCGCCGAGATCGACCGCCTCCACGCCGCGGGCCAGGTCCCGGTGCTCGTGGGCGGCTCGGGGCTGTACGTGCGCGCCGCGATCGATCCGCTGGAATTCCCGGGCACCGACGCCGATGTGCGGGCCCGGCTCGAGGCCGAACTGGAACAGGAGGGCCCCGGACCGCTGCACGCCCGGCTCGCCGCGGTCGATCCGGAAGCCGCCCGGCTCATCCTGCCCAGCAACGGGCGGCGGATCGTGCGCGCGCTGGAGGTGGTCGAGATCACCGGCCGCCCGTTCACCGCGAGCCTTCCCGGCACCGAGTCGCAGGAGCCGGTCTACGACACCGTGCAGATCGGCGTGGACGTTCCCCGTGCCGTGCTCGACGAGCGCATCGTGCGGCGGGTGGACCGCATGTGGGAGGAGGGTTTGGTGGCCGAGGTCCGCAGGCTGGAGGCCGCCGGGCTGCGGGAGGGCCGCACGGCTTCCCGCGCGCTCGGCTACCAGCAGGTGCTGGCCGCCTTCGCGGGGGAGTGCACCGAGGACGAGGCGCGCGCCGGGACCGCACGGGCCACGAAACGTTTCGCCCGGCGGCAGGACTCGTGGTTCCGCAGGGACCGCCGCGTGCACTGGCTCACGGCTCAGGGCGGGGAACTGGCGGAGCGGGCACTGACGTTGCTCGAAGAAGCGGTCACAGCCTGATCACGTGATGGCATCGGGACGCTCCGGCGTCCGGGAGGAGCCCTCCGGGCGTGCCATCATCAAGCATCCAGCTACGGTGTCGGAGACTCGGGAGGGCGCGTGGCGATGGCACTCGGCCCACGCGAAACCCCCCAGGGGCGCGACTCGACGGCGGATTCCGGCACGTCACATGCGTCGCAGGGCGCCGACGGCGTCCCGTCCGACGCGGCCGAGCGGACGGAACGGCTCGACGAGCCTGTGCCGCTGGACCTGCTGGGCGACTCCATGGAACTCCTCGACCCGATGGCGATGCAGGATCCCGACCTGCCGCTCGACGGCGGCCAGTCCTTCCTCGCACTGCGTCCGCAGCGGAGGCTGCGGATCTGGCAGCTCGCCCCGATCGTCGGTCTCGCCGTCGCCGGTTCGCTGATGTTCGCCTTCCCCCTCGCCTTCGAGTCCGGCGACGCCGGTCCCGTCGTCGCCATGCTGGGCCTGCTGCTGTGCGGCTGCTCCGCAGGCTGGGGCCTGACGGCGGCCCGCCGGGTCGGCTACACCTGGCCGGGACTGCCCGCCCGCGGCTCGGGCGCCCGGGTGGACTGGCGCTACGTCGCCGGTTACGCCGCCCTGATCGCCCTGCTGGCCGTGCTGGCGGTCTGGCGAGTGGCCCGGCTGCGCTGACCGCCCGCGGGAGCCCTTTCGGAAGCGGGCCGCGTACGATCGACATGTGACAGACGCACGCCACGGCACCGCCCCCCTGACCTTCCTCAAGGGCCACGGGACCGAGAACGACTTCGTGATCGTCCCCGACCCGGACGGTCTGCTCGACCTGTCCGCCGCCCAGGTGGCGCGGCTGTGCGACCGGCGCGCCGGGATCGGCGGCGACGGCCTGCTCCGGGTGGTGCGTTCGGCCGCCCATCCCGAGGCCGCGGCTCTCGCCGACCGCGCCGAGTGGTTCATGGACTACCGCAACAGCGACGGCAGCGTCGCGGAGATGTGCGGCAACGGGGTGCGGGTCTTCGCCCGCTACCTCCAGTGCGCGGGCCTCGCGGAGCCCGGTGACCTGACCCTCGCGACCCGCGCGGGACTGCGCCAGGTCCACATCGCCAAGAACGGCGACGACGGCACCCCCGGCGGGATCACCGTGGACATGGGCCGCGCCGCCTTCCCCGGCGGAGACGTCACGGTCAGGGTGGACAGCCACGAGTGGCGGGCACTCAACGTCAGCATGGGCAACCCGCACGTGGTCGTCTTCGTGGCCGACCTCGACGACGCGGGCGGCCTCCACCAGGCCCCTGCCGTGGCGCCCGCAGAGGCCTACCCGGCCGGCACCAACGTCGAGTTCGTCGTCGACCGTGGTCCCCGCCACGTCGCGATGCGCGTCCACGAGCGCGGGTCGGGCGAGACCCGTTCCTGCGGCACGGGCGCCTGCGCCGTCATGGTCGCCGCCGCCCGCCGCGACGGCCTCGACCCCGCGGAGACCGGACACCCGGTCACCTACACCGTCGACGTCCCCGGCGGGCGGCTGGTGATCACCGAGAACACCGACGGGCGGATCGAGATGACCGGTCCCGCGGTCGTCGTCGCCGAGGGCGTCATCGACCCCGGCCTCGTGGCAGTGGCCCCGCCGGCCTGACCGCGCCGGTCCGTGCCCGCTTGCATCCGCGGGCACATTCCACCGGGAATCCCCGTACACCATCCCTCGAACGGGTGACGGGGATCACTCTCGGCGAGAGCGTGGCAGCCGCACGTGGTGGGCTCGGTAGCATCAATCACCGGCGCGGCCCCGCGGGTCGTGCGAGGCTCCCGCAGCCGGTCCATGCTGCCGGAGGTGTCGATGAGCGCAGACAACGCGGTGGATGCCGGGCAGGCCGCCGAGATCCCGCGACGCGGCCTGCGGCGGATCGACCTGCGCAGGCTCGGGCGGGCCGCGCTGCTCGGTCCGGGTACCCGGGACCGGCTGCCCGGTGCCATCGAGCACCTCATCAAGGTGCACCGCGCCAGGCACCCGCACGCCGGCGCCGAGGCGATCGAGACGCTGCGCCGCGCCTACCTGCTCGCCGAGTCCTCCCACCGCGGGCAGATGCGCAAGAGCGGCGAGCCGTACATCACCCACCCGCTCGCGGTCACGCTCATCCTGGCCGAACTGGGCGCGGAGACCACCACGCTGACGGCGTCCCTGCTGCACGACACGGTCGAGGACACCGAGGTGACGCTGGATCAGGTGCGCGCGGAGTTCGGTGCCGAGGTCACGCACCTCGTCGACGGCGTCACCAAGCTGGAGAAGGTCGACCACGGTGCCGCCGCGGAGCCCGAGACCTTCCGCAAGATGCTCGTCGCCACCGGCAGCGACGTGCGCGTGATGGCGATCAAGCTCGCCGACCGGCTGCACAACGTCCGCACCCTCGGGGTGATGCGCCCCGACAAGCAGGCCAGGATCGCCCGCGTCACCAGGGACGTCCTGATCCCGCTCGCCGAGCGCCTGGGCGTCCAGGCGCTCAAGACGGAGCTGGAGGACCGGGTCTTCGCCATCCTCCATCCCGCCGAATACGCCCGCACCCGCGCGATGATGGCCGCCAACGCGGAGCGGCCCGACGTGCTGGCCGTGATCGCCGAGGACCTGCGCAAGGTGCTGAGCGACGCGGGTATCGCGGCGGAGGTGGCCATCAGGCCGCGGCACGCCGTCTCGGTTCACCGCCTCCTGCTGAAACGCGGCGGGGCGGAACTGGAGAGCGGTGACTTCGGGCGGCTGCTGGTGCTGGTCGGGGAGCACGCCGACTGTTACGCGGTGCTCGGTGAACTGCACACCTGCTTCACCCCGGTCGTCGCCGAGTTCAAGGACTTCATCGCCGCCCCCAAGTTCAACCTGTACCAGTCCCTGCACACCGCTGTCGCCGACGCCCAGGGGCGGATCGCCGAGGTCCTCGTCCGCACCCGTCAGATGCACCGCGTCGCGGAGGCGGGGGTGATCGCGCTCGGTGACCCGCGTGGTGCCGCGGAGCGGCTGCGCGGCTCCGGCGGCACGGACGCCGCCGCGGGCGCCGCGGCGGCGCGACCCGGGGGAATGCCGGCGTCCGCCGCCGAGGCGTGGGGGAAGGTGGACCCGTCGCGACCGGGATGGCTCGCCCGGCTGCTGGAATGGCAGCGCGACGCGCCCGACCCGGACATCTTCTGGACGGCGCTGCGCGACGATCTGGCCCAGGACCGGGAGATCACCGTCTTCACCGCGGACGGCGGCGACGCCTCCGGCACGGTCCGGCTGCCCGCCGGCGCCAGCTGCGTCGACGCGGCCTACGCCGTGCACGGGGAGGACGGGCACCGATGTATCGGTGTGCGGGTCAACGGCCGGCTGGCGCCGCTGGGCACCCGGCTGCAGGACGGTGACAGCCTGCAACTGCTGCTGGACGACGCCGCCACGTCGCGCCCCGGTGCCGACTGGCTCGACCACGCGGCCACGCCGGCGGCCCGTATCGCGATCACGCGCTGGCTCGCCCTGCATCCGGCCCCCGCCGACGACGAGCAGCCCGCGGCGCTCCCCGCGCTGCGCCCGGCCAGGGAGGTGTCGGGCCCCCGGCCCGAGCTGCCGGTCGCGGTGGCCGACCTGCCCGGCGCCACGGTCCGCCTCGCCCGCTGCTGCACGCCCGTCCCGCCCGACGCGGTGACGGGCTTCGTCGTCCGCGGCGGCACCGTGACCGTGCACCGCGCCGAATGCCCCACCACCGCGCGGATGGCCGCGGCCGGCCGCAGGCCCGTACCGGTCGGGTGGCGCGACGGCACCCCGGCCGGCGGCTACCGGGCCACCGTGCTGGCGGAGGCCCTGAGCCGGCCCCGGCTGCTGGCGGACCTCACCGAGGCGATCGCCACGGAGGGCGTGGGCATCGTTTCCGCCGCGGTGGAACCTCCGCAGGAGCTCAGGGTGCGGCACACCTACACGGTGGAACTGCCCGACCCCCGGGCCCTGACCGGACTCATGCGCGCCATGCGGGCCGTGCCGGGCGTCTACGACGTCTACCGGGCCCGCCCCGCCGTCACCGCCAGACGCGGCTGACCGGGTCCGCTGCCTCCCGCCGGCCGCATCGGCGTACTCCCGCGCCTGCGCCCCGTCGCTCACCGCGTCCGCCCCCTCACCCGGAGAGGCCGCCGGTCACCGGTGGCCCGCCGTCGATCACTCCGAGTGAATGCCCGGTCGTGCCCGCACCCCAACCCTCGGCCCGTGTCACTCGTGCGAGTGGTCGTCCGGTGGGGCGCCCAGGGGAAACCCGCGTGACCGCGGCGGCCGGGCGTGCGACCATCGTAATGACGGCACGTACGCGTGCCCGACCCGCAACCGCGCTACCAAAGGATCAGATGACCTCCTCTTTTTCTTCCTCCACGCACGATCGCCAGCGACTCGCCGAGAGCCTTCGGGCCGACGCCCTGATGGAGGAGGACGTCGCCTGGAGCGCGCGGATCGACGGAGACCGGGACGGCGATCAGTTCGACCGTGACGAGCGCGCCTCGCTGCGCCGCGTCGCGGGACTCTCCACGGAACTGGAGGACGTCACCGAGGTCGAGTACCGGCAGCTCCGCCTGGAGCGCGTGGTGCTCGTCGGGGTGTGGACCTCCGGAACGGTGGACGACGCCGAGAACTCCCTCGCGGAGCTCGCCGCGCTCGCCGAGACCGCGGGTGCCCTCGTCCTGGACGGTGTCGTCCAGCGTCGTGACAAGCCGGACCCGGCCACGTACATCGGCTCGGGCAAGGCCCACGAGCTGCGCGACATCGTGCTCGAAACCGGTGCGGACACCGTCGTGTGCGACGGTGAGCTGAGCCCCGGCCAGCTCATCCACCTCGAAGACGTGGTCAAGGTCAAGGTCGTCGACCGGACGGCGCTGATCCTGGACATCTTCGCCCAGCACGCCAAGTCCCGTGAGGGCAAGGCGCAGGTCTCGCTCGCGCAGATGCAGTACATGCTGCCGAGGCTGCGCGGCTGGGGCCAGTCGCTGTCGCGGCAGATGGGTGGTGGCGGTTCCGGCTCGTCCGGCGGCGGCATGGCCACCCGCGGTCCCGGTGAGACCAAGATCGAGACCGACCGGCGGCGCATCCGCGAGAAGATGGCCAAGATGCGCCGGGAGATCGCGGAGATGAAGACCAGCCGCGACCTCAAGCGCCAGGAACGGCGGCGTCACAAGGTGCCGTCGGTGGCGATCGCCGGCTACACCAACGCCGGCAAGTCGTCGCTGCTCAACCGGCTCACAGGTGCGGGCGTCCTGGTGGAGAACGCGCTGTTCGCCACTCTCGACCCGACCGTACGCCGTGCGGAGACGCCCGGCGGGCGGCTCTACACCCTCGCCGACACCGTCGGCTTCGTCCGTCACCTGCCGCACCACCTGGTGGAGGCGTTCCGCTCCACGATGGAGGAGGTCGCTGACGCCGACCTGATCCTGCACGTGGTCGACGGCTCGCACCCCGCCCCCGAGGAGCAGCTGGCGGCGGTACGCGAGGTGTTCCGCGACGTGGGCGCGCTCGACGTGCCGGAGATCGTCGTGGTCAACAAGGCCGACGCCGCCGACCCGATGGTGCTCCAGCGCCTGATGCGCAACGAGAAGCACGCCATCGCCGTCTCGGCCCGCACGGGCCGCGGCATCGACGAGCTGCTGCAGGTGATCGACGACGAACTGCCGCGCCCGGACGTCGAGGTGGAGGCCCTGGTGCCCTACACCCACGGCGGCCTGGTCTCCCGGGTGCACGCAGCCGGCGAGGTGCTCGCCGAGGAGCACACCGGCGACGGCACGCTGCTCAAGGCACGGGTGCACGAGGAACTCGCCGCCGAGCTGGCCCCGTTCGCCCTCGCCGTCCAGCACTGACGCGCAGGCCGTCCGCCGTTCGGCGCGGCGCCTGCGTGCGGGGCAACGGTAAGGGGCGCGTCACCACGGTGGCGCGCCCCTTACCCGTTCACCGGCTCAGCTGAATTTGGCGACCACCGAGTCGTAGACCTTCTTGGCGTCCGCCCCCAGCCGCGGCCCCGCCAGCCAGGTCGCCGAGACCGGGCCGATCGAGGTGTTGCTGACCAGCACCGTCGTCCCGTCCGGCTTGGTGGCGAACCAGCCGCCGCCCGACGAACCGGCCGTCATGGTGCAGCCGATGCGGTATTCGGTGGGCTGTGCGGAGTCCAGCGACAGCCGTCCCGGCTCGTCCGCGCAGTTGTACATCCGCTGGCCGTCGTACGGCGGGGCCGCGGGGTACCCCCACGCGTCGAGCGTGCCGACCCGGGCCGTCGCCGGGGCGTCGAACCACACGGGCACGGCCGAGCCGACCGTCTCCTCGAGGGACTTGCCGCCCTTCTCCGGAGCCACGTGCAGCACCGCGAAGTCGTACGGCGACCCGCTGCCGCCCTCCTCGGCCCCGGTGTCGATCCACTGCTGCGAAGTGGCCGCCCCGTCGGCCCAGAACACCCCGTACGGCGCGAGCACGTCCCGCTCGGCGCCCTTCAGGGCCGCCGCGCTCTTCCCCTGGTCGTTGTAGGCGGGCACGAAGGCGATGTTGCGGTACCAGCCGCCTTCCGCTCCCGCGTGCACGCAGTGGCCCGCCGTCCACACCAGGTTGGACTTGCCCGGGTGAGCCGGATCCTGGATCACCGTCGCCGAGCACACCATCGAACCCTTGGGGCTGTCGAAGAACAGCTTCCCGACGTCCGGCGCACTCCGGTGGTAGGGCGTGGCCACGGACTTGGCGACCACCGGCGCGGGCGTCGGGTCGGTCTGCCCCTGGTCGGCGGGGACGTCGACCGGGACGGTCTTGTCACCGGGGTCGGCGCCTTTCATCCGGTCGTCGTTCCACAGTCCGTCGATCACCGGGTTGACGAAGTCCGCCGCCTTGCGCAGCCATTGGGACCTGTCCCAGTTCTTCCACGCACCGCGCCTGTACGCCTCCTCCCACTTCTTGAGGTCCGAGACGCCGGTGGGAAGGGCGGTCGGGAGGGAAAGGTCGAATTTCTGCTTGGCCGTCACCGTCCGGGTGGGTGTGGGCTTGCCGTCGCCCCCGTCGTCCGACGAATCGCATGCGGCCGCCGTGGCGACGAGCACCACGGCGGCGGCGACTGCCAGGAACGGCCGGCCTATCGATGACATGAACGTGAGCCCCCTGCGGAGTCGGCGTGCCGAAGGATCGTCGCACGTCCGGCACGGGTGGCGCCTCGGGCACGCCACCGGTGTGAGGGACGGTCACCCGGCGCCGGACGGTTCCCCGCCGGAAAGATCTGGACGCGGGCCGTGATCGGTCCGTCACCGCGTCGTTAGTACGGAAGGGGGACGACCGAACAGCAGGCGACACTCGGAGGAGACAGCGCGTGGCGGCCATTTCCAGCGTGCCGGATCAGCTCACGGCGCCGGCCGACGACCTCACGGCCGCCGAGGGGATCCTGCGCAGACAGGCGCAACGCGAGTCCGCGGCCCGTACGTACGCGCGCGCCCTGCCCGTCGTACCGGTCCGCGCCCGCGGCATGACGGTCGAGGGCGCGGACGGCCGGCGCTATCTGGACTGCCTGTCGGGGGCGGGCACGCTCGCGCTCGGCCACAACCATCCCGTGGTGCTCGAAGCGATCAGGAGCGTCCTCGACTCCGGCGCCCCCCTGCACGTCCTCGACCTCGCGACCCCCGTGAAGGACGACTTCACCACGGCGCTGTTCGAGACCCTGCCGGCGGAGCTCGCCGAGCACGGGCGCATCCAGTTCTGCGGCCCGGCCGGCACGGACGCGGTCGAGGCGGCGATCAAGCTGGCCCGGTTCACCACCGGACGCGACGGCCTGCTGGCCTTCTCCGGCGCTTACCACGGCATGACGTCGGCGGCCCTCGCCGCGACGGGCGACACCGCGGTACGGGCGGTGGTTCGCGGGCCGGACACGCAGGTGACCCGGCTGCCCTACCCGTACGACTACCGCTGCCCGTTCGGCGTCGGCGGCGACCGCGGCGCTCAGCTCGCCGCGCGCTGGACGGCACATCTGCTGGACGACCCCAAGGGCGGCGTCCAGCAGCCCGCCGCGATGCTGCTGGAAGCGGTGCAGGGGGAGGGCGGTGTCGTCCCCGCCCCCGATGGCTGGCTGCGGCGGATGCGCCAGATCACCGCCGAGCGGGGGATCCCGCTGATCGTGGACGAGGTGCAGACCGGAGTCGGCCGGACGGGCACCTTCTGGGCCGTGGAGCGCAGCGGCATCGTGCCGGACGTGATGGTGCTGTCCAAGGCCATCGGCGGCAGCCTGCCGCTCGCCGTCATCGTCTACCGCGAGGAGATGGACGGCTGGCTGCCCGGTGCCCACGCCGGGACCTTCCGAGGCAACCAGCTGGCCATGGCAGCGGGCACCGCGACACTGCGCTTCGTCCGGCGGAACGCCCTGCACGCGCGCGCCGAGTCCCTCGGCTCGCGGATGCTCGGCTCGCTGCGCGCCCTGGCGGCGCACCACCCGTGCATCGGGGACGTACGCGGCCGGGGGCTGATGATCGGCGTGGAGATCGTCGACACCACCGCGGAGCCCGACGACCACGGCGCCCTGCCCGCCGCACCGCACCTGGCGACCGCCGTCCAGCGGGAGGCGCTGCGGCGCGGCCTGATCGTCGAACTGGGCGGCAGGCACGGCAGCGTCATCCGGCTGCTGCCCCCGCTGACCATCACGGACGAGCAGGCAGAAGCCGTACTCGACCGCCTCTCAGGCGCCGTCGAAGCCGCCCGCGCGGCCGCACCGGGCGCCGCCGCATGACGCAGGCCCCCCGTACCCACCGCAGACCCGCGGCCGTCACCAGTGGAGCCCCCGTATGACAGCCCCCGTAGAATCCGGCAACGCCCCGGTCGCCGAACCGGCCACCGTGCCGTTCCCGCGCCCGCCGCTGCCCGACGCCGCGCGCCCAGGGGGGGCGGGCTCCGATCCGCTGCACCACCCCGACGCCTACGCCGTCGCCGACACCGCGGGCACGGACAACCTGCTGCGGTGCTGGGTACGCGAGCGGGCGCTGTCCGCCCCCGCGGGCGTCGAGCTGCGCGTCCCGCTCCCGGCCAGCGGGGCCGAAGCCCGCGCGGTGGTCCGCTACTGGTCGCCGACCGGGCACCACCGCTTCGGTCCCGTCCGGCTGACCGCAGACGGTCCCGCGCTGAGCGCCGTCGGTCTGGCGGCGCTGCTCGCCCGCGAGGGCGGCGCCGTGCCCGCGGAGGCCGCGGACCTGGTGGCACGGGTGGCGGACTCGGTCCGCCGTACCGCCGTCTTCGTCGCCGAACGGCGCGGAGCCGGCCGCGCTCCGGCGGCCGACGAGCCGGAGCTTCCCTTCCTGGACTCCGAACAGGCCCTGGTCTTCGGGCACTCCATGCACCCGGCGCCGAAGAGCCGTGAAGGACTCGGCGACGCGGAATGCGCCGCCTACTCCCCGGAGACCCGCGGTTCCTTCCGGCTGCACTGGCTCGCCGTCGACGCCTCCGTACTCGCCACCGACTCCGCCTGGACCGAGGGCGGGCGGCCCATCGGGGCGGTCGACCTGATCGCTTCCCTCGCCGGAGCGCAGCCGCCCTGCCCGGGCGCCGCCGCGCTGCTGCCGCTGCACCCGTGGCAGGCCCGCGACATCCGTCACCGGCCGGGTGTGCAGGCGCTCCTCGACGCGGGGCTGCTGCGCGACCTGGGCCCCCACGGCGAGCCGTGGCACCCCACCTCCTCGGTCCGCACCGTCTACCGCGCCGACGCACCCGCGATGCTCAAGCTCTCGCTCGGCGTGCGGATCACCAACTCGCGGCGGGAGAACCTGCGCAAGGAACTCCTCCGGGGCACCGAGGTGCACCGACTGCTGCGCAGCGGACTCGCCGCCCGGTGGCATGCCGCCCACCCCGGGTTCGACATCGTGCGCGACCCCGCGTGGCTCGCCGTCGACACGCCGGACGGCGTACCCGTGCCGGGACTCGACGTCGTCCTGCGGCACAACCCCTTCGGCCCCGGTGACCGGGCCCACTGCCTCGCGGGACTGACCTCACTGCGTCCCTGGCCCGCGGACGGCTCGGCCTTCGCGCTGCGGTCCCGGCTGGCCCGCACCATCGACCGCCTCGCCGCGCGCACCGGGCGGCCGGGAACGGCGGTCGCCACCGAGTGGTTCCTGCGCTATCTCGACACGGTGGTCCGCCCGCTGCTGTGGCTGGACGGGGAGGCCGGCATCGCCCTGGAGGCCCACCAGCAGAACACGCTGGTGCTGCTGGACTCCGACGGCTGGCCGTGTGGGGGGCGCTACCGCGACAACCAGGGCTACTACTTCCGGCTGTCGCACCGGGCGGAACTGGAGAAGCAGCTGCCCGGCATCGGAACCGAGAGCGACACCTTCGTCGCCGACGCGGTCGCCGACGAGCGCCTCGCCTACTACGTCGGCATCAACAACGTCTTCGGTCTGGTCGGCGCCCTCGGGGCGCAGCGGCTGGCCGACGAGCGGGTGCTCCTCGCCGCCTTCCGCCGGTTCCTCGGTGCGGTCGCCGCAGAGGGTGGCGGCGCCGGCCTGAGCGGCTTTCACGAGCGGCTGCTGAGCAGCCGGGAACTGCGCTGCAAGGCCAATCTGCTGACGCGGCTGCACGGCATGGACGAGCTCGTCGGGCCGGTCGACACGCAGTCGGTGTACGTCACCGTGCCCAACCCGCTGACCGCCTGAGCGGGCACCCCGGCCTGCCGAGGAGAGGAGGAACCACCGTGCCACCAGCGGACAGCGACACCGAGGACACCCTCGACCTGAGACTGCCGCCGGACTTCCTCGCCCTCTTCGGTACGCCCGCAGGGCCCTGCCCGGGGGCATCCGTGGACGCCGCGGCCCCGCCCCGGCCTGCCCACGGCCCGGCCCTCGTCGGCCGCATCGCTGACTGGGCCGCAGCCGGCACCACTGCGGGGACCTTCCGCCTCGTGCCCGTGCACGCCGACCGTGACCTGGCTCTCGTCAGCGGCTGGATGAACGATCCGGCGGTCGCGGCGTTCTGGGAGCTGGCGGGGGATCCCTCGCTGACCCGGCGCCACATCGCCGCGCAGACGTCCGGCGACGGGCGCAGCGTGCCGTGCCTGGGGCTGCTCGACGGCCGGGCGATGAGCTACTGGGAGGTCTACCGCGCCGATCTGGACCCGCTGGCACGGCACTACCCGGCGCGGCCCCAGGACACCGGCATCCACCTCCTCATCGGCGGCGGGGCCGACCGCGGCCGCGGGCTGGGGGGCATCCTGATCCGGGCCGTCGCCGATCTGATCCTCCAGCACCGGCCGGGCTGCACCCGAGTCGTCGCCGAGCCCGACATCCGCAACACCGCGTCCGTCGCCGCCTTCCTCGGCGCGGGCTTCCGGCTGTCGTCGGAGGTGTCCCTGCCGGGCAAAAGGGCTGCCCTCATGGTCCGCGACCGTGCGCTGCGGCGCGTGCTCTGACCATCCGCCCCGCCCCCCTTCCCGTTTCGTCCCGCTTCGTCTTGTCCCGTCGGCAACCCCGGCCCCGCAGGAGACCACCGTGATCACCACCTCCCCACCCTCCGACGCCGCCGCCTGGCAGCGAGCGGCCCGGCGGCTGCTGGCGAAGATGCTCGCCGAATTCGCCTACGAGGAGGTGATCGCCCCCGAGCCCGACCCCGGCGCCGGACCCGCCGCCTACCGGCTGCCGCTCAGCGACACGCTGACCTACCGCTTCCACGCCCGCCGGGGCGCGTACGGCAGCTGGCAGGTGGATCCGGGAAGCATCGGCCCCAGCGGTGACCCGCTGCACTTCCTCAGCCACGCCCACGAGAGCGTGCTCGGGCTCAGCGGGGACACCACCGGCCACCTGATGCGCGAGATCCTCACGACACTGCGTGCCGATCTGCGACTCGACGCCGAGGCGCTCTCCGCGGCCGAGCTGGCCGACCTCGACTACGCCGAGCTGGAGGGGCACCAGACCGGGCACCCCTGGCTGGTCGCCAACAAGGGACGTATCGGATTCTCGGACGCGGACGCCGCGCGCTGGGCGCCCGAGAGCCGCAGACAGCACCGGCTGCCGTGGATCGCCGTCCACCACAGCCTCGCCCGGTACCGCGGTGTCGACACCCTGGCCACCCCCGATCTCCTCTACGCGGACGAACTGCCGCCGGCCACCCTCGACGCCTTCCACCACGCCATCGCCGACCGCAACCGCAACCCCGCCGACCACCTCCTGCTGCCCGTGCACCCCTGGCAGTGGGAGAACGTCGTCCTGCCGCTCTTCGCGCCCGCGATCGCCGACGGATCCATCATGCACCTGGGCACCGACAACGATCTCCGGCTGCCCCAGCAGTCCATCCGGACGTTCCTCAACGCCAGCCACCCGCAACGCCGCACCGTCAAGCTGCCGCTGTCGGTGCTGAACACCCTGGTGTGGCGCGGGCTCCCGACCGAGCGGACGCTCGCCGCACCGGCCGTCACGGCCTGGGTGGACGGGCTGCGAGCGGGCGATTCGTTTCTGCGGGACGAGACGCGGGTCATCCTGCTCGGTGAGGTCGCCTCGGTGTCCGTGGCGCACCCGCAGTTCGACCGGCTGCCCACGGTGCCGTACCAGTACCGCGAGCTGCTGGGGTGCATCTGGCGCGAGCCGCTGGCCGGGTATCTGGAGGCCGGTGAACGCGCCCGCACGCTGGCCGCGCTGCTGCACACCGACCCGGACGGGCGCTCCTTCACCGCGGAACTGGTCGAGCGCTCCGGGCTGCCGCCGGCCGTCTGGCTGCGGCACCTCTTCGGCGCCCTCCTGCCGCCGCTGCTGCACTTCCTCTACCGCTACGGCACGGTCTTCTCGCCGCACGGGGAGAACACCATCGTGGTCTTCGACGAGAGTGACGTCCCGGTGCGGCTCGCGGTCAAGGACTTCGTGGACGACGTCAACATCAGCGCCGAGCCCCTCCCTGAGCACGCCGCCATGCCCGGTGAGGTCAGGTCGGTGCTGCTGACGGAGAAGCCCGCCTTCCTGACCCAGTTCATCCACTCCGGGCTCTTCGTGGGCGTACTGCGCTACCTGGCGCCGCTGTGCGAGGAGCAGCTCGGGGTGCCCGAGGCGGCGTTCTGGCAGCTGGTCCGCGACGAGATCGTCCGCCACCACGAGCGCTTCCCCGAACTCAAGGAGCGCTTCGCCACCTTCGACCTGCTCACGCCGCGTATCGACCGGCTGTGCCTCAACCGCAACCGGCTGCACCTCGACGGATACCGCGACCGCGCCCAGCGCCCGCACGCCGCCGTCCACGGTACGGTGCCCAATCCGCTGCACACGCTCTGACGACCGGCGGCGGCAGCGTACCCGTGGAAGATACGATCGCCGCAGGGTCGTACCGCGGAGGGATGAGGGGCGGATGCGCGAGGAAACGGGCGTCGGATCCTGCCCCGAATGCGGCACACCCGGCTCCTTCGCCGGGCAACTGGTGTGCCAGGGCTGCTTCGTCCCCTTCGCGCTGATGGCGTCCGTGCACGCCGCGGCCACCCCGTCCGTCTCCCCGACCGCCGTCACGGAGCGGCTGCCGCGCCCGGCGCGCGGTCCCGCCGAGCCCCGGGACAAGGTTCCGGGGCTCGGCGCCGCCGAGGTGGACGTGGAGGACACCGAGCACACCCGGGTCATCAGCGTCGTCCCCGGCGCCCCGCCACGGCCGGCCGGCACCCGCCGCGACGTCACGCTGAAGGTCATGCGCCTGCATTTCCCCGACGGGGAGATCGTCGAGGTCGCGGCCGGTTACTCGATACGGCTGGGCCGCGACCCGCAGCTGTGCCCGGCTGTCACCTTCCTCGCCCGGCGCGACAACCTGTCGCGGATCCACGCCAGGGTCGGCGTCCAGACGGACGGCTCGGCCTGGATCACCGACGAGGACTCCACCAACGGCACCTTCGTCCGCGGCTACCGCCTCACGCCCAATGAGCCCGCGCCGCTCCGGCCCGGCGACACCTTCCGGCTCGCCGCGGACGTGCACGTCAACGTGCTGCCCTGACGGACGCGTACGCGGCGGTGCAGCGGGCCAGCGGATGGTCCGCGCCCAGGGCCGCGGCGGCGGCCTCGGCCAGCTCCTCGAACTGCCGGCGCGCCGACAGCACCCCGTTCAGGCCCTCCACGGCGCGGGCCCTGCCGAAGAGCGCGGCAAAGGACGCCGGCTCGTTGTCCGCGCCCTGGCGCACGATGAGCTGGCGCGCCTGCCAGTACCGGTCGTCGGCCTCGTGGAAGCGCCCGGCGGACAGCAGTGCCTCGCCCTCCTCGATCAGCGTCCAGACCAGGTGGCGGGCCCCGCGGTCGAGGGCGGTCGGCGTCCGCCGCAGCGCTGCGGGCCGCATCATGGCCCGCAGCCGCTCGGCGACCTCCGCGGCGCCCGACGGCCGGTCGGCGGGCTTCTTGGCAAGCAACTGGTGCACCAGTCGAGCGAGCTCCGGCGGGACCTCGGGACGCCGGTTCACGAGGGGCTCGGGTTCCTCGTGCACGTGGAGATATGCATAGCCGATGTAATTGCCCGCCACAAAGGGCGGGCCCTCGGCGAGCATGGCGTAGAGCACGCAGCCGAGCGAATACAGGTCCGAGCGCGCGGTGACCTCCCCGCCCTGCGCCTGCTCGGGGGCGAAATACGGCGGCGATCCCAGCAGCGCCTGCGGCTCGGTGTACCGCGTGGCGTTCGAGTCCTGATGGGTGACCAGACCGAAGTCGCAGATTTTGACGACCCCGTCCGGCAGAAGCATCAGGTTCTCGGGCTTGATGTCGCGGTGCACGAGACCGCGTTCGTGCGCATGGTGGAGGCCCGCGCAGATCTGCGCGCCGTAGGCGATGACATCCGGAACGGGCAGCCCCCCGCGGTCCAGCAGCACCCGCCGGAAATCCGTGCCGGGAAGCAACTCCATGACCAGGAACGGGCGCCCCTGGTGCTCACCGGCATCGTGGATCGTCGCCACGTTGGGATGGCTCAGCGCGGCAGCCGCAACGGCCTCACGGCGGAACCGCCCCTGCCGTTCGCTGCGCTCGACCTCAGCCCACTCGGCACGCAGCATGAGCACCTTCACCGCGACACGGCGCCCCAGGCTGCGGTCGACGGCCGCGAAGACCTGCCCGAACCCGCCGCCGCCCAGCAACTCCTCCAGCCGGTAGCGACCGTTGAGGACCGTGCCGACAGCCACCTCGTCCGTCACGCGCACCCCGTTCCGTCGATCTCGTGCAACGACAGGCGCATCATGGTGGGTTCCGCGAGCGCGCCGCCGCCCTGCGGTCCGACCGTACCGCCCGTCGGGTCCTCCTCGAAGACGAACTGGCGCCCGCTCGGCAGCAGCTCCAGCCGCTCGTGCAGCACCACCGACTCGCCACGGCGCAAGGTGCGGACGACCCCGTGCGGGAGCGGCTCCACCGTGTCCCCGCCGGGCATCCTGTGCCGCACCCGTGTGCCGTTGGCGCTGCGCTCGTCCAGCACGCTCAGCGACCGCCCGTCGTACGTGAGCACGACGTGGCTGCGGCTGACCGAGTCGACCGCGGTGTCGTCGATCCACGCACCCAGTGCCACGCCTCCGCGGCCCGGCGCCCGTCCCACCGCCACCGGTTCGCCCTCGGTCACCATGAAGCGGCCCCGCACCGTCCCGTCCATCACGATCTTGACCTGGGCGCGCGGGCGGCGCGGACCGGCGTCGGCGAGTGCCACGCCGTGGGTCGGGCACAGCACCCGGTCCTTCCGGCGCCGTGGCAGCGCCGTGCCCGGCGGGCCGGCGGAGCCGAACAGCGGGCAGTCCGGCTCCGGACACCGCCACTCGCGGCCGAGCACCGCGCGGTACGCGGACGAGTGCTCCCAGCGGCGGACCACCCCGGCCTGGAGCAGCAGCCCTTCCTCCTCCTTGCGCGAGACCTGCCACTCCTCGGGCACCGGCATGATCCGCGGGCGCACCCCGATCCTCCCGTCGGGGAGGAGCACAGGGCGCAGGAAGCGGTCCCGGTCGCCCGGTATCCAGGGATGGGCCCGGTGGAAGTCGAGGAAGTTGTCGGCGCTCACCACACGCAGACCGAGGGCGTCGGCCAGTTCGAGGATGCGGTCGTCCGCGCGGGGCAGCACCTCCAGCCGTCCGTCCCTGTACCAGCGGTCGAGGTCCTGGCGCTCGACCGGAGTGAGGCGGCCGTCGGTGAGCAGCGACCGGTCGGTGATGGCATAGACCTGGACGGCCGGGTCACGGGCGAAATCGGCGAGGGCGTCGAGGAGTCCCGCGAGCCTGCCCAGGTCGGCGGCGCGTTCCCCGCCGAGGGCGGGTTCGCGCACGACGTTGGCGACGTCGATCACGTACTCCGCGGCCGAGGTGTCCAGAGTCAGGCGACGCTCGAACGGCATGTGACCAGAAATTAGCACCGCGGGACGGGACCGGTCCGGCGGACGACGCGGTGAGCGGTCGCGGACGGTGTTGTCGGTGGCTGCCCTTAGGCTTGCCCTCCTATGACTGACACGCCACCACCCGCGCTCACCGACCTGCTGCACGCCGCCGTCACCGCCGTCGGCGGTGTGGAGCGGGACGGCCAGGTCACCATGGCCGAGGCCGTCGCCGCCGCTGTGGACGACAAGTCGCATCTGCTCGTCCAGGCGGGCACGGGCACGGGCAAGTCCCTCGGGTATCTGGTGCCCGCTCTCGCCCACGGTGAACGGGTGGTGGTGGCCACGGCCACCCTCGCGCTCCAGCGCCAGCTCGTCGAGCGCGATCTGCCCCGTACGGTCGCCGCCCTGAAGCCGCTGCTGCGCCGCGAGCCGCAGTTCGCGATGCTCAAGGGCCGGTCGAACTACCTGTGCCTGCACCGCCTGCACGAAGGCGTGCCGCAGGACGACGAAGAGGGCCTCTTCGACCCCTTCGAGGCCGCGGCGCCCACGAGCAAGCTCGGCCAGGACCTGCTGCGCATGCGCGACTGGGCCGACGAGACGGAGACCGGCGACCGCGACGGGCTGACGCCCGGCGTCTCGGACCGGGCGTGGGGCCAGGTGTCGGTCAGCTCGCGTGAATGCCTCGGCGCCACCAGGTGCGCGTACGGCGCCGAGTGCTTCGCCGAGGCCGCCCGCGAGCGTGCCAAGCTGGCGGACGTCGTGGTCACCAACCACGCGCTGCTGGCCATCGACGCCATCGAGGGCACGCCGGTGCTACCCGGCCACGAGGTGCTGATCATCGACGAGGCGCACGAACTGGTCTCCCGCGTCACCGGAGTCGCCACCGGCGAGCTCACCCCCGGCAGCGTGAACCGGGCGGTGAAGCGGGCCGCCCGGCTGGTCAACGAGAAGGCGGCGGACGCGCTGATGAGCGCGTCCGAAGGCTTCGAGCGGATCATGGAACTGGCGCTGCCGGGCCGCCTGGAGCCCATCCCGGAGGATCTCCTCTACGTCCTCGCCGCGCTGCGCGACGCCTGCCGCCAGGTGATCACCTCGCTGGGCGACACGCGGGACAAATCCGTCCAGGACGAGGACGCGGTGCGCAAGCAGGCCCTGGCCGCCGTCGAGAACGTGCACGACGTGAGCGAGAGGCTTGTCTCCGCCTCGGAGTACGACGTCGTCTGGTGCGACCGGCACGACCGCTACGGTGCCTCGCTGCGCGTGGCTCCGCTCAGCGTGTCCGGTCTGCTGCGCGAGAAGCTGTTCACGGAACGCTCGGTCGTCCTGACCTCGGCCACCCTCAAGCTCGGTGGCGACTTCAACGGTGTCGCGGCATCCCTGGGACTGGCCGCGGAAGGCACGGCGGGGGAGGAGCAGGCGCCCTGGAAGGGCATCGACGTCGGTTCGCCCTTCGACTACCGCAAACAGGGCATCCTCTACGTGGCCAGGCATCTGTCGCCTCCGGGCCGCGACGCCGGCCGGGCGGACATGCTCGACGAGCTGGCCGAGCTGATCGAGGCCGCCGGCGGCCGCACGCTCGGGCTTTTCTCCTCCATGCGCGGGGCCCAGGCGGCCGCGGAGGCGATGCGGGAGCGGTTGAAGAATCCCGTGCTGCTTCAGGGGGAGGAGACGCTGGGCGAGCTGATCAGGGCCTTCGCCGAGGACGCGGAGACATGCCTGTTCGGCACCCTGTCGCTGTGGCAGGGCGTGGACGTGCCGGGGAGCAACTGCCAGCTGGTGGTCATGGACCGGATCCCGTTCCCGCGCCCCGACGACCCCTTGATGAGCGCCCGGCAGAAGTCGGTGGAGGAGCACGGCGGCAACGGCTTCATGGCGGTCGCCGCCACGCACGCGGCGCTGCTCATGGCGCAGGGGGCCGGGCGGTTGATCAGGGCCTCGGGCGACCGCGGTGTCGTCGCCGTACTGGACCCGAGGCTCGCCAACGCCCGGTACGGGGGCTTCCTGAGGGCGTCCATGCCGGACCTCTGGTACACGACGGACCGTAACCAGGTACGACGTTCTCTGGCCGCCATCGACGCGGCGGCCAAGGCTTGAGCGCCAGATGCGGCGGGGCACGGCTCCGGCCCCGGAACCGTCGAACGGTTTCCGGGGCACACGGAGGACTCGTTGCCGTCAGACGCGGCGCAGCACCGCCACGACCTTGCCCAGGATGGTGGCCTCGTCACCGGGAATGGGCTGGTAGGCGGCGTTATGCGGCAGTAGCCAGACGTGCCCGTTGTCCCGCTTGAAGCGCTTGACGGTGGCTTCGCCGTCGAGCATGGCCGCGACGATGTCGCCGTTCTCGGCGACGGGCTGGCGGCGGACGGTGACCCAGTCGCCGTCACAGATCGCGGCCTCGATCATGGAATCGCCGACCACCTTGAGCACGAACAGTTCGCCGTCACCGACGAGCTGGCGGGGCAGCGGGAAGACGTCCTCCACCGACTCCTCGGCGAGGATCGGACCACCTGCGGCGATCCGGCCGACGAGCGGGACGTAGGACGCCGACGGTTTGCCCGAGGTGTCGGTGGGCTGCGGGTGCCCGGCCTCGGAGGCACGCACCTCGTAGGCCCTGGGCCGGTGCGGGTCCCGGCGCAGGAAGCCCTTCCGCTCGAGTGCCATCAGCTGATGTGCGACCGAGGAAGTGCTGGACAGGCCCACGGCCTGGCCGATTTCCCGCATGGACGGCGGGTATCCGCGGCGCTGGACCGAATCCCTGATGACGTCGATGACCCTGCGCTGGCGTTCGGTGAGACCGGAGCTGTCGGCGCGAATACCCGGGGGCCGTCCGGGGAGGGAGCGCGCGGGCTTCGGGCTGTTCTCTTCGTTCATCACGTCCAACGGGCCGATTCGATCCGGGGAGCGGTCATGGGCAGTCAATGTCGCTGTGGCGCTCTCTGCGGTGGTGGTCACGGCGGCCCCTTTCGAGATGTTCTCCCACCGCATGAAGTGCGGGAGGCCCGCTTCCCAGCCGCGGGCAGTTAGTACAACGGTAGTGGGTTTCGAAAGGTTGCGCCAAACACACGTTCGAGTGAATTTGCATAAATCCGCTGACGTGATCAAGGTACCGGGTGTATTGATCGAAGGGAAGTTCGATTCCCCGAGATGCGGGAGACGCTCACCGCCGTGCGGCGTTGTCCGCCGGTAATCGCTCCGGGTCCGGCCGGGTGTGCCGTGACGCACGGAGGACGCCCGATTCCAGTGTGTCACTGCCTCCGTGGTGCCGCCCCGGCGTGCGGCCGGGGGCGTCCCCCGTCGTGGGGGCGGCGACACGCGCCGGAAGCAGGGGCGGGTGCGCCGCATCAACATCTAGTGGTTGGATAGGCTTCCAGCACCACCGGTTGTGGTCCGGTCGGAGGCCCCGCGGGGCCAACGCCCGGGGGATCACCTATGCTTGGGGCTGCTTCGCGGGGTCGTTCGACGCCGCGGGAGCCTTGTCGTCGTGCGCGCTCGTCATGGAGCGAGGGAGGGATCAGGAACGATGCACTGCCCCTTCTGCCGGCACTCCGACAGCCGTGTCGTCGACAGTCGCACCACGGACGACGGCGCCTCGATCCGCCGGCGCCGCCAGTGCCCGGACTGCGGCCGCCGCTTCACCACGGTGGAGACGGCGTCACTGATGGTGATCAAGCGCAGCGGCGTCACCGAGCCCTTCAGCCGCAGCAAGGTCATCGCCGGCGTGCGCAAGGCCTGCCAGGGCCGCCCCGTCACCGAGGACGCGCTCGCCCAGCTCGGGCAGCGCGTCGAGGAGGCGGTCAGGGCCACGGGCAGCGCCGAGCTGTCGACCCACGACGTGGGCCTGGCCATACTCGGCCCGCTCCAGGACCTCGACCTCGTCGCTTACCTGCGGTTCGCCTCGGTGTACCGCGCATTCGACTCGCTCGAGGACTTCGAGAGGGCCATCACGGAGCTGCGCGAGCAGCTGCCACCCACCACTCCTGGCGGACTCGACGAGGACCTCGGTGTCCCCGCGCCCGCATCCGCCGCCGACTGAGCGGCGCGCAGGACACAGACGTATCTGCCGGAGCGCCACGCGCCGAGGCCATGGACATCACCGTGCCGCGGGAAGATCGGGGCACATCAGGGCGTTTTCGCCCGTATAGGGAGGCGGAATGACAGAGACGACGAGCGGCCCGGCACGGGGTTCCCGCACCAAGGGGTCCAAAGCAGGCAAGGGGCTGCGCATGGAGCGCATCCACACCACTCCCGGCGTGCACCCGTACGACGAGGTGGCGTGGGAGCACCGTGACGTCGTCATGACCAACTGGCGCGACGGTTCGATCAACTTCGAGCAGCGTGGTGTCGAGTTCCCCGGCTTCTGGTCGGTGAACGCGGTCAACATCGTCACCAGCAAGTACTTCCGCGGCGCCGTGGGCAGTCCACAGCGCGAGAAGAGCCTGCGGCAGCTGATCGACCGGGTCGTGCTCACCTACCGCAAGGCCGGTGAGCAGCACGGCTACTTCGCCTCCCCCGAGGACGCCGAGATCTTCGAGCACGAGCTGACGTACGCGCTCCTGCACCAGGTCTTCAGCTTCAACTCGCCGGTCTGGTTCAACGTGGGCACCGCCCAGCCCCAGCAGGTCTCGGCCTGCTTCATCCTGTCCGTCGACGACTCCATGGAGTCGATCCTCGACTGGTACAAGGAAGAGGGCATGATCTTCAAGGGCGGTTCCGGCGCAGGCCTGAACCTGTCCCGCATCCGCTCCTCCAAGGAACTGCTCTCGTCCGGCGGCAACGCCTCGGGCCCGGTCTCCTTCATGCGCGGCGCCGACGCGTCGGCCGGCACCATCAAGTCGGGCGGTGCCACCCGCCGCGCCGCCAAGATGGTCGTCCTCGACGTCGACCACCCGGACGTCGAGGCGTTCATCGAGACCAAGGTCAAGGAGGAGGAGAAGATCCGCGCGCTGCGCGACGCGGGCTTCGACATGGACCTGGGCGGCGACGACATCACGTCCGTCCAGTACCAGAACGCCAACAACTCGGTCCGGGTGAACGACGAGTTCATGAAGGCCTACGAGTCGGGTTCGGCTTTCGGCCTGCGCGCGCGGATGACCGGCGAGGTCATCGAGCAGGTGGACGCCCGCTCGCTCTTCCGCAAGCTCGCCGAGGCGGCCTGGGCGTGCGCCGACCCCGGCATCCAGTACGACGACACGATCAACCACTGGCACACGTCGCCGGAGACCGGGCGCATCACCGCCTCCAACCCGTGCAGCGAGTACATGCACCTGGACAACTCCAGCTGCAACCTGGCCTCACTGAACCTCCTCAAGTTCCTGCGCGACGACGGCAACGGCAACCAGTCCTTCGACGTCGAGCGGTTCGCGAAGGTCGTCGAACTCGTCATCACGGCGATGGACATCTCCATCTGCTTCGCCGACTTCCCGACCGAGAAGATCGGCGAGACCACCCGGGCCTTCCGCCAGCTGGGCATCGGCTACGCCAACCTCGGCGCCCTGCTCATGGCCACCGGCCACGCGTACGACTCCGACGGCGGCCGGGCGCTCGCCGGTGCCATCACCTCGCTGATGACCGGTACGTCCTACCGGCGGTCCGCCGAACTGGCAGCGGTCGTCGGCCCGTACGACGGCTACGCCCGCAACGCCGACGCCCACAAGCGCGTCATGAAGCAGCACGCGGACGCCAACGGCGCCGCGCGCCGGATGGACGACCTGGACACCCCGGTGTGGGCCGCGGCGACCGAGGCCTGGCAGGACGTGGTGCGCCTCGGCGAGAAGAACGGCTTCCGCAACGCCCAGGCGTCGGTGCTCGCTCCGACCGGCACCATCGGCCTGATGATGGACTGCGACACCACAGGTGTCGAACCGGACCTGGCCCTGGTGAAGTTCAAGAAGCTGGTCGGCGGCGGCTCGATGCAGATCGTGAACAACACCGTCCCGACCGCGCTGCGCAGGCTCGGCTACCAGCCCGAGCAGATCGAGGCGATCGTCGCCCACATCTCCGAGCACGGCAACGTGGTCGACGCCCCCGGGCTCAAGCAGGAGCACTACGAGGTCTTCGACTGCGCCATGGGCGAGCGGGCGATCTCGGCGATGGGCCACGTGCGCATGATGGCCGCGGCCCAGCCCTTCCTGTCCGGCGCGATCTCCAAGACGGTGAACCTGCCCGAGTCGGCCACCGTCGAGGAGGTCGAGGAGGTCTACTACGAGGGCTGGAAGCTCGGCCTGAAGGCGCTGGCGATCTACCGCGACAACTGCAAGGTCGGCCAGCCGCTGTCGGCGAAGAAGAAGGACGAGGCGAAGGCCGAGAAGCCCGCTTCGGCGCCCGCGGCGGCCGAGAAGGTCGTCGAGTACCGTCCGGTGCGCAAGCGGCTGCCCAAGGGCCGTCCGGGCATCACGACGTCCTTCACCGTGGGCGGCGCCGAGGGCTACATGACGGCGAACTCGTACCCCGACGACGGGCTGGGCGAGGTCTTCCTGAAGATGTCCAAGCAGGGCTCGACCCTCGCGGGCATGATGGACGCCTTCTCGATCGCCGTGTCCGTGGGCATGCAGTACGGCGTCCCGCTGGAGACGTACGTCTCGAAGTTCACCAACATGCGCTTCGAGCCGGCCGGACTCACGGACGACCCGGACGTGCGGATGGCGCAGTCGATCGTCGACTACATCTTCCGCCGCCTGGCGCTGGACTTCCTGCCCTTCGAGACCCGCTCCGCCCTGGGCATCCACTCCGCCTCCGAGCGGCAGCGCCATCTCGACACCGGCTCGTACGAGGCGGCCGAGGACGACGTCGACGTCGAGGGACTGGCACAGTCCGCGCCGCGGCAGGTCGAGCCCCGTGCGCCGCTGACGGTCGCCAAGCCCGCCGCGGCCGCGCCGGCGCCCAAGGAGGCGCACAACTCCACGGAGCTGCTGGAGATCCAGCTCGGCCTCAACGCCGACGCCCCGCTCTGCTTCTCCTGCGGCACGAAGATGCGCCGCGCGGGCAGCTGCTACCTGTGCGAGGGCTGCGGCTCGACGAGCGGCTGCAGCTGAGCCGGCGGATCGCACGATCGGCTGATCCTCCGGCCGGCCAGGGGTGTGACAGGGGTGGGTGTACGGCCCGGGCCGTACACCCACCCCTGCCGTGTCCGGACGGCTGCGGCGGAGAAGGACGAACGGCGGGCCGCGCGCCACTACGATGGCGCGGTGTTGGTGAAGTGGATACGCTGCGGCGTCCTGGACCGCGACGGTTTCGACCGGGGTCAGCGCGGGTGGACGGCGCTCAGGAACCGTCCGGGCTTCCACGGGCAGGGCGGCGGCTGGAGCCGTTCGCAGCCCGGTGTGGCCCATCTCTTCGCCTTCTGGGACGGGCAGCGGTCCTACGACGCCTTCATGGCCGGCCCGCACGAGGAGATGTCGGCGGGGCAGGCGGGTACGTACGAGATGCTCGCCGCGCGCACGTTCGACCACCGGTTGGACGTCAAGGTGGGTTTCCAGCCCCGCTTCGCGGACGCGGATCTGCTGCGGGTGGCGCTGTGCAAGGTGCGCCCGGACCGCGTCGGCCATTTCGTGCAGATGCAGGAGCGAGTCTGGAACCCGGCCATGGCCGGGTCGCCCGGGATGCTGCGCGGTGTTTTCGCCGAGGGGGCGGACGGTGACTTCCTGGTCCTCTCGGCCTGGGACTCCGCGACGGAGCACGGCAAATACCGCGAGGGCGCGGTCGCCCGGCTGTCGCAGCGGGCCGATCTGGACGCCGACGTGCTGTCCGTGGCGGGCGACATCGTGGACGTGGTGCCGGAGTGGACCGTGTGAGCCCTGTCGCGCCGTGCGGACGCACGGCTGCGCCACGGGCGGCCGTGCCGCGGCCCCGGCGGGCCGGGGGCCGGATCGCACCATAGGCTGATCGGTATGGGACGTCCTCGCCGTATCGTGCTCATCCGGCATGGTGAGTCCCAGGGCAACCACGACGACACCATCTACGAGCGGGTGCCGGACCACGCCCTGGAGCTGACCGAGAAGGGCCTGCGCCAGGCCGCCGAGGCCGGGGCGCGGCTGCGGGAGCTGTTCGGCGACGAGCGCGTCCAGGCGTTCGTGTCCCCCTACCGCCGCACATGGCACACCTACCGCGCCCTGGGGCTGGACCCGCGGCTCACCCAGGCCAGGGAGGAGCCCCGGCTCCGGGAGCAGGACTGGGGCAACTGGCAGGACATCGAGGACATCCACCGGCAGCGCAAGGCCCGCGACGCCTACGGGCACTTCTTCTACCGGTTCGCCATGGGGGAGAGCGGCGCGGACGTCTACGACCGGGTCGGGTCCTTCCTCGAGACGCTCTACCGCGCCTTCGACAAGGACGACTTCCCGCCCAACGTGCTGCTCGTCACCCACGGGCTGACCATGCGGCTCTTCTGCATGCGCTGGTTCCACTGGACCGTGCAGGACTTCGAGGCCCTGTCCAACCCGGACAACGCCGAGACGCGGATGCTGGTCCTCGGGTCGTCCGGCAGCTACAGCCTGGACCGGCCGTTCGAGCGCTGGTGCACCCCGGAACGGCCCGGAGGCGGCGAGATCTGAGCGGGGTGCCGGGCGCGGGGGCCCGCGGACCCGGCGAAATCCCTGAGGCGGGTGAGTTTCGGCACAAGGAGATTGACCCGGAACACGTGCGATGTCAGAGTTTCCGACGTCATGACGGCTCACACCCCCCCTTCCGCGCGGGCCGCCCGCGCGCTCGACAGCCTCCGCGGCCTGGCCGTGGGCGACGCCCTCGGCTCGCAGTTCTTCGTCCCGGCGCACTACACGGCCCTGCAGAACGGCGACCTGCCACCCGGTACGTGGAAGTGGACCGACGACACCGAGATGGCCTGCTCGGTCGTCGCCGTCCTCGTCGCCCACGGGCGGATCGACCAGGACGCCCTGGCGGCGTCCTTCGCCGAGCACCACGACTTCGACCGCGGCTACGGCCCCGCCGTGGGCCGCATGCTGCGGCAGATCCGCCAGGAGGGAGCCGACTGGCGCGAGCTGGCCGCGGCCCTCTTCAACGGCCAGGGATCGTGGGGAAACGGCGCCGCCATGCGGATCGCGCCGCTGGGCGCCTGGTACGCGGGCGACCCCGTCCAGGCCACCCACCAGGCCGAGATCTCGGCCTACACCACGCACCAGCACCGCGAGGCGGTGGCCGGCGCGATGGCCGTCGCCGCGGCCGCCGCCCTCGCCGCGGACCCCTCGGGCCCGCAGGACCCGGCGGACCTGCTGGGCGCGGTCGTCGACCTGGTCCCGCGCAGCGCCGTCCAGGCAGGCATCCGGCGAGCCGGTGACATGCTGGACTACGCGGACGTCGGCACCGTCGCGGCCGTGCTGGGCTGCGGACGGCGGACCAGCGCCCACGACACGGTGCCCTTCGCCCTGTGGGCCGCCGCCCGCCATCTCGGCGACTACCGGCAGGCGTTCTGGACCACCGCGAAGGCGGGTGGCGACATGGACACCACGTGCGCCATCGTCGGCGGCATCGTCGCCGCCCGCCCCGGCGGCGAACCCCCGGCCCTGTGGACGGAGCGGACCGAAGCACTGCCCGACTGGGCCACGGTGTCCTGAACGCCCCGTGGAGGCGCCGCGGGGACGACGAGTAGGCTGGTCCCCGCCATGGTCCAGCCACCTCCCACCCACAGCGTCGAACGCTCGATGCGCGCCACGCTCGGCGTGAGGACCGTCGCAGGCATCGACGAGGTGGGCCGCGGCGCCTGGGCGGGGCCGGTCACGGTGTGCGCGGCCGTCACCGGGCTGCGCCGCCCGCCCGAGGGCCTCACCGACTCCAAGCTCATCACGCCTCTCCGCCGTACCCGGCTCGCCGCCGTGCTCACCGGCTGGGTGACGTCCTACGCGCTCGGGCAGGCCTCCTCCGAGGAGATCGACGACCTGGGGATGACGGCCGCCCTTCGGCTGGCCGCGCTGCGCGCCCTCGAAGGACTCCCCGAGGCACCCGAGGCCGTCATCCTCGACGGCAAGCACAACTACCTCGGCAGCGGCGGCCCGTGGCGGGTGCGCACGGTGATCAAGGGCGACCAGTCGTGCGTCGCCGTCGCCGCCGCGTCCGTCATCGCCAAGGTGCACCGCGACCGGCAGATGGCCGAACTCGGCACGGCTTACGGGCCGTTCGCCTTCGCCGACAATGCCGGTTACCCGTCGCCCGTCCACCGCTCCGCGCTCGAGGAGTGGGGTCCGACGCCGCTGCACCGGCTGACGTGGTCCTACCTGGACGCCCTGCCGCGCTGGCAGCACCTGAAGAAGGTCCGCACCACGGAAGACGCAGGGGAACAACTCGGTTTCGATTTCTGATCCGGCACCCACCCCCCGCTGCGCATCCGGTGCGCATTTGATAGACATCAAGTCATGCCTCTCACCCCCGAGGAGCCTCAGATTCACGAGAGCGTCCCGGGTCCCCGCACTGCTCCGACCAGCGGCCGGAGTGCGTCGACCCCCCGTCCTGTCCCTCGCCCGCCCCGGCCTGCCGCGCCGCGGCCCGGGCCGCCGAGGGCGGTCGCCGCTGTCGGTTCCGCTTCCGGCGCCGCCGGCGGCGCCCAGCGCGGCCCTGTCGGCACCGCTGCCCCCGCCGCCGCGAACCAGACCGCTGCGGCCGCTGCCCCCGTCACCGCGTCCCTCCGGCTCGGCCCCGACGCCGGCGGGGCGCAGATCCAGCTCATCCCCGCGCCCGCGCAAGGAGCGCTCGACGCGGCGGAGGAGACCGTCGACCTGCTGCTCGACACCGGACGCGCGCCCGGCGAGATCCTGGTGCTCACCACCGGCGAGCAGCACCCGTGGGCGTCCCACGAGCTGAGCTTCGGCGAGGCCTCCTACTGGGCCCAGCACGACGCCGCCGACGACGTGTTCTACGCCGACATCTCCGCATCGCGCGCCGCCGGCCGGCCCGTCGTGGTGGTGGCGCTCAACGGCGGCAGCGACGAGACGCTGCCACAGGCCCTGGCCGGTGCGCTGTCCCGGGCCGGGGTGCTGCTGATCGTCTGCGGCGACCCGGAGCGCGTCAACAGCCTTCTGGGCACCGGCGCCTGAGCGCTCCAGCCGGCGGCCCGCCTGCCCTGGGGCTCAGCGCAACGACGCCCGGCGCAGGGGGGCCGCCACGGCGTTCGCCGGGTCGGCCCGGTGCGGATCCGGGTGGGCGTGCGACCAGGAGGCGTTGGGTGTGCGTCCTGCGCGGTTCTCCCCGATGACGTTCCAGCCGTCGCGGGTGAGCGTCACGTACGAGCCGCAGCGGAGCCCGTGGAGGGTGCAGGCGTCGCGCAGCCCCCACATCCAGGCGCCGTCCTCGGCGGTCCAGCCGGGAACGCCGTCCCGGCTGACCATCAGGACCGCCGTGCGCACCGGATTGCGCAGCCGCAGGTCGTGCGGGATGACCCGGCGGAGATGGGACAGCAGGGCGTTGCGGCGCTCCCAGCCGTCGACGACGCCGGTGCGGTAGCCGAAGGAGGCGCTGGCGCGGATCCGCCCGTCCGGGTCGTAGGCCGCGACGACGGCGGTGGGCTGGGCCGGCATGTGCCGCGCGTACAGGTCCTTGACGACCTCGCGGGGGCTGGCGAGCAGCGGCACGTCCATGTCGGCCCACTCGGTGGGCTCCAAGGTGCGGGTGACGAGAAAAGCGGCGGCGGAGGACGTCTCCGGAACGAACCCGATGGTCACGGTCCTCCCTTCGCGGATACACCCGTGGACCGGACGCGGGCGTGCGCCGGTCAGAGGGCTCGGGGAGCCGTTCGGGGATCCGTGTCCAATTCTTCCCCGCGTATTGCCCTGCGGCAACGGGCAATTGGCATCGCGGACCGGAATGAGCCCGTCCGTCTGATAGATCCCCGTGGCCTGTACAGGCGGTGCAGTCCGTCAGCCCTGGACCGCCAGGACCAGCGGAAACACCGCGGTCGCGCCGGCCCGCCGGAGGAGCCGGGCGGTGACGGCGAGTGTCCACCCGGTGTCCGCCATGTCGTCGACGAGCAGCACGGGGCCTGCCACCGCCTTCACGGCTTCAACCAGATCCGGTGGCAGGACGAACGCTGCGTGCAGTGCTCGTACGCGCTGGGCGCTGTTGCTGCGCGGCACGGAACCGGGGTCGGCGTCCGGGACGTACTCGACCCTGCCGAGCAGCGGCATCCGTCCGACCTCGGCGATAGCGGCGCCGAGCGAATCGACCATGGCACCGTGGCGACGCGAGGCGACCGTGACGACGCCGGCCGGGCGTGCGGGAGCCCCGGTTTCACCACTCGCCCATCCGCCGGGGCCGCGCGCCCAGTCCGACAGGACCTGCACCACCGCGTCCACCGCGTCGGCGGGGACGGGCCGGTCGGGGGCACCCTCCGTGAACAGCGGCCGCAGCCGGTTGCCCCAGCCGATGTCCGACAGCCTTCCCAGTGCACGGCCGTTCGCCGCCTGCTCGCCTGCCGGGATCCGGCCCTTGAAGGGGACGCCGACGGCTTCGAGGCCGGTGGGCCACATCTTGCGCGGCTCCAGCTCCGCTCCGGGGCGGCCGAGGGCCTGGCGCGCGAGAGCGAGGGACTGCTCGGAGACCGTGGTGGGGAAGCGCGCCCCCGAGCAGTTGTCGCAGCGTCCGCAGGGAGCTGCCTGGTCGTCGTCCAGCTGGCGGCGCAGGAACTCCATCCGGCACTGCGTCGTGCTCGCGTACTCGCGCATCGCCTGCTGCTCGGCGGCACGCTGGCGCGCGACCCAGGCGTACCGCTCGGTGTCGTACACCCAGGGCTCGCCCGTCGCCGTCCAGCCGCCCCGCACCCTGCGGACCGCGCCGTCCACGTCGAGCACCTTGAGCATGATCTCCAGCCGGGAGCGGCGCAGCTCCACCCGGCTCTCCAGAGCGGGCAGCGACAGCGGGCGGTCGGCGGCCCCGAGCTCCGCCAGCGTGCGGCGGACCTGTTCCTCGGGTGGGAAGGCCAGGGAGGCGAAGTAGCGCCAGATCGACTCGTCCTCGCGGCCGGGAAGGAGCAGCACCTCCGCGTGGTCCACGCCGCGGCCGGCTCGGCCCACCTGCTGGTAGTAGGCGATCGGTGAGGACGGCGAACCGACGTGCACCACGAAGCCGAGATCCGGCTTGTCGAATCCCATGCCGAGCGCTGACGTCGCCACCAGCGCCTTGACGCGGTTGGCGAGAAGATCCGCCTCTGCCGCCTGCCGCTCGGCGTTCTCGGTGCGGCCCGAGTACGAGGCGACGGCGAATCCGCGCTGCCGGAGGAAGGCGGTGATCTCCTCGGCCGCCGCCACGGTCAGCGTGTAGATGATTCCCGAGCCCGGGAGGGTGTTGAGGTGGTCGGCGAGCCAGGCCAGCCGGTGGGCGGCGTCCGGCAGCGCGAGCACGCCCAGCGACAGGCTCTCCCGCTCCAGCGGACCGCGCAGGACGAGGGTGCCCTCGTCGTCCTCCTGCGGTGTCGTGCCCGTGCCGAGCTGCTCGGCCACGTCGGCGGTGACCCGGGCGTTCGCCGTCGCCGTCGTCGCCAGGACGGGGACGCCGGGCTTGAGCTCGGCCAGCATGGTGCGCAGCCGCCGGTAGTCGGGGCGGAAGTCGTGGCCCCAGTCGGAGATGCAGTGGGCCTCGTCCACCACGAGAAGGCCCGTGGTCGCCGCGAGCCGGGGCAGCACCTGGTCCCGGAAGTCCGGGTTGTTCAGCCGCTCCGGGCTGACCAGCAGGACGTCCACCTCGCCGGCTGCCACCTCGGCCTCGATCCCGCTCCACTCCTCCACGTTGGACGAGTTGATGGTGCGGGCCGTGATCCCGGCACGGGCCGCGGCCTCCACCTGGTTGCGCATGAGCGCCAGCAGCGGGGAGACGATCACCGTGGGGCCCGCACCCCGCTCGCGCAGCAGCGCGGTGGCCACGAAGTAGACGGCCGACTTGCCCCAGCCCGTGCGCTGCACCACCAGCGTTCTGCGCGCGTGCGCGACGAGGGCCTCGACCGCGCGCCACTGGTCTTCGCGCAGCCGGGCGGCTCCCGGCTCGGCGCCGACGAGGCGGCTCAGGACGATGTCGGCGGCTGCGCGCAGCCCGCTGGTCGTTTCGGTCATGGCTCCATGCAACAGGACACCACCGACAGAGCGCCAACCCCGGCGTGCGGCCTGTGGACAACTTGGGCCGCGAGTTTTCCACAGCCGTTCGAGCGATCTGGTGCGCGATGCGTGCGGTGCGGCACTCTCGAACCATGACACAGAGCAACGAGATGTACCACGGAGAGTCATCGCCGGTCGAGGGTCTCAAGGTCGTCCTGAGCGGGCCCGGCGAGCTGGCCGACGCCCTCCCCTTCCTCATGGGGTACCACCCCACCGACTCCGTCGTCCTGCTGGCCCTGCACGGGGAGGAAGGACGCTTCGGCGGCCGGGTGAGGATCGCCCTGCCCCGCGCGCCGGAGGTCTTCAGGGAGTGGCCCGACGTCGCCAGGCACCTGGCCGGCTGCCTGGTGGACGGCAGTCTGCGGCGCGGCGGCCGGCCCGCCGCGATCGTCGCCTTCCTCTGCCAGGATCCGCGCGAGGGTGAGCACCCTCCGGAGGTGAAGGAGCGGCTGCGGCCGGTCGCCCAGCAGCTGCGCGTCGCCTGCGGAGCGCTGGACGTGCCGGTGGTCGAGGCGCTGTGCCTGTCCGGCGGCCGGTGGTGGTCCTACTGCCGGCCCGAGCAGGAGGGGGATCCGGCGGTTGCGGACGAGGGAGCGCCGCTCGCCCCGCCCGGCACGTCCGCCCTCGCCGCGGCGGCCGCCTACGCGGGCATCCCGATGCCGTCCTCGCTGCGGGACCTGGAGGCCCGGCTCCGGCCCGCCGGTAGCCGGGCGGCCGCCCACGAGGCCGCGCTCGACCTGGCCTGTGCCAGGCTCGTGCCGCGCATGCTCGACCGGGCCGCGGGCGCCTTGGTCACCGAGCGCACCGTCGAGCTGGCCAGGGCCGCTCTCGACGCCTTCGCGGCGGCGCCCCCGATCAGCGACGCCGCGCTGTCCGACCCGCGCGACGACGCTCTCCTCGCCGACGACGAAGCCGCGGAGATGATCCTCGGGCTGCAGGACCGGGAAGCGCGCGACCGCGTCGTGGAGTGGGCGGATCCGCAGCGGGCGGGCGCTGCCGTCCGGCTCTGGCGGGCGCTGGCCCGCCGCTGTCCGGGGCCGTACACGGAGCACGCCGCGGCACTGCTCGCCCTGACCGGGTGGGTCGCGTGGTGTTCCGGAGACGAGGCGGAGGCGCGGGTCGCGCTGCACACGGCGCTGGAGCTGGAGCCGCACTGCTCCTTCGCCCTTCTGCTCCAGCACGCCGTCAGCCAGGGGCTCGACCCGGAGGTGGTGCGCCGTGCACTGCGCGGCACCAGGCGCCGCAGGGTCGTGGAGGCGGCTACAGCTCGCCGCGGACCATCCGGAGCAGCCGGTCGAGGACCCGGCCGTCGCTCACCCGGAGACCGTCGTGCTCGTATTCGTCGGTGACCCAGGTGCGCAGGCCGCGGATCGACTGCGCGGTCGCCAGCGAGTCCGCGGTGTCGACGTACATGTCGTCGTGGTAGACGGCCGCGACGACCGGCACGTCGTTGTGCGCGAGCCGCGACGGATCGTAGAGGTCGGGCCACTGTCCGCGCTGCGCCAGCAGCTCCGCCGTCTCGCGCAGTGGTGCGAGCGCCGGGTCGGTCTCGAACATCCACGGGTGGATCGTCTCGCCGGTGAAGAGCACCGGCGCTCCGCTCTCCAACGAGGCGCCGGCGTCGAACTCCGGGAATTCGGGCCGGACACGCTCGGCCGCCCACCGGGTTCCGTCCTGGAGGACGGACCGCTGGCCGTAGCTCGGCTCGTGGAGCAGCGCGTAGAGAGGGGCCCCCGCGAAGGAGAGATGCCCCTGGACCTGCGAGAGGAAGGAGTCGGAGAGGACCGGGTCGGCCGGTCCGGTGACGAAGGCGTCCTCGACGAGGTAATGCAGGGTGTGGGACCCGCTTCCGTACCCGAGCATCAGGCCGAGGGCCTGGAAGGCGCGCGGGGTGAGCAGGCCGCCGTCCGGGAGCGGCACGGAGTGCTCGTGCAGATGGCGGACGATGTCCCGGACCCTGGCGACGTCCTCGGGATAGCGCGTGTAGTGGGCTGCGTTCTTGCGCCGGATGCGCGGGTAGGCCGCGCGGTAGACGTCCTCGGCCGTCGCCCGCAGACCGGGCAGGCCACCGGTGATCAGCACCTCGCGCAGCGCCTCGGGTGCGAAGGACAGATAGGTGACGGCGCAGAAGCCGCCGAAGCTCTGGCCGAGGACGGTCCACCGGCCGTCGTCGCCGAGCAGGTGGCGCCGCAGGATCTCGCAGTCCCTGACGATGGAGTCGGCCCGGAAATGGGTCAGGTACTCCGCCTGGGCGGCGGCATCGCCGCGCAGCGGAAGGGTCTGACGGTTCGCGGGCGTCGAGCGGCCGGTGCCGCGCTGGTCGAGCAGCAGCACCCGGTAGTCGTCGAGCGCCCGCGAGAGCCAGCCGTCCCGGCCCAGCGGCCGCGGGGCCCGGTTTCCCGGGCCGCCCTGCAGGAAGACCAGCCAGGGCAGCTGCCCCGGGTCCTTGCCCGCGGCCACCACTTCCCGGGCGAAGAGGTCGATCTGCTCCCCGCCCGGCGCAAGGTGGTCCAGCGGTACGGGGAGGACGTGGTCGGTGACGACGATGCCGGGCTGACGGTGGACGGGCATGCTGCCTCACTTCTGCGGTTCCCGCGCGCGCCGCATCTGCTGCGGCGCCTTTCGTCCAGGAACGGTAGACGGTCCGTGACCTGGCCGGGCGGAGCAGCGTTCACCAGGCGTGCAGCACTCACCGCAGCAGCTGAAGCAGCATTCGGGAGCGCGCCGGGCCCACGCCGTGCGGCGGAGCCCGGCGCGGGGCGGCGGGAAGCGGTGACGGCGCCGCCGCGTCCGGCGCCGGTGCGGGCGGGGCGGCGGACGGCGCCCGTCCACGACACGCTGGTCTGCGTGGCCGCCCCGGCGCTGGCCGTGTCGGACCGGGACGGCCAGTTGCGCGGTGACGGAGTCGCCGGCCTCTACCGCGACGGAAGGCGGCTTCTCGCCCGGTGCCTGCTGACGGTCGCGGGGGTGGAACCGGTTCCCGTTCAGGCGGTGACGCTCGGCGCCGACCGGGTCCGCTTCGTGGCGGTGGTGGGCGGCGCCGCAGGCAGCGGGCCCGATCCCACGATGACGGTCGAGCGGTTGCGGACGGCCGGGGGAGTCGAGCGGATCACGGTCACGAATGCCGGCTCCCTTCCGATACGGTTGCCGGTCGAGATCGCCCTCGGTACCGACCTCGCGCCGCTCGCCGCCGTGGCTGCGGGGCGGGGTGGGCGCGGAGTGTCCTGCACCGTCAGCGGTGCGGGGCTGCGCTGGACGGACGGCGAGCGCGTGGTGGTGGCGACCGCCCGGCCCGTCCCCGACGAGGTGTTCGCCGCGACGGGCGTGCTGGTGTGGCGGCTCGACCTGCCGGGCGGCGGAGCGCGCACGATCGAGCTGCGCACCGGGTCCGTTCGGCCCGCGGGGGCCACCGACCGGATGCCACCACTCGCACGACCGCCTGCGCTCTGGCCCGCCGTGGAGTTGGAGGCGGACGACACCGGGGCCGGGGCGCTGCTGCGCACATCGCTCGACGACGTGCAGAGCCTGCTGCTGCGTGACCGTGCGCACCCCGCGGATCTGTACCCCGCGGCCGGAGCACCCTGGCGGCTCGCCGGTGCGCCGCCCGACGCACTGTGGGCGGCGCGGATGCTGCTCCCGTTCGGCACCAGGCTCGCGGCGGGCACGCTGCGCACGATCGCGCGGGCCCAGGACCCGGGCAGCGGGGAGATCGCCGGGCCGCCGCGCGACACCGGGGCCCAGCTGCCGCCGCTGCCCTGCGCGGTGGAGGCGGTGCCGCTGTTCGTGACCGTTCTGGCCGAGGCCTGGCGGTGGGGACTCCCGGCCCGGGAGGTGGAGGAGTTGCTGCCCGCGGCCGAGCGCTGCCTTGCCTGGCTGGACCGGGCCATGGCGACGGCGGGGGCGGGCGGACTGGTCGCCGGTCCTGTGCGCGGCGGCCCGCTGCGGGCCGAGGTGCAGGCCTTTGCGCACCGGGCCGCGCTGCACGGCGCGGATCTGCTGGAGGCTTTCGGCAGACCGGGCGGGGAGAGCTGGCGGGAGCGGGCGGCGCAGCTGCGGGCGGAGTTCCGGCTGCGGTTCTGGACGGACGAGCCCGGAGGAGGCCGTCCCGTGGTGGCGCGCACGGCGGGGGGCGGCGTTCTGGACGTTCCGTCGTCGGTACTGGCCCACCTGCTGGACACCGGATTGGCCGCAGGAGGCTCCGTGGCCCCGGGGCTGCTGGACACGGGGCGGACGGCCCGGCTCGCGCGGCTGCTGACGGCGCCGGGACTGGACAGCGGCTGGGGGCTGCGCACCCTGCCGGCCGGGGCGCCGGGATACAACCCGTTCGGGCATCGCAGCGGCGCCGTCCGCGTGCACGAGACCGCGGTCGCCGTGGCCGGTCTGGCCGCCGCCGGACACGAGGACGCGGCGGTGGCCCTGCTCACCGGGCTCCTCGACGCGGCTGCGGCGTTCGGGGCGAGGCTGCCGGAGATGTACGCCGGGGAGCAGCGCGCGGCCGGACGTACACCGTGCCCGCATCCCATGGCGTGCCGTCCCGCGGCGCTCGCCGCGGCCGGGGCGGTGCACGTGCTGGCCGCGCTCGCAGGGGTGCGGCCCGACGTGCCGGGAGGCTCCGTCGCGCTGCGCCCGATGGCCCGGGCGCCGGTGGGGGCGGTCAGGGTGAGCGGGATGCGGGTCGCGGGCGCGCCGTTCGCGGTGCGGGTCGGCAGGACGGGGACGGCGATGGTCGAGGAGGCGCCCCCGGGTCTGCGGCTCGGCGCGTGACAGGGGCGGCGCGGCCCACGACGTGATCGTGGAAGGTGCCGATCCGGCTGATTATCGTCAGGCAGACGACTAAGATCACCACCATGTCGCCCTACGACCCGTCGGCCTTCCCGCCCTTCGCCGTGACCGTCGACCTGGTCGTGCTCACGGTCCGGCATCACGCCCTGTGCGCGCTGTCGGTGCGCCGTGGTGAGCCTCCCTACCAGGGGCGGTGGGCGCTGCCCGGCGGCTTCGTCCGGCAGGACGAGGACCTGACCCAGGCCGCGGCCCGGGAACTGGCCGAGGAGACGGGCCTGCGGGCGCAGAGCGGCGCCCATCTCGAACAGCTCGCCACCTACGGCGATCCGCAGCGCGACCCGCGGATGCGGGTGGTCAGCGTCGCCCATCTGGTGCTCGCACCGGATCTGCCCGCGCCGCGGGCGGGCGGCGACGCGCGCAGCGCCCGGTGGGCGCCGGTCGGCACGCTGCTGGGGGAGGACGGCCAAGAGCATGCCGCCGACACGCCGCCGCTGGCCTTCGATCACGCGCGGATCCTGGCCGACGGGGTGGAGCGGGCCAGGTCGAAGATCGAGTACTCGTCACTGGCCACGGCGTTCTGCCCTCCCGAGTTCACGGTCGGCGAGTTGCGCCGGGTGTACGAGGCGGTGTGGGGAGTGGCCCTCGACCCGCGCAACTTCCACCGCAAGGTCACGGGGACGGTGGGCTTCCTGGTGCCCACGGGCGGGACGACGACGCGGCAGGGCGGCCGTCCGGCGCAGCTGTTCCGGGCGGGCGGGGCCACCCTGCTGAACCCCCCGATGCTCCGACCCGAGGTGTGACTCCCCGGCGGACGTCATTCGGATTTCGGGCATTACGTACCAATCCTGGCGTTATGGTGCTGGGGTGATCCAGGCCATCGGACTGACCAGCATGCCCCGGCGCACCAGCCCGCCGACCGTCGCCGACCTCACCTTCGACATCCGGCCCGGCGAGGTCACCGGCCTGCTCGGACCCGCCGGATCGGGGAAGACCACCGCTCTGCGCCTGCTGCTCGGCCTGCAGCCCGGCAAGGGCGCCACACTCGTCGACGGCTGCCCGCTGCGTGACCTGGCACGCCCCGAGCGCGCCGTCGGCGCCGTCCTCGGAGACGTTCCCGGCCACCCCCGCCGCACCGCCCGCGGTCACCTGCGGATGCTGTGCGCCGCCCACGGACTTCCCCCGTCCCGGGCCGACGAGCTGCTGGAGGCCGTCGGCCTGGGCGCGGTGGCCGACCGGCGGCTCGGCACGTACGCGCTGAGCATGGACCGGCGTCTCGCCTTCGCCGTCGCGCTGCTGCCCGGCCCGCACACCCTCGTGGTCGACGACCCGGCGCGGGACCTGCCGCCGCGTGAGGCGGCCTGGGTGCACGCACTGGTGCGCCGCCACGCCGCAGCCGGCGGCGCGGTGCTGCTCACCGGCCGCGACCCCGGCGCGCTGGCCAGGACGGCGGATCGGATCGTCGTACTGGACGGCGGCCGCATCACCGCCGACGAGCCGGCGGACAGCTTCGCCGGCACCCGGCTGCGCGCCCATGTCGCGGTGCGCTCGCCCTACGCCCAGCGGCTCGCCGGACTGCTGGCCGAGGACGGCGCCGAGGTGGTCGCCGAAGGCGGCAGCCGTATCGCCGTCTACGGGGCCACGTCCGCCGACGTCGGCGAGACCGCCCACCGGCACGGCATCCTGCTGCACCAGCTCGCCGACCGCCCCGGTGGAACCGTGGCCGAGCCCCAGGAGGCGCGCCCGGACCGGGGCCGCGGGGAAGCCGCCGCGCGCCGCAGGGCCCTTCCCCGGCCCCGGCCCGCGCCGTTGCGCACGCCGCACGGCCCGCTGCAGCCGCTGCGCTACGAGCTGCGCCGCTGCTTCGGGCTGCGTACGAGCCTGCCGGTGGTGGCGGCCGCGGTCGCCGGGTCGGTGCTGGGCGCGCTGCTGGTCGCGCGCGGCGGAGCGCCGCACACCCCGCAACTGCGGCTGCTGTCGGGCTGGCCGGCCGGCGTGCCGCTGCCGGCCGCGGCGCTCGGCGCGGCGGTGCTGGGGGCGCTGTCGTACGGGCAGGAGTTCGCCTTCCCGGCCCTGACCCCCGGTTTCGGCCCGGAGCCCCGCGCTCCCCGGCTGCTCGCCGCCAAGCTCGCGGTCAGCGGGGTCCTGGCGTTGCTGCTCGCGCTGCTGGCGGCTCTTGCGGACACCGCCGCGCTGCGGCTGGCCCTCGGCCCCGGAGCTCTCCCGGACCCGCTGGGGCTGTCGGCCACCACCGCCGGCTGGGCCGCGCTCTGCACGGCCTGTGCCTGGACGGGGGTGCTGGCGGCGTGCGCGTTCCGTACCACGGTGCTCGGGGTCTCCGCGGTGCTGTCCGTACCGCTGCTGGTGGCGCCCGCGCTGCGTCTCCTGCTCGGCGGGAGGACGGGAGCGCAGTTCCGTGACGCGGCGGGTGCGTTGTGGTCGGTGGTCACGGGGGCGCCGCGTGCGGACGACCGGGCAGCCCTCGCGGCGCTGCGCTCGGCGGCCCAACCCCTGCTTGCCGCAATGGTGTTGTCACTGTCGTGCCTGGTCATCGCCTATCTGGCAGGTGCGTTGCGGGTGCGCAGGCGAGGGCGCGGGTCAACTCCCGTCCGCTCCACGGCCACTGTGCGAGTCGAGCGGGAAGAGGCCTGATTCGTCCTGATAAAGCGTCAATTATCAGGTGATGAGCGCTCACCCTTTCGTGTGCTTTTCAGCAAAGCCCTCAAGGCCTGCATCAGCATCGCCGACAAAGGATGCGTGAGTACCCTTGCGCACACCATGATGACCGCGGCTCGCTCCGCTGACTCCGGCATCGCCGGCCCGGGCGAGCTGGACCGCTACTCGTATGCCGATGCCCCCGCCGGCGACCGCCCGGCGGGCGGGATCACGTCCTGGGAAGGCATGGATCCGGACGTGGGCCGTGTGGGCCGCCGAACAGGCGGCAGCCGCGGCCGCGGGCTGCACGGCCAACTCGTCCAGCAGCTCGGCCAGATGATCGTGTCCGGCGACCTCGGCGCCGACCGCCCGCTGGTGCCCGAGGAGATCGGCCAGCGCTTCGAGGTCTCCCGCACCGTGGTCCGCGAATCGCTGCGGGTGCTGGAGGCCAAGGGCCTGGTCAGTGCCCGGCCGAACGTCGGCACCCGGGTCCGCCCCGTCAGTGACTGGAATCTGCTCGACCCCGACATCATCGAATGGCGCGCCTTCGGCCCGCACCGTGAGGAGCAGCGCCGCGAGCTGCTCGACCTGCGCTCCACGATCGAACCGCTCGCCGCCCGGCTCGCCGCCGGTCACGGACGCGAGGACGTCCAGCAGCGGCTCGCCGACATGGCCGAGATCATGGCGCATGCGGCGGCCCAGGGTGACGCGCTCACCTTCACGCGCGCGGACGTGGAATTCCACACGCTGCTGCTCACCGTCGCCGGCAACCGCATGCTGGAGCACCTGTCGGGGATCGTCCTGGCGGCCCTCCAGGTCTCCGGCGGCCCGGTCACCGGCTGTGAGCGCCCGGGCGACACCTCGGTAGGGCTGCACCACCGGATCGTCGAGGCGCTCGCCGAGGGCGACGGCGGCACCGCCGAGGCGGCGATGCGCCAGCTGCTCGCGGGTTCCACGGAACAGCCCTCGGCCGCCGCGGACCATGTCGTCCCGGCCCCCCGAGAGCACTGACCGCCTCCGCAGACCGCCGCGGGCCCCGGGGCAGGGGGGCCGGCGGCGGCTCGTGCGCGTCACATGTCCGGCTTTGCCGCTGATCTGCACAATTTGGGGTGTGACTCGGGCCACGTAAGCTGGGCGTAACGCCAGGCGAGGCAGTGCGATGACTTAAGAGGTGGCGGCCGTACGAGGAATATTCGGCATCGATTCCGACGCCGAGTCGCCGTACGGTTCCACCGAGTCGTTCCCATCGTTCCGAGAGGTTGTTCGTGTCGGCCAGCACATCCCGTACGCTCCCGTCCGAGATCGCCGAGTCCGAGTCTCTGATGGCGCTCATCGAGCAGGGTAAGGCCCAGGGGCAGATCGCAGGCGACGACGTGCGTCGGGCGTTCGAAGCGGACCAGATTCCGGCAACCCAGTGGAAGAACGTTCTGCGCAGCCTCAACCAGGTCCTCGACGAGGAGGGTGTGACGCTGATGGTGAGTGCCGCCGAGTCGCCCAAGCGCACCCGCAAGAGCGTCGCAGCCAAGAGTCCGGCGAAACGTACTGCCACCAAGGCGGTCGCCGCCAAGGCGGCCCCTGCCAAGAAGACCGTAGCGCCCAAGGCCCCGGCTCCCGAGCCGGTGGCCGAGGCCGAGACCACGGTGGAGCCATCGGTGGAGGCGGAGAACCCAGCCAAGAAGGCGCCGGCGAAGAAGGCGGCCGTGAAGAAGACGGCTGCCAAGAAGGCGCCCGCGAAGAAGGCGGCGGCAGCCAAGAAGACGGCAGCCGCTGCGAACGAGGACGACGTCGTCGAGGTGGACGAGCCCCTGGAGGACGTCGCGCCCGGCAAGGGCGACGAGGAGGCGGAGAAGACGGAGTCCGAGAGCTTCGTGCTCTCCGACGACGACGAGGACGACGCGCCCGCGCAGCAGGTCGCGGTGGCCGGTGCCACCGCCGACCCGGTCAAGGACTACCTCAAGCAGATCGGCAAGGTCCCGCTGCTCAACGCCGAGCAGGAGGTGGAGCTGGCCAAGCGCATCGAGGCAGGCCTCTTCGCCGAGGACAAGCTGGCGGCCGCCGACAAGCTCGCCCCCAAGCTCAAGCGCGAGCTGGAAATCATCGCCGAGGACGGGCGCTGGGCCAAGAACCACCTGCTGGAGGCCAACCTCCGGCTCGTGGTCTCCCTGGCCAAGCGCTACACCGGCCGCGGCATGCTCTTCCTGGACCTGATCCAGGAGGGCAACCTGGGCCTGATCCGTGCGGTGGAGAAGTTCGACTACACCAAGGGCTTCAAGTTCTCCACGTACGCCACCTGGTGGATCCGGCAGGCGATCACCCGCGCGATGGCCGACCAGGCCCGCACCATCCGCATCCCTGTGCACATGGTCGAGGTCATCAACAAGCTCGCCAGGGTGCAGCGGCAGATGCTCCAGGACCTGGGCCGCGAGCCCACCCCGGAGGAGCTGGCCAAGGAACTCGACATGACCCCGGAGAAGGTCATCGAGGTCCAGAAGTACGGCCGCGAGCCGATCTCGCTGCACACCCCGCTCGGTGAGGACGGCGACAGCGAGTTCGGTGACCTCATCGAGGACTCCGAGGCGGTCGTGCCCGCCGACGCGGTCAGCTTCACGCTTCTGCAGGAGCAGCTGCACTCGGTCCTCGACACGCTGTCCGAGCGGGAGGCGGGCGTGGTCTCCATGCGGTTCGGGCTCACCGACGGGCAGCCGAAGACGCTGGACGAGATCGGCAAGGTCTACGGGGTCACGCGTGAGCGGATCCGGCAGATCGAGTCGAAGACGATGTCGAAGCTGCGCCACCCGTCGCGCTCCCAGGTGCTGCGGGACTACCTCGACTGATCCTCCCTACGGCCGTCCTCCGGGACGGCGGGACCGGGGCGCGCCGCCCGCGCGCGTCGCCGGTCTGCGGATGCGGCCTCCCGCCCTATCGATGACTCTGGGTGCTCAGAGTGGTTCACAGGGTCAGGAGGCCGTATGCATCTCCCCGTTCCCACCTGCCTGCGTCGACAGGGCCGGCGAGGCCGCCGTCGTACGGCCATAGCCGCGGCGGCCCTGCTGCCGGCGTTCGCCCTCCCGCTGGCGGCGCCGGCGGCTCCCGCCGCCGCCAATGGAGTAGTGGTCGGCGGTGTGCCGACATCGACCGACGACGAGCCGTGGGTGGTGGCGCTGGCCAGCCGTAAGCGTTTCGGCTCGGCGAGATCCGGGCAGTTCTGCGGCGGTGTGGCGGTGGGGGCGCGTACGGTCGTCACCGCGGCGCACTGCCTCGGTCAGGAGGCGCTCGGCGTCACGGACTGGCACAACCTGCCGGACCTGAGGGTGATCGCCGGGCGGACGGATCTGAGCGGCTCGGACGGGCAGGAGCTGCAGCTCTCCGACGTGTGGGTCAATCCCGATTTCGACGCCTCCACCAACGCCGGGGACGTCGCGGTGATCACACTGTCGCAGGCGCTCCCCGGCGGCGCCGTGATCCCGATGGCCCAACCGTCGGACACCGCCCCGTACGCACCGGGCACCCCGGCGCAGGTCTACGGCTGGGGTGACACCACGGGGCAGGGTACGTACCCGCAGGCGCTGCGGACGGCCACGGTGGACGTACTGGCGGACTCGGTGTGCGAGAAGGCCTACCCCGGCGACGCGGACGGCACGTATGTGCGCGATTCCATGGTGTGCGCGGGGGTGACGGGCGGTGGCAAGGACGCGTGCCAGGGTGACAGCGGTGGACCGCTCGTCGTGGGCGGTCTGCTGATCGGGCTGGTGTCCTGGGGGACGGGCTGCGCGGAGGCCGACTACCCGGGCGTCTACACCCGCGTGTCAGCGGTGTCCGGGCTGGTGGCCCAGCACATGTGAGCACGGCCCGGTGGCGGAAAGCCCGCGGGCGGACACCCCCTGTAGGGGTCCGTCCGCCCGCGGGGCCGAGCTCGTCGCGTGGTGCGATGTGTCAGCGCTCGTCATCTCCCGCCGAGGCCGGGGGGTCGGTGAGGCGCCCCGTCTCGTCCTGTATTTCCGCAGCGATCTTCTTGAGTTCCGGCTCGAACTTGCGTCCGTGGTGTGCGCAGAAGAGCAGCTCTCCGCCGCTGGCGAGAACGACACGCAGGTAGGCCTGAGCGCCGCAACGGTCGCAGCGGTCTGCCGCTGTCAGCGGACTCGCGGGGGTCAGAACAGTGGTCACGTCGCCTCTTCTCTAGCTCGACGAGCTGTCGTACCAGGGTCAACATCCAACCAGGCCGAAAACGTTCCCGCTGACGACTTTTCCTCGAAAACGGACCTCGGAGTGACTGGGTGCTACCGATTGGCGGCGAATAGGAGTCAGTTGCGTCGAATGGTGCCTATGGGGCTTTTGTCGTACTGATCCACACTCGCCCCGACCGGCTTGCCGGGGTGTTGGTGAGGACGTGCCCGGAGCCTAAATGGTTCATGCCTCTTTGGGAACGTGACATGTGTATCACTCGTGCGGGTTATCGAACGCGTGAGCGAGCAGGGCTACGATGATGCTCCGGATACCGGGTCGCGGCGCGGCCGTCCTCCCGGACCTCGGTACCCTCTCACCGACACGGCTGAAGAGCTTCAGGCCACACCAGATCGAGGAGTTGCCCGCGTGACCGCCGAAACATCCGTGCCGTCCACCGCGCTGCTGACGGGCGCAGATCGCGACGGCTCCAACTACACAGCGCGGCACCTGCTCGTTCTCGAAGGCCTCGAAGCCGTTCGCAAGCGTCCGGGCATGTACATCGGGTCAACCGACAGTCGCGGTCTGATGCACTGCGTCTGGGAGATCATCGACAACTCCGTGGACGAGGCCCTGGGCGGCCACTGCGACAGCATCGAGGTCGTCCTCGGGGCCGACGGCTCCATCGAGGTCCGCGACAACGGCCGTGGGATCCCCGTCGACGTCGAGCCCAAGACGGGCCTGTCGGGCGTCGAGGTCGTCATGACCAAGCTGCACGCCGGCGGCAAGTTCGGCGGCGGCTCGTACGCCGCCTCGGGCGGTCTGCACGGTGTCGGCGCCTCGGTCGTCAACGCGCTCTCGTCGCGTCTCGACGTCGAGGTCGACCGTGGCGGCAGCACCCACGCCATCAGTTTCCGCCGCGGCGTCCCCGGCGCCTTCGCCGCCGCCGGCCCCGATGCGAAGTTCGAACCCGCGAGCGGCCTGAAGAAGACCAAGAAGGTCCCGCGCACACGCACCGGCACCCGCGTCCGCTACTGGCCGGACCGGCAGATCTTCCTCAAGGACGCCAAGCTGTCGCTGGAGACGCTGTACCAGCGTGCCCGCCAGACGGCCTTCCTGGTGCCGGGCCTGACGATCGTCGTCCGGGACGAGCGCGGCATCGAGTCCGAGAAGCCGGTCGAGGAGATCTTCCACTTCGACGGCGGTATCAGCGAGTTCTGCGACTTCCTGGCCCCCGACAAGCCCATCTGCGACGTCCTGCGGCTCACCGGCAGCGGGACGTTCAAGGAGACCGTCCCGGTCCTCGACGACCGCGGCCACATGACCCCCACCGAGGTCACCCGTGAACTGGGCGTCGACATCGCGCTGCGCTGGGGCACCGGCTACGACAGCACGGTCCGCTCCTTCGTCAACATCATCGCCACGCCCAAGGGCGGCACCCACGTCACCGGTTTCGAGCGGTCGGTGGCCAAGACGGTGAACGAGGTGCTGCGCGCCACCAAGCTGCTGCGTGTCGCCGAGGACGACATCGTCAAGGACGACGCCATGGAGGGCCTCACGGCGGTCGTCACCGTCCGGCTCGCCGAGCCGCAGTTCGAGGGCCAGACCAAGGAGGTGCTCGGCACCTCCGCCGCCAACCGGATCGTGGCCAACGTGGTGGCCAGGGAGCTGAAGGAGTTCCTCACCTCCACCAAGCGGGACGCCAAGGCGCAGGCCCGCGCCGTCCTGGAGAAGGCCGTCGCCGCCGCCCGGACGCGCATCGCGGCCCGCCAGCACAAGGAGGCCCAGCGCAGGAAGACGGCGCTGGAGACGTCCTCCCTGCCCGCCAAGCTCGCCGACTGCCGCAGCGACGACGTCGACCGCAGCGAACTGTTCATCGTGGAGGGCGACTCGGCGCTCGGCACCGCCAAGCTCGCGCGCAACTCCGAGTTCCAGGCGCTGCTGCCGATCCGCGGCAAGATCCTCAACACCCAGAAGTCGTCGGTCTCCGACATGCTCAAGAACGCCGAGTGCGGCGCGATCATCCAGGTCATAGGAGCCGGCTCCGGCCGCACCTTCGACATCGACCAGGCGCGCTACGGCAAGGTGATCTTCCTCGCCGACGCCGACGTCGACGGCGCCCACATCCGCTGCCTGCTCCTGACCCTCTTCCAGCGCTACATGCGCCCCATGGTCGAGGAAGGACGCGTCTTCTCGGCGGTCCCGCCGTTGCACCGCATCGAGCTCGTCCAGCCCAAGAAGGGCCAGGACAAATACCTCTACACCTACTCCGACAACGAACTGCGCCAGACCCTGCTCGACCTCCAGCGCCGCAACGTCCGCTACAAGGACAGCATCCAGCGCTACAAGGGCCTCGGCGAGATGGACGCCAACCAGCTGGCCGAAACCACGATGGACCCCCGCCACCGCACCCTGCGCCGCATCAACATCAGCGACATCGAAGCCGCCGAGCGAGCCTTCGACCTCCTGATGGGCAACGAGGTCGCCCCCCGCAAGGAGTTCATCACCAACTCGGCCACGACGCTCGACCGCTCGAAGATCGACGTCTGATCTGCGGCTGAACGTGCGGGCCAGCTTGGGGCCCGGCCCACAGCGTGGTCCGCACGCAGCCCGCAAAAGAACTGGCGTGAGCTCAGCTCCCACGGGTGCAGCCCTCGCAGGACATCCGGCCTGATCGACCTCCCGGGGCGAATTCGTGCTCAGTTCGCTCTCGCCCAGTCGGTTACCTGCCTGCCTCTGTGCTCGCTGGCTTCGAAGGAGCCCGTCAGGGACGAGACAACGGGTGGACGGGGGAGCTGTGGGTCCAGGCCGTGTCGAACTGCTGGAGGGCGATGGAGTACAGCAGTCCGGGCGCCCGGACGTACAGGCAGGCGGAGTTCCTGCCGTGCGTGGAACTGCTGTAGAAGGTCAGGAAGGCGGCTCGGTCCGTCGCGATCACGCGGCAGGTGTGGGGCAAGTTGAATTCGCGGAGTTCGACATTGCCCCGTGCGGACGTGACACGGGTGAGGTAGTCCATGTTCGCCCGCACCTGGCCCCTCAGCAGGGTCCGGCTGTAGCCGGGGTCGAACCGCTGCACGTCGTGGGAGCGCTGGTCGAGCCAGGAGTTCTGCCGGGCCCGGGAGTCGGGGAGCAGGACTTGGACGGAGTCGGGTGACAACTCCCCGGTCCACACCGGGGAGAATGCCTCACGGGTGAGCACGTTTCCGCGCCCCGCGAGGACCTTGATCCAGCGGGCGCGCTCAAGGTCGCGTGCGATGTCCCGCTCGGCAGACGCCTGCCGACGGTAGACGCGGCGGAGTCCGGTGCCGGTGAACGAGGAGCAGGTGGCGATCAGCCACCACAGCGGACGTGAGCCGCGGAGAAGGCCGAGCCCGAGGGCGATCGCACTGGCGGCCAGTGAACTGACTATCCCCAGGAGGAAGGGGGTCATGCGAACCATCTCCTGTGACTGCGTGATGTCGCTCGTCAGGAAAGCGGTGAGCAGATGAAGGGGATGAGCTCCCGCAGGACGTGCGCGGCGTTTCGGGCCGCGAGTTCGTGGTGCGCATGGCCCTTGTGCTCGTCGGCGTTGTCGGACACGCCTCTGATGACGATCCAGCCGGGGTTCTCGGCACCGTGGACGGAGTGCTCCTGCCAGTACTGGCTGAGCCCCCCGGCTTCCATGTCCACGGCCAGAACCTTCTCGTGGTAGGCCTTTAGGTACTGCCGGATCTCGCTGTCCCCGTCCGCGATGACGGCCTCGCCCGACCCGATCGGTCCCGGGTGGACGTCGAACTCCTCCCAGGTGCGCGAACGGCGTCGGCGGCGCAGGTGTGCCGGCATCCCGTTCTCCGCGAAGAAGGCGTTGACGGCGTGGACGACCGGGGCCGGTGACTGGCGGTGTTCCCCGCGGTGCCGGACGTCACCGTTCGGGTTGATCTTGCGGTGCTCGTAGTAGACGACCTCGGTGGAGACGATGACGTTGCCGATGCGGGCACGCTCGCTGTCGATGCCCCCGCCCACGCCGACCATGGCCCACAGCCGCGGTGCGTAGTGGTGGCGCAGGTTCTCCAGGGCGGCCATTGCCGAGCGCTGGCCCGGGCTCTGGCTCTGGGTGGCCACGATACGGACGGTCGAGTCCGGGGTGTGGAGGCTGCCCCGGTAGAAGTAGAGGCCGCCGGGTTCCCTGTGGCGCCGCAGGTCCAACTCGTCCACCACGGAGCGTAATTCTTCGCTGAGAATGGTGACCACCCCGATGTCCCATGTGGCCGTGGGCTCGGCTTCTCCCGAGCCGCCGCTCGCTGTGGCGCCGATGTGAGGAGGGACGGCCTCCCCGAGAACCTTGGCGCTTTTTCCGATGGCGTTGTTGCTGAAGTGGTTGTTGTTCCCGCTGCTGATGATGCCTCGGTTGTCGGTCACTGATTGCCCCCTCCGCTGGGTGCGCCGGAGCCCACGGGCTGATTCGCCGCGACGCCGACGTGGGCAGAATCGCCCACCGCGTTGTTGTTGAAGCTGTTGTTGTCGCCGAAGTTGAAGATCCCGCTGTTGATGATCTTCATGGCGCGATTGGTGAACTCGGATATGTCCACGTCCTTGGTGGACAGGAAGTCACTGGCGGCCCGGAGGAGCCTCAGCTCGATCGTCTTCATCCGGCCCAGGATCTCGCTCTTCTCCAGTTGCACTTTGGACCATGCCTGACTCGACGTCTCCCTGATGCTCACCCGGCTTCCTATCAGCAGGTTGCGTCTCGGTTCGCTGGTGAGGTCGCGCGGGAGCACGGCCGCCTTCCCCAGGGCGCCGAGGTGGCGGACGACCCGCCACGACTTCTGGATCTCCGCCGGCAGCGCGCGCAGTTCGCGGAACGAGGACCAGACCACGGCCATGGCGCCGTGTTGGCCGAATTCCTCGGTCCGCTGGAAGGAACGCGGCGTGTGGGCGAGAACGCAGGCCGCCATGGAGATGCTCAACGTCCTTCCCTGGACGTTGACGCGGAGCAGGACGGTAGCAACGTATTCCGACCCGGCCAGGGGGGTCGTGACTTCCAGGAAGTGGTGCCGCCTGGCTCCCGGGGTGTTGATGACGGCCCGCAGTCCGGCGTCGTCCAAGGGTCGAGCGAGAAGCGACGGGTCCGCCGCCACATCGGTCTCGGCCACGTAGACGCGGTCGCGTACCTGGGTGGGAAGCCTGACTTCCTGGCTGTCGGTGTCGAGCAGTCGCACCGCCTCGCGCAGGTGGTCGACCAGCTCGTGCGTCTGGAAGGGCGGCTCCCGGTGTTCGAGGTCGTCGAGCCGCGCGCCTTCGTCGTCGCTCGGACGCAGCAACTGGACACTCATCGGCGGATTCCACTGGTAGACGAGCTCGCCGGCTCCGATGAAGGGCGATGTGTCCCCGAAGAGGGTGAAGAAGGTCAGGTCCTCCTCCTCGTCGTCGTCCTCGCTGTGGCGGGGCCGGCGGTAGACCACGCAGGCGTGACGCTGCTGGAGGTCCGCCGCCCGCTGTCGGCCGGACAGGTGGGCGGGTCGGAGATCCTGCGTCCGGTGGATGTGGTTGAGCATCAACTGCCGTGTGGCGCCGACTCCCAGGCACACGGACGCCATGCCGGCGGCGACGGCCAGGGCCGCCAGGGCCTGGCCCGGATCGGAGACCGCCACGGCCGTGCCGGTGGCGGCTACCGAGAGCGCGACGACGCGGATCCGCCGGAACACGGGCGGCTTCCGGGCCTTCCTGTCGGGAAAGAGCAGGCCGAGGAAGTCGCTGTCGATGATCGCGCCTTCCCACCCGCGGCGCTTCGACGTTCTCTTCGGCTGCCGCCCCCGATCGGCTTCCCGCAGCGCCCTCGTGACGCGCAGCAGCCAGAGCAGGGCGAGACCGCACCCGACGAGGACGGCGCACGGCAGGGCTCCGGTCAGGGCCGGGACGACCACCGCTCCCACCAGAGCCGAGCGGAGGACGGTCGACAGCGCCGCGGCCCGCCAGGCGTGGCGCATGACGGGGACGATGTCGAACCCGTAGGAGGGCGCGACCCTCCGGTACGGGGCGGTGCACACCTCGTCGATCACGAGATCGCGGAACCGCTCGTCGACGTATACACCCGCGCATAAGTGGCGGGTGGCGGCGGTGGGTTCTCCGACCGGTTCCTTGGTCGGCAGTGCATGTGCGGTGATCATGCTGTACCCCTACCTTGCAGGGTTAAGGTCCATGAGACCATAAATGCTCGACATCTTTAAGTCAATATGACCTTTAGGGAATCCGATGAACGACCGGCTGGAGGGCTCCGCCGAGGTGGAGCCGTCGTGGGTGACCGTGGACCTGGCGATCTTCACTGTCAGGAGCGACCGGTTGATGGTGCTCCTGATTGATCGGGGGCGGGAGCCGTACCTCGGCCGAGCCGCGCTGCCCGGCGGCTACGTCCGTAAGGGCGAGACCCTTCGCGCCGGGGCCCTGCGCGAACTCCGGGAGGAGGCCGGGATCGACGGCAGCCGGCTCCACCTGGAGCAGCTCGGCGCCTACGGGGATCCGCCACGCGACCCGAGAGGACGCGTGGTCACCGTCGCCTATCTCGCCCTGGGGCCGGACCTTCCTGTGCCCGTGGGCGGCACCGACGCCGAACGCGCCTACTGGACTCCGGTATCAGAACTCCTTGGCGCCACGGACCACTTGGCTTTCGACCACGCCGACATCCTTGCGGATGCCGTGGAGGAGGTCCGCAGGAAGCTCGAGTACACCGCCATCGCCACGGCCTTCTGCGGGGAGTTCTTCGCGCTGAGCGAGTTGCGCACGATCTACGAGGTGGTCTGGGGGCAACCCCTCGACCCGAGCAACTTCCGCCGCAAAGTGCTCAGCACCAAAGGCTTTGTCCGGCCCACGGGGGAACAGCGGCTGCCCCCCACCGGCCGTCCGGCCGCCCTCTACGCTCGGGGGGACGCGTGGCTGCTCAGCCCGCCGCTGCTGCGGGGCGGCGGGCCCAACGCATAGATCAAGCGTGGGTTTGCCCCCGCGCCCGTAGTGAGAACATCGATCGGCTCCGGTTTTCGTGTACTGACCTTTAACGTGATCCCCGCACGACGCGGTGTCGCGGTGCGAGTTGCGTTCAGCCCGAAGGGTAGTCGCGGTGCCAGAAGGTGGGGAGCCACCAGCAGAGCACCGAGCGGTCATCGGGCCACGGGGCGTGAACCGTGGCGTCCCAGTCCTCGAAGGAATCGCGTTCCGGGTCGATGGGGCGCCAAGCGGGGTCCAGCGGTTCGTCCTCGGCCGGCGGGCGGACGTACTTCCGTCCGTGCTGGTCGCAGGCCCCGAAGCTCTGGTAATTGCGTTGTGCCTCTATGAGTGAAACCCGGTTCGCTCCGCCTGCCGCGGTCGGCCAGCGGAACTGGACGTCGTCGTCCTCCCAGAAGCAGACGGGGCAGATATGGAAGGAGCCGGGCATCTTGTCGAGGACGCGGTGCCCGCAGCAGGGGCAAGGATATTGGTCGCTCACTCCCAGAGCCTCATTGAAGACCCGGCTCGCGCGCCACTCAGTTGCTTCCGCAGCCGCTCCGAACAGTCCGCAGACAGTCCGCAGGACACCCGCAAACTCCCGTCGGAGGCAAACGCACGCCAGCGCAAGAACGCCTGGGTCAGGCCTATGACCGGCGCTCCGCCGCAGGTCAGGACGTCGCCGGATTGGTTCATCACCAACTCCGCCACGACGCTCGACCGCTCGAAGATCGACGTCTGACCTGCGGCGGAGCGGGCGGGGCGCGACCGGCCGCGGGGCGGGGGAGTGTCGGGCGCTGCTGCTCCGGCGTACGCGGTTGGCGACAGGCAACGCGCCGGTATGCCACGGAGGTCGGGCCGTGGCCGGCCGGCGATGAGGCTCGGGGCTGATCAGCCGGGTGCCCGGCGGGTGAGGTTCGACTCGGAGTCCGGCTTGCCGAGGTCCGTGCGTCGGGCCGGCCGGTGGGATCAGGCTGCAGGCCTCCGCGACGCGCCCCTGGGGCGTTTTTCGCCGGGCGGCCCTTGTCGGGGTCGGGTCGGGTGGGCGCGCCGCCGGCCGCGTGTTCTGCCGGCGTTCTGGGCTTGTGCCAGGGGTGGTCGCAACCGGGGACAGGGCAGTTGCCCGCGGGCTACCAATGGAGGCGACACATCCCGGAAGGAGGTGGACGGAATGAAGAAGATCAAGATCCGCAAGGCGGGCTCGGTGCGCCTGACGACCTCCGCTTCGCTCTACGGCGGTCCCCCCTGCGACGTGGCCTGACGGTGACAACCTCGGCGATGGGCCGGCGGACACCGCGCCCATCGCCGAGGCCGCCCCGCACCGCGTCCCGTCCCCCCGTGCCCTGTCGTCCCGCCGTGCTCCGTTCCGAACACCCACCCCGGGGGAGCCATGCCCGAACAACCGCGCGCCACCGCCGAGGCTGCTCCCGCCGGGAAAACGGCGGTACAGGCCCACGACGAACCGCTCGCCTTCCACCCGCTGACCTTCCAGCCCGAGGGCGACGAGGTGACGGTCGGCCGGATGGACGAGGGCACCTTCGTCGTACTGCCCGCCGACGGCGCCGCGCTGCTCCGGCGGCTGGTCGACGGCACGCCGCCGCGGGAGGCGGCCCGTTGGTACGAGCAGGAGTACGGGGACCCCGTCGACATCGACGACTTCGCCGCCGAGCTGACGGAACTCGGCTTCCTGCGGGCTGACGGCGTTCCCGAGCCGTTGCCCGCGGGCCCCCTGCGATGGCGGCGGCTGGGCCGCGCGGTCTTCTCGCCCGTCGGTGCGGTGCTCTACGCGGCGCTGCTGGCGGCGTGCGTCCTGGTGGTCGTGCGCGTCCCCGACGCGGCACCGCGCTACCACAACGTCTTCTTCACCCACTACATGTCGGTGCTGACGCTGACGCTGTTCGTCGGCCAGCTCCCGTTGATCCTGCTGCACGAGTCCGCGCACGCCCTGGCCGGACGGCGGCTCGGCGTGCCCTCGCGGCTGTCCATCGGACGACGGCTGTACTACGTGGTGTTCGAGACCAACCTCGACGGGCTCGCGGGGGTGCCGCGACGCAGCCGCTACCTGCCGATGCTCGCGGGCATGCTCACCGACGTCGGCTGCTTCGCGGTGCTCACCCTGCTCGCCGCCGGCACCCACCGTGCGGGCGGCGGCTTCCCGCCGGCCGGTGCCGTACTTCTCGCGCTGGCCTACGCCACGCTGCTGCGTCTGGTCTGGCAGGGGTACTTCTTCCTCCAGACGGACATCTACTACCTGGTCGTCACGGTGCTGGGCTGCGTCGACCTCCAGACGACCGCGCGCCAGCTGCTGGCCAACCGGTGGTGCGCGCTCCTCCGGCGGCCGGCCCCTCACGACCCGGAGCAGTGGCATCCCCGGGACCACGCCGTGGCCCGCTGGTACTCCTGGCTGATGGTCGTCGGCTACGCGTTCTGCCTGGCCACGCTGCTCCTCACGCTGCTGCCCATCCTCGTCCACGTCTTCGGCACCGCGGTCGCCCGGCTGGCCGGCAACGGCCACCAGGGCGGCGCCGGTCTCGCTGACAGCCTGCTGTTCCTTGTGCTGAGCCTGGGTGAGACGGCCGTCGCCGTCACGATGTACCTCCGCGAGCGGCGGGCGACCGCCCCGACCGCCGAGGCCGCCGCGCCCGCTTCCGCCTGACCGCTACGGGAGAACCCATGCCTGACCCGACGCACCAGCCGGCCCCCGCCCACCTCTTCCTGGCCGGAGCGCTGCGGCGCGACCGGCGCGAGTGCCTCGGGACGCTGCTGCTGCCCGGCCCCGCGCATCCCGCGGTGCGGGTGATCGACGCGAACAGGCGGTCGGGCGGCCCGTACACGGTGGCCGGCGCGCTGATGCGCGCCCTGGTACCGGCAGCGCTGACCGAGCGCCCGGATCTGGTCGCCACGCACCAGGTGGAGATCCTCACCGCCGCCGCCGACCTGCGCGGCATCGTTCCCGCCACCCAGGAGACGCTGACCTCGTTGGCGGTGCCGACCGAGCGAACCCGGTTCTACGCGCGGCAGCGGACGCTGCGCATCGCGCACGGTCTCAAGGAGTTCCTGCACGACCTGCTGTCCGCCCCGGGGCGCGGCCCCTGCGCCGTGGTCGTCGACGACCTCGACCACGCCGACCCCACCGACGCGGAGTTCGTCGCGGTCCTGCTGCGCCGGATGGACCCGGCGGTGCTGACAGTGGTGGCCGGGGGGACCACCGGGCTGCTCGACCCGGCCGTGGAGGTGCCCGCCGAACCCGGAACGCCCCTGGGCGAGCAACTGCACACCGCCCTCCTGCGGTACTGCCGCCGGGTGGACTGTGCTCCCGCCCCGGCGCCGGCCGGATCGCCCGGGGAACCGCGCGCGCTCGCGGCACAGTACGTGGCCGGCGACTGCCGGGACGACGACCCGGCGACGCTCGCGGCGTACCGTGACCTGGCACCGGACGAGCGGCAGCGCCTGCACGACACGCGCGCCGACCAACTGGAGGCGGCCGAAGACCCCGTGACGGCCCTCGGCGCCCTGCCGTTCCACCGCGAGCACGGCTCGGACCCGCTCGGTGCGGGCCTGGCGGCGATGGAGCAGGCGATGACCACCTGCGTGCTGCACGGCTTCTACGACGCGGTCCTGGACTTCTGCCGGCGGGGAAGGGCGCTGACCGACTGGGAGACCACCGCGCGCCGGCGCTGGACGTTCTCCACGCTGCTCCCCACCACGCTGTCCGCACTCGGCCGGGCGGAGGAGGCCGAGGCGATCTGCGACGAGGCCCGCGTCCACATGCGCGACCCGCGCGTCCACATGCAGGTCGCGTACGCCACCGCCATGCTGTACACCCGCCACCGCGCGCCCGGCCGCCGGGACCACGAGCGGGCGACGGCATGGATCAACACGGCCATCGCCATCTCGAGTCTCCTGCCCGACGCCCGCAGCCGGGCCTTCAGCACCGTCTTCCACCACAACGGGCTGGCGCTGATCGAGGCCCACCGGGGGCGCCCGCTGGAGGCGCTGGAACTCGTCACCCAGGGCATGGCCGCACTCGACCGCGAGCTCGGCGAGGGCGAGCACAATCTGCACCGCTCGGTGCTGCGCCACAACCGCGCCACCGTGCTGACGGGGCTGGGGCGGTACGAGGAGGCGCTCGCCGAACTCCGCGTGGTGATCGACGCGGACCCGTACTACCCCGAGTACCACCTCGACCTGGGCAACCTCCTCCAGCGGATGGGCCGTCACGAGGAGGCTGCGGCCGCCTACGACACCGTGACCCGGCTCGGTCCGCCCTTCCCCGAGCTGTACTACAACCGGGGCGACCTGCGGAACGGGCAGGGCGACGAGGAGGGCGCGCTCGCCGATTTCGGCTACGTGCTGGAACTCGATCCCGGCTTCGTGGACGCCTACGTCAACCGTGCGGGCCTGCTCCTGGACCGCGGTGAGACCGACGCGGCCGAGCACGACATCCGCGCGGGGCTGGAGTTGGCGCCGGACAGCCCGCTGCTGCTCGCCGCGCTGGGCCGGCTGCACGCCGACCGCGAGGAGACGGAGAGCGCCCGGGCGGCCTTCGACCGGGCCCTCTCCGCCGCTCCCGACCTGGTCGCCGCGCTGTGCGGCCGGGCCGGCCTCTCCTTCGACGCCGGGGAGGCGGACGCCGCCCTCGACGATTTCGGCCGCGCGGTCGAGGCGGCACCCCACGACCCCGCCATCCGCTACAACCGCGCGTTCGTGCTGCGCAGCGTCGGCCGCTGGGACGAGGCGCTGGCCGACCTCGAAGCGGCGGCGGCCGACACCCCCGACGACCCGGAGGTGCGGGAGGCGCTGGAGGAGTGCAGGCAGCGGCTCACCGCCGTCTGAGCGGGGTGAGGACAGGCCGCGGGGCTGTCCTCACCCCCACTCACAGGGGGCGGGGCCGGGGCGGGCTACCGCCGGAGGCGGGAACCGGTCCCGCCCGGGGCGTCCGGGAGGCGGGCCAGACCGAGGACGGCGGTCGGCAGCCGGACGAGGGCCGACGCGAGGCGGACGGCCCTGCTGCGCCAGTGGGAGGAGGGCGCAGCAGGTGGTACGGCGGGCGCCGGCTCCAGCGTGCGGGACAGGGCGTCGGTCAGGCGCTCCGCCCGCTCGGCGAGCGCCTGCCGGCGCAGTTTCAGCAGCGAGCCGGGCGGCAGGCCGAAGGCACGCTCGTAGGCGCCCACCAGGGCCTCGGAGGGCAGCCGCTGCCCCCGTTCGACGTCCACGAAGACGCTGTGGGCGCTGTAGCCGAGCAGCCGGGCCAGCGCGCGCAGCGACAGTTCGCGTTCCAGCCGGAGGCGGTAGAGCGTGAGGCCGAGGCGCCGCTGCGCCGGGAGGGCGCCGCCGCCCGCCGGGTGCGCGACCGCGGCCGGGACGTCGGGTGGGACGGCGCGTGCCGCCCCGGGCGGGAGCACGGGGGTCCGGCGCACCTGGAGCGGGCGGCCCGGTCTTCCGCTCTCCGGCGTGCCCGTCACATCGGCCCCCGCAAAGCGGTGTGACGGCGGTCGCGCGTTCGGCCGCAACAGTGGCCGGGATCCTGCGGTCTCATCTGATCACGCTTCCTTGCGTCAGGACCGCGCCACAGGGGGCACGGTGCTCTTTCACGAGGCGGTAAAGCGTTCACGCCTGTCGATTCACGCCGAGGTCACCTGTCGAGATCCGACGTGGACATCGAGCGCATGCGTTCCGCTGATCCCTGCGTGCATTCCGTGCAGCGTGCTCGGGGCGTTTCCCGGGACATCGTGCCGGGAAAGGCCGCCGGCCGATCGGGTCACCAGCATGGGGTTCAGTCCACCACTCGTCAAGGCGACCGGAACCGGCCCGCCGCCGACGCAGATGGCGGTCGGCCGGGAGCGGAAAGCGGAGCGGCAGAGCGGAAACCCCGCCGCCGTGCACCATGCGCCGTGTCACCGGGGTGTATCTCTCGCTCGGCCCTCCGTCCGGCACGCCGGGGTGCGCGTGGGGGAAATGGCTGGATCCCGCCGGGCGCGGGTATTGGGCTGTTTTCCGTCAGTGAGGAAACGGATGTGGCGAGTGTGAATAGCGTGGCGCTGTCCGCCCACACCACGCGTCCCGGACCTTGCCGTGTGGGGCCCGCGCGCCCGGCCGGCCACCGGGCCGGACCTGACCATTCACGTGCGTGCGCCGGCGTGAGGGGGTTGGCGGGGGCGGAGACCGCACCCCGAAGTCACCGCGTGGAAATGGACCCCTGCCGAAGCAGCGGTGCGGCCTTGCCGGCAACATCCTGCATCCGTCGTGGAGAGCACGGCGAAATGGACCGCGGAGGCTCTCTCGACGTCGTGACCGCCGAACGGCTGCGCCACATCAAACGAGAGCGGGAATCCCGGATCCGGCGGCTTTCCGGGTTGAGCACACAAGCCGGAACCGTCGTTTTCCGGCTCGTCGGACAGGTGCGCGGCCACGCGATCGAACTCATCGGGCGACGGCAGCCGAAGCCGTCATCCGCTCCGGGAGTAATTTCCCACCTTCCCCCCGGTCTGGATGAAGAGGATTCACGATCGGTCTTCGCCGAGTCCCCGGCGAACGGTCCGCCGGTCCTGCCTACTCGCAGCGGTGCCGGCGGCAGATCGACCGGGTCGTCGACCGACGGCTCGTCAGCGCCCTGCGCGCCGGTGCGGACGGCTCCGCCTTCCGCGCATGCCGTACCCGGACGGCTCCCTGCCGGGACAAGTCCCTGCCGCACGCCCCTTGAGGGAGCGGAGCGGGATGTGTCAGTCTCATTCCGGCATTCCCCCGGGCACCGCCCGGGGTGCCCACGTGCACATCCCTGACCCCCCACACTGAATGTTAGCGCTCACCTTTTGGGTGAGTGGCAGCGTTCTTTCCCTTCAGGAGTGCCCCTGTGACCCGAGGACAGATACCGCCCCGGCGCCGTCTTCCGCCTCTTCCTCCGGGAAGCGCGTGGCCCCCGCGCGGGCGACCGGCCGGCCGCTGAGCGAGCAGGTGCCGCCGCTGCCGGTGCCTCGTCGTCCGGCCTGGCCGGGCGGCATGACGACACCCGGGGAAGGCTTCCGTGCCGGTGTTCGGGTGAGCGAGATCCCGGTGTCGCCCGGCGCGATGGCGGCCTGATGGCGGTCCGGCGGCCGTTCGGCGCCTCCTGGCTGTGCGGGGAGGCGAACGTGTCCGCCCCCGGGTGTCCCCGGGCGGCGGTCCGGGCCTCGGCCGGCGGGCGGAAACGGCCCTGGAGGCAACCGCGACGCACGCCCCTGTGGCGACTGCCCCGCGAGGGCTTCGCCGACGCCTTTCACCTGCCGTGAACGGCGACACGGAACCCTCCGGTGAGGAAGCCAGGAGGGCGCCGCACATTGTTAGCGCCAACAACTCGTGGAGGAAAGATCCCATGGCGCGATCCTGGTACCTGCAGTCCCGCCTGCTCGGTCTGCTCCTGGCCGTCCTCGCGGCGGTCGGCGTGAGTCTGCCCGCCGCACCCCGTGCCGCCGCAGCCTCGCTGACCCAGGTCACGAACTTCGGCACCAACCCGACGAACCTGCAGATGTACGTGTACGTGCCGAACAACGTCAAGGCCAACCCGGCGATCCTGCTCGCCCTGCACGGCTGCCAGGGCTCCGGGCCCTACCTGTACTCCAGCACCGACTTCGGGTCGCTGGCCGACCAGAACGGTTTCATCGTCATCTACCCCTCGACCAATCCGGGCGGCAGCTGTTGGGACGTGTCGTCCGACCAGGCACTGAGGCGTAACGGCGGCAGTGACCCGGTCGGGCTGATGTCGATGATCACCTACACCGAGCAGCACTACGGCGGGAACCCCAACGCCGTGTACGTCACCGGCGAGTCGTCGGGCGGGATGATGACCAACGTCATGCTCGCGGACTACCCGGACGTGTTCAAGGCGGGCGCGGCGTTCATGGGCGTGCCCTACCACTGCTTCTACACGGGCACCGTGCGCGGCTGGAACGGCCCCTGCGCCGGGGGCCAGGTCTCCATGACCCCGCAGCAGTGGGGCGACCTGGTGCGGGGCGCCGATCCCGGCTACACCGGGGCGCGTCCCCGGGTGCAGTTGTGGCACGGCACCGCCGACACCACCCTGAACTACAACAACCTCGGCGAAGAGACCAAGCAGTGGACGAACGTCCTCGGGGTGAGCCAGACCCCGTCGTCGAGTGACACCCCGGTCGCCAACTGGAACCGGGCCCGGTACGGCAACGGCTCCGCCGGCACGCAGGTCGAGACGTACAGCATCGTCGGCGCCGGGCACCAGCTGCCGATCCAGGGCACGCAGATGGCCGCCTACGCCGTCCACTTCATGGGCCTGGACGGCAGCGGCTCCACAGGCGGCAACACGGTCTCCGTCACCAGCCCCGGCGACCAGACCGCCGTGTCCGGCACCCCGATCCAGTCGCTCCAGATCAGCGCCACCGACTCGGCAGCCGGCCAGACCCTGACCTACAGCGCCACGGGCCTGCCCCCCGGTCTGTCGATCTCCGCCCGCGGCCTGATCTCCGGCACGCCCACCAGCGGGGGCACGTTCACCGCGGTCGTGAGCGCCACCGACACCACGGGCGCCTCCGGCAGCGCCAGGTTCACGTGGACCGTCAGCGGCACCACCACGGCCACCACGGGTCCGCTGCGCTCCGTGAGCGCGGGCAAGTGCCTCGACGACCCGAACTCGACGACGACGCCGGGCACCCAGCAGCAGATCTACAGCTGCAGCGGCCAGGCCAACCAGACCTGGACGCACAACGCGTCGAACGAGCTGACGGTCACGGTCGGGGGCAGCACCCTGTGCCTGGACGCGAACGCCAAGGGCACCACCAACGGGACGAAGGCCATCGTCTGGTCCTGCAACGGGCAGGCCAACCAGCAGTGGAACGTCAACTCCAACGGCACGATCACCGGCGTCCAGTCCGGCCTGTGCCTGGACGTGACCGGGGCGTCCACCGCCAACGGAGCGCTGGTGGAACTCTGGTCGTGCAACGGCGGTGGCAACCAGCAGTGGACCCTCGGGTAGCCGGCCGCGGAGGCAGGTCCCGCAGGTGAGCCGACGCCGCCGGCCCCCCGGGGGAGGCGGCTGGGTCCCGCCGGTTCGCGAGCCGCTTCCCGTGCCGGGTGGGCGACCCGGCGGGTGTCCCGCGCGGGCGGGCCGGCAGCCCGTACGAACTGCCGCCCGTCGGCAGGGGCGCCGGCCTGCCCCGCCCGAAGGTCTCCTGCCGGAAGGGTCCGCGGGCACCCCGCGGACCCGGGGGTCAGGAGCCGTGGGGGTGGGGGGGTTCGGGGCGGGGTCGGTCCAGTTCGGGTTCCAGGCCCTCGGTCACGGGGGCGGCGGGGCGGCGGGCGTCGGAGCGCCAGGCTTCGAAGGCCCACGTCGTCGCGGCGACCACGGTCAGGCCGAGCAGCCAGCCGCCGATCACGTCGCTGCACCAGTGGACGCCCAGCGCCACGCGGGTGAAGCCCACGCCCACGACCGCCACCGCCGACACCAGCCAGCACAGCCAGTGCGCGGCGCGGGGGACCAGCGGGAGCAGGACCAGCAGGAAGATCCCGAAGGACGTGGTGGCCGTCATGGCGTGGCCGGAGGGGAAGGAGTAGCCCGGGGCGTGGGCCACCGGGTCGGGGAGGGTGGGGCGGGCGCGTTCGACGATCACCTTGACGAGGGCGCCGATGACCGCGCCGGCAATCGCGGTCACCGCCGACCACGCCGCCAGCCGCCAGGCCCTGCGGTGCAGCAGCCACAGGGTGAGCAGCGCCACCGCGGTGCGCAGGGTGGCGGGGCCGAGGACCCAGTGCGACACGAAGGACAGCCCGTCGGTCCACCCCTGGTGGCGGACGGCGACGCGGTGCAGGCGGCCGGCCGCTCCGGTGTCCACGCGCCGGAGCGGTCCCCAGTGCCCTTCGACCAGGACGAGGACCAGCCCGAAGAGCACCGCCGCGAACGCGGCGCCGGCAGCCGAGCCCAGGAGGTGGGCCGCGTAGGTGCGGTCGGCCCGGCGGATGCGGTCAGGGGCGGAGGGACGGTCGGAGGGGGCGGTGTGCGGGGTCATGTCATGCTCCTGGATCGGGTTGGACGGGGCCGGGCCGCATCGCCCGCGCCGCCTCCAGCTGGGCCGCGAAGGACAGTCCGAAGAAGAGCGCGAGCGAGGTCAGGTAGGACCAGAGCAGCAGGGCCATGAAAGCGCTCAGCGGGCCGTAGACCGTGTCGAAGGAGCCGCTGAGTCGCAGGTACAGGGCCAGCAGCGCGGTGAGGGAGGCCCACAGGACGATGGAGACGGCGGCCCCGAACGCCAGCCAGGTGTAGCCCGGCTGGTGCCGGCGCGGCGCCCTCCGGAAGATCACGCTCGCCGACGCCAGGGCGAGGAGCACCCCGGCGGGCCAGCGTACGGCGTTCCAGACGTCCAGGGCGGTGCCGCCGCCCACGTGCCAGACGGCCACCGCCGAGGCTCCGAGGTCCGCTCCGGCCACCATCATGATCGTCGCCAGGCCCAGCGGCGTGCCGGCGGTCAGTGACATCACCAGGCCGCGGCCGTACTTCTGGGGGAAGGGACGGTCGCGCTCGATGCCGTAGATGCGGTTCGCGCCGCGTTCGATCTGGCACATGCCCGTCGTGAGGTTCACCCAGGAGAAGACGAGGCCGAACCACAGGGCGAACTGGGCCCCCTCGCCGGCGTGGCCGCGGCTGCGGGCGAGCGCGTCCTCGACGACCTGCTCGCTCGGGCCGGAGACCAGCCGGCGGATCGTGAGCTCGGCGACCCGCCCCACGCTCTCGCCGTGCAGCGCCGTGGAAAGTCCCACGAAGGCGATGGCCAGCGGGATCACCGCCAGCACGATCTGCAGGGCCAGGGCCCGCGCGTGGCTGAATCCGTCGGCGTAGCGGAAGCGGACGAAGGAGTCGCGCAGCAGCGGCCAGCGGCCGTACCGGAGCAGGGCGGCCATCGCCTCGTCGGCCGACAGCTCGTCCTCGGGCATGCCGTGGGTCTGCGGGACGCGTGTCGCGGTACCCACTCAGGCCTCCGTACCGGGCGCGGGGAGGAGGACGCGCAGTGCTCCCGGCACCACGCGCGCGGAGATCCGCCGTCCCGGTGCCACCGGGTCCCCGTCGATCTCACGCGGGCACGGGGCGTGCAGGATCAGCTCCGCCTCACGGCAGGTGAAGGTCTCCAGGCCGCCGGGGCGCGGGCGCCGGGAGGGCCCGCGCAGGATCTCCGCGGCGGCGGTGACCCAGCCGCGCACGCCCCGCGGGTCGAGGAGGGCGACGTGCAGCAGGCCGTCGTCCGGGCGGGCACCCGGCGCGAGCGAGGCGCCGCCCTGGAGACCGCCGACGTTGGCGATCACCGCCATGCGGACGGTGCGGTGTACCGGCTCGGCTCCGTCCGGGCACAGCGAGATCCGCGTCGGGGCGGTGCGCAGTGCGCGGACGGAGCCCAGGGCGTAGGCCGGCCACCCCAGGGCGGACTTGGCGCGGTCCGGCGTCCGCTCCATCAGGGCCGCGTCCAGCCCGGCGCCGGCCATGACGCAGAAGTGCCGGGCGGGGAGCCCGTCCCCCTCGATGTGGCCGAGGTCGACGGGGCGCGGCGAGCCGCCCAGCGCCGCGTCGAGGGCGCGGACCGGGTCCAGCGGCAGGCCGAGGTTGCGGGCCAGCAGGTTGCCGGTGCCGTGCGGGGCCACCGCCAGCGGCACGCCCGTACCGGCCAGGGCGTCGGCCACCGCGCGTACGGTCCCGTCCCCGCCGCAGACGACGACGAGCGAGGCCCCCTCCGCCACGGCCCGGGCGGCCTGGCCGTGGCCGGGGTCTTCGGCGGTCGTCTCGGCGAAGCGCGGGCCGGTCCGGCCGTGGCGCTCCAGCACGAGCCGGAGCCGCTCGCGCTCGGAGGCGCTGACGGAGACGGGGTTGACGACCACCACCGTCGTACCGGGCACCGGCTCCGTGGTCCGCCGGGCCTCGGTCACGGCCCGCTCCACGGCGCTCTCCGGCAGGGGGGCGGGCACGGCGTCGCCGACGAGCAGCGTCCGGCCCACGACCAGCAGCGAGAGCGTTCCGTTGAGCATCCCGCCGGCGACGTCCGTCGGGTGGTGCATGCCGCGGTAGAGGCGGCAGGTCCCCACGGCGAAGGGCACCAGCAGCAGCAGGACCGCGACCGCGGTCCGCCAGGGGCGGCCCAGCCGCCGCGCGCGGGTGAGCACGAGGACGGCGAGCCCGCCGTACAGGGCGGTGGCCGCCCCGGTGTGCCCCGAGGTGTAGCTCGACGTCGGGGGGGAGTGGTCGAGCCGGTGCACCTCGGGCCGGTTGCGGTCCACGGCCGTGGTGATGGCGAGGAACACCAGTGCCTGGAGCGACACGCTCACCGCGAGGAAGACGGCCTCGCGCCACCGCGGCAGGACGGGTGCGAGGACCAGGACGGCGCAGGCGGCCAGCGTGACCGCGATGACCGTCAGGGTGTTGCCCGCCCCGGAGCCCCACGACGTCAGCGTGTCGAAGGTGCCCGTCCGCACGTGCTCGAAGCCCTCGTTGACACGGTCCTCCACCGTGACCGGCCACACGTGGCGGGCCGGGCCGGTGATCAGCAGCCCGAACCCGATCAGCAGGGCGGCCTGGCACACCGTCAGCGCGGTGATGCGTGCGGCGGCTCCGGCGGCGCCGGTGGTCAGCAGAGGTGGTCGGCCGGCGCGGGACGAGGTGAAGCGCCGGTACGGACCGCGGCCGGAACGCGGGACGCCGCGGTCCGGGAGCACTGTGGGCATGGGACTCCCCCTTCGACGGGTGCTGCGAACTGCGCACCGAGGCGGTGGCGGCGCCGCACCGGGAGCGGCGGGCGGCCGCGGGACAGGTCCCCGTCGCCCGAGGCCACGGGGGAGAGGTACTTCAGAGGAAGTGGCGGATGGGCTGTACGGCCGCCTCCCGGAGCCGCTGCAACGGCATGCGGCGGTGCCACCGGACGGGGTCGATCGCCTTCGCGCGCAGCATGTCGTGGTCGAAGTCGGCGTCCAGCGAGGCGGTGAACTCCTCGTCGAGCACCGCGAGCATGACTTCCTCGTCGTGGTCCATCGAGCGCCGGTTGAAGTTGGACGAGCCGATCAGGGCGCCCACCCCGTCCACCGTGGCGATCTTGGTGTGCAGCATCGTCGGCTGGTACTCCAGGACCTCCACGCCCGCGTCGAGCAGCGAGGAGTACAGGTGCTGGCCGGCGAGCCGGCAGGCGCGCTGGTCGGTGTGCGGGCCGGGAAGCAGGATCTGCACCCGCACACCGCGCCGGGCGGTCGCGCACAGCAGGTCCGCGAAGTAGGGGTCGGGCGCGAAGTAGGCGGTGGAGAGCCGGAAGCGCTCCTCGGCGGAGGTGATGACGACGCGCAGCAGCGTCTGGATGTCCTGCCAGCCGATGCTCGCCGAACCGCGGACGACCTGCACCACCGACCGCCCCGGCTGCTCGTGGGGGACGAAGCGGTCGCGGTCGTCGTACAGTTCGGCGTGGCATTCCGCCCAATTCTGCGCGAAGGCCGCGGCGATGCCGTCCACCGCGGGCCCGCGCACCTCGACGTGGGTGTCGCGCCATTCGCCGGGGTCGCGGGCGTCGCCGCACCACTCCTGCGCGATGCCCACCCCGCCGGTGAACGCCTGACACTCGTCGATGACCAGCGCCTTGCGGTGGCAGCGGTGGTTCTGCTTGAACGGCGACAGCCACAGGGGCTTGCGGAACCACGCGACCTCGACGCCCGCGGCGTCCATCGCGTCCAGGAGGGCCGGCTCGATCTGCTTGGCGCCGAAGCCGTCGAGGAGCAGCCGCACCCGCACGCCGGCCGCGGCGCGCTCGGCGAGGGCGAGGGCGAAGTCCCGGGCGATCTGGCCGCGCCAGTACACGAAGGTCATCATGTCGATGGTGTGGCGCGCACCGCGTACCGCGGCCAGGAGCGCCGGGAAGATCTCGTCGCCGTTGCGCAGCTTGCGCACGGTGTTGCCCTCGGTCGCGGCGATGCCGATGAGGCGCTCCAGCCGCCTCCGCAGCCGCTGCGCCTGGTCCTGCCGGTCGAGGGGCGGGGCCGGCACCCCACCCTGCGGACCGTCGCCGTCGCGGGCGACAGGGAATCCCACAACCGTCATACCTACCTCCCCGGGAAACGGCCGTCTCCGACCGGCGGCACCCCTCGCCCGTCTGCCCCGGATTCGCCGGATGAGGCCCCTGACCAGGCCGGGGGTCTGACGGGCCGGGCCGGGCGGCGCCGGAAGGACCGCCGCGGGTCCGGCGCGAGGGTCTCCACCCGGGGGTGGACGCAGGATGTCAACCCGGGGCTTGATCCCCTGACCAGGGTGTTTGTCTAGATTCGAGGGCACCGGCAGAGCGCCGGTGAACGCCGCATCACGCTGTGGAGGTGCCCGTCATGTCCGGCTGGCTCGACGCTCTGGTGATCACCGCGGTCCTCGGCCTGGTGATCGCCCGCCAGATCCGTCCGCGCCGGGTCTCCGCCGGTGCGCGGTGGTGGCTGATCCCCGCGGTCCTGATGGTCCTGGCGATACGGGACGGCGGGCTGGTGGACCCGGCGCACCGGGGGCTCTCGGTCGTGCTGCTCTGCGCCGAGCTGATGGTGGGCGCGGGGGTGGGCCTGGCGTGGGCGGGGACGACGCGGATGTGGGCCGGGAAGGACGGCTCGGTCTGGACGCAGGGCACGAGGGCGAGCATCACGGTGTGGGGGATGGGCACAGCCCTGCGCGTGGCGCTCTACGCCGCGGGCGCCGCCGCCGGGGTGCGCGAGGAGACGGGTTCGGTCCTGCTCGCGGTGGGCCTCACGCTGCTGACCCGTGCCGCGCTGCTCGTGCGGCGGGCCCGGGGCGTGGAGCCGTCGTACCGTACGGTGGCATGAGCATGCGGACGTCCTGGCCGTCGAAGGAGGCCCTGGACCGCTCGGGCAGGTCGGCGAGCCGGCGGGGGATCGGCCGCGGGGTCAGGCTGGTCCTGCTGGCGATCGCCGTGTGGGCGACCGTCGCGCGGACGCATCTGGCCGGCTGGCAGATCGCCCTGGCGCTCGCCGGCATCGCCGCCGGGGGCGCGGTCGTGTGGCTCTTCTTCCGGTTCACGCTGCGGCGCCTGCTGTGGCCCTCGGTGGCGCTCATGGCGCTGCTGATCGGCGCCGCGGCCGGCTGCCGGGCGACGGGTGCGCCGGTCGCCGCGGGGGTGCTGCTGTGCAGCGTGGCGATGGTCTCGCTCCAGCGGCTGCCGCTCGCGGCGGGCGTGCCGTCGGCCGCGGTGGCGCTGGCCGGCTTCGTGGTGCTGGGCGGTTCCGACGGCAGGCCGGAGGCGCTGCTCACGGTGCTGGGTCTGTGCCTGCTGGGCTACACCGCCCGGCTCGACGCCGAGGCGCGGGGCAAGACGCAGCGGCTGCTCGCGCAGGAGCGTGCGGCGCGGAAGGCCGAGGCGGAGACGGCGGCGCTGGCCGAGCGGGCCAGGATCGCGCGGGAGATCCACGACGTGCTGGCGCACAGCCTGTCGGCCCAGGCGGTCCACCTGGAGGCGACGCGGCTGCTGGTCGAGCGGGGCGCCGAACGGGAGCTGGTGCTGGAGCGGGTCGTGGCGGCACGCCGGATGGCGCGGGAGGGGCTGGCCGAGACGCGGCAGGCGCTGTCGGCGCTGCGCGGTGACATGTCGCCGGTGGAGGACTTCCTGCGGGAGCTGGTGTCGGCCGAGGGCGCGCGGCTGGAGGTGACGGGGGAGTCGCGCGGGCTCCCGGCGGAGGCGGGCCTGGCGGTGCGGCGGGTGGCGCAGGAGGCGATGACGAACGTCCGCAAGCACGCGCCGGGGGCGCGGGTCGAACTGCGGCTGGAGTACCGCCCGGCGGAGGTGGAGCTCGAGTTCAGGGACTTCGGCGCGAGCGGGCCTGTGGACAACTCTCTGGGGGCCTCCGGCTCCGGCTACGGTCTTGTGGGGATGCGGGAGCGCGCCGAGCTGCTGGGCGGCGCGCTGGACGCGGGACCGGTGGAGGAGGGTTTCGTGGTGCGGTTGCGGGTGCCCGTATGACGCGGGTGGTGGTCGCGGACGACCAGACGATCGTGCGCGAGGGGATCGTGATGCTGCTGGGGCTGCTGCCCGGGATCGAGGTGGTGGGCGCGGCGGCGGACGGCGAGGAGGCCGTCCGGCTGGCCGCGGAGAAGAAGCCGGACGTGGTGCTGATGGATCTGCGGATGCCGCGGTGCGACGGGGTGGAGGCGACCCGGAGGATCCGGGCGGAGCACCCGGGGACCCAGGTGGTCGTGCTGACGACCTATGCCGACGACGACTCGCTGTTCCCGGCACTGCGGGCTGGGGCGCGCGGGTATCTGACGAAGGACGCCGGAGGGGACGAGATCGCCCGGGTGATCGCGGATGTCACCGCCGGCGGGGCGGGGCTGTCGCCGGCGCTCCAGGGACGGGTGCTGGAGGCGCTGGCGGCCCAAGGCGACACGGCCGGGACGGCGCGCGCGGCGCGGCACGCGGAGAGGGGGGAACTGCCCGACGGGTTGACGGTCCGGGAGGCGGAGGTGCTGGCGCTGGTGGCGGAGGGGCTGAGCAACGCCGAGATCGCGGCTCGGCTGCAGGTCAGCATGGCCACGGTGAAGACGCACATCAACAACCTGTTCGCGAAGACGGGGGTGCGGGACCGCGCCCAGGCGGTGGGGTACGCCTACCGGAAGGGCATCACCTGATGGGGTGAGCGATTCGTGATTTGTCGGTCGGGATCTCCCCGCTCTGTCCAAAATGGGACACACGGTTCATCTGGCCGTGGAACGAGGAGAGTTCGGTGGACAAGCACGACGGCGGCGACCCTTTGGCGCTGCGGGTGGAGGACCCATGGCGGGACACCGGAGAGGAAGAACTCTGGCTGCCCGGTCAGGCCGAGCCCGCCGCGCCGCCTGAGGAAGGGGCGCCGGCTGCCGCGGGGGTGACGGGGGACCGGGGGGCGGTCTACGAGGAGGTGCAGTTGAGCGCCGCATTCCGGGAAGTGCGGCAGCGGTACAGGGGATTCGCCTTTCCGGTGGCGGCCGCGTTCGTGGCCTGGTACCTGCTCTACGTCGTGATGGCCACCACGGCGCCGGGGCTGATGGGCCACCGGGTCGCCGGGCAGATCAACGTGGCGATGGTCGCAGGGCTGGCGCAGTTCGCCACGACGTTCCTGCTGACCTGGGCATACACCCGGCACGCGCGGCTGCGCAGGGACCGGGCGGCACTCGACCTGCGGTGGACGCTGGCGACCAGGACCGGGCAGGAGCGCGTGCGGTGACGAACCAACGGATGACAGCGGTGGGGTACCTGGCGGATTCGGCCGGCGAGCACCAGGGACTGGCCGTGGTGCTGTTCACGGTGTTCGTCTCCGTGACGCTGGCGATCACCGCGTGGGCGGGGCGGCAGCGCAGCTCGTCGGTGGAGTTCTTCGCCGGAGGCCGGATGTTCAGCCCGATGGAGAACGGGTTCGCGATCTCCGGGGACTACATGTCGGCGGCGTCCTTCCTCGGCATCTCGGGGCTGATCGCGCTCTACGGCTACGACGGGCTGCTGTACTCGGTGGGCTTCCTGGTCGCCTGGCTCGTGGTGCTCATGCTGGTCGCGGAACTGGTGCGCAACTGCGGGCGCTACACCCTGGCGGACGTGCTGTCGGCCAGGATGAAGCAGCGCCCGGTGCGGATCGCGGCGGGCATCTCGTCGGTCGTGGTGTCCGTGCTGTACCTGGTCGCGCAGATGGTGGGCGCGGGCAGTCTCGTCGGACTGCTGCTCGGCGGGGAGAGCACCGCCGCGCGGACGTGGGCGGTGATCGGCTGCGGCGCGCTGATGGTCTTCTACGTGACCTTCGGCGGGATGCGGGCCACCACCTGGATCCAGATCGTCAAGACGGTGCTGCTCATGAGCGGCACGGTGCTGCTCACCGTCATGGTGCTGTGGCGCTTCCACGGCAACGTCGACGACCTGCTCCGGTCGGCCGTCGGCGGCAGCGGGCAGGGGCACGCGTTCCTGGCGCCCGGTCTGAAGTACGGCGGGAGCTGGACCTCCCGGCTGGACTTCGTGAGTCTCGGCCTCGCACTCGTGCTGGGCACCGCCGGGCTGCCGCACATCCTGTCGCGCTTCTACACGGTGCCGACGGCCCGCTCGGCGCGGCAGTCGGTCGTGTGGGCGATCGGGCTGATCGGGGCGTTCTACCTGATGACGATCGTGCTGGGCTTCGGCGCCGCGGCCGTCGTCGGGTCGGACACGGTGCGCTCGTCCAACGCCGCGGGCAACACCGCGGTGCCGCTGCTCGCGGAGGCGCTCGGCGGCGGGGCGGGGACGACCGGCGGGACGGTGCTGTTCGCCGTCGTCGGCGCGGTGGCGTTCGCGACCATCCTGGCGGTGGTCGCCGGTATCACCCTGGCCTCCTCGGCGTCGGTCGCGCACGACCTCTACACGGCGCTGCGCCGCCCCGCGGCCCGGCACGGGCGGCGGGACCCGGGCGAGGCCATGGAGGAGGACGAGGTGCGGGTCGCGCGTTTCGCCGCGGTCGGCATCGGCGCGGCGGCCATCGCGCTCAGTCTGCTCGCCCAGGACCAGAACATCGCCTTCCTGGTGGGTCTGGCCTTCGCGGTGGCCGCGTCGGCGAACCTGCCGGCGCTGCTCTTCTCGCTGTTCTGGTCGCGCTTCACCACCCGCGGTTCGGTGTGGGCGATCTACGGCGGACTGGTGCCGGCGCTGCTGCTGGTGGTGCTGTCTCCGGTGGTGTCGGGGCGGCCGGACGCGCTCTTCCCCGGGGTGGACTTCCACGTCTTCCCGCTGGAGAACCCGGGGCTGATCTCGATCCCGCTCGGCTTCCTCGCGGGCTGGCTCGGCACGGTGCTGTCGCCGGAGCCGGCCGATTCGAAGCGCTTCGCGGAGACGGAGGTCAGGTCGCTCACCGGAGCCGGCGCGGTGTGACCGCCCGGCCCTCCCGGCGCGAGCGGAGACGCGCCGGCGAGTTCGTCAGGAACGCCCGCTGACGGCCGACACCCGCTCCGCCGCGATCGCGGCCGGGGTGCCGAGCGCGCCGCCGCAGCTCTCCGGGCGCGGCGGCTGCGCCGCGGTACGGAAGACGTCGACGTCCCAGGCCCGGCCGTCGACGTGCCCGACCCGCACCGTCCAGCGCTCGGGCCCCTCCGGGACGGTGCGGGACACCGCCAGCGCGCCCTCCCGGTCCTCGCCGGTGAGGGCGCGTACGGCGAGGTCGGCGGCCTGCCCGGGCCGGTCCCAGAAGGAACGGCCGCGGCAGCCGTCGAGGACGACCCGCCCGGAGTGCGCCGCCTCCAGCACCTCCTTGGCGAGCCGGGTGTCCACCCGCCCGTACGCGTAGCCGAACGGCAGCACCAGCACGGTCGGGGAGAAGCGGTGGCCGCCCAGGTGGGTGGCCTCCCACGTGCCGGGGCCGTCCGCGGCGGCCAGCGCGGCCGCGAGCGGGCGGCCCTGCACCGCGCAGCAGGGGTCGCGCCGCCCGTTGGTGCACACCAGCACGAGCGGCGGGCCCGCGTGGAGGTCGCCGAAACCGCCGTGCGAGCCGGCGCCCAGCGCGGTGAAGTCGAGTTCGGCCAGCTCCGCCGGATCCGTGACGGTGTCGCTGCGCACCCAGGAGTCGCCCGGCGCGGTGTGCGCGAGGAACACCCGGTGCCGGGCGGGCAGATGCAGGTCGGCGTGCCGCCCTGGCCGGCGGATCAGCGCGACCCGCACGCCCGTGCCGTCGGCGAGACGCTCCAGCTCCCGGCCGACCGCCGGGTCCAGCCTGCTGGACGTCAGCGCCTTTGGCCCCCACGGCCCCGGCTGCTCGACCAGCAGCCAGGTGCGCGCGGTCGCCGCGGTCGCCGCCACGGACTCGCCCAGCTCCGCCGAGGCGGACGTGCACGTACTCATCCGGCGAGCCTAACCCGCGCCGCCGCGGCCCCCGGCGCCGGACCCCGCGCCGCGGACCTCACGCCGGTCCGGCCACCACCGCCACCGGCTTCGCGAGCGGAACGCCCGAGCCGTCGCGGCGCGGGTCCTTCGGCGGCAGCTCGGCCGGTGTGCCCGTGGCCGTGGCGGCGCGGGCCGGCGTGGCGCCCGCCCAGGCCAGCAGCAGCCCTTCCTCGCCGCGCAGGAAGCGCTGGCAGCGCACCCCGCCCGTCGCCCGGCCCTTGCGCGGGAACTGCTCGAAGGGCGTGAGCTTCGCGGTGCCCTCGCCCGCGCCGTCCAGCGTGCCCTCGGAGCGCGCCACGGTGAGGACCACGGCGTCGGCCGCCGGGTCCACGGCGGTGAAGGAGATCACCTTGGCGCCCTCCGCGAGCTTGATGCCCGCCATGCCGCCGGCCGGCCGGCCCTGCGGGCGCACCTGGCCGGCGGGGTAGCGCAGCAGCTGGGCGTCGTCGGTGATGAAGACCAGATCCTCCTCGCCGGTGCGCAGCTCGACGGCGCCGACCACCCTGTCGCCGTCCCTGAGGCCGATGACCTCCAGGCCGTCCTTGTTGGCCGGGTAGTCCGGCACGACACGCTTGACGACGCCCTGCTCGGTGCCGAGCGCGAGGCCCGGCGAGGACTCGTCCAGCGTGGTCAGGCACAGCACCCGCTCGTCGTCCTCCAGCGACACGAACTCGGCGAGCGGCGCGCCGCCCGCGAGTGTCAGCGGTCCGGCGGACTCCGGCAGCACCGGCAGGTCGATGACCGTCAGCCGCAGCAGCCGGCCGTGCGTCGTCACCGCTCCGATGTCGGCGCGCGCGGTGGTGGGAACCGCGGAGACGATCACGTCGTGCTTGGCGCGCTTGCCCCCGCCTCCGTCGCCGGCGGCGTCGGTGGTGGTGCGGGCCAGCAGCCCGGTGGAGGACAGCAGTACGCGGCACGGGTCGTCGGCGACCTCCAGGGGCACCGCGGCGACCGGCGTGTCGGCGGACTCCAGCAGCAGCGTGCGGCGCTCGGTGCCGTACTGCTTGGCCACCGCCGCCAGCTCCGCGGAGACCAGCTTGCGCAGTTCCGCGTCGGATTCCAGGATCCGCGTGAGGTCGGCGATCTCGGCGTTGAGCCTGTCGCGCTCGGATTCCAGCTCGATCCGGTCGAAGCGCGTCAGCCGGCGCAGCGGGGTGTCGAGGATGTACTGCGTCTGGATCTCCGACAGGCCGAAGCGCTCCATCAGGCGCTCCTTGGCCTGCGCGGCGTTCTCGCTGGCCCGGATGATCGCGATGACCTCGTCGATGTCGACGAGCGCGACCAGCAGGCCGTCGACCAGGTGCAGCCGGTCGCGGCGCTTGGTGCGGCGGAACTCGCTGCGCCGCCGCACCACCTCGAAGCGGTGGTCGACGTAGACCTGGAGCAGCTCGCGCAGGCCCAGCGTGAGCGGCTGGCCGTCCACGAGCGCCACGTTGTTGATGCCGAAGGACTCCTCCATCGGCGTGAGCTTGTAGAGCTGTTCGAGCACGGCCTCGGGGTTGAAGCCGTTCTTGATCTCGATGACCAGCCGTAGCCCGTGCTCGCGGTCGGTGAGGTCCTTGACGTCGGCGATGCCCTGGAGCTTCTTCGCGCCGACCATGTCCTTGATCTTGGCGATGACCTTCTCGGGGCCGACGTTGAAGGGCAGTTCGGTGACGACCAGGCCCTTGCGGCGCGGCGTGACGTCCTCGACGCTCACCGTCGCGCGGATGCGGAAGGTGCCGCGGCCGGTCTCGTACGCGTCCCGGATCCCCTGCAGGCCGATGATCCGGCCGCCGGTCGGCAGGTCGGGGCCCGGGACGTGGCGCATCAGGGCGTCCAGGTCCGCGTTGGGGTGGCGGATCAGGTGCCGGGCGGCGGCGACGACCTCCCCGAGGTTGTGCGGGGGCATGTTGGTGGCCATGCCGACCGCGATCCCGGACGAGCCGTTGACCAGCAGGTTGGGATACGCCGAGGGCAGGACCGCGGGCTCCTCCTCCTGGCCGTCGTAGTTCGGCTGGAAGTCGACGGTGTCCTCGTCGATCGACTCGACCATCAGCTGCGCCGGGCCGGACATCCGGGCCTCGGTGTAGCGCATGGCGGCCGGCATGTCGTCCAGCGAGCCGAAGTTGCCGTGCCCGTCGACGAGCGGGAGGCGCTGCGAGAACGGCTGCGCCATCCGCACCATCGCGTCGTAGATGGACGCGTCGCCGTGCGGGTGCAGCTTGCCCATCACCTCGCCGACGACGCGGGCGCACTTGACGAAGCCGCGGTCGGGGCGCAGGCCCATCTCGTTCATCTGGTAGACGATCCGGCGGTGCACCGGCTTCATGCCGTCCCGGGCGTCGGGCAGGGCGCGCGCGTAGATGACCGAGTAGGCGTATTCGAGATACGACGCCTGCATCTCGTCCACGACGTCGATGTCGAGGATCCGCTCCTCGAAACCGTCGTCCGGCGGCGGGGTCTTCGTCGTGCGGCGGGCCATCTCGGCGGCGCTCCTTCGTCTGGTTCCTGCTGCACCGGTGGTTCTGCTGCACCGGACATCTGTTCGGCTGGACCGGGTGAGCTGACGCGGACCATTGTGGACCGCCCCGCCGACAACGCCGACCACGGCCCGGCACGAGCGCGTCCACGACCGGGAACTTCACCGCCCGCGCACTCGCTTGCCTAGAGTGGCAGCACTCTACGCAGTCAGCGGACAGACGCACGCGACCGGAAGGACAGCTTGCCCATGGGTCACACGGCCTCGCCGGAGGCACACTCCAGCGGCCTGACAGCCACCGAGCACCGCCTGGCGAACGGGTTGCGGGTGGTGCTCTCCGAGGACCACCTCACCCCGGTCGCGGCCGTCTGCCTCTGGTACGACGTCGGTTCACGCCACGAGGTCAAGGGGCGCACCGGCCTCGCCCACCTCTTCGAGCACCTGATGTTCCAGGGCTCGGCGAGCGTCAAGGGGAACGGCCACTTCGAACTGGTCCAGGGCGCGGGCGGCTCGCTCAACGGCACCACCAGCTTCGAGCGCACCAACTACTTCGAGACCATGCCCGCCCACCAGCTGGAACTGGCCCTGTGGCTGGAGGCCGACCGGATGGGCAGCCTGCTGACCGCGCTGGACCAGGAGAGCCTGGACAACCAGCGGGACGTGGTCAAGAACGAGCGCCGCCAGCGGTACGACAACGTGCCCTACGGCACCGCGTTCGAGCGGCTCACCGCCCTCGCCTACCCCGACGGCCACCCCTACCACCACACGCCGATCGGCTCGATGGCCGACCTGGACGCGGCCTCGCTGGAGGACGCCCAGGCCTTCTTCCGCACGTATTACGCGCCCGGCAACGCGGTGCTCGCGGTCGTCGGGGACATCGACCCGCAGCAGACGCTCGCCTGGGTCGAGAAGTACTTCGGCAGCATCCCCGCCCACGACGGCAAGCCCGAGCCGCGCGACGGCTCGCTGCCCGACGTGATGGGCGGCCAGCTGCGCGAGGTCGTCGAGGAGGACGTGCCCTCGCGCGCCCTGATGGCCGCCTACCGGCTGCCCGAGGACGGTACCCGTGCGGGTGACGCGGCGGACCTGGCGCTGACGGTGCTGGGGGGCGGCGAGTCGTCCCGGCTGCACAACCGGCTGGTGCGGCGCGACCGCACCGCCGTGACGGCCGGCTTCGGGCTGCTGCGGCTGGCCGGTGCGCCGTCGCTGGGCTGGCTGGACGTCAAGGCGTCCGGCGGCGCGGAGCTGAGCGCCATCGAGGCCGCGGTCGACGAGGAGCTGGCACGCTTCGCCGCCGAGGGCCCGACGCCCGAGGAGATGGAACGGGCGCAGGCGCAGCTGGAGCGCGAGTGGCTGGACCGGCTGGCGACGGTCGGCGGCCGGGCGGACGAACTGTGCCGCTTCGCCGTGCTGTTCGGTGACCCGCAGAAGGCGCTGACCGCCGTGCAGCGCGTGCTGGAGGTCACCCCGGAGGAGGTCCGGGCGGTGGCCGAGGCCCGGCTGCGTCCCGACAACCGGGCGGTGCTGCTGTACGAGCCGACCGGCAAGGCGGCGCAGGAGGCCGCAGAGGGCGCGGACGCGCAGGACGCCGACGCCGACGCCGACCAGGAAGAGGGCGAGCTGTGAGCGACACCACCGCCGTCATGACGTTCCACCCGCAGCCGGAGGCCGGCGCGCCCAGGCCGTGGGCCTTCCCGGCCCCGGAGCGCGGCTCGCTCGGCAACGGGCTGACGCTGCTCACCAGCCACCGCCCCGGCCAGCAGGTCGTCGCGGTCGAGGTGCTGCTCGCGGCGCCGCTGGACGCCGAGCCGGAGGGCCTGGACGGCGTCGCGACCATCATGGCCAGGGCGCTGTCGGAGGGCACCGACGAGCACACCGCCGAGGAGTTCGCGGCCGAGCTGGAGCGCTGCGGCGCCACCCTGGACGCGCACGCCGACCACCCCGGGGTCCGGGTGTCGCTGGAGGTGCCCGCCTCCCGGCTGGACCGGGCGCTGTCCCTGCTGGCCCAGGCGCTGCGCTCGCCGGCCTTCGCGGACGACGAGATCGAGCGGCTGGTCGCCAACCGGCTCGACGAGATCGAGCACGAGCTGGCCAACCCGGCGCGCCGCGCGGCCATGGAGCTGTCGAAGGAGCTCTTCCCGGCGGAGCTGCGCTGCTCCCGCCCGCGGCTGGGCACCGAGGAGACCGTCCGGCGGATCGACGCGGCGGCGGTGCGGGCCTTCTACACCGCGCACGTCCGGCCGGCGACCTCCACCGCCGTGGTGGTCGGCGACCTGACCGGCATCGACCTGCCCGCGCTGCTCGACGACACCCTCGGCCGCTGGACCGGGGCCGCCGCGCAGCCGCGCCCGCGCCCGGTGATCACCGCGAACGACGCCGCCCGCGTCGTCATCGTGGACCGGCCCGGCGCGGTGCAGACGCAGATCCTCATCGGCCGCACCGGCGCCGACCGGCACGCCGCGGTGTGGCCGGCCCAGGTCATCGGCACGTACTGCCTGGGCGGCACCCTGACCTCGCGGCTGGACCGGGTGCTGCGCGAGGAGAAGGGCTACACCTACGGCGTGCGGGCCTTCGCGCAGGTGCTGCTGGCGTCGGCGGACGGTACGGGCGCGGCCCTGCTGGCGATCAACGGCTCGGTGGCCACCGAGGTCACCGGGCCCGCGCTCGCCGACGCCTGGCAGGTCATCCGCACCCTCGCCGAGGGCGGCCTGACCGACGAGGAGCGGGACGTCGCCGTGCAGAACCTGGTCGGCGTGGCCCCGCTGCGCTACGAGACGGCCGCGGCCGTGGCCGGCACCCTCACCGACCAGGTCGAGCAGGAGCTGCCGGACGACTTCCAGGCGCATCTGTACGAGCGTCTCGCCGCCACCGGCACGGTCGAGGCCACCGCCGCGGTGGTCAGCGCCTTCCCGCTGGACCGCCTGGTGGTGGTCCTGGTCGGCGACGCCTCCGCGATCGCCGAGCCGGTGCGCGAGCTGGGCATCGGGCCGGTGCGCGTCACCAGCTGAGCCCCCGCGCGGGGGTCACGGGCCCGCCGCCCGCCTCCCGCGAAGCCCCCGCCGGACCCCGGCGCGCACGCAGCGCGCCGGGGTCCGCGGCTGTGCGCATACCACCGTAATTCCCGGTCCGCATTCCCCTTTCCCGGTGTGCTGGAATAGAGTCGCTGCACAATTCGGGGAAAGGGCGTGGTCGGGCGATGCGGAATCGGACGTGAGCGGGGCGGAAGGCACCGCGCGGCGAATCTCGGCCGAGGTGGTGTGTACGGCGATACGCGACGACATCGTCGCCGGTTACTTCCCGCCGGGGAGCCGGCTGACCGAGGAGCTGCTCGCGCAGCGCTACGGGGTCTCGCGGGTGCCGGTGCGCGAGGCGCTGCGCACGCTGGAGTCCGAGGGCTTCGTCCGGACCCGCAAGCACGCCGGCGCGTCGGTCGCCGAGCCCACCGAGCAGGAGGCCGCCGACCTGCTGGAGATACGCGGGCTGCTGGAGCCGCTGGGCACCGCGCGGGCGGCGCAGCGGCGCACCGACGCGCATCTGAAGGTGCTGCGCGGGCTGGTGCGGCTGGGCCAGGAGCGGGCCGTGCAGGGGCAGGTGTCCGACCTGCCGTCGCTGAGCGGGTGGTTCCACGAGACGCTCGCGCAGGCCTCGGGCAGTCCGACGCTGGCTGCCCTGCTGATCCAGCTGCGGCACAAGATCTCCTGGGTCTACGCCGACGACGGGACGGGGCGCGCGGCGGAGGCGTGGGAGGAGCACGCGGCGATCGTGGACGCGGTCGCGCGCGGTGACGCCGAGCGGGCCCGCCGGCTCGCCGCCGTCCACGTGGAGCACGCCGCGGCGGTGAGAACCCTGAAACACCGTGTAAACGCGGGGCGCCGCCGCCATTAACATTCACGCCGTATACAAGAGTGCGTGAATATCGGTGGGCTATCGCCGCGGGCGGCCGCGGAAAAGGCCTGAAGAGGGCGTGAAAAAGCGGGCCCGGCAGTCCTGGCGGATTGCGGGACCCGCTGGTTCCGGCATGCGTGCACCGCGCGGCGGAATGCCGCGGAAAGGCGGCCGGTGCCGCGCCGCACGGCGCCGGGCTGTGTCAGACGGTCTCGGGAAGCTCTTCCAGGCCCTCGGCGACCAGCTTCGCCAGCCGGTCCAGCGCGCCCTCGGCGCCCTCGGCGTCGGAGGCCAGCACGATCTCCTCGCCGCCCTTCGCGCCCAGGCTCAGCACCGCGAGCATCGAGGCGGCGTTGACCGGGCCGCCGCCCTCCTTGGCGATGGTGACCGGCACCCCGGCGGCGGTCGCCGCGCGGACGAAGATGGACGCCGGGCGGGCGTGCAGGCCCTCCGCCCAGCCGACGTTGACGCGACGCTCAACCATGGTGTTGCCCTTCAGTGTGTGTGTCAGGTCGTGCAAGTTGTCTAGACCATTTTTGCACGACGCGGGCGCCGCCCGGGCACCCGGCCGGTGGACCCAGGGTCCCGCGTGCGCCTGCCGCCCGCCAGACGGCCGCGCCGCCTACGCTGGAGGCCATGACCGACCCGCAAGGCCCGCCCTCCCGGCAGGGAACCGCCCCCCGGCCCTACCCCGTCCACTGGGAGGCCGACGTGGTGCTGCGGGACGGCGGCATCGCCCACATCCGGCCGATCGGCCCGGACGACGCGGGGCGGCTCGTGGACTTCTACGAGAAGGTCTCCGACGAGTCGAAGTACTACCGCTTCTTCGCGCCCTACCCCCGGCTGTCGGACCGCGACGTGCACCGCTTCACGCACCACGACTACGACGACCGCGTGGGCCTGGCCGCCACCGTCGGGGGCGAGTTCATCGCCACCGTCCGCTACGACCGCACCGACGAGCACGGCCGGGCCGTGTCCGGCGCCGCCGGCACCCGCGCCGAGGTCGCCTTCCTCGTGCAGGACGCCCACCAGGGCCGCGGGGTCGCCTCCGCGCTGCTCGAACACATCGCCGCCGTCGCCCGCGAGCGCGGCATCCTGCACTTCACCGCGGACGTCCTGCCCGCCAACAGCAAGATGGTCAAGGTCTTCACCGACGCCGGCTACACCCAGCGGCGCAGCTTCGCCGACGGCGTCGTCCACCTCGACCTCGACCTCGAACCCACCGCCGAGTCCGTGCAGGTCATGCGCTCGCGCGAGCACCGCGCCGAAGCCCGCTCCATGCAGCGGCTGCTGCGCCCGGAGTCCGTCGCGGTGGTCGGCGCCGGGCGGCGGCCCGGCGGCGTGGGGCGCACGCTGCTGCGCAACATCGCCGCCGGCGGCTTCACCGGCCGCCTCTACGCCGTCAACCACTCCTTCGCGCCGGGCACCGACCTCGACGGGGTGCCCGGCCTCCGCTCGGTGCGGGAGATCGCGGCCCGCGGCGAGAGCGTCGACCTCGCGGTGGTCGCCGTGCCCGCCGCGCAGGTGCCGCAGACCGTCGCCGACTGCGGCGAGGCGGGCGTGCGCGGGCTGGTCGTCGTCGCGGCCGGCTACTCCGAGACCGGGCCCGAGGGCCGCGAGCGGCAGCGCGAGCTGGTACGGCTGGTCCGCGGCCACGGCATGCGGCTCATCGGGCCGAACGCCTTCGGGGTGCTCAACACCTCGCCCGCCGTGCGGCTCAACGCCTCGCTCTCGCCGGGGATGCCGCACCAGGGGCGGCTCGGCCTCTTCACGCAGTCCGGGTCGATCGGCATCGCGCTGCTGTCCGGGCTGCACCGGCGCGGTGCGGGCCCGTCCACCTTCGTCTCGGCCGGCAACCGCGCGGACGTCTCCGGCAACGACCTGCTCCAGTTCTGGCAGGACGACCCGGACACCGACGCGGTGCTGATGTACCTGGAGTCCTTCGGCAACCCGCGCAAATTCAGCCGGCTCGCCCGGCGGACGGCGGCCGCCAAGCCCGTCGTGGTCGTCAAGGGCGCCCTGCACACCGGCTCGGTGCCGGCCGGGCACGCCGTGCCCGTCACCCGCATCCCGGACAGCACCGTCAGCGCCCTCTTCCGGCAGGCCGGCGTGATCCGCGTCGACACCGTCACCGAACTCCTCGACGCCGGGCTCTTCCTGGCCCTCCAGCCGCTCCCCGCGGGCGACCGGCTCGCGATCCTGGGCAACTCCGAATCCCTCGGCCTGCTCACCTACGACGCCGCCCTGACCGCGGGCCTGCGCCCCACCCCGCCGCTGGACCTCACCACCTCCGCCGCCCCCGCCGACTTCGCCGCCGCCCTGACCCGCGCGCTGGCCGACCCGGCGACGGACGCGGTCGTCGTCACCGCCATCCCGCGGGTCACCGCCGGCCCGGCGTCGCCCGCCGCGGCGCCGGGCGACGCAGCCGCTCTCGCCGGGGCCCCGGACGAGGGCGACGACCCCGCGCTCGCCGACGCGCTGCGCCGCGCCGCCGGCGGGGACAAGCCGGTGGTCGTGGTGCACACGGCCCTGGAGGCCTTCGCCGACCGGCTCGGCGCGCCCGGGGGCGAGGGCGCGCGGCTGCCCGCCTACCGGGCCCCGGACCGGGCGGTCGGCTCGCTCGCCGAGGCGGCCCGCTACGCCGCGTGGCGGGCCGGCGCCGGCGATCCCGGGCGGGTGCCGGCCTTCGACGACATCCAGGAGGCCGCGGCCGCGGAGGACGTCCGCCGGCTGCTGCCGCCCGGCTCGCCGCCGCAGGGCGTCACCCTGCCCGACGCGGACGCCGCGGCCCTGCTCGCCCGCTACGGCGTCACCGTGCGCCGCGCGCTGCCCGCGCCCGGCCCGGACGCGGCCGTCGCCGCCGCCGAGTCGATCGGCTACCCCGTCGCCCTCAAGGCCACCGCCCCGCACCTGCGGCACCGCCCCGACCTCGGCGGCGTCCGGCTGGACCTCGCCGACGAGGGCGACCTGCGGCGGGCGTACGACGAGCTGACGGCGCGGCTCGGCGGCCCCGCGGAGCTGCTGCCGGTCGTCCAGGCCATGGCGCCGCGCGGCGTGGACACGGTGATCCGCGCCGGGGTGGACCCGGCCGCCGGGGCGGTGCTGTCCTTCGGGCTGGCCGGTCCGCCCTCCGAGCTGCTCGGCGACCTCGCGCACCGGCTCGTCCCCGCGACCGACCGGGACGCCGCGGATCTGGTCCGCTCCATCAAGGCCGCGCCGCTGCTCTTCGGCTGGCGCGGCGCCGAGCCGGTCGACACCGGCGCCCTGGAGGAGCTGCTGCTGCGGGTGTCGCTGCTGGCCGACGACCTGCCGGAGGTCGTCGCGGTGCGGCTGGACCCGGTGGTGGTCGCCCCGCAGGGGCTCACGGTGCTGGCGGCGACCGTGCGGCTGGCGCCGCCGCCCGCCCGCACCGACCTGGGACCGCGGGCCCTGTCGCAGTACTGACCGCCCGGTCCGGCGGCGGGCGCACGTGCCGGGGCGCGACGCCGCCGGGAACCCGCAGGACACCCCCTAGGATGGACGTCATGGCGAAGTCGGGGATCACGACGCAGGGGCTGCGGACGGCGATCGAGCGCAGCGGGTACTACCCGGGGCTCGTGTCGGAGGCCGTGGAGGCCGCGGTCGGGCAGGAGCCCGTCACGTCGTATCTGGTGCACCAGGAGACCACGTTCGACGCGAACGAGGTGCGCCGGCACGTGACCGTGCTGGTGCTGACCGCGAGCCGCTTCATCGTCAGCCACACCGACGAGCAGGCCGCCGACGACTCCTCGCCGACGCCCTACGCCACCACGTCGACGGAGTCGGTGAAGACCGGCCGGATCTCCTCCGTCGTGGTCAGCCGCGTGGTGGCCAACCCGGAGGCCTACACCCCGGGCACGCTGCCGCGCGAGGTGGTGCTCACGATCGGCTGGGGCGCCGTCTCCCGGATCGACCTGGAACCGGCTGCCTGCGGGGACCCCAACTGCGAGGCGGACCACGGCTACACCGGCTCCTCCACGGCCGACGACCTGTCCCTGCGGGTCAGCGAGGCGGGCGACGGACCCGACACCGTACGGCAGGCGCTCGCCTTCGCGCAGGCGCTCTCCGAGGCGACCGCGGCCGCCGCCTGATGTTCCAGCCCCTGCACGACGACGGGCTGCTCGACCCCCGCTCCGCCCCCGTACCGGCCTACGGCAGCGCAGCGCTGTGCGACGTCGTCCCGGCCGCGGTCGCGGGCTTCGGCATCGACGGCATGCCGCGCACCGGGCTGGAGCTGGCGCCCGCCGACCGCGTGTGCGTCTTCCTCGTCGACGGGCTCGGCTGGGAGCTGATCGCCCGGCACCCGGACGAGGCGCCGTACCTGAACGCGCTGCTGCCGACCTCGCGCGGCGGCTCCGGCCGCCCGCTCACGGCCGGCTTCCCCTCCACCACCGCGACCTCGCTCGCCTCCGTCGGCACCGGACTGCCGCCCGGCCGGCACGGCCTGGCGAGCTACATGACGCTCAACCCGGCCACCGGCGAGCTGATGAACCAGCTGCGCTGGCAGCCCTGGACCTCGCCGGCGGCCTGGCAGCCGCACCCCACCGTCTTCCGGCTCGCGGACGCCGCGGGCATCGCCACCTGCCAGGTCTCCTCGCCCGACTTCGCCAGGACCCCGCTCACCCAGGTCGCCCTGTCCGGCGGGACCTTCCACGGCCGTCTGACCGGCGAGGAGCGGATGGACCTGGCCGCCGACCGGCTCGGCGCCGCCGGCCGCACCCTGGTCTACACGTACTACAGCGAGCTGGACGGCATGGGCCACCGGCACGGCGTGGACTCCGACGCCTGGCGCGGGCAGCTGATGGTGGTCGACCGCCTGGTGCAGCGGCTCGCCGAGCAGCTGCCGCCGCACTCGGTGCTGTACGTCACCGCCGACCACGGCATGACCGACATCCCCTTCGACGAGGAGTCGCGCGTCAACTTCGACGAGGACTGGGAGCTGCGGGCCGGGGTCGGGCTGCTGGGCGGAGAGGGACGCGCGCGGCACGTCTACGCGGTGCCGGGCGCCGCGGCCGACGTGCTCGCGGTGTGGCGCGAGGTGCTGGGCGACCGGATGTGGGTCGCGGGCCGCGACGAGGCGGTGGCGGCCGGCTGGTTCGGGCCGCACGTGGAGCCGCGGGTGCTGCCCAGGATCGGCGACGTGGTCGCGGTCGCGCGGGACGACATCGCGATCGTCGCGACCCGCACCGAGCCGGGGGAGTCGAAGATGACCGGCCTGCACGGCTCGATGGTCCCCTCCGAGCAGCTCGTGCCGCTGCTCGAGATCCGCACCTGAGCCCTCTCACGACCCCGCCCCCGTCCGTCCACCGAAAGGCCGCTGCCCCGCCATGTCCGAGCTGGTTTTCTTCTCCGGAACGATGGACTGCGGCAAGAGCACCCTCGCCCTGCAGATCGTCCACAACCGCGCCTCGCGCGGCCTGCAGGCGGTCATCTTCACCAAGGACGACCGCGCGGGGGAGGGCAAGCTGTCGTCGCGGCTCGGACTGGTCACCGACGCGGTCGAGGCGGTGGACGGCATGGACCTCTACGCGCATCTGGTCGCGCTGATAAGCCGCGGCGGCCGCGCGGACTTCGTGGTCGTCGACGAGGCGCAGTTCCTGGCCCCGGAGCAGATCGACCAGCTCGCCCGCGCCGTCGACGAGCTGGACGTGGACGTCTACGCCTTCGGTATCGCCACCGACTTCCGCACCCGGCTCTTCCCGGGCTCCCAGCGGCTCATCGAACTCGCCGACCGCATCGAGGCGCTGCAGGTCGAGGCGCTGTGCTGGTGCGGCGCGCGGGCCACGCACAACGCCCGCACGGTCGGCGGGCAGATGGTGGTGGAAGGCGCGCAGGTGGTGGTCGGGGACGTCGACCAGCAGGCCGAGGTCGGCTACGAGGTGCTGTGCCGCCGCCACCACCGGCGCCGGATGACGAGCGCCTCGGCGGGCGCGGGGGCCCTCTCGCCCGACGTGCTGCCGGTACCGGGCGCCTGACACCGCGCCCCCCGGCACGGCGGCCACGGGCCCGCGGCCGCGGCGGTCGGCCCGGTCGCGCGGGCCGCGACGCCGGCCGCGGACACTCCGGCCGTGCCTTCGGCGTGCAGGAGGCGGCCGGCACCAGGCCTCCGGCGCACCAGCCCGGGCCGGGTACGGTCGTGGCGGAGGGCGGGGTCCCGCGCCCCGGCGAGGCGCCCGGCCACGGGCCGGCCTCGACAAGCCGCCGCGCACGTGTACCCCGTACCCGAACCGCCGGCCCACGGCCTGCGGGCCCTGCTGTGCAACACCGATGGGAGCGTGCAACACCCGTGACCGAATCCGTACGGAAGGCCCTCGTCGTCCGGGGCGGCTGGGAAGGCCACAGCCCGGTGGAGATCACCGGCCTCTTCCTGCCCTTCCTGGAGGACCGGGGCTTCACCGTCGAGATCTCCGACTCACTCGACGTCTACAGCGACGACGCCCTGCTGGCCGGCACCGATCTGGTCGTCCAGTGCTGGTCGATGGGCGCGATCACCCCCGAGCAGAGCCGGGGCCTGTCCGCCGCGGTGCGCGCGGGCACCGGTTTCGCCGGCTGGCACGGCGGGGTCCTGGACTCCTTCCGCGGCGACCTGGACTACGCCCAGCTGACCGGCGGCCAGTTCCTCATGCACCCTCCGGGCTTCGTCGACTACACCGTCGAACTGGTGGGCGGGAGCCACGAGATCACCGCGGGCCTGAAGGACTTCGCGGTGCACACCGAGCACTACTTCATGTCCACCGACCCGGCGAGCGAGGTGCTCGCCACCTCGGTCTTCCCTGCCGCGGGCGACCGCGCGCGGGACGTGGTCATGCCGCAGGTGTGGACCAGGACGCACGGCGCGGGACGGGTCTTCGTCTCCGCCATCGGCCACAAGGCCGACGACTTCGACGTGCCCGAGGTGCGGACGATCACCGAGAGGGGTCTGCTGTGGGCGAGCCGCTGAGGATAGGCATGGTCGGTGCCGGCAAGATCAGCGGGCAGTACCTCGGCACCCTCGCCCGGCTGGAGAGCCTGCGGCTGACGGCGGTCACCGACCTCGACCCCGGACGCGCCAAGGAGGCCGCCGCGGCAGCCGGTGCCGAGGTCGCGGGCGGCGTCGCCGAACTCGTCGCCCGCGAGGACGTGGACGCGGTGCTCAACCTGACCGTCCCCGCCGTGCACGCCGAGGTCGCGCTCGCCGCGATCGCGGCGGGCAAGCACGTCTACGGCGAGAAGCCGCTCGCCACGACCCGCGCGGAGGCCACCGCCGTCCTGGCCGCCGCGCGCGCCGCGGGCGTACGGGTCGCCAGCGCGCCGGACACCGTCCTCGGCACCGGGACCCAGACCGCGCGCAAGGCCGTCGACGACGGGCTGATCGGCCGCCCCGTGGCCGCGACCGCCTTCATGACCACCGCGGGCCACGAGGCCTGGCACCCGGACCCGGAGTTCTACTACCGGCCGGGCGGCGGCCCGCTGCTGGACATGGGGCCGTACTACCTCTCGGCGCTGGTGCACCTGCTCGGCCCGGTCGTCAAGGTCACCGGCGCCGCCAGCACCCCGCGCGCCGAGCGGGAGATCGGCAGCGGGCCGCGGGCCGGGCAGCGCTTCCCGGTCGAGGTCGCCACGCACGTCACGGGCGTGCTGGAGCACGCCGGGGGCGCGCTGTCCACGCTGGTGATGAGCTTCGACATCCATGCCGCCCACCTGCCGCGGATCGAGGTGCACGGCACACGGGGCTCGCTCGGGGTGCCGGATCCGAACGGCTTCGACGGCCCGGTGGAGCTCTTCACCGGCGGCGCCTGGCGGGAGCTGCCGGTCTCCGCGGGCCACCGCGGTGCCGGGCGCGGCACCGGGCTCGCGGACCTGGCCGACGCGGTGGCCGCCGGCCGCCCGCACCTGGCGTCGGGCGAACTCGCCGAGCACGTCCTCGACGTGATGCTCACCCTGCTCGACGCGGCGCACGAGGGCCGGTCGCTGCCGGTCGCCACCAGCTGCGAGCGTCCGGCGGCGGTGCCGCTCACGTAGCGCTCGCGCAGGCGGGGGCGGCGGAAAGCGGCGGCGGAGGGACCGGTCGGGGGGTCGGTACCGCCGCCGCCTTCCCGTTTCCCGTTCCCCCGTCGCCGTGCCGACCGGTGTCCGGAGAAGGCGCCGGGCAGCGGCCAGACTCATCCGGCAGATGCGCGGTCGCGGGTCACGGCCGGCACGTGCCGGAGGGCGGGTGTCAGGAGGAGCTGAAGGCCGAGTCGAAGGAGGCCGCGGGCGGCTCGATCGCGGCCAGCGCCCGCACGTGCGCGAGGGCCTGCGGGGCGCCGAGCGTGCGGTCCATGCCGGCGTCCTCCCACTCGACCGAGATCGGCCCGGCGTAGCCGATGCTGTTGAGCATCCGGAAGACCGGCTCCCACGGCACGTCGCCGTGCCCGGTGGACACGAAGTCCCAGCCGCGCCGCGGGTCCCCCCAGGGCAGGTGCGAGCCGAGGCGGCCGTTCCGCCCGTTCAGCTGCTTGACGGACTCCTTGCAGTCGACGTGGTAGATGCGGTCCCTGAAGTCCCACAGGAAGCCGACCGGGTCGAGGTCCTGCCACACGAAGTGGCTCGGGTCGAAGTTCAGCCCGAAGGCGGGGCGGTGGCCGATGGCCTCCAGCGTCCGCACGGTGGTGTGGTAGTCGTAGGCGATCTCGCTGGGGTGCACCTCGTGCGCGAAGCGCACGCCGACCTCGTCGAAGACGTCCAGGATCGGGTTCCAGCGGTCGGCGAAGTCCTGGTAGCCGCGCTCGATCATCTCCGGCGGCACCGGCGGGAACATCGCCACGGTGTGCCAGATCGACGAGCCGGTGAAGCCCACGACCGTGTCCACGCCGAAGGCGGCCGCCGCCCGCGCGGTGTTCTTGATCTCCTCGGCCGCGCGCTGCCGCACCCCCTCCGGCTCGCCGTCGCCCCAGATCCGGGCCGGCAGGATGCCCTGGTGCCGCTCGTCGATCGGGTGGTCGCACACCGCCTGCCCGGTCAGGTGGCAGGAGATCGTCCAGCACCTCAGCCCGTGCCGGTCCAGCGTCTCGCGCAGCCGCGGCAGGTAGCCGTCGTCGGTGAGGGCCGCCTCGACGTCGAAGTGGTCGCCCCAGCAGGCGATCTCCAGGCCGTCGTAGCCCCACTGCGAGGCGAGCCGGCACACCTCGGTGAAGGGCAGGTCGGCGAACTGGCCGGTGAAGAGCGTGACGGGTCGTGCCATGGTGCGTCCTCCGGGAACAGGGGGCGGGGGGAGTTGGCGGCGGGGCGGAAGCCGGGCGTCAGGGAGCCACGGGAGCGCCCTGTACGGGGATGTGCACGCCCAGCGCGGCCGCGCTGGACTCGACGGCGGCGAGCACCTTCTGCACCTGGAGCCCGTCCGCGAAGGACGGCTCCGGGTCGCGGCCCTCGGCGATCGCCGTCACGAAGTCCGTGACCTGGTGGGTGAAGGTGTGCTCGTAACCGATCAGGTGGCCGGGCGGCCACCAGGCGTGCACGTAGGGGTGGGTGTCCTCGGTCACCAGGATGCGCCGGAAGCCCGCGGTCGCCGGGTCCTCGGAACGGTCGTGGAAGGACAACTCGTTCATCGACTCCGCGTCGAAGGCCAGGCTGCCGGCCGAGCCGCTGATCTCGATCCGCATCGCGTTCTTGTGCCCGGTGGCGAAGCGCGTCGCCTCGAACACGCCGATCGCGCCGCCCTCGAAGCGCGCGGTGAACAGGGCCGCGTCGTCCACCGTCACCTGGCCGCGCTCGCTGCCCGCGGTGCCGGACAGGCCGCTGGAGGCGGCCGGCAGCGGGCGCTCGGTGACGAACGTCTCCAGCACCGCGCCCACCGACGAGATCCGCCGGCCCGTCAGGTACTGCGCCACGTCGATGCTGTGCGCGCCCAGGTCGCCCAGCGCCCCGGAGCCCGCGCGGTCCTTGCGCAGCCGCCAGGCCAGCGGGAATTCCGGGTCGACCAGCCAGTCCTGCAGGTACTGCGCGCGCACCTGGTGGATCCGGCCGAGCCGGCCCTCCTCGACCAGCCGCCGGGCGAGCGCCAGCGCGGGCACCCGGCGGTAGTTGAAGGCCACCATGGAACGGACGCCCGCGGCCGAGGCGGCGGCGGCCGCCGCCGCCATGTCCTCGGCCTCCCGCACCGAGTTGGCCAGCGGCTTCTCGCACAGCACGTGCTTGCCCGCGGCCAGCGCCGCGAGCGCGATCTCCGCGTGGCTGTCGCCGGGCGTGCAGATGTCCACCACGTCGATGTCCGGCCGGGAGACCAGCGCGCGCCAGTCCGTCTCGTAGGACTGCCAGCCGTAGCGCTCGGCGGCCCGCGCGACACGGTCGGCGGAGCGGCCGCACACCGCGGTCAGCTCGACCGGCCGCGGCAGGTCGAAGAAGCGGCCCGCGGTGCGCCACGCGTGCGAGTGCGCCGCCCCCATGAACGCATGGCCCACCATGCCGATCCGCAGGGGCTGCGGGTCTGTCGTCGTCACGTGTGTCCTCCTCGGACGGCGCGCGGCCGTGCATCGATATTCATCCGGGATCGACGGAAACTCGGCGCTTTGGGGAGAATGGTTCGCGAGTTTCTGCCCGAAGTTCGACATAAGTCAAGGCTCTTGACGGGCCTGACGCAAGAGGACGCCGCGCTGCGGACCGATGACCCGCGGCGTCACCCGGCACACCACGGGAGTCACCATCGACACACCGGTCAGCCTGCGCGAGGTCGGGCGGCTCCGGGTGCTGGAGGCGCCGCACGCCGCGCCGCGCATCAGCCGCCCCGAGCTGGTACGGGTCACCGGGCTGTCCCGCGCCACCGTGTCCTCGCTGGTCGCCGACCTCGTCGCGGCCGGACTCGTCACCGAGGAGGCGCACCGGGAAGGCAGCGGCGTCCCCGGGCCGTGGCGTACCGGCCGTCCCGCCCGGACCCTGTCCCCGGTACCCGGCGCCGGTGACGCGATCGGCGCGGACATCGGGCACCAGCACGTCCGCGTCGTCCTCAGCGACCTGTCCGGCACGGTGCTGTGGGAGCACTGGGTCGCCAAGGACGTCGACCGTGCCCCGGCGAGACCCTCGACCTCGTCGCCGTGCTCGTCGGGCGCGCCGTCCGGGAGGCCGGCGTCGACCGCGACCGGGTGCTCGGCATCGGCGCGGGCATCGCCTCGCCGGTCGAGGAGGGCAGCGGCGAGCTGGGCGCCGAGGGCATCATGCCCGGCTGGGTCGGCCTGCGCCTGCCCGAGGAGCTGCGCGGCCGCACCGGGCTGCCCGTCCGCGTCACCAACGACGCCGACGCCGGCGCGCTCGCCGAGCTGATGTACGGCGCGGGGCGGCAGGTCGACGACATGGTCTACGTCCGGCTGTCCGCCGGTATCGGCGCGGGGCCGGTCAGCAACGGGCGGCTGCTGCTCGGCGCGCGGCCTCGCGGGCGGGATCGGCCACCTGCCGCTCGTCGCCGACGGGATCATCTGCCGCTGCGGCAACCGCGGCTGCCTGGAGACCGTCGCCAGCCCCGTCGCCATCGCCCGGCTGCTCAGCCGGAGCTGGGGCCGGACGGTCGCCCCGCGCGACCTGCTCGCGCTCGTCAAGCAGCACGACACCGGGGCGCTGCGCGCCGTCCGGGACGCCGGCGACGCGGTCGGCCGGGCGCTGGCCACCCTGGTCAACCCGCGGCTCGTGGTGGTCGGCGGCGACCTCGCCGCGGCCGGCGAGGACCTGCTCGAACCGCTCAGGGCCGGCATCGAGCGGCACACCCTGCCCTCCGCCGCCCGCGGCATCGAGATCGCCACCGGCCGCCTCGTCGCCGGCGCCGAGGTCCGCGGCGCGGCGGGTCTGGTGCCGAGCGCCGCCCCGCAGCTGCTGGTGTGAGCGCCGCTACGGCAGGCTGACGAGCGAGAAGGGGGAGCCCTCCGGGTCGGCCAGCGCCGCCGTGGGCCCGTGCGGGCCCGCGTGCGGGGCGGTCAGGACGCGGCCGCCCAGCCGCACGGCCAGGTGCGCCGCGGCGTCAACGTCCGCGACGGCGAAGCTCGTCATCCAGTGCGCCCCGCGGTCGCGCGGCAGCGCGCGGCCCAGCCCGCGGACGCCGGCGACCGCGTTGCCGCCGGTCACGAGGACCGCGCGGTCCTCGTCCTGCTCGCCGGCCTGCTCCACCGCGAGGCCGAACACCGCCTCGTAGAACTTCCCGGCCGTCGACGCCTCGTAGGTCAGCAGCTCGCTCCAGCCCACGCTGCCCGGCACCCCCGTGACGTCCGCGCCGCTGAACAGGCCGCCCTGCCAGATGCCGAAGACCGCGCCTGCGGGGTCCACGGCGATCGCGAGCCGGCCGTCCTCACCGGCGTTCAGCGGCCCGATCCCCACCGTGCCGCCGCACTCGCGCACCCGCTCCGCGGCCGCGTCCACGTCGTCGGTGGCCAGTATCGTCGTCCAGGACACGGGCCGGTGCGGCTCCGCGGAGCCCTCGCCGATCCCCGCGACCCGCAGCCCGTCCTTCTCCGCCAGCGTGTACGCGCCGAGCTGCGGCGGCCCCGGCGAGAACTCCCAGCCGAACAGGGCCGCGTAGAACTCCCGCGTCCGGTCCGCCCGGTGCGCCATGAGACTGGCCCAGCAAGGAGTGCCCGGCGCCCGCCGGTGCCGTACCTCGGTGGTCATGCGAACGATCTCCTCGTGGGCAGCCCGCTGCCTGCCCGGCTTTCCGCGGGAGCCGGCACAGCGATCGTCGCACCACGGACGGCGGTACGCGCTCTGGCCGCGCCGCAGCGCGTGCCGGGCCTCCACAATAGGCCTATGGATTTCCTGATCACCGCGGACGGACTCGCCGCCGCTCCCGTGCCGCCGGTCCTGCTCGACGTGCGCTACAGGATGGGCGGGCCGTCCGGCCACGGCGAGTACGCCAAGGGGCACATCCCCGGTGCCCGTTACGTCGACCTGGACGCCGAACTCGCCGCACCGCCGGGCGCCGGCGGCCGCCACCCGCTGCCGGACGCCGAGGAGTTCGGCGCCGCCATGCGGCGCGCCGGTGTCAGCGCCGGATCCGACGTCGTCGTCTACGACGACGGCAACGGCTGGGGCCCGGCCCGCGCCTGGTGGCTGCTGCGATGGGCCGGCCACCACCGCGTCAAGGTGCTCGACGGCGGCCTCGCCGCCTGGCGGGCCGCCGGCCACCCGCTCTCCACGGAGGAACCCCCGCCCGGAGAGGGCGACTTCACGCCGGAGCCCGGCGGCATGCCCGTCCTCGACGCCGCCGGGGCCGCCGCACTCGCCCGCAGCGGCCTGCTGCTCGACGCCCGCGCCGGGGAGCGCTACCGGGGAGAGGTCGAGCCGATCGACCCGGTCGCCGGGCACATCCCGGGCGCCGTCAACGCCCCCACGACCGAGAACGTCACCGCGGAGGGCACGTTCCTGCCGGCCGGGGACCTCGCCGCCCGCTTCACCGCGCTGGGGGCCGTACCCGGAACGGAGGTCGGCGTCTACTGCGGTTCGGGTGTCTCCGCCGCGCAGGAGGTGCTGGCCCTCGCGCAGGCGGGCGTCACCGCGGCTCTCTACCCCGGCTCCTGGAGCGAATGGACCGCGTCCGGCCTCCCCGTCGAGACGGGCCCGGGCCCCGTCTGACCACCCTGCCCCGCGCGGACTCGGCTTCCGCGCGGGGCAGGCCAGGCGCGGCGAACCGTGTCCCGTCGTGTTTTCCCCCGTGGTCCGGTGGCCCGGAGCGACCAGAGGTCCCCTTCCGGGCCGGGATGCGTGGCGGCGCACGGCGCGTCCCGGCAGGTGCCGTGCTTCACCCGCGGTCCGGTGGCCCGGAGCGACTCGAAGTCCCCTTCCGGGCCGGGTGCGTGGCGGGGCACGGCGCGCCGCGCCGGCATGTCGCGCGGCTCCCCGCGCCCCTGGCGCGCCCGGCGCGAGGCCTTCCTGCGCCGCAACGGCGGCCAGGCGCACCACCGCACGGTCACGGGAAGCCCGATCGCGTGCGGCGGCGGCGAGGGGTGAACCCCGGGGGGTTACTCCTGCTTCTTGCGGCGGCTGCCGAAGACGATCTCGTCCCAGCTCGGGACCGTCGCCCGGCGGCCCGGGCGGACGCCGTCCGCCTCGGCCTGCCGGTCGGTCGTCCCGACGAGCCGGTCGCGGTGCCCCGCGACCGCCCGCGGCATGAGGACGTCCGCGTACGCGGACCCCGCGGAGGCGGCCGGGGCCGCGGTCTCCTGCTCGGCCTCGGCCGCGGGCCCCTGTTCCGGGGCCGGCGCTTCCGGTGCCGCCGGAGGCGCCGGCACCACCATGTCGCCGCGGAAGCTCGGTACGGCCTCCAGCAGGCTCGTGAGCGAATCCCGCTCCTCCGCCTCCGCCGCGGCAGCGGCCCCGCGCTCCTCGGCCCGCGCGCGCTCCGCCGCGGCGCGGTCCGGCCGCTCCGGGCGCTCCAGCGCGCGGTCCATCGTCCGCTCGCGCGGCAGCCGGGCGATCCGCGGCACGAACGGGAAGCTCGGCTCCTGCGCCTGTGTCTGCGGGGTCTCGCCGATCAGCGACCGGGCCTCGTCGTCGACGGCCTGGACCAGACGGCGCGGCGGGTCGTACGTCCAGCTCGCGGAGTGCGGCTCGCCGGCCACGCGGTAGACGAGGAGCACCTCCCACGTGCCGTCGTCACGCCGCCAGGAGTCCCACAGCACCGTCTCCTTCTCGGCGCCGCGCATGAGCAGCCGTTCGGCCACCGCCTCGCCGAGCTGCGGGCCGGTGCTCTCGCCCTGCCGCCGGACGGGGGTCTTGCGGGCCCGCTCGGCCATGAAGGCGCGTTCGGCCAGCACGGGCCCCTCGAAGCGGCGGACCCGCTCCACGGGGATGCCGGCGAGCTGTGCGACCTCCTCCGCGGAGGCACCCGCGCGTATCCGCGCCTGGATGTCGCGGGGCCGCAGATGGCTCTCGACCTCGATCTCGATCTGGCCGAGGCGGGCCCGGTCGTTGCGCACGGCGGCGCGCAGCCGCTCGTCGATGGGGAGCGTGTATTCCGTGCTGTCGGCAGCCTTGAGCACCAGTCGTGTGCCGTCGTTGCTGACGGCCACGACGCGCAGTTCGGGCACGGTTACCTCCCGGATGGTGCCTGCCGACGTCGGGTGCGTCGCTGCTCCCGTTGGACGAGTGTGGCCTTCCCGGGTGCAGCCTGCCACAACCTTGCAGAGTTGCCCGGCGTGTCGTCCCTGTCTGGTGACACCCCGTTATGGGAAGGTGGACGATTGGCCACTCTGGGTGACCTTACGCCACGCGGCGGGGCGTCTGCGGTCGCAGCTACCTCCCATCCGTCCGAGCGACCGGACGGGCACCGGGAGCACGGAATCGTCACGGTACTCCATTTGGGCCACCGCAGGGTGGCTGCCGCGCCGCCGATTGTGGTGCGCCGGGCGGGAGTTGGGTGACGCGTCTCACTCGGGGGAGTGAACGCCGCTGGATAAAAAGGGCGAAGACCTACGAACCCAGCACCCGGCGGAGGTAGTCGTTACCGAAAAGCCGTCCGGGGTCCAACCGGTCGCGCAGACCGGTGAACTCGGTGAACCGCGGGTAGACGGTGCGGAAGTAGTCGGCGTCGCGGGTGTGCATCTTGCCCCAGTGTGGCCGGCCCTGCCGTTCGGTCATGATCCGCTCGACGGCGGTGAAGTACTCCCGGTAGCGGCTGCCTCGGTACATGTGCACGGCGATGTACGCGCTGTCCCGGCCGGACGCCGTGGACAGCGTGATGTCGTCGGCGGGGGCGACGCGTACCTCCACCGGGAAGCTGATCCGGAAGTCGGACCGCTCGACCGTCGCCTTCAGCTCCCGGATCGCGTCCACCGCGGCCTCGCGCGGCAGCGCGTACTCCATCTCCACGAAGCGCACCCGGCGCGGGCTGGTGAAGACCTTGTAGGGGATGTCGGTGTACGTGCGGGCGGACAGCGCCCGGCTGGAGATCCGGGCGATGCCCGGGATGGTGCCGGGCGCGGCCCTGCCGAGCGCGCAGGCGGCCTGGAAGACGCCGTTGGACAGCAGCTCGTCGTCGATCCAGCCGCGGACGGCGGGCAGCGGCGCCGCGGGTCCCTGGCTGCGGTTGTTGCGCTTGGTGTTGCAGTTGTCGGTGTGCGGGAACCAGTAGAACTCGAAGTGCTCGTTCTCGGTGGCGAGCGCGTCGAACTCGGACATCACCCGGTCGAAGCGCATCGGCTCCTCGCGCGCGGTCAGCAGGAAGACCGGCTCCACGGCGAAGGTGACCGCGCTGACCACGCCGAGCGCGCCCAGCCCGACGCGGGCGGCCGCGAAGACCTCGGGCCGCTCGGCCGCGGAGCAGGTGAGCACCGAGCCGTCGGCGGTGACCAGTTCCAGCGCGGTGACCTGTGCGGCGATGGAGGCGGAGTCGCGGCCCGTGCCGTGGGTGCCGGTGCTGATCGCGCCGGCCACGGTCTGCTCCATGATGTCGCCCATGTTGGTCAGCGACAGCCCCTCGGCGGCCAGCGCCGCGTTGAGGTGCTTGAGCTGCACGCCCGCCTCGGCCGTCACGGTGCCGGCGGCGCGGTCCACGGACCGGATCGCCGTGAGGCCCTCGGGGCGGATCAGCACCCCGCCGGTCGCCGCGGTGGACGTGAAGGAGTGCCCGGAGCCGACCGCCTTGGCCGTCAGCCCGTCCTCCGCGGCCTTGCGCAGCACGGCGGCCAGCTCGTCGGGGGAGGCGGGCGCGACGCTGCGCACCGGGCGCGCGGCGACGTTCCCGGCCCAGTTACGCCACGTCGCCGTGTCTTTCGAGCGCCCTGATCGGGCCCAGCTCCTCGTCGCCGTCGTCGTCACCGTGCACGTCCTCCCGCTCCGGCGCCGGCCGCAGCCGGCGGTACCCGAGTCCCGCCGCCGCCGCGGCCAGGAAAGCCGCGCCGGCGGGTACCGCGAACGCCGTCGAGGCGCCGTGCGCGTCGGTCACCCGACCGGCGAGCGCGGCCCCCAGGGACACCCCGACCGCCAGGCCCGTGGACGTCCACGTGATGCCCTCGGTCAGCCGCGCCCGCGGCACGAGCCGTTCGACGAGACTCATCGCCGTCACCATCGTGGGGGCGATCGTGAGTCCGGAGACGAACAGCGCCACGGCCAGGAACACCAGGTTTCCGACCAGTAGTGGCGGGATCATACTCACCGCCATCAACGTGACGCCCAGCAGGAACCTGCCGCGTGCGGTACCGCGCGGCTGCGCCAGCCCGAAGGCGACTCCCGCCAGGCACGAGCCGAGCGCGTACGTGGCCAGCACCAGGCTCGCCAGCGCCTTGTGGCCGCGCTCGTCCGCGAAGGCGAGCGTGATCACCTCGACCGCGCCGAACATCGCGCCCATTCCCGCGAAGACGACGATGAGCACCGGCATGCCCGGGGCCCGCAGCGCCGAGCCGCCCGCGTGGTGGGCGCGCGGATGCGGCTGCGGCTCGGTACCGCGCTGCGCGGCCAGCAGCAGCACGCCGATGCCCAGGAAGGCGGCGGCCAGGAGCGGCCCCGCCTCGGCGAACCAGACCGTGCACAGGCCGACGGACAGTATCGGGCCGACGATGAAGACGATCTCGTCCACCACTGACTCGAACGAATAAGCGGTGTGGAGGAGTTCCGGCGCCTCGCGGTGGATGACCGACCAGCGGGCCCGCACCATCGCCCCCAGGCTCGGTGTCGCGCCCACCCCGGCGGCGCCGAGGAAGAACACCCAGTGCGGTGCCCCGGCCCGCACCCCCAGCAGCAGCACCGCGACCGACAGCACGGTCACGGCCGCGGCGGGCCGCAGCACCCGTGCCTGCCCGTGGCGGTCCACCAGCCGGGAGACCTGCGGGCCGATCGCCGCGCCCGACAGCGCGGTCGTCGCCGACAGGGCGCCCGCCAGCCCGTACTGCCCGGTGACCTGGGAGATCATCGTGACGATCCCGATGCCGAGCATGGACAGCGGCATGCGGCCGACCAGCCCCGCCGCGGAGAACGCCCGGCTGCCCGGGGCGGCGAAGATCGCACGATAGGGGCTGGTCACGGCGGTGCTCCCGTAAGGACTGTTGGTGGTCCATACAGCTTACGGAGCGAAGCGGCCGGTGAACACCGGTTATGCGGGCCGGGGCAGGTCGGGCGGCGGGGCTCCCGGGTGGCAGGATCGGAGCCATGCCAGAGCAGTCACCCACGCCCGACACCCCCGCGCCCGGGGCCGGCGCGCCGACGAGCGGCCCGGCGCCCTACGACGCCCTGCTGCTGCTGTCCTTCGGCGGCCCCGAGGGGCCCGACGACGTCGTGCCCTTCCTGGAGAACGTCACCCGCGGCCGGGGCATCCCCAGGGAACGCCTCAAGGAGGTCGGCCGGCACTACTTCCTCTTCGGCGGCGTCAGCCCGATCAACGCGCAGAACCGCGAGCTGCTCGACGCACTGCGCAAGGACTTCGCCGAGCACGGCCTCGACCTGCCCGTCCACTGGGGCAACCGCAACTGGGCGCCCTACCTGACCGACACCCTGCGCGAGATGTCCGACGCCGGGTACCGCCGCGTGCTGGTCCTGGCCACCAGCGCCTACGCCTCCTACTCCGGGTGCCGGCAGTACCGCGAGAACCTCGCCGACGCCCTGGCCGTGCTCGCCGCCGAGGGCCGCGCCCTGCCGCAGGTCGACAAGCTGCGGCACTACTTCAACCACCCGGGCTTCGTCGGGCCCATGGCGGACGCCACCCTCAGCGCGCTCGCCGAGCTCCCGCCGCAGGTCCGGGCCGGCGCCCGGCTGGCCTTCACCACCCACTCCATCCCCACCGCGGCCGCCGACACCTCCGGCCCGGCCGAGGGCCACGGCGACGGCGGCGCCTACGTCGCCCAGCACCTGGACACCGCCCGGCTGGTCGCCGACGCCGTCCGGGCCGCGGACGGCGTGGACCGCCCCTGGGAGCTCGTCTACCAGTCGCGCAGCGGCGCCCCGACCGTTCCCTGGCTGGAGCCCGACATCTGCGACCACCTGGAGCAGCAGCACGCCGACGGCGCCCCCGCCGTCGTGATGGTGCCCATCGGCTTCGTCTCCGACCACATGGAGGTGAAGTACGACCTGGACACCGAGGCCGCCGCCAAGGCCGCGGAACTCGGCCTGCCGGTCGCCCGCGCCGCCACCGTGGGCGCCGACCCGCGCTTCGCGGCCGCCGTGCGCGAGCTGGTCCTGGAGCGGGCCGCCACCGAGCGCGGCCAGGCCGTCGAGCGCTGCGCGCTCGGCGCGCTCGGCCCGAGCCACGACGTCTGCCCGCGCGGCTGCTGCCCCGCCCGCTCCCCGCGGCCCGCCGCCGCGGGCCTGGACTGAGCGCATGGCGCCCCCGACCGCACCCGGTCGCCGCGACCGGATCCCCCGACCCGAGGAGCACGACGTGAGCACACCGCCGCCGGCCGACAACGGCGCGCTGTACGCCGAACTGCTGGAGGTCGCGCTGGACGCCGCGCGCGGCGCCGGCGCGCTGCTGCGTGACGGCCGCCCCGCCGACCTGGGCGTCGCCGCGACCAAGAGCAGCCCCATCGACGTCGTCACCGAGATGGACATCGCGGCCGAGAAGCTCATCGCGGACCGCATCGCCCGCTCCCGCCCCGACGACGGCATCCTCGGCGAGGAGGGCGCCAGCACCGCCGGCACCAGCGGCGTGCGCTGGATCGTCGACCCGCTCGACGGCACCGTGAACTACCTGTACGGCCTGCCGTCGTGGTCGGTCAGCATCGCCGCGGAGAAGGACGGCGAGGTCGTCGTCGGCGTCGTCGAGGCGCCCATGCGCGCCGAGACCTACCAGGCCGTGCTGGGCGGCGGCGCCTTCGTCAACGGGGTGCGCGCGCACTGCCGGCCGGCGCCGGAGATGGCGCAGGCCCTCGTCGCCACCGGCTTCGGCTACCTCACCGGCCGGCGCACCGCCCAGGCCGAGGTGGCCCGCCGGCTCATCCCGCAGGTCCGCGACATCCGGCGGGCGGGCTCGGCCGCGATCGACCTCGCCGACCTGGGCTGCGGGCGGCTGGACGCCTACTACGAGCGCGGCCTGAACCCGTGGGACCTCGCCGCGGGCGACCTCTTCGCCCGGGAGGCGGGCGCCCTCACCGGCGGCCGGCCGGGGGAGCGTCCCTCCGGCGAGCTGACCGTCGCCGCCCCCGCCGGCCTGTTCGAGCCGCTCCAGCGGCTGCTGGACGACCTGGGGGCCTGGCACGACTGACGGGGACCCGGCGGCGGCCGCGAGGCCGTCAGCGCGGCCCCCAGGGCCCCGGTGGCCGGGCGGCGGCCGGGCCCGGACATGCGAACGCCCCGGCTCCCTCCAGGGGCCGGGGCGTGCGGCTTCGGGGTCAGGCGACCTTGGGCCGTACGTCCACGCCGTGCTCCGCCGCGAGCCGGCGCAGGTCGTCCAGCTCTCCCTGCTCGACCTCGGCCAGGAAGTCGTCGCCCGTCTCGCGAGCCCTGCGCAGATCGGACTCCGTGGTGTGTATGCGCTGCAGGATTCCGGTGGTGAACGCGTCCATGGCGCCCCCTCCTCGTCTCCGTTGGCACGCGCCGCGTGCCAAGCCAGATGCCGCGCGTGACGGCACGCGACGGGCGTGGTGGGTGGGTGTGCAGTCGTACTCCCCGCCGTGCCCGCGGCGGAAACCTCCCGGACACCGCGGAAATTCCACGGGTTCCGCCCTTACCGCCGATTTACCGGTCCCCGGTGCAGGATGGACGGGAATCCACACAGCTCACGGAAGGAACAGCGCCTTGCGCGTACTGGTCGTCGAGGACGAGCAACTGCTCGCCGACGCGGTTGCCACCGGCCTGCGCCGCGAGGCGATGGCCGTTGACGTGGTCTACGACGGCGGAGCCGCCCTGGAGCGGATCGGCGTCAACGACTACGACGTGGTCGTCCTCGACCGCGACCTGCCGGTCGTCCACGGCGACGACGTGTGCCGCCAGATCGTCGAGCTGGGCCTGCCCACCCGGGTGCTCATGCTCACCGCGGCCGGCGACGTCAGCGAGCGCGTGGAGGGCCTGGAGCTGGGCGCCGACGACTACCTGCCCAAGCCCTTCGCCTTCACCGAGCTGACCGCCCGCGTGCGCGCGCTCGGCCGCCGTACGACGGCGGCGCTGCCGCCCGTCCTGGAGCGCTCCGGCATCCGGCTGGACCCCAACCGCCGCGAGGTCACCCGGGACGGCCACGAGGTGCACCTGGCGCCCAAGGAGTTCGCCGTGCTGGAGGTGCTGATGCGCAGCGAGGGCTCGGTGGTCTCGGCGGAGCAGCTGCTGGAGAAGGCCTGGGACGAGAACACCGACCCGTTCACCAACGTCGTGCGGGTGACGGTGATGACACTGCGCCGCAAGCTGGGCGAGCCGCCGGTGATCGTCACGGTGCCCGGCTCGGGCTACCGGATCTGATCGCGTGGCCACCGCCTCCTCCGCCTCGCCGACCCCGCCCGCACCGCAGGCGCCGCCGCGCCCGCCGTGGGACCCGCAGCCCGCCGACCGGCCGCCGCCCTGGCTGCGGCCGACGATCCGGATACGCCTCACGGTGCTGTACGGCGGGATGTTCCTGATCGCGGGCGTGCTGCTGCTGTGGGTGATCTACCTGCTGGCCGCGCAGGCCATCAAGCAGGGCAGCGAGCTGCCCTTCAAGATCATCACGGGCACCTTCCAGCCGGTCAACTGCCCCAGCCTGCCGACGGGCGAGAACACCAACACCCAGGACTTCACGGCAGCGATCAACGTCTGCATGCAGCACCAGCGCGACCTGGCGCTCAACACCATGTTCAAGCGGTCGCTGCTGGTGCTGATCGGCCTGGCGGTCATCGCCTTCGCCTTCGGCTACATGATGTCCGGCCGGGTGCTGGCGCCGCTGGGACGTATCACCAGGACGGCGCACAGCGTCGCCAGCTCCGACCTCAAGCGCCGTATCGAGCTGGAGGGCCCGGACGATGAACTGAAGGAGCTGGCCGACACCTTCGACGAGATGCTCGACCGGCTGGAGAGATCCTTCGACGCCCAGCGCCGCTTCGTCGCGAACGCCTCGCACGAGCTGCGCACCCCGCTGGCGATCAACCGCACGCTGCTGGAGGTGCAGCTGTCCGACCCGGAGGCCTCCGCGGATCTCCAGCAGCTCGGCAAGACGCTGCTGGCCACCAACGAGCGCAGCGAGCAGCTCGTGGAGGGCCTGCTGCTGCTGGCCCGCAGCGACAACGCGATCATCGACCGCAAGCCGGTGGACATGGCCGAGGCCGCCTCCCAGGCGCTGGAGCAGGCCCGCGGGGAGGCGCAGGCCAAGGGCGTGCAGCTGCGCGCCGCCCTGTCGCCCGCCGTGGTGCAGGGCAACGGCGTGCTGCTGGAGCGCATCGCGCTGAACCTGGTGCAGAACGCGGTGCGCTACAACGTGCCCGAGGGCGGCTGGGTCGACCTGAGCACGGAGGTGGTGCACGGCCACGCGGTGCTGGTCGTGGTGAACACCGGTCCCGTCGTCCCGGCGTACGAGATCGACAACCTCTTCGAGCCGTTCCGGCGGCTGCGCACCGAGCGCACGGGCAGCGACAAGGGCGTCGGGCTCGGCCTGTCCATCGCCCGCTCGGTGGCCCGGGCGCACGGCGGTGTGATCAGCGCCGAGCCGCGCGAGGGCGGCGGCCTGGTGATGAGGGTGGCGATCCCGGTCTGACCTGGGCCTCGTCCCCGCGGACCGGTGAATGTGAAGCGTGTCACGCCCGTGATCACGCAGCGTCGCGACATGCCCGGTCGGTGTTCGCTTTGCGAGTAATTTCGCGGTCTGGGGCGACCGTGTGGCGGTTGTGAGCGATCGCACACACGATCTACCCAGTGCCTACACTCGGTGATCAAGACATTGGGGAAAAGACCGGAAAATCCATGTTTCCCCAGGTCATGATCACGGGAAGTACACGTACTGGCGGTTGTGCCGGATGCATTCCCGGCCACCGCCGACCATGATCGGCCACGGCCGTGATCACCTCTTCGGGGGTGAGGCTGGGTGTCGATTGAGTAACGGGCCTTGATGTGAGGCAAAATCTCCGCTTCAGGTCGGGCACAAGTCCGGCCTCCCGCGCGTTACGTGCGCTGGAGACACCGCAGACACCCACAGGGGGAGAGCGAAAATGGCTACTGATTACGACACGCCACGCAAGACCGACGATGACGTCAACGAGGACAGCATCGAAGAACTGAAGGCCCGGCGGAACGAGAAGACGACCTCCGCCGTCGACGTCGACGAGTTCGACCAGGCCGAGTCCCTGGAGCTGCCGGGCGCCGACCTGTCCAACGAGGAGCTGTCGGTCCGCGTGCTGCCCCGCCAGGCGGACGAGTTCACCTGCATGAGCTGCTTCCTGGTCCACCACCGGAGCCAGCTCGCGTCGGAGAAGAACGGGAACCCGATCTGCCGCGACTGCGCGGCCTGATCCGGTGTCCGGCGCACCGGCGGGCCGTGAGGGCGCCGAGCGGGGCCGTGCGGCCTCGCTCGCGGCCATGAGCGCGCGCGGCCTCGGCCGCGGCGTCAGATACGGCGTGAGCGGTGTGCGCGGCGGTGCCCGCAGGGGCGGGAGCGCCGCGAGGGCCGGGATCGGATCGGTCGCGGAGCGGCTGATCGAGGTGGCACCCCGCATTCCGGTGCGGGACCTCGCCGCCCTGCGCAGACAGTTTCCCGGCCTCGGCCCCGACGAGATCGCCGACCGGCTGATCGCCGCCGCGGTGAAGGGCACGATGACGGTCGGCGCCGGTGTCGGCGCCGCCGCGATGCTGCCCAGCCCGCCGACCATGCCGGCCGAGCTGGCCACCGAGACGCTCGGCGTCGCGGCCATCGAGTACAAGCTGATCGCCGAGCTGCACGAGGTCTACGGACTGCGCGTCCCCGGCGGTGCCCGCGAGCGGGCCACCGCCTATCTGTGGTCCTGGACCGAGCAGCGCGGCATCGACGTGCTGAAGCTGTCCACGGTCAACGTCGCCCTGGGCAGCAGCATGAAACGCAGCGTGCGCCAGCAGCTGCTGCGCCGCACCCTGCGCAACGCGCCGACGCTGACCCCGTTCATGATCGGCGCGGCCGTCGGAGCGGTGGTCAACCGCCGCGACACCCGCAAGCTCGCCGAGCGGGTCCGCCGCGACCTGCGGGCCGCGCAGTTCCCCTGGCCCGAGGTGCCGGAGTCCGAAGCCGGCCCCTGCCCCGGTCTGTGACCGCAGGCACCGCAGCACGGCCCGAGAGGCCCGCCACCTCCCGCGCGCGCCCTCAGAGCGCCCCGGCTGCCCCCGGTGCGGTCTCGGTGTTGTCCGGGACCTGCGCCCGTACGGCCTCCAGCGCCGCCGCCAGCCGCTGCGGCGAGCGCGTCGACAGGTAGACGTACGGCGTCGGGTCCGCCGGGTCGGTCACCTCGACGCGGACGGCGGTGGGCACGTAGGAGCGCAGCAGCATGAAGGCCCGCGGGTCGGCCTTGTACGTCCGCCACGCCACCGTCTCCTCGCGGTCCAGCACCGTCGCCTCGCCCAGTGCGCCGACCGGGATACGGGCCTTCCCGGCGACCAGCGAGCCGGCCACCACCCGGATCCGGGCCGATCCGTACGAGCTGACCGCCATCAGCGACAGCGCCGCGCCGACCACCAGGCCGGCCAGCAGCGGCAGCGGGCCGAAGGGCAGCAGGATCAGCGCCATCGCGACGCCCACGCCGACGGCGAGGAACCACCAGGAGCGCGGGACGGTGAGGCGTTCGTCGTAAGGCTGCATGCCACCAGACTGCCACGGGCGAATGTGCGTGCCCGCGCCGCCCGCGCGGCGACCCCGGGAGGGTAGGGTCTCGGGCGTGAGTTCAGCCACGACACCCCCCGGGGCCCCGCGCTCCGGCCTGACACCCCCCGCCGACGCCGTCGCGCCGGTGCGCCACCCCGACGCCCCGGCGCCGGGCGAGCTGCTGGGCGCGCACTACGACCAGTGCTTCGGGTGCGGCGACGGCCAGCCGCACGGGCTGCACCTGGCGGCCAGGGCCGGCGAGGGCGTCACCGTGACCGCCGAGTTCACCGTGCAGCCCGCCCACCAGGGCGCCCCGGGTCTCGCGCACGGCGGCGTGCTCGTCTCCGCGCTGGACGAGACGCTCGGCGCGCTCGGCTGGATGCTGCGGGTCATCGCCGTGACCGGCCGGCTGGAGTCGGACTTCCTGCGCCCGGTCCCGGTCGGCGCCACCCTGCACCTGTCGGCCCGCTGCACCGCGGTCGCCGGCCGCAAGATCTACAGCTCCGCGGAGGGCCGGATCGGTGCCCCCGACGGGCCGCTCGCGGTGCGCGCCGACGCGCTCTTCGTCGAGGTCAGGCTGGAGCACTTCACCGACAACGGCCGCCCCGAGGAGATCAGGGCCGCGATGGCCGACCCGGACCAGGTCAAGGTCGCCCGCGCCTTCGAGGTGAACCCGTGACCCGCCCGCCCGTGGACGTGCTGCTGCGCCGCCTCGACGACTCCGTGCCGGTGCCCTCCTACGCGCACCCCGGCGACGCCGGGGTCGACCTCACCACCACCGAGCCCGCCGAGCTGGCGCCCGGCGAACGCGCCGTGCTGCCGACCGGGATCGCGCTCGCGCTGCCCGACGGCTACGCGGCCTTCGTGCACCCGCGCTCCGGACTGGCCGCGCGCTGCGGTGTGGCCATGGTGAATGCCCCGGGAACGGTCGATGCCGGGTACCGTGGAGAGATCAAGGTGATCGTCGTCAATCTCGACCCGCGCGAGTCCGTGCGGTTCGCCAAGGGTGACCGGATCGCCCAACTGGTCGTGCAGCAGGTCGAGCGGGTCCGCTTCCACGAGGTGGCGGAACTGCCCGGATCTGCCCGGGCCGCGGGGGGCTTCGGCTCCACGGGGGGTCATGCCGCGGGGGAAGCGCCCTCGGCTGACACGTCCAGATACGGATACGCATCGGTCGTAGCAGACCGGGAAGGACAGTGACCGTGTTCCGTCGTCGCAAGGAGCGCGAAGACGCCCTCGACGAGCTCGACGAGGCCGTCGAGGCCGACGAAGAGCCGGCCGAAGACGCTGCCGGGTCGGACGACTCCGGGGACGCCCGCCGGTACAACCTGCCGCCCGCGCCGCGGCCGGACGGCCCGTGGGACGTGAGCGAGATCAGCAACCCGGCGGACGGCCGGGTCGACCTCGGCGGACTGTTCGTGCCCGGGGTCGAGGGCATGGAGCTGCGCGTCGAGGTCGCCGGTGAGTCGATCGTCGCCGCGACCGTGGTGCTGCGGGACAGTGCCGTGCAGCTCCAGGCCTTCGCCGCGCCCAAGTCCGAGGGGATCTGGGGCGAGGTCCGCGAGGAGATCGCCTCCGGCATCACCCAGCAGGGCGGGGTGGTCGACGAGGTCGAGGGCCCGCTCGGCTGGGAGCTGCGCGCCCAGGTGCCGGTGCCGCTGCCGGACGGGCGCAACGGCGTGCAGCTGGTGCGCTTCGTCGGCTGCGACGGGCCGCGCTGGTTCCTGCGCGGGGTCATCTCCGGGCAGGGCGCGGTGCAGCCGCAGGCCGCGGGCGTGCTGGAGTCGGTCTTCCGCGACACCGTGGTGGTGCGCGGCGAGTCCCCGATGGCGCCGCGCGACCCGATCGTCCTGAAGCTGCCCAACGACGCCCAGATGGTGCCGGACGGGGGCGCCGCGCCCGAACCGCAGTCGCGGTTCGGCGACGGCATCGACCCGATGCGCCGCGGCCCGGAGATCACCGAGCTGCACTGACGCGCGGCGCTGGGCGCCGCAGGAGCCGTCTTCGCGGGTCCGGACCCGGCACCGCCGGGTCCGGACCCGCGGCCGTGAGGGGTCCGGCGGGCCGTCCTTGAGGCGGTAGGCGCAAGAACTCCGAAAAAAGTTGCGCCAACCGGAAAAAAACCTTCCGGTTTTTCGAAAATCTTGCACAGTTCCCTCTCCGGGGCTACGGTCACCCGGGGCGGCCGCACGGCCACCCGCCCGGGGGGCCGCACGGGGGTGGAACGGCGCATGGCGACTGACGCACGGCCTGGTTCCGCGCGCCGCCCGACCGGCGGCCCGCTCGCACCGGCCGCCGTCCGCGGCAGCACCCAGCACCTCGCCGTCCTGGTCGCCGCGGCCCTGGCGATCCTGCTGTCCGCCACCGTCCTGTCGGCACTCGCCGCACTCGCCGACCACTCGGTGCAGAGCGCCGTCCAGCGGCGGCTGGCCGCCGAACCCGACCTCGGGATCGACATCCTCGGCCGCTACGGGCCCAAGGGCCTGGCCGACGGTGACAAGGCCGCCCGCGGCGCCCTCGACCGGGTCTTCGGCGACGTGCCGCACCACACGTACACGGCGCTGCGCGCCCCCGCGTCGCTGTCCTCCGGTTACCCCGTGCTCGGCGCCGACGGCGTGCTCAGCGGCGCCTCCTCCGCGGTCGTCGCCCTGCCCGACTCCGCCGCGCACGCCAGGCTCACGGCCGGCAGCTGGCCGCGGGCCGGGGCGGGCGGGCCCGTCCAGGCGGCCCTGAGCCAGTCCGCCGCCGCCCGCGCCGGCCTGCGCGTCGGCGACGGCTTCCAGCTCCAGGTCGGCCTGCGCCGCGTCGCGCTGCGGCTCACCGGCACCTACCGCCCGGCGCCCGGCGAGCCCGGAGTCCTGGCCGGGCTGAGCACCTCCTCCCGCACCACCGACGCGCTCACCCTCGTCGCGCCCGCCGCGTTCACCGCGCGGCCCGAACTCGCCGCCGACGCGCTCGCCGCCTGGATCGGCGCCCCCGACACCTCCCGCCTCGCCCTCGGTGCGATCGGTCCGCTCCGCGACCGCGCCGCCCGCTTCGCCGGCAGCGACACCTCCGTCTCCGTCTTCGGCGGCAGGCCGCCCGCCCTGAGCGGCATCTACACCACCTCGCACCTGCCCGACACGCTTGACGCCCTCTCCGCGCCGATGGCCGTCGCCCGCGCCGGGATGGACATCCCCGCCGCGCTGCTCGCCGCTCTCGCCACCGCCGCCCTCGTGCTGACCGCCCGCCAGTTCGCGCAGTCACGGACCGCCGAGGTCGCGCTCAAGGGTGCGCGGGGCGCCGGAACGGGGCGGCTGGTCGCCGCGGCCGCCGGGCAGTGGGCGCTGGTCGCGGTGCCCGCCGCGGTGGCCGCGCCCTTCCTGGCCGGACCACTGCTGGCCGTCCTGCGGGACGCGGGGCTGCTGCACGGCGAGCTGCCCGCCTCGGGCGTGACCTCCGCCGGGTGGGCCGCGGCCCTGGCGGCCCTCGCCGTGCACGGGGTGTCGGTGCTGCTCCCGACCGCCCGCACCGCCGCCGACCACCGGGCCGGGATGCGGCTGCGGCTGCGCGGTGCCCGCGCCGCCGCCTTCCAGCGGGCCGGCGCCGACGTGGCGCTCGCCGCGGTCGCCGTCGCCGGCTGGTTCGAACTGCGCCACTACCGCAGCCCGGTGGCCAGTGGCGGGGTGAGCGGCACCTCCGTCGACCCGGTGCTGGTGCTCACCCCCGTGGCCATGACCGCGGCCGCCACGCTGCTGAGCCTGCGGCTGCTGCCGCTCGCCGCGCCGCTCCTGGACCGTGCAGGGCGCCGTGCCGCCGGCTTCGTCCTGCCGCTCGGCGGCTGGCAGGTCGGCCGCCGGGCCGCCAGGCACACAGGGCCCGCGCTGCTCATGACGCTCGCGCTCGCGGTGGGCTCGCTCGGCGTGACCGCGCTGGCGATCCTCGACCGCGGGGCGGCCGACCAGGCGGCCTTCTCCGTCGGCGGCGACATGCGGGTCGCCCCGCCGCTGGAAACCGTCGGGCAGGTGCCGCCCAGCGCGCAGCGCCACGACGTCTACGCGAGCCTGCCGGGCGTCACCGCGGTCACCCCCGTCACCGACGTGCCGCTCGACCGGGGCGACCAGGTCCTGACCGCGGAAGGCGTGAACACCGCCGCGATCCTCGCGACCCAGACGTCCGGCGCTTCCGGGCCCGTGCCCGCGCTGCGCTCCGACCTCACCGACCGGCCCGCCGCCGACGAGCTCGCCCGCCTCGGCGCCGCCGTCCCGGACCACGGCTTCACCCTGCCCGGCCGCCCCACCGAACTGCCGCTCACCGTACGGCTGTCCGCGAGCGGCAAGGGCCCGTACGTGCCGGTGGCGCTCACCGTCACGATCGAGGACGCCGACGGGCTCCCCGACCACGTCACCACGTCGCTGCCGGTCACCGGCGGCACGCCGTACACCGTGCGGGTGCCGCTCGGTTTCACCGGGCGGCACCCGGCCGCCCGCCACTACCCGCTGCGTGTCATCGGGCTCGCCGTCAGGATCCGCTTCCCCTACGAGCGCCGCACCTACCACCTGCGGATCGACTCCGCCGCGGCGCCGGACGGGGCCATGTGGCAGGACCTGACCAACCCGGCCTACGACCCCGCAGGGTGCGTGCCCCGCAACCCCGACGACGGGGCCACGGCGAGCCCGCACCTGTGCGTCGCCACGCGGGTGCGCGGCGCGCTGTTCTCCGGCACCTTCCGCGGCCCCCTGCCCGGCGTGGTGCCGCCGCAGTGGGACATGGCCCTCGGCCCGGTGCCCGCCCCCGGCCTGCCGCCCGTGCCCGCGCTCGCCGACGCCGCGCTGCAGGCCACCGGAGAGTTCGACACCGGGGCTGTCGTCGACCTGAGCAGCGGGCCGGACGTGACCGTCAAGGTGAAGATCATCGGGCGGATCACCGCCGTGCCCGGCGTGGACCGCTCGGTGGGCCGGCTGCTCGTCGACTCGCGCGCGCTCGCCGCCGCCATGGTCGCGACCGGCAGCGAACCACCGACCGACGACTTCTGGCTGCTGTCCGCGCGGCACGGCGACGCCACCGCCGCCGCGGCCGCCCTGCGCGCCGATCCGGCGGCCGGCACCGGCACCACCGTGCCGCAGGCCGCCCGCGGCATCCGGGACGACCCGCTGCAGCACGGCACGCGCGCCGCCCTGCTGCTCGCCCTGGTGCTCGCCCCGGCCTTCGCGGTCATCGGCTTCACCCTGCACACCGCGATGTCGGCCCGCTCGCGGCGCGGTGAGTTCGCCCTGCTGCGCGCCCTCGGTGTCCGCAGGCGCCAGCTGGCCGCGCTGCTGTGGACCGAGCAGCTGGGCCTCGCCCTGCTCGCCGTCGTGGTCGGCAGCGCGCTGGGCGCCCTCCTCGCCACCGTGATCACCCCGCTGGTCAGCGTGGACGCCACGGGCGCGCCGATGGTCCCGGACGTCCTCGTCACCGTTCCCTGGCCGGAGATCACCGCGGTGGCCCTCGGCACGGCCCTGCTCATCGTCGCCGTGGTCACCGCCCTGGCCCGCGTCTTCGCCCGCGTCGACCTGGTCCGCGTCCTGCGCGCGGGTGACGACGGATGAGCCGGCCGCAGGGGGCCGGGGAGCGCCGGGAGGCAGCCGTGCGGAGGCTTCGTCGGGACGAGCCGGGGGGACGGGTATGAGCGGGTTCGGGGGATGGCGCGCGCTGCGGCCGGGGACCGGCGTGCGGGATCCGGGGGTGCGGCGGGAGGCACGCGCGGAGGCGCCGCTGCTGGCGTGCCTGACCGTGGTCGTCGCGCTGCTCGCGCTCGTCACGGCCGCCGGGCCGTCGCTGCTCGACCGGTGGGCGGGCGACGCGCTGCGCAGCCGCCTGGCCGTGGCACGGCAGGACGACCGGGAGATCCGGCACAGCGTCGACCTGGCGCCCGACGCCTCCGTGCCCGTTCCCTCACCCTCCGGCTCCCGGCTCGCGGGCGACCTGCGTGCGACCGGCGCCAAGCTGCTCACCGCGGCCAAGCCGCCGCTGGCCGGCATGCTCGTGCACGACTCCACCCGCATCGAGGTGCCCCAGCTGCGTGCCGCCGCCGTCGCGGGCGGCCTCCAGGTCGGGCTGCTGTACGCGGACGACGCCCCGCCGGCGTCCTCGTACGTCCAGGGCGCCCCGCCCGGCCCGCCGACGCTGACCTCGCCGATCCCCGTCGCCTTCTCCACCGCCGCCCGCGACGTGCTGCACCTGCGCGTCGGGCAGCGCTTCCACCTGTCCCGGGACATCGGCAGGAACGACACGGACGCCGTCGTCAGCGGCTTCTTCGCCCCGCCGGCCGGCGCCGCCGCGCCGATCTGGCACCAGGAGACGCTGCTCGCCCGGCCCACCCGCTCCAAGGACCTGTGGCGGGCCCAGGCCGTGATCGACGCGGCGGCGGTCGACGCGCTCCAGCAGTTCGGCCGCGGCCCGGGCGACCCCCTCACCGTGCAGTTCCGCGACTCCATCCGGATGACGCCCGAACAGGCGACCCGGCTGGCGACCCCCTCGGGTCTGCGCAGCCTCCAGGACGCGGCCGACAGCTTCGCGGCGGCCGTCGCCGAGGTCTACTGCCCGAACGCCCAGGACTACATGGGCAACCAGTGCAGCATCGGGCGCCACTCCACGGCCGAGCCGGCCACCGAGGACGCCGTGCCCGGCGTGCTGGCGCCCTTCGCCCGGGCCCGCGACCAGGCCCGCACCCTGGAGTCCTTCGCGTTCGCCGGGCTCATCGCCGTCGGCCTGGCCACCGTGGTCGTCACCGCCCGGCTCGCCGTCAGCCGCAGGGCCGGGGCGCAGGCGCTGCAGCGCGCCCGCGGCGCCTCCGCGACCGACCTCGCGCTGGTCCGGCTCGTCCAGACCGGCCCCGCCGCGGTCCTCGGCGCAGCACTCGGCACCGGCACCGCCGTCCTGGCCGCGCCCGCGGGCGCGGCCGGGCGCGGCAGCCTGCTCCCGGCGCTCCTGGTCGCCGCTGCGGCCTGGCTCGCGCTGCCGCTGCTCACGCTGGCCGCGGCCCGGGACCGGCGCGGCCGCGAGAGCCGTCCCCCGGCCGCGCGGCGGCTCGCCGCCGAGATCACGGTGCTGCTGCTCGCCGCCGCGGGGGTGCTGATGCTGCGCTCCCACGGCGCGGGTGCGGGCGGCCTCGACGTGCAGCTCGCGGTGGTGCCCGCGCTGCTGGGGGCCGCCGTGGTGGTGCTGCTGGTGCGGCTCTACCCACTGCCGCTGCGGCTGGTGTCGCGAGCCGCGCGCGGCCGGCGCGGGACCGTCCCGCTGATCGCGTTCTCCCGCGCCGCGCGCGAGGCGCCGGGGCACGCGCTGGCCCTGCTGGTGCTGGTCGTGACGCTGTCCACGGCGGTCTTCGGCGGCCTGGTGTCCCGTACGGTCGCCGACGGGAGCCGGACGGCGGCGGTGTGGAGCGCGGGCGCCGACGCGGTGGTGATCGGCACGGGGCAGGACGGCACCGTGGACCCGGACCTCACGGCCGTGCAGGGCGTCCGCGGCGCCACCGTCGTCCGCGGCCTGGTCAACCAGCTCACCAGCGTGACGGACGGCGCCCGCTACGGCGCGGCCCACATCGCGGGGGCCGACGCCGCCGTGCTCGCCGAGCAGGCCCCGGACTCCGCCGCCGCCCGCGCGCTCGCCGCCGCGGGCCTCGCGGGCAGGCCCGGGCCCGCGCCGGTCGGGGGCCGCTACGTGCTGCCCGCGCTGGCCACCGGTGACTTCGCGGGCGGCACGATCGGCGACACCTACACCACCACCCTGCGGCGCGGCACGGTCTCCGTCCGCGTCGTGGGCCGGCTGCCGGACGCCGCCCGGCGTGACCCCGCGCTCGGCCCGCTGCTGAGCGCCGACCAGCAGGACGCCGGGCGCGGCGAGGAGAGCGACGCCGGTACGGCGGTGGCCGCCCGCAGCCCGCTGCTGCTCGTGGACGCGGCCGAGCTGCGCATGCTCGCGCCGAGCGAGTACGACACCGCGGCCGTGCTGCTCTTCGGCCCGCACCTGGACGGCGACGCCCTGCGCGCCGCGGGCCCGCGGGTCGCCGGCCCCTCAGGCCAGGTCCGGATCAGGGCCGACGAGCTGGCGCTCGCCGAGCACGACGGGCTGCTGCGCGGGGTGCGCCGCACGTACGCGGCCGCCACCGCGCTCGCCGTGCTGTTCGCGCTGGCGGCGCTGGTGCTGGAGCTGCTGCTCTCGGCCGCGGACCGGGGCCGGACCGCCTCCCGGCTGCGCACCCTGGGCCTGCCCACCCGCGGTATCGCGGCACTCGACCTGCTGGAGCTGCTGCCGATGGTGCTCGCCGCGGCCGCCGGGGGAGTGGCGCTCGGCCTGCTGCTGCCGGGCATCCTCGGGCCCACGCTCACCCTGCGCGAGTTCACCGGCGGGCCCGCCGCGCCCGCACTGCACACCGACTACGCCCTCACCGCGGCCCTCGGCGCGGGCCTGGCCGCCCTGGTGGCCGTCGCCGTCGCCGCCGAGACCTGGGTGGGCCGCCGACGCGGCCTGGGGGCGGTGCTGCGGCTGGGAGAGGCGGTATGAGCGGCACGAGCCCGCCGGGCGCCCGCGCCGCCGGGCCCCGCCCCACAGGCCGCCCCGCAGGACCGTACGACGACCACAGGGAGCACGTATGACCGACCTCGCCACGCTCCAGGCCCGCGCCATGTCCTCGGCCGCGCCCGCGCCCGACGAGGGGCTCATCGTCTGCGACAACCTCGTGCGCGTCTACCGCACCGAGGGCGTCGAGGTGCAGGCGCTCCAGGGGCTCGACCTGATCGTCGACGAGGGCGAGCTGCTGGCCGTCGTCGGCGCGTCCGGCTCGGGCAAGTCCACCCTGCTGGGCATCCTGTCCGGGCTCGACCTGCCGACCGCGGGTCGCGCCCGGGTCGCGCGGCACGACCTGCTGGCCATGAAGCGCCGCGAGCGCCTGGACTACCGGCGCCGCACGGTCGGCTTCGTGTGGCAGCAGACCGCCCGCAACCTGCTGCCGTACCTGACGGCGCTGGAGAACGTCACGCTCCCCATGGGCTACGCCAGGGTGCCGCGCGCCCGGCGCGCCGGGCGCGCGGCGGAGCTGCTGGACATGCTCGGTGTCGCCGACTGCCGCGACCGCCGCCCGGGCGAGCTCTCCGGCGGCCAGCAGCAGCGCGTGGCCATCGCGGTGGCCGCGGCCAACACCCCCCGGGTGCTCTTCGCCGACGAGCCCACCGGTGAGCTGGACACCGCAAGCGGCGAGGAGGTCTTCGCGGCGCTGCGCCGTACCAACACCGAACTGGGCGTGACGATCCTGATCGTTACGCACGACCCGGCCGTCTCGGAGCAGGTCCGGCGTACGGTACGCATACGCGACGGCCGCACGGCGACCGAGGTGCTGCGCCCCGGGCCGGGCGGGGCCGAGGGCGGCGGGCAGGGCGTCGCCGAGGAGTACGCCGTGCTGGACAGGGTGGGGCGGCTCCAGCTCCCGCGGGAGTACACCGAGCGCTACGGCCTGCGCCGCCGCGTGCGGCTCACCGCGGAGAGCGACCACATCGGGGTGTGGCCCGACCCCGGCGGCGGTGATCCGGCGGCGGGCGACGGAGCCAGCCCCGCGCCCGGCGCGGAGCAGCGGGGGCGGGACGACGGATGAGCGAGCTGGAGGGAGGCGCGGGGATGGCCGAGCAGTCCGCCGCGGCGGTGGCGACGGCGCCGGGGACCGGCGAGATGGTGGTGGTCGAGGACCTGCGCCGGACGTACGGCAGCGGCGGCACGGCCGTGCACGCGCTGCGCGGGGTGTCCTTCTCGGTGGGGCGCGGCGAGCTGGTCGCCCTCAAGGGCCGCTCGGGCTCGGGCAAGACGACCGTGCTCAACCTGGTGGGCGGCCTGGACTCGCCGGACAGCGGCCGGATATCCCTGGACGGCACCGACCTCGCCGGGCTCGGCGACGACGGCCTGCTGGCGCTGCGCCGCGACCGCATCGGCTTCGTCTTCCAGTCCTTCGGCCTGATCCCGATCCTCACCGCCGCCGAGAACGTCGGGGTGCCGATGCGGCTGCGCAGGACCCCGCCGAAGGAACGCGAGGAGCGCGTGTCCCTGCTGCTCGCCCTCGTCGGCCTCGCCGACCACGCGGCCCAGCGCCCCGGCGAGCTGTCCGGCGGCCAGCAGCAGCGCGTCGCCATCGCCCGCGCGCTCGCCAACCGGCCCGACCTGATCATCGCCGACGAGCCCACCGGCCAGCTCGACGCGGACACCGGCCTCGCCGTGATGGAGCTGCTGCGGGCGGTGGTGCGCAGCGAGGGCGTCACCGCGCTGGTCGCCACCCACGACAGCCAGCTGATCGCACTGGCCGACCGGGTACTGGAGCTGCGCGACGGCCGGATCGTCTCGGACGGCTGATCCGCCGCCCGCGAGGGACCCTGGACGTATGCAGGCGTCAAGACGGCGTCAAGGTGCGCCCGGACGGTGGCCCCGGGGCCGATGTGCCCGCTCCGGCCGATCTAAGGTCTGACCATGGCACGCGGCACGTTGCGCATCTACCTGGGGGCCGCCCCCGGCGTCGGCAAGACCTACGCCATGCTCTCCGAGGCCCACCGGCGGGCCGAGCGCGGCACGGACGTCGTGATCGGCTACGTCGAGCACCACCGCAGGCCGCGCACCGAGGTGATGATGCACGGCCTGGAGGAGGTGCCGCGCCGGGAGTGCGGCTACCGCGGCACGGCCTTCACCGAGATGGACCTCGACGCGGTCCTGCGCCGCGCCCCCGAGATCGCGCTCGTCGACGAACTCGCCCACACCAACGTGCCGGGCTCGCGCAACGCCAAGCGCTGGCAGGACGTCGAGGAGCTGCTCAGGGCGGGTATCGACGTCGTCTCCAACGTCAACATCCAGCACCTGGAGTCGCTCGGCGACGTCGTCGAGTCGATCACCGGCGTGCGGCAGCGCGAGACCGTGCCCGACGAGGTGGTCCGCCGCGCCGACCAGATCGAGCTGGTCGACATGTCGCCACAGGCGCTGCGCCGCCGCATGGCGCACGGCAACATCTACGCGCCCGACAAGGTCGACGCGGCCCTGTCCAACTACTTCCGCCCGGGCAACCTGACGGCGCTGCGCGAGCTGGCGCTGCTGTGGACGGCGGACCGGGTCGACGAGTACCTCCAGGAATACCGCGCGGAGCACCGCATATCGGCCGCCTGGCAGGCCCGCGAGCGGATCGTCGTCGGCCTGACCGGCGGGCCGGAGGGGCGCACGCTGCTCCGGCGCGCCGCCCGGATGGCCGCCAAGGGCTCTGGCAGCGAGATCATGGCCGTGCACATCGTGCGCAGCGACGGCCCGGTGTCCGGCTCCGCCAAGGAGCTGGCCGTCCAGCGCACCCTGGTGGAGGACCTCGGCGGATCCTTCCACCACGTCATAGGGGACGACGTCCCCGACGCCCTGCTGGACTTCGCCCGCGGTGTCGACGCCACCCAGATCGTGCTCGGCAGCAGCCGCCGCAAGCCCTGGCAGTACGTCTTCGGACCCGGCGTCGGCAGCACCGTCGCCCGCGAGAGCGCCGACATCGACGTCCACATCGTCACCCACGAGCACGCCGCCAAGGGCCGCGGCCTGCCCTCCGCGCGCGGCGCCGGGCTCGGCCGCTCCCGCGTCGTCGCCGGCTGGCTGACCGGGCTCGCCGGCCCCCTGCTGCTGACGCTGCTGCTCACCCGGTGGCACCCGGCCACGGGCCAGGCCACCGACATGCTGCTCTTCCTGGCCCTCACGGTGGCCGCGGCGCTCGCCGGCGGGCTGCTGCCGGCGCTGGTGTGCGCGGTGGGCGGCTCGCTGCTGCTGAACTACTACTTCACGCGTCCCACGCACTCCTTCACGATCGCCCAGCCGGAGAACGTCATCGCGATCGTGATCTTCGTGGTGGTCGGCGCCGCCGTCGCCTCGGTGGTCGACCTCGCCGCCCGGCGCACCCAGCAGGCCGCCCGGCTGCGCGCCGAGGCGGAGATCCTGTCGCACCTGGCGGGCAGCGTGCTGCGCGGCGAGAGCTCGCTGGACGCGCTGCTGGAGCGGGTCCGGGAGACCTTCGCGATGGACGCGGTCGTGCTGCTGGAACGCGACGACGACGGCGACGCGTGGACGTGCGCGGCCTCCGTGGGCGCCGCCCCGTGCGTGCGCCCGGAGGACGCCGACGTCGAGGTGGCCGTCAACGACCGGCTCTCGCTCGCCCTGCTCGGCCGGGTGCTGCCGGCCGCCGACCGCCGGGTGCTGTCCGCCTTCGCCGCGCAGGCCGCGGTCGTACTGGACCGCAAGCGGCTCGCCGACGAGGCGGGCCGGGCCCGCGAGCTCGCCGAGGGCAACCGGATACGCACCGCGCTGCTCGCCGCCGTCTCGCACGACCTGCGCACCCCGCTGGCCGGCATCAAGGCCTCGGTCAGCTCGCTGCGCTCCGCGGACGTCGCCTGGTCGCCGGAGGACGAGGCAGAGCTGCTGGCCGGCATCGAGGACGGCGCCGACCGGCTGGACCACCTGGTGGGCAACCTGCTCGACATGTCCCGGCTGCAGACCGGCACCGTCAACCCGCTGATCCGCGAGCTGGACCTCGACGAGGTGGTGCCCAGGGCGCTCGGCGGCGTCCCGGACGGCAGCGTCGCCCTGGAGATCCCCGAGACGCTGCCGATGGTCGCCGTCGACCCCGGTCTGCTGGAGCGCAGCGTCGCCAACGTCGTCGAGAACGCCGTCAAGTACAGCCCGCCCGGTGAGCCCGTCCTGGTCGCGGCGAGCGCGCTCGGCGACCGGGTCGAGGTCCGCGTCGCCGACCGCGGCCCCGGCGTCCCGGAGGACGCCAAGGAGCAGATCTTCGAGCCCTTCCAGCGCTACGGCGACGCCCCGCGCGGCACCGGCGTCGGTCTCGGCCTCGCGGTCGCCCGCGGCTTCGCCGAGGCCATGGGCGGCACCCTGGTCGCCGAGGACACCCCCGGCGGCGGCCTGACGATGGTGCTCACCCTGCGGGCGGCGTCCGGCGGCGAGCCGGCCCGCCCCGGACTGCCCGCGACGGCGACCACATGAGCGGCGGGGCGGCGGGCCGGCAGCCCGCGGCGGGCGGGGGCGGCGGGCGGCGCGAGCCGGCGAGCGGGAGAGAGCGGCGGATGTACCGGGTGCTGGTGGTCGACGACGAGCCGCAGATCGTCAGGGCGCTGGTGATCAACCTGCGGGCCCGCTCCTACGAGGTGGACGCCGCGCACGACGGGGCGGCCGCGCTGCGGCTCGCCGCGGCGCGGCACCCCGACGTGGTGCTGCTGGACCTGGGGCTGCCCGACATGGACGGCGTCGAGGTGATCCGCGGGCTGCGCGGCTGGACCCGGGTGCCGATCATCGTGCTGTCGGCCCGGCACGCCTCCGACGAGAAGGTCGAGGCGCTGGACGCCGGGGCCGACGACTACGTCACCAAGCCGTTCGGCATGGACGAGCTGCTGGCCCGGCTGCGGGCCGCGGTCCGCCGCGCCGCGCCCGCCGGGCAGGACGAGGGCGCCCCGGCGGTGGAGACGGAGAGCTTCACCGTCGACCTGGCCGCCCGCAAGGTGCACCGCGACGGCGCCGACGTCCGCCTCACCCCCACCGAGTGGCACCTGCTGGAGGTGCTGGTGCGCAACCCCGGCCGGCTGGTGTCGCAGAAGCAGCTGCTCCGGGAGGTCTGGGGCCCGGCGTACGGCACGGAGAGCAACTACCTGCGGGTCTACATGGCGCAGCTGCGCCGCAAGCTGGAGGCGGATCCAGCCCGCCCGCGGCACTTCATCACCGAACCCGGCATGGGCTACCGCTTCGAGGCGTGAGGTCCGGCCGGTACGCTGGAACGCATGAGTGGTGCCATCCGTGACGAGCGACCCGCGGGACGCTTCCGTCGTATGCTCGGCCGGCTGTCCTCCTCCCAGGAGGAGCTGCACTCCGAGGAGCTCCAGGAGGAGACCCGGGCGGTGGGCTGTACGCGGATCAAGGACTGCTCGGACCGCCAGATAGTGTCCGTCACCGGTACGCTGCGTACGGTCACCCTCCGTCCTCGGGCGGGGGTGCCCGCACTGGAGGCGGAGCTGTTCGACGGATCCGCCGCGCTGGACGTGGTCTGGCTCGGCCGCCGCAGCATCACCGGGATCGAACCCGGCCGCCGGATCATCGCCTCCGGCCGGATCTCCATGAACCATGGCCGTCCGGTGCTCTTCAACCCGAAGTACGAACTGCGTCCGGTCGGACAGGAGTAGCCGGTGGCGTCGATCGACAGTACGGACCACGAGGACCACGAGCCCCCCCGCCCCTCGGGCGCCGCGCCCGGGGACGCGGACGCCGCCGGGGTGCGGGCCGCGACCGAGGCGGCCCTCCTGGAGGCGTTCGGCGGGGTGCTGGGCATGGTGGAGACCACCGTGCCGGGCCTCGTCTTCGTGGTCGTCTACACGGTCAACCACAGCATCGCGCCCTCCGCGTTCGCCGCGCTCGCGCTGTCGCTGGTGCTGGCCGTCGTGCGGCTGGCCCGCAAGGACACCCTCAAACACGCCTTCAGCGGCGTCTTCGGCATCGGCTTCGGCGTGCTGTTCGCGATGATGTCGGGCAACGCGAAGAACTTCTACCTGCCCGGCATGCTCTACACCCTGGGCCTGGGCGTGGCCTACGTGGTGTCGGCGCTCGCCCGCTTCCCGCTGCTGGGCCTGATCCTCGGCCCGGTCTTCCGGGAGAACCTGTCCTGGCGCACCCGCAATCCCGGCCGCCTGGTGGCGTACACCAAGGCCAGCTGGGCCTGGGGCCTGATCCTGCTGGCCAAGTCCGCGATCCTCTTCCCGCTCTACTGGTGGGGCGACGCCACGCAGCTGGGCTGGGTCAAGGTCGCGCTCGGCATCCCGCCCTTCCTGCTGTCGGTCTACCTCACCTGGATCTTCCTGGTGAAGGCGCCGCCGCCGATCGACGTGATCGCGGAGATGGAGGCGGCCGAGGAGGAGCGCAAGGCGGAGAAGGAGCGCGCCGAGTCGGCGGAGGCGGCCGGGGCCGAAGAGCAGCCGGTCAAGTAGGCCTCCCGCGCGTACGGCGGTGGGCCCGGGGCGGCGCGGGCCCCGGGCCCCCCCCGACCCGGCCCGGGCGGGGCCGCGCAGCCGCCCGTGGGCGCCCGGGG
>NZ_JBIRRA010000011.1:0-162533 GCF_044333485.1 Streptomyces sp. NPDC020983 | reverse complement strand
CGGGCCGCGGGGGGGGGGGGGGGGGGGCCCCGCGCCCCCCCCCCCCCCGCGCCCCCGGGGGGGGGGGGGGGGGCCCGGGGGCGGGGGGGCCCCGGCCCCACCGCCGTACGCGCGCCGTGCGCGGCCGCTCAGCCGCCGTTGCGCTCCTGGACCGACAGCAGGTCCTCCAGCTGCTCCTCGCGGTGCGGTGCGGCCACGAACAGCAGCTCGTCGCCGGCCTCCAGCGCGTCGTCCTTGGACGGTGTCAGCACCCGGTTGCCGCGGATGATGGTGACCAGCGAGGTGTCCTGAGGCCACGCCACGTCGCCGACCCGGGTGCCGACGAGCGCGGCCTCCTCGGGCAGCGTCAGCTCCACCAGGTTGGCGTCGCCCTGGCTGAAGCGCAGCAGCCGGACCAGGTCGCCGACGCTCACCGCCTCCTCGACCAGCGCCGACATCAGCCGCGGGGTCGACACGGCGACGTCGACGCCCCAGGACTCGTTGAAGAGCCACTCGTTCTTGGGATTGTTCACCCGGGCGACGACCCGCGGCACGCCGTACTCCGTCTTGGCGAGCAGCGACACCACCAGGTTGACCTTGTCGTCGCCCGTCGCGGCGATCACCACGTTGCAGCGCTGGAGCGCGGCCTCGTCGAGCGAGGTGATCTCGCACGCGTCGGCGAGCAGCCACTCGGCCTGCGGGACCCGCTCCACCGAGATCGAGGTGGGGTTCTTGTCGACGAGCAGCACCTCGTGCCCGTTCTCCAGCAGCTCGGCCGCGATGGAGCGGCCGACCGCGCCGGCGCCGGCAATGGCCACCCTCATGAGTGGGCCTCCTCGGGTCCCTTGGCGAAGGCCGCCTCGACGTCCGCGACCTCGTCGGTGCGCAGCATCACGTGCACCAGGTCGCCTTCCTGCAGCACGGTCTGCGCGCCGGGCAGCATCGCCTCGCCGAGCCGGGTGAGGAACGCCACCCGGGCGCCGGTCTCCTCCTGCAGCTCGCTGATCTTGTGGCCGATCCAGGCCGGGGACGTGTGCACCTCCGCCAGCTGCACCCCGCCGCTGGGGTCGCGCCACAGCGGCTCCGCGCCGGCCGGCAGCAGCCGGCGCAGCATCTGGTCGGCCGTCCACCGCACGGTCGCCACGGTCGGGATCCCGAGCCGCTGGTAGACCTCGGCCCGCCGGGGGTCGTAGATCCGGGCGACGACGTTCTCGATCCCGAACATCTCGCGCGCCACCCGGGCCGCGATGATGTTGGAGTTGTCCCCGCTGCTGACCGCCGCGAAGGCTCCCGCCTCCTCGATCCCGGCCTCGCGCAGCGTGTCCTGGTCGAACCCCACCCCGGTCACCCGCCGCCCGCCGAATCCGGACCCGAGACGGCGGAAGGCCGTCGGGTCCTGATCGATCACCGCAACCGTGTGACCTTGCTGTTCGAGGGAGTGCGCGAGGGTGGACCCCACCCGCCCGCACCCCATAATCACGACGTGCACGACCGTCCTTCCGGCTGCCAACGTTTCTGCCTGAGACCGGCCCGCGACCGATCTGGTCGTCAAGGCTTCCTCCAGCGTCTCAGACCGCGGCCAAAGCTACACACGCGCCCGGCACCGCAGAAGGTTGCGTCCCCGCGGGCGCCCGGTGACCGGGCGCACGGCGAGCACACAAGATCGCCACAGGCCGGGTACGACCCGGGGGGATCCGCACGTATTGACGATCCCTTAACATCGCGGGGTGTCCAAACTGACCGACCTGCCGAAGCGGATCCTCATCGGACGGGCTCTCCGCAGCGACAGACTGGGTGAGACGCTGCTCCCCAAGCGGCTCGCGCTCCCCGTCTTCGCGTCCGACTCGCTGTCGTCGGTGGCGTACGCGCCGGGCGAGGTGCTGCTCGTCCTGTCGATCGCCGGCGGGGCCGCCTACCACTACAGCCCGTGGATCGTCGTCGCGGTCGCGGTGGTGATGTTCACCGTCGTCGCGTCCTACCGGCAGAACGTGCACGCCTACCCCTCCGGCGGCGGCGACTACGAGGTCGCCACCACCAACCTGGGTCCCAGGGCGGGCCTGACCGTCGCCAGCGCCCTGATGGTGGACTACGTCCTCACCGTCGCGGTGTCGATCGCCTCGGGCATCGAGAACCTCGGTTCGGCGGTGCCGTTCTTCATCACCCACAAGGTGCTCGGCGCGGTGGCCATGATCATCGTGCTGATGCTGATGAACCTGCGCGGGGTGCGCGAGTCCGGCACGATCTTCGCGATCCCGACCTACGCCTTCGTCTTCGGCGTCTTCTGCATGATCGCCTGGGGCCTGCTGAAGATCGCTACCGGGCATGACATGCACGCGCCTACGGCGCACCTCACCATCCACGCCGAGTCCTCCGGTATCGGCGGCTTCGCCCTGGTCTTCCTGCTGCTGCGCGCCTTCTCCTCCGGCTGCGCCGCCCTCACCGGTGTCGAGGCCATCAGCAACGGCGTGCCGGCCTTCCGCAAACCCAAGTCGAAGAACGCCGCGACCACGCTCGCACTGATCGGCCTGCTGGCCGTCACCATGCTCCTCGGCATCATCGCGCTCGCGGTGAACACCAAGGTCCGCATGGCCGAGAACCCCGCCTCCGACCTGCTCGACCACGGCAGGCCGGTCGGCTCCGGCTTCACCCAGGACCCCGTGATCGCCCAGGTCGCCGAGGCGGTCTTCGGCAACAACTCGGTGCCGTTCATCTTCCTGGCCGCCTCCACCGCCCTGGTGCTCTTCCTGGCGGCCAACACCGCGTACAACGGCTTCCCGGTGCTCGGCTCGATCCTCGCCCAGGACCGCTACCTGCCCCGCCAGCTGCACACCCGCGGCGACCGGCTGGCCTTCTCCAACGGCATCGTGCTGCTCGCCGCCTTCGCCTGCATCCTGGTCGTCGTCTACGGCGCCGACTCCACCCGGCTCATCCAGCTCTACATCGTCGGTGTCTTCGTCTCCTTCACCCTCAGCCAGACCGGCATGGTCCGGCACTGGAACCGGCTGCTGCGCACCGAGACCGACCAGGCCAAGCGCCGCCACATGGTGCGCTCCCGCGCCATCAACACCTTCGGCGGCTTCCTCACCGGCCTGGTGCTCGTCATCGTGCTGCTGACGAAGTTCACCCACGGCGCCTGGGTCGCCGTCCTCGGCATGTGCGTCTTCTACGCGACCATGACCGCGATCCGCCGCCACTACACGCGCGTCTCCGACGAGATCGCCGCCGACGACGAGCCCGGCGACGACTACGTGCGCCCCTCGCGTGTGCACTCCATCGTGCTCGTCTCCAAGCTCCACAAGCCCACGCTGCGCGCCCTGTCGTACGCCAAGCTCGTCCGCTCCGACACCCTGGAGGCGCTCAGCGTCAACGTCGACCCCGACGACACCAGGGCCCTCCAGGCCGAATGGCAGCGGCGCGGCATCGACGTGCCGCTCAAGGTCCTCGACTCGCCCTACCGCGAGATCACCCGGCCGATCATCGACTACGTCAAGGGCCTGCGCCGCAACAGCCCGCGCGACGTGGTGGCCGTCTACATCCCCGAATACGTCGTCGGCCACTGGTACGAGCACCTGCTGCACAACCAGAGCGCGCTGCGGCTCAAGGGCCGACTGCTCTTCACCTCCGGCGTCATGGTGACCTCGGTGCCGTACCAGCTGGAGTCCTCCGAGGTGGCCCGGGTCCGGGCCCGCCGCCGCGCCGACTGGAACGCTCCCGGCTCGATCCGCCGCGGCCCCGTCGGCCCGCGGTCGCAGCCGCCGCCCCGCGACCAGTGAGGCGCGCGGCGGCGGGTGTCCTCCCGGGCCCGTAGAGTGGACCGACGCACGACCCGGCGCGCTCCCCGCACGCCCGCCACCGCACCGGACCCACGCACCCGCAGGAGCACCACCGTCATGCAGACCGAGCCCGCCCCGTCACTGGTCGGCCAGGAGTACGAGGTAGAGATCGGGCCGGTCGCGCACGGCGGTCACTGCCTGGCCCGCAACGACGCCGGGCAGGTGCTCTTCGTGCGGCACGCGCTGCCCGGCGAGCGGGCCGTCGTCCGCGTCACCGAGGGCGAGGAGGGCGCCCGCTACCTGCGGGCCGACGCCGTACGCGTCCTGTCCGCGTCCAAGGACCGGGTCGAGGCGCCCTGCCCCTTCGCCGGGCCCGGACGCTGCGGCGGCTGCGACTGGCAGCACGCCGCTCCCGGCGCGCAACGCCGCCTCAAGGCCGCCGTCCTGACCGAGCAGCTCGAGCGGCTCGCCGGGCTCACCCCCGAGCAGGCCGGCTGGGACGGCACGGTGGAGCCCGCTCCCGGCGACAAGGTCGCCAAGGGAGAGGTGCCCGCCTGGCGGACCCGCGTGCAGTACGCGGTGGACGCCGAAGGGCACGCGGGCCTGCGCCGGCACCGCTCGCACGACGTCGAGGTCGTCGACCACTGCATGATCGCCGCGCCCGAGGTCTCCGAGCTCGGCGTCGAGGCCCGGACCTGGCCGCAGATGGCGGCCGTCGAGGCCATCGCGGCGACCGGCTCCAGCGACCGCCAGGTGGTGCTGACGCCGCGCCCCGGCGGGCGGCTGCCCATCGTCGAGCTGGACCGGCCCGTCTCCGTACTGCGCATCGGCGAGCGCGACCACGCCGTGCACCGCGTGCACGGCCGCGACTTCGTGCGCGAGCGCGCGGCCGGGCGCACCTGGCGGGTCGGCGACGGCGGCTTCTGGCAGGTCCACCCCAAGGCGGCGGACCTGCTCGTCGAGGCCGTCATGCAGGGTCTGATGCCGCGCAAGGGCGAGATGGCGCTCGACCTCTACTGCGGCGTCGGCCTCTTCGCCGGTGCGCTGGCCGAGCGCGTCGGCGAGACCGGCGCCGTCCTCGGCATCGAGTCCGGCAGGCGTGCCGTCCAGGACGCCCGCCACAACCTCCAGGACCTCCCGCGGGTCCGCATCGAGCAGGGCAAGGTCGACCACGTCCTGCCCCGCACCGGCATCACCGAGGTCGATCTCGTCGTCCTCGACCCCCCGCGCACCGGCGCCCGCCGCCCCACCGTCCAGCACCTCACGACCCTCGCCCCCCGCCGCATCGCCTACGTCGCCTGCGACCCCGCCGCCCTCGCGCGCGACCTCGCCTACTTCGCGGAATCCGGCTACCGCCCCGTGCGCCTGCGCGCCTTCGACCTCTTTCCGATGACGCACCACATGGAGTGCGTGGCGATCCTGGAGCCGGCGAAGTAGGGCGGCCACCGCCGCCTCGCCCCCCGGTGACCTGCGTCCCGGGGGCTCGGCGTCCCGCGCACTGCTCGCGCACGGCGCGTGGTCCGGGGGCCGGGGCTGCTCAGCGGCCGCAGAGCTCCAGCAGCCGGGTGACCGTGTTCCAGTTGCGGGAGGTGGCCGCGACGCCGAGGCCGCGGTCGGTGAGGCGGGCGGCGAGTTTGGAGTCGCGGATCGAGTTCGGGAAGTGGGCGTAGATCTCCCGCTCGCCCGCGCGCAGTTCGTCCGGGGCGAAGGCGGGGAGGTCCAGGGCGGCGACGCGGTCCCGCGGGACGGGCCCCGCGAGGAAGACGACCAGGAAGCGGGAGCCGTCGACGCCGGTCATGTCGAAGGGATTGGCCGCGACGACCCGCGCGAGATCCGCCGCCGTACGCACCATGCACGTGATGTCCAGGTCCAGTTCGTCGGCGAGCGCCTGCCGCAGGGCGTCCTCCAGGCGGTGCGGGTCGCCCTCCTCGTGCGTGAAGACCGCGTTGCCGCTCTGCAGATGGGTGCGGACATCCGTGGCGCCGAGGGCGGCCAGCAGCTCGCGCAGCGTCTGCATCGGGACCTTCGCCCTGCCGCCGACGTTGATCCCGCGCAGCAGCGCGGCATATCGGGTGGTGGTCACGTCCGACACGGTAACCGCCGGGTCCGACAAAAGGGTGCGGGCGCCCGGGCGGGGCCGGCACCGGCATGCCGGACGGCGGCGCGCGAGGGCGTTCCGGCGGGGGCGGCCCCGGAGCGCGCCGGGGGAGGGCGTGCGGAGGCGGCACGGGAGCGCGAACGGCGCGTTTTTTCACGGAAACACGGGTGACGTCCCTCGTTCGGATTACGACAGGGACGAGGGAACGGTTCCGCACGCCGGACGCTGGCTACCTTCGCCGCCATGAACACCAGTGCCCCCCGGCGCGTCGGCCACCTCCGCCCCGTCGTCACCGAACTGCGGCTGTCCGCCTTCAAGTCGCACCGCGGGGCGACCTTCCGGATCGGGCCGCTCACCCTCCTCACCGGCAGCAGCGGCACGGGCAAGTCCAGCGCCCTCGAAGGGCTCGCCGCGCTCGGCAGGCTGGCCTCCGGCGCGGAGCTGGCCGAGGTCTTCGACGCCGGGGTGCGCGGCGGCGCGGGCGCGTGCGTGCCGCAGGGACTCCCGGCGGACGCCGAGGGACGGCGCGGCTTCCGCCTCGGATGCACCGTCAACGGCCCGATGGGCCCCGTCCGGCTGGACGTCGCGGTGCAGGCCGAACCGTGCTTGCGGATCGTCGGCGAGCGGCTGATCGGCGCCGGCCGGACCCTGCTGACCACCGCGCTGCGCGACCCCTCCCGGCCCACGGTGCAGGCCGCGTGGCACACCGCGGGCGACGTGCCCGTGACACGCGCCCCGCTGCCCGACAACGTCCTGGCCACCGCGCTGCTGCCGCTGCGCGTCTCGGGCCGTACGGACGGCCAGCGGCAGGTGCTCGCCGCGGCCGAGCAGCTGGTCGTGGCGCTGCGCGGTGTCTTCCCCGTCGCACCGCGGCCCGAGCTGATGCGCGCGCCCGTCGTGCCCGGCGACGGGCGGCTGCGCGCCGCGTGCGACAACCTGAGCGCCGTCCTCGCCAGGACCGAGGGCGAGTGCGTCACACGGCACGCCGCGCTGGTCAACGCGGTGCGTGAGGTGTGCAGCCCGCCCGTGGAGGGGCTGACGGTGCTGCCCGCCTTCCTGCGGTCGCCGCGCGACGGGCTCGCGCCGCTGGACGCCGTGATCGCCGCCGTCGACCGCGGGCCGCTGGGTGTGGTGCCGGTCGACCGGCTCGGCGACGGCGAACTGCGCTTCGTGGCGCTCGCGCTGGTGCTGCTCACCGGCCCGGGCGTGCTCGACGTCGACACGAGTACGGAGCTGCTGCCCGCCGGCCAGGTGCTGACCGTGCTGGCCGACGGCCTCGACGTGGGGCTGGACCGCAGGCAGGTGCGCGAGCTGCTCCGGCTCGCCCGGCTGGCCGCGGCCCGCGGTCACATCCGGCTGCTCGGCACGCTGCAGGACGCCGAGTGCGCCGAGGGCACGGCCGGGGTGACCCTGGCACGGCTCGGTGCGAAGCGGCGCGTACCGGCCCAGGACGCGGGGGAGGACGGCGCGGCCGGCGCGGGGGAGGGCCGCGTCGTGGCGCCGGGCGCGCGGGCGCCGGCTCCGGCGGCGGACGGCACGGAGGAGGACACCGACGGCGGGGAGGGCGGTCCCGGCGCGGGGACGGGCTCCGCGGGGGGTGGGCCGGCGGCGGACGACGCGGGCGGGCCGGGCACCGCCGCCGTGACGGGCGGCGAGGCCGGGTGGGCCGGCGACCTCGTGCGCGGTGGTGACTCCGGGCCCGGCAGGGATTCCCCGGCGGGCGAGGAGCCGGGCGACGAGGTCGCGGGGGCGGCGGGCGGCCGGCGTGAGACCGGCGGGGGCGATGCGGTAGACCAGTCGGGGTGACCGGACACCCACTGGACGTCGCGGGCTTGCAGCGCCGCCTCGTCGACTTCGCCGCGGCTCGCGACTGGCAGCCCTTCCACACCCCCAAGAACCTCGCGTCGGCGCTGAGCGTCGAGGCCGCCGAACTGCTGGAGATCTTCCAGTGGCTGACGCCCGAGCAGGCGGCGGCGGTGATGGCCGACCCGGCGTCCGCCCACCGGGTGCGCGACGAGGTCGCCGACGTGCTGGCCTATCTGCTCCAGTTCTGCGCGGTGCTGGACATCGACGTGCTGGCGGCGCTCGACGCGAAGATCGACCGCAACGAGCAGCGCTTCCCGCGGACGCGCCGGGGCGCGGGGGAGGGCCGGCCGGGAGGAGGCGCGGGCCCGGCGGGGCCTGGAGGGGCGGCGGAGGCCGGCTGACCTGCGCCGCTGCCCGCCGGGACGGGCGGGTGCGCGAGGTTGTCCACAGGCGCCGCGAAGGCCCTTTCGCCGACTGTCCACCATCTGTCACGCTGAGTGATGTCGGCAGGTGGTGAACGGGTCACCGCCCCGTGGACGAGGGGGTAGGGCGATGGACGCGGCACGGCTGGTGGCGGAGTCGGAGCGGGTGATGCGCGGTGCGCCGCGGCCCGAGGACGTCATCGAGGAGGCCTGGCAGGCGGGCGAGCTGGTCGAGGCGGTGTCGCGGCTGCTGTCCGCGGGCCGCACGGGTGACGGGGCCGCGCGGGAGGAGCCGCAGCCGGGCCGGGCGGTGCCGCCGGTCGCGGTGCCGGGGGCCGGACCACCGCGCGCCGCCCGGCTGACGGCGGTACGCGATCCCGCGGGGACGCTGCGGGCGCTGCGGGTGCTGCTGGGCGAGATCAAGCAGGCGCTCGTGGTGCTGACGTGCGCGGTGGAGGACGAAGGGGCCTACTGGAGCTGCGTCGAGGCGCTGGACGCGGTGGACGAGGCGAGGGAGCGGGTACGGGCGCTGGTCCGTACGGGCGCGGGCGACGGCGGGGCGCGGGGCGGGGAGTCGTCATGTGGCGTTTGACGTGGCGGCGCGCGAGGGGTGCAGGATGGGGGAATGGACCTGCGAATCTTCACCGAGCCCCAGCAGGGGGCCGACTACGACACCCTCCTCCGGGTCGCCAAGGCGACGGAAGACCTCGGCTTCGACGCCTTCTTCCGCTCGGACCACTACCTGGCCATGGGCGGGGACGGGCTGCCCGGCCCGACGGACGCGTGGATCACGCTCGCGGGCCTGGCCCGGGAGACCAGCCGGATCAGGCTCGGCACCCTGATGACCGCGGGCACCTTCCGGCTGCCGGGCGTGCTGGCCATCCAGGTGGCGCAGGTCGACGCGATGTCGGGCGGGCGGATCGAGTTCGGGCTCGGCGCCGGCTGGTTCGAGGCGGAGCACACGGCCTACGGCATCCCCTTCCCGAAGGAGAAGTTCGGCCGGCTCGAGGAGCAGCTCGCGGTGGTCACCGGGCTGTGGGCCACCCCGGTGGGCAAGACCTTCGACTTCGAGGGCACGTTCTACACGCTCGCGGACTCCCCGGCCCTGCCGAAGCCCGCGCAGGCGAAGGTGCCGGTGCTGATCGGCGGGATGGGTGCCAAGCGCACCCCGGAGCTGGCCGCTCGCTACGCCGACGAGTTCAACGTGCCCTTCGCCTCGATCGCCGACACCGGCACGCAGTTCACCCGGGTGCGGGAGGCGGTGCGGGCGGCGGGCCGGCCCGCGGAGAGCATGACGTACTCCAACGCGCTGGTGGTGTGCGTGGGGAAGGACGACGCGGAGGTGGCCCGCCGGGCAGCGGTGATCGGCCGCGAGGTCAGCGAGCTGAAGGAGAACGGGCTGGCCGGCTCCCCGGCGGAGGTCGTCGAGAAGATCGGGCGCTACGCCGAGCAGGGCGCCACGCGCTTCTACCTCCAGACCCTGGATCTGCACGACCTGGACCACCTGGAGCTGATCGCCTCCCAGGTCAAGCCGCAGCTGGGCTGAGACCACCTCATGACCCCGCCGTCCGCCCAGCCGCCGGACCTTCCGCCGGGCCGCCGGCCGGGTTGTGCACCGGCTCCCGCCGCAGCGCGGCGGCGGTGGCGGCCGGCGGCGGGGGCCGCCCTGGTGCTCGACGGCGGCCTGTCCAACCAGCTGGCCGGCCAGGGCTGCGACCTGTCGGACCCGCTGTGGACGGCCCGGCTGCTGGCCGACGATCCAGGGCAGATCCGCGCCGCCCACACCGCCTACGCCGAGGCCGGCGCGGACGTCCTCACCACCTCGGCCTACCAGGCGAGTTACGAGGGCTTCGCCCGCCGCGGCATCGGCCGGGCGGAGGCGTCGGCGCTGCTGCGGCGCAGTGTCCTGCTGGCCCGGGAGGCGGCGGCCGCGCGCCCGGGGATCGCGGTGGCCGCCTCGGTCGGGCCGTACGGCGCGGTGCTGGCGGACGGCAGCGAATACCGCGGGCGGTACGGCAGGACGGTGCGGGAGCTGACCGGCTTCCACCGGCCGCGGATCGAGGCCGCGGCCGAGGCGGGGCCCGACGTTCTGGCCCTGGAGACGGTGCCGGACATCGACGAGGCCGAGGCGATGCTGCGCGCGGCGGCTCCGACCGGGCTGCCGGTGTGGCTGTCCTACACCGTCGAGGGCGGCAGGACGCGGGCCGGCCAGCCGCTCGCCGAGGCCTTCGCGCTGGCGGCGGGGCGCGACGAGGTGGTGGCGGTGGGCGTCAACTGCTGCGCGCCGGAGGAGGTCCTTGCCGCGGTCGAGCTGGCGGTCGCGGTCACCGGCAAGCCGGCGGTGGCCTATCCGAACAGCGGCGAGCGGTGGGATCCCGCGGGGCGGTGCTGGGCGGGCCCGCAGACCTTCACCGCCGAGTCCGCCCTCGCGTGGCAGGCGGTCGGCGCCCGGCTGATCGGCGGCTGCTGCCGCGTGGGCCCGGAGACGATCGCGGCCCTGCGCGGTGCGCTGGACGGCGGGCCACGGTAGCCAGGACCGGACGTACCGGGTGCCGGACGCGAAAAGGCGTCGTCACGGGGCGCGCCACGGGCGGATACTCGGCAGGTGTTCCTGACGATCTCGACGAGCGGGACTCCCGCGGGTCCGGCGACGGACCTCGGCTTCCTGCTCCACAAGCACCCCGGCAAGGCGCAGACCTTCGCCACCTCCTACGGCGACGCGCACGTCTTCTACCCCGAGGCGGACGCCGAGCGCTGTACCGCGGCGCTGCTGCTGGAGGTCGATCCGCCGGCGCTCGCCCGGCGCGGGCGCGGCAAGGGCGGCAAGGGCCCGGCGGCCGACGCGGCCCTGGCGCAGTACGTGAACGACCGCCCGTACGCGGCGTCGTCGCTGCTGGCGGTGGCGCTGCGCACGGTGTTCACGAGCGCGCTGCGCGGTGAGTGCCGGGCGCTGCCCGAGCGGGCGGCCGCGCCGCTGCCGCTGCGGATCGAGGTGCCCGTGCTGCCCGCCCGCGGTGGGGCCGCGCTCGTGGCCCGGCTGTTCGAGCCGCTGGGTTGGCAGGTGACGGCCGAGGAGGTGCCGCTGGACACGGCCTTCCCCGAGTGGGGCGCGTCGCGCTACGTGCGGCTGGTGCTGGAGGGGGAGCTGCGGCTCGCCGACGCCCTGCGGCATCTGTACGTCCTGCTGCCGGTGCTGGACGACGCCAAGCACTACTGGGTGTCGGCGGACGAGGTCGACAAGCTGCTGCGGTTCGGAGAGGGGTGGCTCGCCGCCCATCCCGCGCAGCAGCTGATCACCCACCGGTACCTGGCCCGGCGCAGGTCGCTGGCCCGGGAGGCCGACGAGCGGCTGGAACTGGTGCGGCTCGCGGACGCCGACGACGTCGCGGTCGAGGAGATCGACAACGCCGTCGCGGCCGAGGAGACGGAGGAGACGGAGGAGGGCACCCGCCCCGCGCAGGCGCCGGAGCGCTCCGAGCCCCTCGCGGTGCAGCGCCGGGAGGCGATACTCGCCGCGCTGCGCGCGGCGGGCGCCGCCCGGGTGCTGGACCTGGGCTGCGGCCAGGGCCAGCTGGTGGCCGCGCTGCTGAAGGACCCGCGCTTCACCGAGGTCGTCGGCATGGACGTGTCGGTGCGGGCCCTGGAGATCGCGGCCCGCCGGCTGCGGCTGGACCGGATGGGCGAGCGGCAGTCGTCCCGGCTCACCCTGCTCCAGGGGTCGCTCGCGTACACCGACAAGCGGCTGGCGGGCTACGACGCGGCGGTGCTCAGCGAGGTGGTCGAGCATCTGGACCCGCCCCGGCTGCCCGCGCTCGAATACGCGGTCTTCGGCGCCGCCCGCCCCGGAACGGTCGTCGTGACGACGCCCAACGTCGAGTACAACGTGCGCTGGGAGACGCTGCCCGCTGGCCACCGCAGGCACCACGACCACCGCTTCGAGTGGACGAGGCGGGAGTTCCGCGACTGGGCCCGGGCGGTGGCCGGACGGCACGGCTACACCGTCGACTTCCGGGCCGTCGGCCCCGACGACCCCGAGGTCGGCCCGCCGACCCAGCTCGCCCTGTTCACCCTGCACGGACCGCTCGACGAGAAGAAGAAGGAGGAGGCGGCATGACCGGCACCGACGACACCGGCACCGCTCCCGCCGAGGGACGCCGCCTCGCGGTCACCGACCTGTCCCTGGTGGTGCTGATCGGCGCCACCGGCTCCGGCAAGTCCACCTTCGCGGCACGGCACTTCAAGCCCACCGAGGTGATCTCCTCGGACTACTGCCGCGGCCTGGTCAGCGACGACGAGAACGACCAGAGCGCGACGACCGACGCCTTCGACGTCCTGCACTACATCGCGGGCAAGAGGCTCGCCGCGGGCCGCCGTACGGTCGTGGACGCCACCAGCGTCCAGCCCGAGGCCCGCCGGCAGCTGGTGAACCTGGCGCGGGAGCACGACGTGCTGCCCGTCGCGATCGTCCTCGACGTCCCCGAGCACGTGTGCGCCGAACGCAACGCGGCACGCCCCGAGCGTGCCGCGCTGCCCCGGCACGTCATCCAGCGGCACCAGCGCGAGCTGCGCCGTTCGCTGCGCGGCCTGGAGCGCGAGGGCTTCCGCAAGGTCCACATCCTGCGCGGTACCGCCGAGATCGAGGCCGCCCGGGTGGAGACCGAGCCGCGCTACAACGACCTGCGCCACCTCACCGGCCCGTTCGACATCATCGGCGACGTCCACGGGTGCAGCTCGGAGCTGGAGGCGCTGCTGTCGAAGCTCGGCTACGACGACGGCCGGCACCCCGAGGGCCGCACCGCGGTCTTCGTCGGCGACCTCGTCGACCGCGGCCCGGACAGCCCCGGCGTGCTGCGCCGCGTCATGGGCATGGTCGAGGCCGGCACCGCGCTGTGCGTGCCCGGCAACCACGAGAACAAGCTCGGGCGCCACCTCAAGGGCCGCCGCGTCCAGCTCACCCACGGCCTGGCCGAGACCGTGGAGCAGTTCGCCGCCGAGGACGAGCGCGACCCCGGCTTCCGGCGCCGCGTCGGCACCTTCATCGAGGGTCTGGTCAGCCACTACGTGCTGGACGGCGGCCGGCTGGTGGTGTGCCACGCGGGCCTGCCGGAGAAGTACCACGGCCGCACCTCCGGCCGGGTGCGCTCGCACGCCCTGTACGGCGAGACCACCGGGGAGACCGACGACTTCGGCCTGCCCGTGCGCTACCCGTGGGCGGAGGACTACCGGGGCAAGGCGGCCGTCGTCTACGGGCACACGCCGGTGCCCGCCGCGTCCTGGATCAACAACACCCTCTGCCTCGACACCGGGGCCGTCTTCGGCGGCCGGCTGACCGCGCTGCGCTGGCCGGAGCGCGAGCTGGTGGACGTGCCCGCCGAGCGCGTCTGGTACGAGCCGGTCCGGCCCCTGCTCAGCGAGGCGCCCGGCGGGCGGGAGGGCCGCCCGCTGGACCTCGGCGACGTCGCGGGCCGGCGGATCGTGGAGACCTCCCGCATGGGGCGGCTCGCGGTGCGCGAGCAGAACGCCGCCGCGGCACTGGAGGTGATGAGCCGCTTCGCCGTCGACCCGCGCGTGCTGTGCTACCTGCCGCCGACCATGGCGCCCTGCGCCACCTCCGCCGAGGAGGGTTTCCTCGAACACCCCGCGGAGGCCTTCGCCTACTACCGCGACGCCGGGGTGCGCGAGGTCGTGTGCGAGGAGAAGCACATGGGCTCGCGCGCCGTCGCCCTGGTGTGCCGGGACGAGACGGCCGCCGCAGAGCGCTTCGGCGCGCCCGCGGGCGTGGCGGGGGCGCTGCACACCCGCACCGGGCGCCCCTTCTTCGACGACGCGGCCGTCACCGGGGAGGTGCTCGCGCGGCTGCGGGCGGCCGTGGACGCGGCCGGCCTGTGGGAGGAGCTGGACACCGACTGGCTGCTGCTGGACGGCGAGCTGCTGCCCTGGTCGCTCAAGGCCTCCGGCCTGCTGCGCACCCAGTACGCAGCCGTCGGGGCCGCCGCGGACGCCGCCTTCCCGCCGGTGCTGGCCGCGCTGGAGACAGCGGCGGGCCGCGGCGCCGACGTGGCCGGGCTGCTGGCCCGGCAGCGCGAGAGGGCCGCGGACGCGCAGGCGTTCACCGACGCCTACCGCCGCTACTGCTGGACCACCGACGGCCTGGCGGGCGTCGAGTTCGCGCCCTTCCAGATCCTGGCCGCCCGCGGCCGCAACCTCGCCGCCGAGCTGCCGCAGGACCGGCAGCTGGCCCTGGCCGACCGGCTGGCCGCCGGTGACGGCAGCGGGCTGCTGCGCACCACCCGGCGGCTGCGGGTCGACACCGCCGACGAGGCGTCCGTCGCCGCGGGCACCACCTGGTGGCTCGACCTCACGGCGGCGGGCGGCGAGGGCATGGTCGTCAAGCCGGTCGGGACCGGGCTCCGCGAGTCCGGCGGGGCACTCGTCCAGCCGGGCCTGAAGTGCCGCGGCCGGGAGTACCTGCGGATCATCTACGGACCCGAGTACACCCGCCCCGACCACCTCGCCCGGCTGCGCGGGCGGGCCCTGGGCCACAAGCGGTCGCTCGCCCTGCGCGAGTACGCCCTCGGCCTCGAAGCCCTGGACCGCCTCGCGGGCGGTGAGCCCCTGTGGCGCGTCCACGAGCCCGTCTTCGCCGTCCTGGCCCTGGAGTCCGAGCCGGTGGACCCGCGGCTGTGACCGGGGGCCCGCACCCGCGCCGGGTGCGGGCCCGTCCGCGTGCGTGATAAAGCCCACCCCAGGTGGGAAGGTCTGATCCCATGGGATTCCACGTCGACTCCGAGACCGGGCGGCTGCGCCGCGTCATCCTGCACCGCCCGGATCTGGAGCTGAAGCGCCTGACGCCCAGCAACAAGGACGCGCTGCTCTTCGACGACGTGCTGTGGGTGCGCCGGGCGCGGGCCGAGCACGACGGCTTCGCCGACGTGCTGCGCGACCGCGGCGTCGAGGTGCACCTGTTCGGCGACCTGCTGACCGAGGCCCTGGAGCGGCCCGCGGCCAAGGCGCTCGTGCTGGACCGCGTCTTCGACGAGAAGGAGTACGGCCCGCTCGCCACCGAGCACCTGCGGGCCGCCTTCGACGAGCTGAGCACCCCGGAGCTGACCGAGGCCCTGGTCGGCGGGATGACCAAGCGCGAGTTCCTGGCGCGCCACGAGGAGCCGGTCTCGGTCCGCTTCCACGCCCTGGAGCTGGACGACTTCCTGCTCTCGCCGCTGCCCAACCACATCTTCACCCGCGACACCTCGGCCTGGATCTACGACGGGGTCAGCATCAACGCGATGCGCTGGCCCGCCCGGCAGCGCGAGACGGTGCACTTCGAGGCGATCTACCGGCACCACCCGCTCTTCGCGGGGGGCCGCTTCCACGTCTGGTCCGAGGGGCAGGGCGCCTACCCCTCGACGATCGAGGGCGGCGACGTCCTGGTGCTGGGCTCCGGAGCGGTGCTCATCGGGATGAGCGAGCGCACCACCCCGCAGGCGGTGGAGATGCTGGCCCGCAGGATGTTCGCGACCGGCTCGGCCCGCGCCATCGTGGCGCTCGACATGCCCAAGCGGCGCGCCTTCATGCACCTCGACACGGTGATGACCATGGTCGACGGCGACACGTTCACGCAGTACGCGGGCCTGGGGATGCTGCCGTCGTACACCATCGAGCCCGGTGGCGGGGAGGACGAGCTGAAGGTCACCGACCACCCGCCGGAGCACATGCACCGCGCCATCGCGGCCGCGCTCGGGCTGGACTCGGTCAAGGTGCTCACCGCCACGCAGGACGTGCACGCCGCCGAGCGCGAGCAGTGGGACGACGGGTGCAACGTGCTGGCGGTCGAGCCCGGTGTGGTGGTGGCCTACGAGCGCAACGCGACGACCAACACCTTCCTGCGCAAGCGCGGCATCGAGGTCATCGAGATCCCGGGCAGCGAGCTGGGCCGCGGCCGCGGCGGCCCGCGGTGCATGAGCTGCCCGATCGAGCGCGACCCCGTGTGAGCCGGCGCGAGCCGTGTGAGTGCGGTCTCCGCCGGGCATCGCACAGGGAGGGAAGCGGCCGTCCCGGCTGCCGGAAAGAGGGTCTGTATAAGAATGTGAGCGCTCGTATAGACTTCCATGGTTGCCGTGTACCACCAACCGAGGAGTCCCCGCCATGGCCGTCGACCTCAAGGGCCGCCCCTTCGTCAAGGAGCTGGATCTCACGCCCGAGGAGTTCTGGGGCCTGGTGGAGCTGGCCGCCGAACTGAAGGCGGCGAAGAAGGCGGGCGCCGAGCAGCCCCGGCTGCGCGGCCGCAGCATCGCGCTGATCTTCGAGAAGACCTCGACGCGTACGCGCTGCTCCTTCGAGGTCGCCGCCGCCGACCAGGGCGCGGCCACCACGTATCTGGACCCCGCGGGCTCCCAGATAGGGCACAAGGAGTCCGTCAAGGACACCGCCCGGGTGCTCGGCCGGATGTTCGACGCCATCGAGTACCGCGGCGCCAGCCAGGCGGCCGTCGAGGAGCTGGCCGCGCACGCGGGGGTCCCCGTGTACAACGGCCTCACCGACGACTGGCACCCCACCCAGATGCTGGCCGACGTGCTGACCATGGCCGAGCAGGCCGGCGGCGTCGCGGCCCTGCGCGAGCACGGTGCGTCCTTCGCCTACCTCGGCGACGCCCGGTTCAACATGGGCAACTCCTACCTCGTCACCGGCGCCCTGCTCGGCCTCGACGTGCGGATCGTCGCCCCGCGCGCCTACTGGCCGGCCGACGACGTCGTCACCCGGGCCCGCAAGCTCGCCGAGTCCTCCGGGGCCGGGATCACCCTCACCGAGGACATCGCCGAGGGCGTGCGGGACTGCGACTTCGTCGTCACCGACGTCTGGGTGTCGATGGGCGAGCCCAAGGAGGTCTGGGCGGAGCGGATCGCCGCGCTCGCGCCCTACGCGGTCACGATGGACGTGCTGCGCGCCACCGGCAAGCCGGACGTGAAGTTCCTGCACTGCCTGCCCGCCTTCCACGACCTCGGCACCGAGGTCGGCCGGCTGATCCACGACCAGTACGGGCTGAGCGAACTGGAGGTCACCGACGAGGTCTTCGAGTCGGCGCACTCCGTCGTCTTCGACCAGGCCGAGAACCGCATGCACACCATCAAGGCCGTCATGGTCGCCACGCTCGCCTGACCCGGCACGCGGGGACGGCCCCGCGGCCGGGCCCGGTCCGGGGCCCGGCACGCGGGGCCGACGGCGGGGGAGCGGCCTCAGACCCGGTCGGCGACGATCAGCAGGTACTGGAAGCTGCCGTTGCGGTAGGCGTCGAGGAACGCGTCCTCGACGCCCGTCACCAGGTGGTCCGCGGTCCTGCGCAACTCCCAGTAGGGGATCGTGGCCTGCGTCAGATCCTCCACGTGGACGGGGACGAGGCGGTGCCGGGCCATCGCACGGAAGTACTCCGACCGCGGGTGGATGTCGCAGATGTAGTGCGCGTTGATCAGTGACACCTCGCGCGAGGCGCGGCCGTAGGTGTCGTTGTAGCAGCCGGTGATCACCACGTAGCGGCCGCCGCGGCGCAGCAGCCGGGAGTGCTCGGCGAAGAGCAGGTCGAGTTCGACGTACATGGTCGACTCGTTGTTCCACGAGGCCGCGTAACCGCCGGCCGCGAAGCCGGTCTCCAGCATGTTGCGGTGGTGGTAGCGCACCTTGTCGTCGATCCCGCGGGCGCGCGCCTGCTCGTTGGCGAAGTCCGCCTGCTTGGTGGAGAGCGTCACGCCGTCGGCGTGGCAGCCGTAGCGCTGGTGCGCCACGACGCTGCCGCCGCCCCTCCCGCAGCCGGCGTCGAAGACGCGGTCGGCGGGGGAGAGCGGTCCGAGGTGCGAGGCGAGGAGTTCCGCCTGCGCGTGCTCCAGGCGGTGCAGCTCGGCGGTCACCCGCTGCTGCCGCCGCGCCGGGTCCGGGTCGTCCGCGACGGACCAGTCGACCTCACCGATCCCGTAGTGGTGGTGGTAGAGGTCGTCGATCCTGCCGAGTTCGAGGTTGACCGGATTCTCCTCGGCGTTCCAGTAGTCCGCCACGCGGGACTGGTACGTCGACTGGGCGGGCAGCGAGACGGTGGCGCCGGACTGGGGGATGGCCAACGGTGGCTCCTAGCGGTGCTGGTACCGGTACGGATACGGCTGCGGGTATTCGCCCGCGGTGGACACGCCCGCCGTCGGGGCAGGGCGCGCTCACCAGTAGTGGGGCAGGTGGTAGCGGTGGCTGTTGGTCGCGTGCCACTCGTGGTTGCCGGCCACCCAGTCGGACAGGCCCTGGGCGTAGCGGCCGACGAGCGGTGAGGTCAGCGCCAGCGCCGCGGCCTCCTCCTCGAAGGCGTCCATCACCTGGTTGTGGATCTCGATGCTGCGGAAGTAGGCGTGCTTGAGCCCGCGGCCCTCGTTGCGTGCCACCACCTGGGGCAGGTTGAGGTGGTCCGGGTCGCTCTCCAGCTCCTTGGCGAAGGAGTAGAGGTCGTTGACGATCGTCGTCGCGTTGCAGGCCAGGGCGGTGATGCGCTGCACCTCGGGCCGGGCGTAGAGCGCCTCGGGCAGCTCGTAGCCGTCGACCGCGTCCACGATCGACAGGCACGGGCGGAAGTTGTTGAACTGCCGCATCACCAGGTACTCCCACACCTTGGGGGCATAGCGCGTCTCGGCCCAGGCGGCCTCGGCGAGGTACCCCAGGTGCAGCCGGGCGATGTCGTGCACGAACCGGTCGGTCTGGCTCGGCGTGGCGAAGCGGCCGAGGTCCTTCATCGCCCCGTGGTACGAACGCAGCGGGCCGTCCGTCTGGACCCCGAGCCGCCAGTCCTGCTCCAGCTCCGGCGTGCCGTGGAAGGGGTCGATCGCCGACTGCGCGAGCAGCAGCGGGCCGCCGAGGCCGTGCCGGGAGGCGCCGCGGCCCTCGTCCTCCTCGCAGTAGCAGCTGTCGACCAGGTTCTCCGCGAGCAGCAGCTCGCCGGCGACCGTCAGGCGCTCCAGGTCGAGGGCGTTCGGGTGCTGGAGCACCACCGCGCGGCCGAACTGGAAGCCCGCGAAGTCGCCGTTCCAGGCCGGCGGGAAGAGGTCCAGCTCGCGCGCCCAGGCCTCCAGCCGCTCGTCGACGGCCGCGGCCTTCCGGGGGTCCGCGGGCGGTACGGGCCGGTGCCTGATGCCGGGGATCACCCCGCGGCGGCGCAGGCCGGCGGGCCGGAGAACCGGCGGCCCGGGCAGCGGGCGCCGCGGCCCGGTGTTCGCGGGGGCGCTCATGGCGTACTCCACTCGGTCACTCGGCCGCGGGGCCGATCCGGATCGTCGCTCGGACGCCCGCCCCGCCCCACGGCACCGGTGCCGTGGGGCCCGGGGGCCGTCCACGGGGCCAAGTCAAGCAGCGGGTGGTGCGGCCGGGTATGGCGTGAAAGGGGGAGCTACGCGCAAGTGGTGGTGTAAACCTGCCAGTTGAGGCAGTGTGCTCCGGCGTACGCCTCCGCACGCCGGGGGTGCACGGGAACCTTCGCACCGGCCGTCGCGCCGGGTGCGCCCGGTCGTCCACCGTGTGGCTGACGCTGCGATCGTGTGCTCGATACGATGGGCGCGGGCCTGTGTCGCGCTCGGTCGGGCCCGTGTCGTGTTCTGGTCGTGTTCGGGTCGGGTGGGGGTTGCTGTGGTTGCGGGTCGAGTGCTGCGTTTCGACAGTGCCCGGGGTTACGGGTTCATCGCCCCGGAGTTCGGTGGTGAGGACGTCTTCCTGCACGTGAACGACCTGCTGATCCCGGAGTCGTACCTCCGCTCGGGGCTGCAGGTCGAGTTCGACATCGAGGAGGGCGACCGCGGTCTGAAGGCCTCCTCCGTACGCCTGCCCGAAGGCGCCGAGCGGCCCCCGGCCCCGTCCCACGCGGGGGTGTCGGGCCCGGTCGTCGACGGCGAGCCGATGTGCGACGTGCTCTCCCGGGAGGACTTCACCCGTGAGTTCACCGAGGCCCTGCTCGCGGCGGCGCCGTCCCTCACGGGCGAGCAGATCCTCCAGGTCAGGCGCCGGGCCGTGGACTTCGCCCGCGGCCACGGCTGGGTCGAGGACTGAACCGGCGGCCGGGGGGCCGGGGCGCCTGGGGGCCGCCGGCCGGAACCGTCACCCCCCGTACGCCCCGCGGGAGGCCCGCCACATCGTGTGCTCGCGGCTGATCGCCTCCTCGGCGTCGGCCGCGTGCACGGCCCACTCGGTCTCGGAGTCGATGGTGCGCAGCCCGTTGTGGATGGTGCCGAGGTCCTTGGCGGCGAAGGCGTACGCTCGTGACTGGGCGTCGTACTGGCGGACCGCCAGCCAGGCCGTTCCGGCGCCCAGCAGCGCGGCGAGGATGCCGGGCAGGTCGACGTCGACGACACCGGAGGCCCTCAGCGAGGCGGCGATCACCCCGAGCGCCTCGATGAGGATGAGGGCCAGCCGCCAGCGGCGGGCCCGGTCCGCGTTGAACCGGGCCTTGGTGGAGTACCAGGTGAGCTGGTCGCCGATGCGGTTCTTCAGGTAGAGGTCGCGGCGGGTGGTGAGGCCGGTGTGCCGGAGGGCGCGCATCGCGTCGGTGACACCGAGCGGCGCGGTCACGATGACGGACGTCGCCGGGGCGTCGTCGATGAGCTTCTCGGCCGCGGAGACGTAGTGCCGTTCGGCCTGCTCGTCGGACAGGGATGCCGAGAACGGGGTGGCCGCGACCGCGTACCGCCAGGAGAGCGTCTTGACGGACTCCGCGAGCGCCCTGCCGTCGTACCAGTCCCGCTCGGGTCTGCGGCCCAGCAGCCAGATCTCCAGGACCAGCGTCCCGAGGAAGATGACGGCCACGATCAGCGCGGGCAGGTCCCAGCCGTCCCCGATCTCCAGGCTGACGGCGGCGAGGACCGCGGCCGCGACCGCCAGGACGAGCCTGAGCCGGGTGCCGCGGATGGAGAGCCGCTGCCCTTCCAGGGAGGCGGCGTCGGCGACCCGGAAGAGTTCCGGGAGATCGGAGCTGTGCAGGCGCTGGTCGTCGGTCACGGCACTCTCTTCTCTTCTGCGGTACGGGCGTTCGGAGACGGGCGGAGGCTGCTCAGGCGTCCTGCGCCGGGCCCGCGGTCCCCGGGAACGTGCTGTGCATCAGGTCCTGGAGCCAGACGGAACCGGTCTTCGACTTCAGCTCGCCCATGAGGACCATCAGGCTGTCCCGCTGGAGGTGCCCCTGCTGCACCCACATCCCGATGACGTTCTGGAGGAGCGCCAGGTCCTGCTGGGCGGAGGTCTCGGCGGAGGGCCGGCTGAGCTGCCGCTGGATGCTCTTGACCACCTCGAGGATGTCCGCCACACCGCGCTCCTCGGCCTTGCCCGAGCTGCGGAGTTCGGCGAGGTCCATCGTGTACGTCATGGGGGTGTGCACGGCCTCGCCCGCCTCGATGTTCCTGATCGCCCGGACGATCGCCTCCCGGGCCTCCGCGGCGCTGTCCAGGTCCCGGTGGTCGAGCTCGATGGTCCGCAGACCCTGTACGTCGAACGGAATGGCCTGGCCCGCGGAGATGATCTGGATGAAGGGCTTGCCGGTGGTGTGCCGCACCGCGAGTTCGTAGAAGACGTTCGGGTTCTGGTCGGTCAGATCGGCGATCACCAGTCCGTCGCCGAGGATCCGTTCGAGGACCTGTGTGCTGATCAGGCCGGAGGAGTCGATCTCGTCGGCCCTGGTCGCCTCATATCCGCATTCCAGCGCGGCCGGTTTCACGATGTGCCGGAGAACCTGGTCGCTGCGTCGCCGGATGTCCGAGCCCGTCGCGCCGATCGGCGCTATGTAGAAACAGCGGTGGGTCGCGGCTGGCGTTTCCATGTTCCCCCCAGGTCCATGAAGCGGGCAGCCCAGTATAGGGTGTTGGCACTTTGTGGGTATTCGTCGTACCTGATGGTGAATCAGGGTGATACGTCATGAAGCGTACTTCGGGGCGACGCACAGACAGGTGCCTGACGGGACACTATGCTGGCGGGCGAAGGTGCACGGAGCCGGGGGGTTGATCAGTGGACTTCACTTATACCGAGCAGACCTTGCCCCGCGCGGTGGCCTGGCTCTTCGAGTCGAACGGCTATTCGGTCACCGAGGACGTCACGGTTCAGGACATGGTTTTCCCGCTCCTTGCGAAGCAGATGGCGGGACTGGGCGAGCAGCAGGTATTCATCGAAGTCACGATCGACCAGGTGAACATGGTCAAGCACGCGGGACTGATGGCGAGACTTGCCACGGTACGGAAACAGGTGCTCGGCTCGCAGCAGGTTCTCGTGTCGTCGGGTGGATTCACCGACGAGGCGCGCGACCACGCGCGAATGGAAGGAATTCTGGTCTACACCTTCCAGGAACTCTTCCGGCAGTTCGAGCGCACCGACCCGTATATCGAGCACGTCCTGGGGAACGGTGACTTCGCCGAGTCCCTGCGCGATCTGGACGAGGTCTACGAGGAGCCCAACTTCGACGACGCCCAGGGTGTGCACCGCGCCACCGAGTGGCTGACCCGCTGGGTGGGCGACGAGTCCGAGCCGTCCCGCTGGGTGGTGGTCGTCGGCGAGTACGGCACGGGGAAGACCGCCCTCACCCGCGTCCTGCAGCGGCGCTGGATGAGCGACTACCGCGAGGGCCGGCTCACCAGGCTGCCGTTCCGGGTGGAACTCAGGGACTTCAGCCGCCAGTTCGACGCCCGCGGCCTGCTCCACCACTTCCTCGACCGCAACGAACTGGCCCACCTCAACATCAGCTTCGTCGAGTCCATGATCGCCAATGGGCGCGTCATGCTCATCCTCGACGGCTACGACGAGATGGCCCAGTTCCTCAACGTGCGGGAACGCCGGTCCTGCCTGGAGGCGCTCACCGAACTCTCCGGTGACGGCGTCCGGGGCATCCTCACCAGCCGGCCCAACTACTTCACCGAGGCAGAGGAGCTCCAGGTCTTCGAGGTGCTCTACCGGAACCTCGCCACACGGTCCGAGATCGGCGCCGCAGCCCTCGACAAGGAGGTCCTGGAGCAGGAGAAGCAGGTCGACCGGATGCTGGAGCAGTTCGTCATCCAGCGCGCCGAGCGGCAGCTGCGCGACCTCAGCCCGGACCAGACGTTCCATCTGGTCAAGAGGCGGCTCGGGGACGACCCCGCGGGCGAGAAGGCGGTCACCGGCATCCTCAGCCGGGTCTTCCGCCCGGAGAGCACCCGCGAGCACTCCCTCAGCGGCAAGCCCGTCATCGTCAGCTACCTCCTGGACGTCGTCGAGGAACTCAAGCGCGACGAGGCCAGCGGCAGCGGCGGCAAGCTCACCGAGTGGCAGATCTACGAGCTGATCATCAACAAGCTGATGCTGCGCGACTGGGCCCGGGTGAAGAACCTCCCCCCGTCGGACCGCCTCGAATTCCTCCGGCATCTCGCGGTCCGGCTCTCCTCCGAGAGCCGCCGGTCGGTCCGCGAGGCCGCCTTCCGGGAACTCATCGAGGAGCGCTTCCCCGGCTACCTCGCCAAACAGCGGGCCGCCGGCGCCGCCGACGCCGCCGACGCCCTCTTCGACGACCTGCGCTCCTCCTCCACGCTCACCCGCTCCCGCGAACCCGGTGAGTACGCCTGGCAGTTCTCGCACAACTCCCTGCGCGAGTACCTCGCCCTCACCTTCATGGTCAGCGAGCACCAGGCAGGCCGCTCGCTGCCGCGGCAGATCCAGCTCACCGACGCGATGCTGACCTTCGCCCGGTCGATGCCCAAGGAGACGCTGGAGGGCTCCCTCGCACAGCTCGCCATGGGCTGGCCCAACCGCAGCTACAGCAAGAGCCTGGACCGCATCCTGACACTGCTCTGGCCCGCCCTCCTCCAGAACGCCCCCGCCGCCGAGGACAAGCGGGACATCCTCGCGCGCATCGTCGGCCCCGGTCTGGACATCTCCAAGTCCCGGCTGAGCCAGGTCGACCTGTCCGCCGACACCCGCCCCTCGGACCTGCACCGGCTGAACGCCTCCGAGACCGAACTGTCGGGGGTCTCCTTCCGCGGGGCGCGGATCGAGCGGTCCAACTTCTCCGACTCGATCTTCGAGGCCTGCAACCTGTCCCAGGCGGTGGCCGACGAGGCCTCGTTCAAGCGGGCCCTCATCATGGACTGCGACATCACCGGCATCCAGTGCGCCGAGGCCGACTTCACCGACCTGGACCGGGACTCGACCGCTGTGGTCAAGACCTCCCGGGGCACCCAGATCATCACCGGCGAGCACCTCCTCGGCCATCTGCGGGCGCAGGGCGCCATCACCGACGACGTCAACCCGTACTACGTGTTCGCCGTCAACTCCGACTTCGAGGTCATCGAGAAGATCTGCAAGGTCCTCGCGGACGGCGCGCAGCACCAGCGCCGCGGGGTCCAGCAGCGGGGCGCCGCCGAGCGGAACGTGCCGCTGGCCCGCAAGTTCCTCGAGTACCTCTTCGGCTGCGGCTATCTGACCGTCAAGGGCGGGCGCAGCGAGATGATCAGCGCCACCAGCAGCGGGCGGCAGGCCTGCCACCAGCTGGCCGTCGAAAAGAAGGTGGACGACACCCTGGGCCGCTTCCTGGAGGAGAACCTGGGCCGCCCGCGCAGGGCCGCCGGTTAGCCCCGTCGGTACGGCACGGCGCTCGCCGTGCCGCCTGGAGCGGGCCGGGCCGGCGCCTGCGCCGCGCCCTCGCCCGGTGACACAGCACCCCCGGGGGCGCCGAACGCGCCCCCCGCGCCCGCGCGTCGGGGCAGGCCGCAGGGGGTGCGCCGGCTCCGTGCCGGGGGGCTCTCAGATGTCCCGGAAGATCTCGATCTGCGCGCCGATCGAGTTGAGGCGCTCCGCCAGGTCCTCGTAGCCGCGGTTGATCACGTAGACGTTGCGCAGCACCGAGGTGCCCTCGGCGGCCATCATCGCGAGCAGCACCACGACGGCGGGGCGCAGCGCGGGCGGGCACATCATCTCGGCGGCGCGCCAGCGGGTCGGGCCCTCGACCATGATGCGGTGCGGGTCCAGGAGTTTGACGGACGCGCCGAGCCGGGTCAGCTCGGTGAGGTAGATCGCGCGGTTGTCGTAGACCCAGTCGTGGATGAGGGTCGAGCCCTGGGCGGTCGCGGCGATGGCCGCGAAGAAGGGCACGTTGTCGATGTTCAGCCCGGGGAAGGGCATCGGGTGGATCTTGTCGATCGGCGAGCGCAGCTTGGAGGGGCGCGCGGTGAGGTCGGTCAGCCGGGTACGGCCGTTGTCCGCGCGGTATTCGGGGGCCAGCTCGAAGTCGAGGCCCATCTCCTCCAGCACGGCCAGCTCGATCTCCAGGAACTCGATCGGCACCCGGCGGATCGTCAGCTCGGATTCGGTGACGACGGCGGCGGCGAGCAGGCTCATCGCCTCGACCGGGTCCTCGGACGGGGCGTAGTCGACGTCGCGGTCGATGTGGGAGACGCCGTGGACGGTGAGGGTCGTGGTGCCGATGCCCTCGACCCGGACGCCCAGCTCCTCCAGGAAGAAGCACAGGTCCTGGACCATGTAGTTGGAGCTGGCGTTGCGGATGACGGTGACGCCGTCGTGCCGCGCGGCCGCCATCAGCGCGTTCTCGGTCACGGTGTCGCCGCGCTCGGTCAGCACGATCGGGCGGTGCGGGGTGATCCCGCCGGCCACCTCGGCGTGGTAGGAGCCGTCGGTCGCGGTGACGTCGAGGCCGAAGTGCCGCAGGGCGTTCATGTGCGGCTGGACGGTACGGGTGCCGAGGTCGCAGCCGCCCGCGTAGGGGATGCGGAAGCGGTCGGTCCGGTGCAGCAGCGGGCCCAGGAACATGATGACGCTGCGCGTGCGGCGGGCGGCCTCGGTGTCGATCGCCGCGAGGTCGAGGGTCGCGGGCGGCACGATCTCCAGGTCGTTGCCGTCGTTGACCCAGCGGGCCTTCACGCCGATGCTGCCGAGCACTTCGAGGATGCGGTAGACCTCCTCGATCCTGGCGACCCGGCGGAGTGTGGTGCGTCCGGCGTTGAGCAGCGTCGCGCACAGCAGGGCGACGCCGGCGTTCTTGCTGGTCTTGACGTCGATGGAGCCGGACAGCCGGCGGCCGCCGACGACGCGCAGATGCATCGGACCGGCGTAGCCGAGGGACACGATCTCGCTGTCCAGTGCCTCGCCGATTCTGGCGATCATCTCAAGGCTGATGTTCTGGTTGCCCCGCTCGATCCGGTTCACCGCGCTCTGGCTGGTGCCGAGGGCTTCCGCGAGCTGGGTCTGTGTCCAGTTCCGGTGCTGCCGGGCATCCCGGATGAGCCTGCCGATACGTACCAGGTAGTCGTCGGTCATGAGAGTGACCCTATCTCATATATGAGATGAGGCAACGCTGGTTCCGCCATCCGTGGCGTGCCTCATACGTATGTGGCGTGTCCGCTGGTGCCGACGGACCCACCGTATCCACGCGGTTCCCGCACGCAACCTCCGCACCAGCCGTCACACTCGGGCTGACCTGGGGGTCCGTGGCGCGCCACGCCGCGATCCCCGGGCTCCCCGGTCCGTCTTCCCCGCTTCGCCGTCCCCAGCCATCCGGGTGAGGCCGGCCCGCTCACCCCTCGTTCGGTACGGCCGCCGCCCCGGCCGGCTCCGCCCCCGGGAGCACGGGGGGCTCGGGCAGCGCGGCGGCGGCCGCCGCCGCGGCCTGCCGGGCCCCCCGCACCGCCCGGCGGGCGGCCGTCCGGCGGCGTACGGCGACGGCCGGGGCGCGCCTGACGCGTGGCACGATCACCGCCAGCAGGCACGACAGCGCCAGCCCGATCAGGCCCGTGACCACGCCCAGCTTGGTCGCGAGCGAGACCTGCGGCAGCAGGAAGACCGCGATGTCCAGGCCGAACGACGCGGCGCTCACCACGGCCAGCGCCGCGGCCACCCGGTTCAGCCGGGTGTCCAGCTCCTCCGCCCGCTGGGAGGAGGCGGCCTGCAGCGAGTTGCTGACGTAGCCGAGCAGCCGGTCGGCCCGCTCCTGCGTGTCGTCGAGGCCGATCACCTGGCGTGCGGCGAGGTAGCTCGCCCGGTGCGTCTGCGTCGACTCCATGCGGTAGCCGTCGAGGTGGTGGAAGTCGGCCCACAGCCCGTCCAGGAAGCGGCGGAAGGCGTGCACGTCGGTGCCCTCGGGGTGCCCGTGCGCGAGGTCCGCCAGCACCCAGCGCCCCGCGATGAGCGCCCCGATCAGCAGCGACTGCTGGGCCACGGCGATGTCGGTCGGCTCGGTCATGGCCAGCAGGCCGTCCAGCGGCGCGGCCGGGTCGGCGTCCCAGGCGTAGGTGTACGGCAGCAGGATCCGGCAGCGGGGGCCCGCGATGAGCGCGGGCACCCGCGGGTCGGGCGCCCACGGCGGGTCCTGGGTGACGAAGTGGCAGTTGTAGCGGGCGGACTGGCGGTCGACGGGCGACCGCTCGCCGCTCAGCGCGAGATCCGGCCGCAGCGCGATGTCCTGCAGCAGCCCGCTGCTCACCGCGGCCGACAGCACCGCCGTGAGCAGCGGTGCGTCGGCCTCCCTCAGCGTCCTGTTGACCTCGGCGTCCAGCGCGTCGAGCGCCACGAGGTCGAGGGCGCGCAGATCCTGCTCGTGCCGCAGGGCGTAGACGACCAGGATCGTGCCGGCGGTCAGGATGCGGGCGTGGCAGGCGACGATCTCGGTGCCCGGCAGCGACACCGCGCGCCCGACCACCGGTGTCAGGTCGATCTCCACGGTGCCGTCGGGGTTGTACGCCAGGGTGCTCAGCGTCCCCGCCACCGGCCGCAGCTCGCCCAGTCCCGGCACGGGCACCGGCTCCGGGGCCGCGCGGGGGGAGCTGTGGTGCAGCGGGTAGGCGCGGCTCTGCAGGTGCAGCACCGGGTACGCGGCGCCGGCCGGCGCGTCCCCGGCCGCGGGCGTTACGGAGCCGCTCATCCGGCCACCGCCACGGCCACGTACTCCGGGATCAGCTCGGACTCGGGCACCTGCACGCCCCCCAGATAGCGCCGCTGGAGGTCCTCCGGCCCGAGGTCCCGCAGCGGGCACCCGAAGAGCTCGGTCAGCTCCGCGTTGGTCTGGTACGAGGCCTCCGGCGGCACCTGCCGACTGCGGAACCACTCCCGCTGCGCCGCCAGCACCCGGCTGCCGGAGGCGGCGGAGGGCCAGTAGCTGACCGCGCTCACCGCGGTGCCGCCGAAGGCCGCGCCCAGCCCGGCCACCGCGAGCGCGTCCGCGGGCGGCAGGTAGAACAGCACGCCCTCCACGACGTAGGCGACCGGACGTCCGGCGGACAGCTCGCGCACGGCGGCGGCCACCGCGTCCCGGTCGGCGGCGCTTCCCAGGTCGGCCCCGAGGTGCCGCACCTCGCGGCGGGGCAGGGTCCCCTCGGCCATGAGCTCGGCGGCGCGGTGCTCCTTGGCGGCGGCCATGTCCGGCAGGTCGACCTCGACGGCGGTGTGGAAGGGGAGCAGCCAGGGGTAGGAGGAGAAGCCCGCGCCGCACACCACCAGCACCGTGTCCGGGTCGGCGGCGAGCGCCTCGGCGAGGACGTCCGCCACGAAACGGCCACGCAGCGCGACGACCAGGTCGTCGTGCGGGTAGACGGTGTCCGCGAAGCCCTGCCACAGCTCCTTCACGCCCGGCCGGTCGGGCTCCGGGATCCATGTCGCGGCGAGCGGGTCGGCGGCCAGCTCGGGCCGCCGGGCGCGGGACTCGTTGACGAGGTAGGCGGTGAGTGCGACTCCGGTGTGCATGCGGCGGTCCCCCCGGGTTGGCGTGTGCACGCAGGGACATGACGTCCCGTCATCCTCTTTCGTACCATCGCGCCACCCGTCCGGCGCAAGGCGGGCGTCCGGAGCCGTGGCCCCACATGAACCTCCGGCGGTCATGTACTAGAGTTATCTCGACATCGAGATATCTGCCGAGCCGTACCGGGACCGTGGTGCAGACGGTCGCGGGGACACGCGCGCACGCACGCAACACGACGCATGAAGGAGACTGCCGTGTCGGCGAACAGCTTCGACGCCCGCAGCACGCTGCAGGTGGGCGACGAGTCGTACGAGATCTTCCGGCTGGACAAGGTGGAGGGCGCCGCCCGGCTGCCCTACAGCCTGAAGGTGCTGCTGGAGAACCTGCTCCGCACCGAGGACGGCGCGAACATCACCGCCGACCACATCCGTGCGGTCGGCGGCTGGGACTCGCAGGCGCAGCCGAGCCAGGAGATCCAGTTCACGCCGGCCCGCGTGATCATGCAGGACTTCACCGGCGTGCCCTGCGTGGTGGACCTGGCCACCATGCGCGAGGCGGTCAAGGAGCTCGGCGGCGACCCGGCGCGCATCAACCCGCTCGCGCCCGCCGAGCTGGTCATCGACCACTCGGTCATCGCCGACCGCTTCGGCACCCCCGACTCGTTCGCGCAGAACGTGGAGCTGGAGTACGGCCGCAACAAGGAGCGCTACCAGTTCCTGCGCTGGGGCCAGACCGCCTTCGACGAGTTCAAGGTCGTCCCGCCCGGCACCGGCATCGTTCACCAGGTGAACATCGAGCACCTGGCCCGTACGGTCATGGTCAGGAACGGCCAGGCCTACCCCGACACGCTCGTCGGCACCGACTCGCACACCACCATGGTCAACGGCCTGGGCGTGCTCGGCTGGGGCGTCGGCGGCATCGAGGCCGAGGCCGCGATGCTCGGCCAGCCGGTCTCCATGCTCATCCCGCGCGTCGTCGGCTTCAAGCTCACCGGCGAGCTGCCCGCCGGCACCACCGCGACCGACCTGGTGCTGACCATCACCGAGATGCTGCGCAAGCACGGTGTCGTCGGCAAGTTCGTGGAGTTCTACGGCGAGGGCGTCGCCGCGACCTCGCTCGCGAACCGCGCCACCATCGGCAACATGTCGCCGGAGTTCGGCTCGACCGCCGCGATCTTCCCGATCGACGCCGAGACGGTGAGCTACCTGCGGCTGACCGGCCGCTCCGAGCAGCAGGTCGCGCTCGTCGAGGCCTACGCCAAGGAGCAGGGCCTGTGGCTGGACCCGGCCGCGGAGCCGGACTACTCCGAGAAGCTGGAGCTGGACCTGTCGACGGTGGTGCCGTCGATCGCCGGCCCCAAGCGCCCGCAGGACCGGATCGTGCTCGCGAAGGCCGCCGAGCAGTTCGCCGTGGACGTCCGCAACTACGTCACCGACGACCAGGAGGCCGGCAAGGAGTCCTTCCCGGCCTCCGACTCCCCGGCCCTGTCGAGCAACGGCGTGCCGACGAAGCCGACCCTGGTCACCGCCGAGGACGGTTCGACCTATGAACTCGACCACGGCGCGGTGACGGTCGCGGCCATCACCTCCTGCACCAACACCTCCAACCCGTACGTCATGGTCGCCGCCGCGCTGGTGGCCAAGAAGGCCGTCGAGCGGGGCCTGACCCGCAAGCCGTGGGTCAAGACCACGCTGGCCCCCGGCTCGAAGGTGGTCACCGACTACTTCGACAAGGCCGGCCTGACGCCGTACCTGGACAAGCTCGGCTTCAACCTCGTGGGCTACGGCTGCACGACCTGCATCGGCAACTCCGGCCCGCTGCCGGAGGAGGTCTCCAGGGCGGTCAACGAGGCCGACCTCGCCGTCACCTCGGTGCTCTCCGGCAACCGCAACTTCGAGGGCCGGATCAACCCGGACGTCAAGATGAACTACCTGGCGTCCCCGCCGCTGGTCGTCGCGTACGCCATCGCCGGCTCGATGAAGCTGGACATCACCAAGGACGCGCTGGGCACCGACCAGGACGGCAAGCCGGTCCACCTGGCCGACATCTGGCCGTCGGAGTCCGAGGTCAACGACGTGGTCGCGTCCGCGATCGGCGAGGACATGTTCCGCACCTCCTACAGCGACGTCTTCGCGGGCGACGCCCAGTGGCAGGCGCTGCCGATCCCGACCGGCGACACGTTCGAGTGGGACGCGGAGTCCACCTACGTCCGCAAGCCCCCGTACTTCGAGGGCATGACGCCGGAGCCGGTGCCGGTCACCGACATCTCCGGCGCCCGGGTGCTCGCCAAGCTCGGCGACTCGGTCACCACCGACCACATCTCCCCGGCCGGTGCCATCAAGGCCGACACGCCGGCGGGCCAGTACCTCACCGAGCACGGCGTGCAGCGCCGCGACTTCAACAGCTACGGCTCGCGCCGCGGCAACCACGAGGTCATGATCCGCGGCACCTTCGCGAACATCCGGCTGCGCAACCAGATCGCCCCCGGCACCGAGGGCGGTTTCACGCGCGACTTCACCCAGCCGGACGCACCCGTGGCGTTCATCTACGACGCCTCGCGCAACTACATCGAGCAGGGCATCCCGCTGGTGGTCCTGGCGGGCAAGGAGTACGGCTCGGGCTCGTCGCGCGACTGGGCGGCCAAGGGCACCGCGCTGCTGGGCGTCAAGGCGGTCATCGCCGAGTCCTACGAGCGCATCCACCGCTCCAACCTGATCGGCATGGGCGTGCTGCCGCTCCAGTTCCCGGAGGGCGAGAGCGCCCTGACGCTGGGCCTGACGGGTGAGGAGACGTACTCCGTCACGGGCGTCACCGCGCTCAACGACGGCAGCACCCCGCGCACGGTGAAGGTCACCACGGACACCGGCGTGGAGTTCGACGCGGTGGTCCGCATCGACACGCCCGGCGAGGCGGACTACTACCGCAACGGCGGCATCATGCAGTACGTCCTGCGCTCGCTGATCCGTCAGTAGGACGGCGCCCGCACGGCTGTTGTAACTCGCCAGTAACACGGACCGCGTCCCCCTCGGTGGGGGACGCGGTCCGTCCGTTTTGCGCGAGCCAATCCGCCGATCGTCCGCCATCGACTGGTTGACGTCGCTCTGACCTGCTGTTTTGTCGTCCCACATTTCGGACAGGTCTCAACTCGGGAAAGCTTGCCGCCCAAACACGCACTTGATCTTGCCCTGCCCGAGAGAAGTGGACTATACCTGTCGGCGTCCGAGGAACCCGCTTCTGAGCGGGTTCGGGCGGGGGAATCGGCAAGCCGGCGCAGCCGGAGTTCGGATAGCGTCCCCGCCTCACTGGATGCACGGTTTCACTCAAGCTTCAACGTTCGCGGTCGTCGGCGGGTGTCGCTGCACCGCATGAGTCCTGGAGAAGGCGAGGACTTGAGCATGGGATCCGAGATCAACCGGCGCGATGCAATCAAGCGGGCGATGGCGATCGGTGTGGTGGCCATTCCGTCGGCGTCGGTGCTGACGGCGTGCGCCACCTCCAGTGGCGGTGACTCCGACAAGAAGAAGCCGGCTCCGGCCGGCACGAAGTCGGCGAGCAATCCGCTCGGTGTCAAGAACGGCGCGCCGCTCGAGGCATTCGTCTTCAAGGGCGGTTTCGGCGACGACTACATCAAGGCCGCCGAGGCCCAGTACAACAAGACCTACGGCGCCAAGGTGCAGCACACCGGCACGCAGGGCATCGGCCCCAAGCTGCAGCCGCGATTCGCCAACAACACCCCGCCGGACTTCATGGACAACTCCGGCGCCGACAACCTCGACACCGCGGCCCTGGCCAAGGAGAGCAAGCTCCTCGACCTCACCCCGCTGCTGGACGCGCCGACCATCGACGACCCGTCGAAGAAGGTCCGCGACGTCCTGATCGCCGGCACGGTCGAGCAGGGCCAGTTCGGCTCGCAGCAGATGTACGCGCTGAACTACGCCTTCACCGTCTACGGCAGCTGGTACAGCAACAAGCTCTTCAAGGAGAAGGGCTGGACCTACCCGCAGACCTTCGACGAGGCCGTCGCGCTCGGCGCCAAGGCCAAGGCCGAGGGCATCGCGCTGTTCACGTACCCGGGCAAGTACCCGTACTACGTGCACTTCGACATGTTCCACCAGTTCGGCAAGGTCGGCGGCAAGGAGGTCCTGAACGCCATCGACGACCTGGAGGACGGCGCCCTCCAGGTCGACGCGGTCAAGCAGGTCATCGAGTACTACGAGGAGCTGGCGGCCAAGAAGCTGTTCCTGACCGGCTCCGAGGGCAAGACCCACATCCAGATGCAGACCGACTGGACGAAGTACAAGGCCGCCCTGGTGGCCGACGGCTCGTGGGTGGAGAACGAGGCCGCCCCGACCATGCCGAAGGACTTCGACCTCGCGGTCGGCCCGCTGGTCGGCGGCGGCCCGAGCGACAAGATGCCCTTCGGTACCGTGTACGCGGCCGCCGGCGAGCCGTTCATCGTCGCCGCGAACGGCAAGAACCCGACCGGCGGTATGGAGCTGCTCCGCATCATGCTGTCCAAGCAGCAGACGGACAACTTCACCACCACCATCAAGTCGCTCACCTGCGTCTCGGGTGCGGCCGAGGGCCTGTCCCTGACCCCGGGCCTCGCCTCGGCGAGCGCGGCGCTCAAGGCCGCCGGTCCCAACGTGCTCAACGCGCGTATCCAGGACTGGTACAAGAAACTCAACAACGAGACCCTCGGCAACCTGACCGCCAAGCTGCTGACCGGGCAGATCAAGGCGGCGCAGTGGATCGAGCAGGCCCAGAAGGCCTGCGACGACACCAAGAAGGACTCGTCCGTGCCCAAGTTCAAGCACGTCTGATCCGCATTCCCCCTAACGGCTGAGACGAGAGCGACCGGCGACATGCGACACGGCAAGTACCGGTTCATCATCGGATTTCTGGCGATTCCTGTAGCGCTGTACGGGGTCTTCGTGATCTCGCCATTCGTCCAGGACTTCCAGATCTCCATGACGGACTGGACCGGACTCACACCCGACAGGCACTACATCGGGCTCGGGAACTACCGGAAGATCATTCACAACCACCTCTTCTGGCAGTCGCTGTGGCACAACGTGCTGCTGCTGCTGATCGTGCCGGTCGTGACGCTGGCACTCGGTCTGTTCTTCGCTTTCATGCTGAATGTCGGTGGCCGGCGCAGAGGCGCGTCGGTCACCGGCGTCAGGGGCTCGGGCGCATACAAGATCATCTTTTTCTTCCCGCAGGTGCTGTCGGTCACCGTGATCGCCATCCTGTGGCAGCAGATCTACAACCCCGACCCGGACGAGGGCGTGCTGAACGCCGTGCTGTCGAACGTCGGCCTCGGCTCGCTGACCCAGTCCTGGCTGGGCGACCCGCACCTCGCCCTCGGCTGCATCATGGCCGTGATGGTGTGGGCGAACGTCGGCTTCTACGTGGTGCTCTTCTCGGCGGGCATGGCCTCCATCCCGACCGAGATCTACGAGGCCTCGCTGCTGGACGGGGCCAGCCGCTTCGTCACCTTCTTCAGGGTCACCCTGCCGCTGCTGGCGGACACGGTGGCCACCGGATGGGTGTACATGGGCATCATCGCCATGGACGCCTTCGCCTTCGTCCAGCTGATGTCGGTCAACTACGGCGGTCCCGACGAGAAGACCGACGTGGTGCCGCTGCTGCTGTACAAGACCGCCTTCCGGGACAACAGCCAATACGGTCTGGCGGCAGCCATGGGTGTCGCCATGCTGATCGTCACCCTGCTGTTCGCCGTACTGACGCTGCGGCTGTCGCGCCGCGAGCGCATCGAGTTCTAGGGGTTCCGCGATGACCACCGAGACGATCGACGAGCTCCCGGAGTCGGCACCCCGCAAACCGGGCTCGCCCAGCACCTCCGCCACCCGCTGGAAGTGGCGCTACAGCGAGGGCGGTGTGCTGAACGCCTTCAGTCACATCTTCCTGCTGGTGTGGGGTCTGATGGTCGGCCTGCCGCTGCTGTGGGCGCTGTGGAGCTCCTTCAAGAGCTCCGGGGACATCCTCAGCCACCCGCTGTCCTTCCCGACCCACTTCCACTTCGACAACTGGTCCCACGCCTGGTCCAAGGCGCACATGGGCCGCTACTTCGTCAACACGATCATCGTCGTCGGCTTCTCGACCTTCGGCACGATGCTCTTCGGCTCGATGGCCGCCTACGTGCTGGCGCGCTTCGAGTTCCCGTTCAACCGGCTGATCTACTTCATCTTCGTCGCCGGCATGGCCTTCCCGGTCGTGATGGTGCTGGTGCCGCTGTTCTTCGTGACCACCAACCTGCACATCATCAACACCCTGCCGGGCCTGATCCTGGTCTACATCGCGTACTCGCTGCCCTTCACGGTCTTCTTCATGACCTCCTTCTTCCGCACCCTGCCCACCTCGGTGGCGGAGGCGGCGCTGGTGGACGGCGCGTCGCACACCCGGACGTTCTTCCAGATCATGGTGCCGATGGCCAAGCCCGGCATCATCAGCATCGGGATCTTCAACATCCTCGGGCAGTGGAACCAGTACCTGCTGCCCTTGGTACTGAACCAGGGCAACACGGACAAATGGGTGCTCACCCAGGGGCTGGCGGACCTCGCCGTGCAGCAGGGCTACCAGGGCGACTGGGGCGGCCTCTTCGCCGGCCTGTCGATCGCCATGCTCCCGGTGCTGGCCGTCTACGTGGTCTTCCAGCGCCAGGTGCAGGCCGGGCTGACCGCGGGGGCGCTCAAGTAGCGCGCCCCGCCGACGCTGCCGGACCGGCGGCCCCGTCCTCGGACGGGGCCGTTTCGCGGTGTTCGCACCGGCTTGCGGAACGGGCGATTCCCATAACGGTGTGGCTCTCCCCCTTGACGGGACATCACCCCAAACACTCAACTTAGAGTTCACATGTTGTAGACGACGGGGTCTTACTGGTGTGCTGCTGCCGTCAAGGGGCCATCAGGGTCCAGCCGGCCGCACCAGACCGGCCCCGTCCCGTGCGGGCAAGCGGGCACTGGCCGCCTGCCGGGCAGGAGTGGATGTCGTGGAGACACCGGGTTCGCAGTCGTCGCTGCACCGGGCCAACCTGGAGCGCGTCGTACGCGCGGTCCGGCTGGCCGGATCGCTCACCCAGGCGGAGATCGCCCGCAGCACCGGCCTGTCGGCCGCGACAGTGTCCAACATCGTACGCGAGCTGCGGGACAACGGGACGGTGCAGGTCACGCCGACCTCCTCGGGAGGTCGGCGGGCCCGCAGCGTGGCGCTGTCCGGGGACGCGGGCATCGTCGTCGGGGTGGACTTCGGCCACTCCCACCTGCGGGTGGCCGTGGGCAACCTGGCCCACCAGGTGCTGGCCGAGCAGTCCGAGCCGATCGACGTGGACGCCTCCGCCTCGCAGGGCTTCGACCGTGCGGAGCAGCTGGTCGCGCGGCTCGTGGAGTCCACCGGGATCAGCCCCGGCAAGGTGCTCGGCGTCGGCCTCGGCGTGCCCGGTCCGATCGACGTGGAGACCGGCGCGCTCGGCTCGACGGCGATCCTGCCCGGCTGGAGCGGCATCAATCCGCGCCAGGAGATGTCCGACCGGCTCGGCGTCCCGGTGCAGGTCGACAACGACGCCAACCTCGGGGCGCTCGGCGAGCTGGTCTGGGGCGGCGGCCGCGGGGTCAAGGACCTGGCCTACATCAAGGTGGCCAGCGGGGTCGGCGCCGGCCTGGTGATCGACGGCCGGATCTACCGCGGCCCGGGCGGCACGGCGGGCGAGATCGGTCACATCACGCTGGACGAGTCGGGCCCGGTCTGCCGCTGCGGCAACCGCGGCTGCCTGGAGACCTTCACCGCCGCCCGCTACGTCCTGGAGCTGCTGCGCGGCAGCCACGGGGAGGGGCTGAGCATCCCGCGGATGGTGCAGCTGGCGCGCGAGGGCGACCCCGGCTGCCGCCGGGTGACGGGCGACGTCGGGCGGCACATCGGGATGGGTGTGGCGAGCCTGTGCAACCTGCTGAACCCCTCCCGGGTGGTGCTGGGCGGCGACCTGGCGGAGGCCGGTGAGCTGGTGCTCGGCCCGATAAGGGAATCGGTGTCCCGTTACGCTATCCCCAGTGCCGCCCAGCGGCTGTCGGTGGTGCCGGGGGCCCTGGGAGCGCGGGCGGAGGTGCTGGGGGCGCTGGCCCTGGTGCTGAGCGAGATGGGCGACTCCACCCTGCTGGACGGCACCCACCCGGTCGACACACCGGCCGTTTCGGCATAACTGAGCGTTCACACTGCTAACGAAACGCGCCGTTGCAATCTCGTTAAGTGTTTACTTCTTGACGACAGGGTGTCAGCCGGAGTTGACTCACCTCCACCTCGGCCGCAGTGTTGCGGCCCTGTCAGGGAGGCAACCTCAGATGAACGCAATGACGCGTCGGATCGTCATCGGCACCGCGGCCGTTTCGCTCGCCCTCGGTGCGGCGGCGTGCGGCAAGGCCGGCGGCGGCGACGACAAGGGCTCCGACAAGGGGTCCTCCAAGGGCAGTGCCGACAAGTCGATCGGCCTGCTGCTCCCGGAGAACGCGACCACGCGCTACGAGAAGTTCGACCGGCCGCTGATCACCAAGAAGATCAACGAGCTGTGTCCCGACTGCTCGGTCGAGTACGCGAACGCCGCCGCCGACCCGGCGAAGCAGGCTCAGCAGGTCAGCACCATGATCGCCAAGGGCGTCAAGGTCCTGATCGTGGACGCGCAGGACTCGAAGGGCATCAAGTCGTCGATCCAGGCCGCGAAGGACAAGGGCATCAAGATCGTCGCCTACGACCGCCTCGCCGAGGGCCCCATCGACGCGTACGTCTCCTACGACAACGAGAAGATCGGCGAGCTGCAGGGCCAGGCGCTGCTCGACGCCATGGGCTCCAAGGCGACGCCGTCTGCCAACGTTGTCATGATCGACGGTGACCCCGCCGACCCGAACGCCGCCATGTTCAAGGCGGGCGCGCACAAGATCCTCGACGGCAAGGTGAAGATCGCCTACGAGCAGTCGGGTCTGTGGAAGGGCGACATCGCCAACCAGAAGATGACCGCCGCCATCAACCTGATCGGCAAGGACAAGATCGCCGGCGTCTACTCCGCGAACGACGGCATGGCCGGCGGTGTCGCCACCGCCCTCAAGGGCGCCGGCATCAACCCGCCGCTGACCGGTCAGGACGCCGAGCTCGACGGTCTGCAGCGGATCCTGGCGGGCACCCAGACCGCCACGATCTACAAGGCCTACCAGCCGGAGGCGGACGCCGCCGCGGAGATCGCGGTCGACCTGCTCCAGGGCAAGGACTTCAAGACCGTCGCCGACGCCACCGCCAAGCAGCTGACCGGCGCCGAGGTGCCCGCCAAGCTCCTGCCCGCCACCTCGGTCACCACGGCCAACATCAAGGACACGGTCATCAAGGACGGTCTGTACACCAAGGACCAGATCTGCACCGCGGACTTCGCCGCCAAGTGCGCCGCCGCCGGCATCAACTGATCCGACGGCCCGTCCGGTCCGCACGGTCCCGGCCGCTTCCACGGCCTGAACCGTCTTCGTGAGCCTGTCCGGTGCCCGTTCCGTACAAAACACCCCGCTAACAGGGCGGGCACCGGACGGAAACGCTTGCGGGAGCGGCTTTTTGAAGAACAGGGGTCTACCCCACCCCCGTTCACTTTGTAATCTTGTCACCCGTGCATTGCGCACTCCCTCCGCGGCTGTTCGACGCAGCACGCGGCATCCCCGCCGGTCAGGCGGCGAAGGAGATGGTTCACGTGTCCGCTACGCCCGTGCTGGCGTTGCGCGGAGTCTCCAAGCGATTCGGTGCGGTCCAGGCCCTCACCGACGTCGACCTGGAGGTTCACGCCGGAGAAGTGGTCGCCCTGGTGGGCGACAACGGCGCCGGCAAATCGACCCTGGTCAAGACCATCGCGGGCGTGCACCCCGTGGACGAGGGCGTCATCGAGTGGGAAGGGCGGCCCGTGCACATCAACCGCCCGCAGGACGCCCAGCATCTCGGTATCGCGACCGTCTACCAGGACCTCGCGCTCTGCGACAACCTCGACGTCGTCGGCAACCTCTACCTCGGCCGGGAACTGCTGCGCTTCGGCAGCCTCGACGAGGTCACGATGGAACAGCGCTCCCGCGAACTTCTGAACACGCTGTCCATCCGGATCCCCAGCGTCCGGATCCCGATCGCGAGCCTCTCGGGTGGCCAGCGGCAGGTCGTCGCCATTGCCCGCGCGCTCATCGGCGACCCCAAGGTCGTCATCCTCGACGAGCCCACGGCCGCCCTCGGCGTGGAGCAGACGGCGCAGGTGCTGGACCTCGTCGAGCGGCTGCGCGAGCGCAACCTCGGCGTGATCCTGATCAGTCACAACATGGCCGACGTCATGGCGGTCTGCGACACCGTTCACGTGCTGCGCCTCGGCAGGAACAACGGTGCCTTCCCGGTCAAGGACACCACCAACGAAGAGATCATCGCGGCCATCACCGGCGCCACGGACAACGCCGTGACCCGCCGTCTGGCGCGCAACGCGGAGGCAGCCCAGTGAGCGACAAGACCACGATGAGCAAGCCCGTGGACGAGGTGCCGCCGCCGGCGGTCCCGACCGTCGACCCCCGGCTGCTGGTCCGGGAAGAGGGCTTCAAGGGCTACATCACGGAGTTCAAGCGCAAGCTGAAGGGCGGCGAGCTGGGCTCGCTCCCGGTGATCGTCGCGCTGATCATCATCTGGACCGTCTTCCAGGTCCAGAACAGCCTGTTCCTGAGCTCGCAGAACATGGTCAACATCGGCTTCTTCATGGCCGGTACGGGCATGCTGTCGATCGGCCTGGTCTTCGTGCTGCTGCTCGGCGAGATCGACCTGGCGGTCGGCTCGGTCAGCGGTCTGGCCTCGACGGTCTTCGCCATCCTGACCGTCCAGCACGGGGTCGACCCGACGCTCGCGGTCCTGCTGACCCTGCTCACCGGCATCGTCATCGGCGCCTTCCACGGCTTCTTCTTCGCCAAGATCGGCGTCCCGGCGTTCGTCGTCACCCTGGCCGGCTTCCTCGGCTGGGCGGGCGTCATGAAGTACCTGCTGCGCAGCACGGGCAGCCTCACGATCCAGGACAAGGGCCTGCTGCACACCCTGGGCCAGCGCTCCTTCTTCATGAACCAGAGCATCGCCGGCGCCTACATCCTGGCCACGCTCGCCGTCGCCGCCCTGCTGATCGGCTCTCTCATCGAGCAGCAGCGGCGCCGCAAGGCGTCCGTGCCCTTCCGGCCCACCGGGGAGATCCTCTTCCGCACGGTCGCGCTCGCGGTCGTCGCCTACGTGGCGGCGTACGTGCTGAACAAGTCCTCCGGCGTGCCGAACTCCCTGGTGATCTTCCTGGCCGCGCTGGTGATCTGCGACTTCGTGCTGCGCCGCACCACCTACGGCCGCAAGATCTTCGCGGTCGGCGGTGGCATCGAGGCCGCCCGCCGCGCCGGTATCAACGTGGCGATGGTCCGTATATCGGTCTTCGCGATCTCCGGCTTCTTCGCGGCCCTCGGCGGTCTCTTCCTCGCCGCCCAGCAGTACACCGCGACGCTCCAGGCCGGCAGCGGCAACCTGCTGATGCTCGCCATCGCGGCGGCCGTCATCGGTGGCACCAGCCTCTTCGGCGGCCGCGGCAGCGTCTGGTCGGCGCTGCTGGGCATGCTGGTCATCGAGTCCATCCAGATGGGCCTGAACCTGCTGAACAAGGACGACTCGATCAACGACATGATCACCGGCGCGGTGCTCCTCGCCGCCGTCGTCGTCGACTCGATCTCCCGCCGCACCCAGCGCAGCTCCGGCCGCGCCTGACCTGCCGCACGCACCACCCGGACCGCCGGGCGGACCTGGATCCCAGGACCGCCCGGCGGTTCCGTCGTTCGCGGGGCGCGCCGGGAGCGCCGACACGCCGCCCCGGGGCCCGGGGGGAGCGGCACGTGACGGACGTCGCACGGGTCGCCCGACGCGCCGGTAACCCGAACATTAGACTCTTCCGAAGGCCAGATCGGCCGGGAGCGACAGGCTAAGGAGGAACGGGTGGCACTGCTGACCCGTATCAACGGACCGCGCGACCTCGACCGGCTCAGCCCGCAGCAGCTCGTGGAGCTGTCCGCCGAGATCCGCTCCTTCCTCGTCGACGCGGTGTCGAAGACCGGCGGCCACCTCGGCCCCAACCTGGGCGTCGTCGAGCTGACCGTGGCGCTGCACCGGGTCTTCGACTCCCCGCGCGACCGCATCCTCTTCGACACCGGCCACCAGGCCTACGTGCACAAGCTGCTGACCGGACGGCAGGACTTCAGCCGGCTCAAGAGCACCGGCGGCCTGTCCGGCTACCCCTCGCGGGCCGAGTCCGAGCACGACGTGATCGAGAACAGCCACGCCTCCACCGTGCTGGGCTGGGCGGACGGCCTGGCCAAGGCCAACGAGCTGCTGCGCCGCGACGACCACGTCGTGGCCGTCATCGGCGACGGGGCGCTCACCGGCGGCATGGCCTGGGAGGCGCTCAACAACATCGCCGCCGCCAAGGACCGCCCGCTCGTCATCGTCGTCAACGACAACGAGTGGTCGTACTCGCCGACCATCGGCGGCCTCGCCAACCACCTGGCGACCCTGCGCACCACCGACGGCTACGAGCAGTTCCTCGCCCGCACCAAGGAGGTGCTGGAGCGCACCCCGCTCATCGGCCGCCCGCTCTACGAGACGCTGCACGGCGCCAAGAAGGGCCTGAAGGACTTCATCACCCCGCAGGGCATGTTCGAGGACCTGGGCCTGAAGTACCTCGGCCCGATCGACGGCCACGACGTCGAGGCCGTGGAGTCCGCGCTGCTGCGCGCCAAGCGCTTCCACGGGCCCGTCCTGGTGCACTGCATCACCGAGAAGGGCCGCGGCTACACCCCGGCCGAGCGGGACCGCACCGACCGCTTCCACGGCATCGGCCCGATCCACCCCGACACCGGCCTGCCGCTGTCCGAGGGCGGCGCCGACTGGACGTCGGTGTTCGGCGACGAGATGCTCGCGCTCGGCAAGGAGCGCCCGGACATCGTCGCCATCACGGCCGCGATGCTGCACCCGGTGGGCCTCACCAAATTCGCCGAGGCCTTCCCCGAGCGGGTCTTCGACGTCGGCATCGCCGAGCAGCACGGCGCCGTCTCGGCCGCGGGACTCGCCACCGGCGGGCTGCACCCGGTTTTCGCGGTCTACGCGACCTTCCTCAACCGCGCCTTCGACCAGGTCCTGATGGACGTGGCCCTGCACAAGTGCGGTGTCACCTTCGTCCTGGACCGGGCGGGCGTCACCGGAAGCGACGGGCCCTCGCACAACGGCATGTGGGACATGTCGATCCTCCAGGTCGTCCCGGGCCTGCGGATCGCCGCGCCGCGCGACGCCGAGCAGGTCAGGGCGCAGCTGCGGGAGGCCGTCGAGGTCCGTGACGCGCCCACCGTGGTCCGCTACTCCAAGGGCGCCGTCGGCCCCTCGGTGCCCGCGGTCGGCCGGATCGGCGGCATGGACGTGCTGCGCGAGCCGGCCGCCGGCGAGCAGCCCGACGTGCTGCTGGTGTCGGTCGGCGCGCTCGCCCCGATGTGCCTGGAGGCCGCCGCGCTGCTGGACGCCCAGGGCATCACCAGCACCGTCGTCGACCCGCGCTGGGTCAAGCCGGTCGACCCCGAACTGTCCGGGCTCGCGGCCCGGCACCGGCTCGTCGTCACCGTCGAGGACAACGGGCGGGCCGGCGGTGTCGGCTCCGCGGTCGCCCAGGCGCTGCGCGACGCCGAGGTGGACGTACCGCTGCGGGACTTCGGCATTCCGCAGCGCTTCCTGGAGCACGGCTCCCGCAAGGACGTGCTGGCCGCGGTCGGCCTGACCGCGCCGGACATCGCGCGCCAGGTCACGGGCGTGGTCGCGACCATCGACGGCCGCTTCGCCGACGAGGCCGCCGACCCGGTGCCGGCCGAGCCCGAGGCGGGCTGACCCGAGGCTCCCGCCGCCCGTCCGCCGCCGCGGCGCACCGGGCGGCGGCCGGCCCGCTCCCGGCGGGAACCCCGTTTCCCGGGGGTGCGCGGCCGATGGTAGAAATGCGCGAAGGCAGTGCGGATGATCGAGGTGGCGTAAGCATGACGGAGTCCAAGGGGCCCGGCACCAAGGGCGGTTCGGCAGCCCCGAAGAAGAAGCGCAAGGGGCCCCTCGCCCGGCTGCGGCCCTACGCGGTGGGCATAGCGGCCATGGTCGTGGTCTTCGGCGTCTCCGCGCTGATCGGCGCCCATGTCCGCGCCGGCAAGGACGACAAGGTGTCCGAGCCCACCGGCGCGGTGGGCCCTGCGACGAGGCCGACGGCCGCGCCCCTGGCGCCCGACGCGAGCCCGACGCCCACCCCCACGGCCGCCGGCCCGAAGCTGGGCATCCCCGTGAAGCCGAGCGTCCCGGTCACCCTCACCGTCTACGAGGACCTCCGCAGCCCCGACTCGAAGGCCTTCCAGGACCAGTACGGCGACACCCTCCAGCAGATGCTGGACTCCGGCCAGGTGCAGCTCCAGTACCGCCTGGTGACGTCGTCCGACAAGCAGTACGGCGGCAAGGGCTCCGCGGTGGCGGCCAACGCCGCGGCCTGCGCGCAGGACCAGGGCCGCTTCGCCGCCTTCGTCGACGAGCTGTGGAAGGTCCAGCCGGCCGACCCGAAGGACGACGCGCTCAGCAGCGAGAAGCTCATGGAGAAGCTGGCCCGCAAGGCCCACAAGATCAAGGCCGGCACCTTCGAGCCGTGCGTGGAGCAGCGCGACCACGAGGGCTGGGTCCTCAGGTCCCAGCAGGACTTCACCGCCGCCGGCCTCGGCTCGGCGCCGGTCGTCGAGATCAACGGCGAGCCGGTGAAGGACGCGAAGACGCTGACGCCTGCCTCCCTGCGCAAGCAGGTCGGTGCCGAGGTCAAGCGGGTCGTCGCGCTCGACGCCGAACCGCAGCCCGCGCAGGCGGGCTGAGGCCCCGCCGCCCCGAACGCGACGAAGGGGGGCCGGTCCACCGCGGTGGACCGGCCCCCCTTCGCTGTGCCGCGCGTCAGGCCGGGACGCTCGCCACGCCCGGCGCGAGGAACGGCTTGCCGTTGACCCGCTGGGAGACGCCCTCGCGGTCCAGGTACGGCGTCACGCCGCCCAGGTGGAAGGGCCAGCCGGCGCCCGTGATCAGGCACAGGTCGATGTCCTGGGCCTCGGCGACGACGCCCTCGTCCAGCATCAGCCCGATCTCCTGCGCCACCGCGTCCAGCACCCGCGCGCGCACCTGCGCCTCGGTCAGCACACGGTCGCCCTGCTTCAGCAGCGCGGCGACCTCCGGGTCCAGTTCGGGGCGGCCGGAGTCGTAGACGTAGAAGCCGCGCTTGCCGGCCTTGACGACGGCCGCCAGGTTCTCCGAGACGGTGAAGCGCTCCGGGAAGGCCGCGTGCAGCGTCTCCGACACGTGCAGGCCGATGGCGGGGCCGACCAGTTCCAGCAGCACCAGCGGTGACATCGGCAGGCCCAGCGGCTCGACGGCCTTCTCGGCCACGGCGACCGGCGTTCCCTCGTCGATGACGTTCTGGATCTCGCCCATGAAGCGGGTCAGGATGCGGTTCACCACGAAGGCGGGCGCGTCCTTGACCAGCACCGCGGTCTTCTTGAGCTTCTTCGCCACGGCGAACGCGGTCGCGAGCGACGCGTCGTCGGTGGTCTCGCCGCGGACGATCTCCAGCAGCGGCAGGATCGCGACCGGGTTGAAGAAGTGGAAGCCCACGACACGCTCGGGGTGCTCCAGCTTCGCGGCCATCTCCGAGACCGACAGCGAGGAGGTGTTGGTCGCCAGGATCGCGTCCGGGCGCACCACGGCCTCCAGCTCGGCGAAGACCTGCTGCTTGACGCCCATGTCCTCGAAGACCGCCTCGATGACGAAGTCGGCGTCCCCGAAGGCCGCCGCCTTGTCCGGGTGCCCGGTCACGAGTGCCTTGTACCGGTTGGCGGCGTCCTGCTTCAGCCGGCCCTTCGCGAGCAGCTTGTCGATCTCGGCGTGCACGTAGGCCACGCCCTTGTCGATCCGCTCCTGGTCGATGTCGGTCAGCACGACCGGCACCTCCAGCCGCCGCACGAACAGCAGCGCCAGCTGCGAGGCCATCAGGCCCGCGCCCACGACGCCGACCTTCGTCACCGGGCGGGCCAGCGCCTTGTCGGGCGCGCCGGCCGGGCGCTTGCCGCGCCGCTGCACCAGGTTGAAGGCGTAGATGCCGCTGCGCAGCTCGCCGCTCATGATGAGGTCGGCGAGCGCCCGGTCCTCGGCCTCGAAGCCCTGCCGCAGATCGCCGCTGCGGGCCGCGGAGACGATCTCCAGCGCGCGGTAGGCCGCCGGGGCCGCGCCGTGCACCTTGGCGTCGGCGACGGCGCGTCCGCGGGCCACGGCCGCGTCCCAGGCCTCGCCGCGGTCCACCTCGGGGCGGTGGACCTCGATCTCGCCCCGGAGGACGGACGCGGTCCACGCGAGCGACTGCTCCAGGAAGTCCGCGGCCTCGAACAGCGCGTCGGCGATGCCCAGTTCGTAGACCTGGGGGCCCTTGAGCTGCCGGTTCTGGTTGAGCGAGTTCTCGATGATCACGGTGACCGCGCGGTCGGCGCCGATCAGGTTCGGCAGCAGCGTGCAGCCGCCCCAGCCGGGTACCAGGCCGAGGAAGACCTCGGGCAGCGAGAAGGCGGGCACGGAGGCGGACACGGTGCGGTAGGTGCAGTGCAGGCCGACCTCGACGCCGCCGCCCATGGCCGCGCCGTTGTAGTAGGCGAAGGTGGGCACCGCGAGCGACGACAGCCGCTTGAAGACGTCGTGGCCGCCGCGCCCGATGGCCAGCGCGTCCTCGTGCCGCGCGAGCAGCTCCACGCCCTTGAGGTCGGCGCCGACGGCGAAGATGAACGGCTTGCCGGTGATGCCGGCGCCGGTGATCGCGCCCTCGGCGGCCTCCTTCTCCACCTGGTCGATCGCTGCGTTCAGGTTGGCGAGCGACTGCGGGCCGAAGGTGGTCGGCTTGGTGTGGTCCAGGCCGTTGTCGAGGGTGATCAGCGCGAAGCGCCCGGCGCCGGGCAGCTCCAGGTGCCGCACGTGCGCGGAGGTGACGACCTCGCCGGGGAAGAGCTCGGCCGCGCCCTTGAGGAGTTCGGTGGTGGTGCTCACTTGACGCTCCCGTCGAAGTTCGGGTTCTCCCAGACGACCGTGCCGCCCATGCCGAAGCCGACGCACATCGTGGTGATGCCGTAGCGCACCTCGGGGTGCTCCTCGAACTGCCGGGCCAGCTGCGTCATCAGCCGCACCCCGGAGGAGGCCAGCGGGTGGCCGAAGGCGATGGCGCCGCCGTACGGGTTGACGCGCGGGTCGTCGTCGGCGATGCCGTAGTGGTCGAGCAGCGACAGCACCTGCACCGCGAACGCCTCGTTGACCTCGATGAGGCCGATGTCGTCCATCGTCAGGCCCGCGCGGGCCAGCGCCTTCTCGGTGGCCGGGACGGGGCCGATGCCCATGACCTCCGGCTCGACGCCCGCGAAGGCGTACGCGACCAGGCGCATCTTGACCGGCAGGGCCAGCTCGCGGGCGACGTCCTCGGCGGCCAGCAGCGAGGCGGTGGCGCCGTCGTTGAGGCCCGCGGAGTTGCCCGCGGTGACGCGGCCGTGCGGCCGGAAGGGGGTCTTGAGGCCGGCCAGCTGCTCCAGCGTGGTGCCGGGGCGCATGGGCTCGTCGGCGGTGGCCAGGCCCCAGCCCGTCTCGCCGCCCTCGGGGGTGGTGCGGCGGATCGCGACCGGGACCAGATCGGGCTGGATCCTGCCGTCCGCGTAGGCCTTGGCGGCCTTCTCCTGGCTGCGCACCGCGTACTCGTCGGCGCGGGCCTTGGTCAGGGCGGGGAAGCGGTCGTGCAGGTTCTCCGCCGTCATGCCCATGAAGAGGGCCGACTCGTCGACCAGCTTCTCCGACACGAAGCGCGGGTTCGGGTCGACGCCCTCGCCCATCGGGTGCCGCCCCATGTGCTCGACACCGCCCGCGACGACCACGTCGTAGGCGCCGAACGCGATCCCGCCCGCCGTCGTCGTCACGGCCGTCATCGCGCCCGCGCACATGCGGTCGATGGAGAAGCCGGGCACGGTGGTCGGCAGCCCCGCCAGGATGCCGGCGGTGCGGCCCAGGGTCAGCCCCTGGTCGCCGATCTGCGTGGTCGCGGCGATCGCGACCTCGTCGACACGGGCCGGGTCCAGCCCGGGATTGCGCCGCAGCAGTTCCCTGATGCACTTGATGACCAGGTCGTCGGCCCTGGTCTCGTGGTAGATGCCCTTCGGGCCCGCCTTGCCGAACGGGGTACGGACGCCGTCGACGAAGACGACGTCCCTCGCAGAACGCGGCACGACTAGCTCCCTCTATGTGTGTTCACTCGCCTCCCGGCACATGCTACTCGCGGGTAACCGAACGGGACAGTGCGACCCCGCGAAGCGGCGTAGGTCACACCGGAAGGGTTACCGCTCCGCGGCGGGGCGGGCGGCGAGGGCCTTCGTGATGAGCGGAGTGGTCAGCTGGACCTGCCAGGGGCGGGCGCCCAGGTCGGCCAGCGCGGCGGCCACCGCCTCGGGGGTGAGGTCGGCCGGCGGGGCCCAGCACACCCGGCGGACGGTGTCCGGGGTGATCAGGTTCTCCTGCGGCAGGTGCAGCTCGTCGGCCAGCGCCGTCACCGCGGCCCGGGCCGCGGACAGCCGGGCGGCCGCGGCCGGGTCCTTGTCCGCCCACGCGCGCGGCGGCGGGGGACCGGTGTAGGCGGCGGTGGGCTGCGGCAGCTCGCGCTCCGGCAGGCTGCGGGCGCGGTCCACCGCGGCCTGCCACTGGTCGAGCTGGCGGCGGCCCATGCGGTGCCCGAAGCCGGGCAGCGCGGCGAGCGCGTGCACGTTCGGCGGGTTCTCCAGCGCGGCGGTGACGATCGCGGCGTCGCTGAGCACCCGGCCGGGGGAGATGTCGCGCTCGCGCGCCGCCCGGTCGCGGGCCAGCCACAGCTCGCGCACCACGCCGATCTGCCGCCGCCGGCGCACCTTGTGCATCCCCGACGTGCGGCGCCACGGGTCCACCCTGGGCGCGGGCGGCGGAGCGGCGGCGATGGCCGCGAACTCCTGGAGCGCCCATTCCAGTTTGCCCTGCTCGCGCAGCTCCTCCTCCAGCGCGTCCCGCAGGTCCACCAGCAGCTCGACGTCCAGCGCCGCGTAGCGCAGCCACGGCTCGGGAAGCGGGCGGGTCGACCAGTCCACCGCGGAGTGGCCCTTCTCCAGGGCGTAGCCGAGCACCTGCTCCACCATGGCGCCCAGGCCCACGCGCGGGAAGCCGGCCAGCCGGCCGGCGAGCTCGGTGTCGAACAGCGAGGACGGGCGCATGCCCAGCTCCGCGAGGCACGGGAGGTCCTGGGTGGCGGCGTGCAGCACCCACTCCGTGCCGCTCAGCGCGGCGTCCAGCGCGGACAGGTCGGGGCATCCCACGGGGTCGATCAGCGCGGTCCCTGCTCCGGCGCGGCGCAGCTGGACCAGATAGGCCCGCTGCCCGTAGCGGTAGCCGGAGGCACGCTCGGCGTCGACGGCGACCGGACCCGTGCCCGCGGCGAAGGCCGCGACGACCTCCGCGAGCTCCTGCGGGTCTGCGGTCACCGGCGGGATTCCCTCGCGCGGGTCCAGCAGCGGGACCGGCGCCGCCGCGGTGTCAGCGGATGCGGTGTCTTGGGCGTCGGTCACCTGTCAAGGGTAGCCTTGCGCCGCACCTGCCGGTGGGGCTCGCCCTGTTCGTCCGGTTACGCCGGACTTGTCGGAATGGGCGGCGGGCGGGCCCGCCAGGGGGCGGAACGTTACGCCGCCCCCTGAGGCGGCGCCCGGCGGTCAGTGGATGATGCCCGTGCGCAGCGCGACGGCCACCATCCCCGCACGGTCGCCCGTCCCGAGCTTGCGCGCGATCCGCGCGAGATGGCTCTTGACCGTCAGCGCGGAAAGGCCCATCGAGACGCCGATCGCCTTGTTGGACTGGCCCTCGGCGACGAGCCTGAGCACCTCCACCTCGCGTCCGGACAGCTCCCGGTAGCCGCTGCCGGGGTGACCGGCGGCGCCCGGGGGGCGGCGCTGCATGCGGGCGGCGGTCGCGCCCAGCGGGGCGAGGCCCGGGCGGCCGGCGAGGCTGCCCGGGGTGTTGCGGGTGCCGGTCACCACATAGCCCTTCACGCCGCCCGCGAGGGCGTTGCGCACCGCGCCGATGTCGTCGGCGGCGGAGAGGGCGAGGCCGTTGGGCCAGCCCGCGGCGCGGGTCTCGGCGAGCAGGGTGAGCCCGGAGCCGTCGGGCAGGTGGACGTCGGCGACGCAGATGTCGCGGGGGTTACCGACCCGGGGGCGGGCCTCGGCGATCGACGAGGCCTCGATCACGTCGCGAACCCCGAGCGCCCACAGGTGTCGGGTGACGGTGGAGCGTACGCGGGGGTCGGCCACGACGACCATGGCCGTCGGCTTGCTGGGACGGTAGGCGACCAGGCTCGTGGGCTGCTCGAGAAGAACGGACACCGGGCCTCCTGTGGCAAAGGGGACTGAAAGGGTCACAGTTTCCTTCGGCAGCAATCGGCCCGGCCTTTAGGGAAAGATCACGATTTGTTGCACATTATTTCCGGCAAATCGGACGGCCGATCGAACGCCAGAGCTGCCGGCCCCGGCCGGGTGCCCGACGCACCCTCAGAAGGGCCCCTCGCGGGGCCCGCAGCGGCCGCAGCGGGGGGACGGGCACCGCGCTCAGGTGCGGCGCTTGGGCAGCGGCACGACGCCCGCCGTGCCGCGCGCGGGGGTGTCCTCGGCCGGCGGCAGGCCCGCGCACGCGCACAGCAGGTCGCACCAGGCGGCCAGGTGCGCGGTGGCGTCGATCAGCCCGCCGGGCCGCTCCTGCGGCGTCCAGGACGCGCGCAGCTCGATCCTGGTCTCGTCCGGGCGGTCGCCGAGGCCGCCGAAGAAGTGCGACGACGCGCGCGAGACCGTGCCGCTCGGCTCGCCGTGGCCGGCGCCGTGCGCGGCGAGCGCGCCCGTCAGCCACGACCAGCTGACCTCGGGCAGCAGCGGGTCGCCCGCCATCTCCGGCTCCAGGTCCGCCCGGGCGAGGGTGACCAGCCGGAAGGTGCCGGACCAGGCCTCGTGGCCCTGCGGTTCGTGCAGCAGCACCACCCGCCCGTCGGCCAGCTCCTCCCCGTCGGCGAGCACCGAGGCCTCCAGTGCGTAGGCGTACGAGGCGAGCCGGCGCGGCGCGGCCACCTCCTCGATCCGCACCTGCGGCCGCACCCGCGCCCCCCGCAACGCGTCCACCGCATGCCGAAAAGGAAAGGGGACCCCGCCGTCCTCGCCGACCTCGCCGACCTGTCCATGCACCGCTGCCATGCCCGGAAGACTAGGGCGCGCGCGGCGTCCGCGTGCGCAACAACACCCGAGGCCCCGTAACCGGTCTCTCCGCGCGGCGTGCGAGGATGCCGGGTGTGAGCACGCATCAGCAGACCGCTGCCTCCCCGTTCATCCGCGCCTGCCGGAACGAGCCGGTGCCGTACACCCCGGTGTGGTTCATGCGCCAGGCGGGCAGGTCGCTGCCCGAGTACCTGAAGGCGCGCGAGGGTATTCCGATGCTCGAGTCGTGCATGCGGCCCGAGCTGGTCGCGGAGATCACCCTGCAGCCGGTCCGGCGGCACAAGGTGGACGCGGCGATCTACTACAGCGACATCATGGTGCCGCTCAAGGCGATCGGCCTGGACCTGGACATCAAGCCGGGCGTGGGACCCGTGGTCGGCGAGCCGTTCCGCAGCCGGCAGGACCTGGCGCGGCTGCGCGACCTGGACCCCTCGGACGTCGGCTACGTCACCGAGGCCGTCGGCCTGCTCACCGCCGAGCTGGGGGAGACCCCGCTGATCGGCTTCACCGGCGCCCCCTTCACGCTGGCCAGCTACCTCGTCGAGGGCGGCCCGTCGCGCAACCACGAGCGCACCAAGGCGCTCATGTACGGCGACCCCCAGCTGTGGCACGACCTGCTCGACCGGCTCGCCGACATCACCGCGGCCTTCCTGAAGGTGCAGGTCGAGGCGGGCGCGAGCGCCGTCCAGGTCTTCGACTCCTGGGTCGGTGCGGTGTCCCCGGCCGACTACCGGCGGCATGTGATGCCGGCCTCCGCGAAGGTCTTCCGCGCCGTCGAGGGCTACGGGGTGCCGCGCATCCACTTCGGTGTCGGCTCCGGCGAGCTGCTGGGCCTGATGGGCGAGGCGGGCGCCGACGTCGTCGGCGTCGACTGGCGCGTGCCGCTGGACGAGGCCGCGCGCCGCGTCGGCCCCGGCAAGGCGCTCCAGGGCAACCTGGACCCGGCGGTGCTCTTCGCGCCGACGGCGGCCGTCGAGGAGAAGACCCGCGAGGTGCTGGACGCCGCGGCCGCGGCGGGCACCGGGCACGTCTTCAACCTCGGCCACGGCGTCATGCCGCACACCGACCCGGACGCCCTCAGCCGCCTGGTGGAGTTCGTGCACCGCACCACGCAGACGGCCTGAGGCGACCCGGCCCGCCGGTCACCCGGCGGGCGGCGGCTCCTCCTTCCCCGGCTTCCCCGGCTCGCGCCGCTCCTGCGGCCGCTGCGCCGCCGGCCCGGCGGCCTGCGGCGGTACCGGGGGCACGGCGGGAGCGGGCGGCGCGGCCCGGTCCGTCCGGGCACCCGGGGAGCGCGGTACGGCAGCGGGCTCCGCGGGCGCACGCCACGGATCGGCGGATTCCGCCTGTGCCTGCGGGTGGCCCGGCAGCCCGCGCGGCGGGCGCAGCGTCGCGGCGTCCGGGTCCGGCTCCCGCCGCGGCCACCAGCGGCGGCGCGCCACGCGGTAGGCCGTCCACAGCGCCGCCACGGCGAGCAGGAAGGGCAGGACCACCGCCAGCACGACGAGGACGCCGCGCAGGGCCACGAAGAAGGCGTCCCAGCCGTCGCGCAGGGCGTGGCCGACCGAGGTCCAGAAGCCGTCGTGGCGGGCCTTCTCCGCCTTCTTGTGCACGGCCGGTGCGGGCGGCTCGCTCAGGGTCAGCGTGACGGTGGCCAGGTTCGTCTGGTCCTGGAGCGACGCCTGCTGGGCCTCCAGCGACTCCAGGTCGGCCTCACGGGTGCTCAGTTCGCTCTCCAGGCTGACGACGTCGTCCAGGTCCGTCGCCTGCTGCATGAGCGCCCGTACCCGCTCCACGCTGGCCTTCTGGGACTTCACCCGGCTCTGCACGTCCACCACCTTGCCGGTGACGTCCTGCACGCTCACCTTGCGGGAGAGCAGGCTGCCCAGCCCGGAGAGCCGGTCCAGCAGGCCGTCGTACGCCGCGGACGGGACGCGCAGCTGGACGGTGGAGGAGACGCCGCCGTCCGTCCCCGTCGCGGTGTCCTCGTCGCCGGAGTAGCCGCCCGCGTCGGCCACGAAGGACTTGGCCTGCCGCAGCGCGTCGGCGACGTGCGGGGTGCGCACGCTCAGGCTCGCCGTACGGACGAGGTACGACACGGACGGGTGCGGGGCCCTGCTGCCGGACGAGCCGGCGGACGGTGCGGCCTTTGCGCCGGAGCCCTCGTCCTGGACGGCGCCGGTGCCGCTGCCGCTGCTGCGGCTGCCGCCCTCCTGGTTCCCGGCGGCCGGCGCGGACGCGGCCGGGCCCGCCGCGCTGTCCGACGAGGACGAGCTGTCCTTGCCGGACGACGCGCTGCACCCGGCGAGGGCGAGCGCCCCCGCCAGCAGCAGCGCGGCCGGCACCGGCCGGCGGTGCCGGGCCCGGCGGGAGCCGGGCGCGGCCTGTCTCGCACTTACTCTCATCGTGAAATCCCCCCAGAGACACGGTTGTCGAGCGGAAGTGCCGGTGTGACGGGAGTGTGGCGCATCCCGTTCCGCGACTTCGGTACCGGCGCCATCACGGTCCGAACTCGATCCGGCGTCTGAGACAGTGGACGTATGAGCGACGCGCACTCCGGTCCGGCCGCGGCGGCATCCCGCGGGCACGCAGGCGAGACCGCGGGCAAGAGGCCTCCGGGCCATGTGGTGGTCGTCGGCGGCGGTATCTCCGGGCTCGCCGCGGCGCACCGGCTGGCCCGCGCGGGGGTGCGGGTCACGGTGCTGGAGGCCACCGCGCGGCTCGGCGGGAAGCTGCACGCCGACGAGATCGCCGGGGTGCCCGTGGACCTGGGCGCCGAGTCGATACTCGCCCGCCGCCCGGAGGCGGTGGCCCTGGCCCGCGAGGTCGGGCTCGGCGACGACCTGGAGCCGCCCGCCGTGCTGGGCGCCACGGTGTGGACCCGCGGGCGGCTGCGGCCGATGCCGAAGGGCCATGTCATGGGCGTGCCGGGCGACCTCGGGCCGCTCGCCGCCTCCGGCGTCATCTCCCCCGCGGGCCTGGCCCGCATCCCCTTCGACCACGTCCTGCCGCGCACCGCCGTCGACGGGGACGTCGCCGTGGGGGCGTACGTCGCCGCCCGGCTGGGCCGGGAGGTCGTCGACCGGCTCGTCGAGCCGCTGCTCGGCGGCGTCTACGCGGGCAACGCGTACGAGATCTCGCTGCGCGCGGCGGTGCCGCAGCTCTACGCCGCCGCCACAGGGGGGCGCTCGCTCATCGAGGCGGCCCGCGCGATCCAGCGCAAGGCGGCCGCCGCCACCGCGGCCGGCCCGGTCTTCAACGGGCTGCGCGGCGGCGTCGGGCGGCTGCCGCTCGCGGTCGCCGAGGCCTGCCGGGCGCTGGGCGTCACCGTCGAGACCGGGGCGCGCGTGCGCGAACTGCACCGCACCGGCCCGCACGGCTGGCGGGTCCGGCTCGCCGACCGCGCCCTCGACGCCGACGGCGTGGTGCTCGCCGTGCCCGCCCCCGCCTCCGCCCGGCTGCTGGAGGGCGAGTCGCCGGCCGCCGCGGCGGAGCTGTCCGGCGTGGACTACGCGAGCATGGCGCTGGTCACGATGGCCTTCCGGCGCGCCGACCTGGCCCTGCTGCCGCAGTCCAGCGGCTTCCTCGTGCCGCCCGTGGACGGCCGTACGATCAAGGCCTCGACCTTCTCCAGCCGCAAGTGGGGCTGGCTGGACGCGGCGGGCGGCGACACCGTGGTGCTGCGCACCTCCGTCGGGCGCTTCGGCGACGAGGGGGACCTCGCGTGGGACGACACCGACCTGGTGCGGCTGTCCCGCGAGGACCTGGAGCAGGCGGTCGGGCTGCGGGCCGCACCGGTCGCCGCCCGCGTCACCCGGTGGGACGGCGGCCTGCCGCAGTATCCGGTCGGGCATGTGGACCGGGTCGCCCGCATCCGCGAGCACGTCGGCAAGCTGCCCGGTCTGGGCGTGTGCGGCGCGGTCTACGACGGCGTCGGCATCCCGGCGTGCGTCGGCAGCGGGCAGCGGGCCGCGGACGGGCTGCTGGCCACCCTGGTGCCCGGCGGGACGGACGGCGCGGGAGAATAGCCGCATGACCGACTCCACTCCTGCCGACGCCCACGCCCACGCTCCCGCCGAAGCCGCCGCGGGGGACTCCGCCGCGCACGCCAAGGCCCCGAACGCGGGCAAGAAGGCCAAGGACCTCAACGAGGTCATCCGCTACACCCTGTGGTCGGTCTTCCGGCTCCGCGCCCCGCTCCCGGAAGACCGCTCCGGTTACGCGGAGGAGGTCGACGAGCTGTTCGCGCAGCTCGCCGCCAAGGACGTCACGATCCGCGGCACGTACGACCTGTCCGGGCTGCGGGCGGACGCCGACGTGATGATCTGGTGGCACTCCGAGACGTCCGACGCGCTCCAGGAGGCCTACAGCCTCTTCCGCCGCACGCGCCTGGGCCGCGCCCTGGAGCCGGTGTGGTCCAACATGGCGCTGCACCGCCCCGCGGAGTTCAACAAGTCGCACATCCCGGCCTTCCTCGCCGACGAGCACGCGCGCGACTACGTGAGCGTCTATCCGTTCGTCCGCTCGTACGACTGGTACCTGCTGCCGGACGAGGACCGCCGCCGGATGCTCGCCGACCACGGCAAGATGGCCCGCGGCTTCCCGGACGTGCGCGCCAACACCGTCGCCTCCTTCTCGCTCGGCGACTACGAGTGGATCCTCGCCTTCGAGGCCGACGAGCTGCACCGGATCGTGGACCTCATGCGGCACCTGCGCGGCTCCGAGGCGCGCCGCCACGTCCGCGAGGAGGTGCCGTTCTTCACCGGGCGCCGCCGCGAGGTCGCCGACCTGGTCGCCGGTCTCGCCTGAGACCCCCGCCCTTCCCGGGCCCGGCTCCCTCGGGGGCCGGGCCCGGACGCGTGCCGGGCGAACCCCCGCCGTACGCCTGACCGGACGGCCGGGCCGGCCGGCACGTTCTGCTCCGGCCGGTCCCCGGCGGCCGCCGGCGCGCTGCCGGACCGACCGGCACGGCCGGCGCCGCCCCTGTGCGTCAGCCCCCGTCGCGGGGCGGCGCCCGCGGTTGCGCGGGGGAGCGAACGCGTCGTACGCAGCCCGTGCTGACGCCCGGTGCCCGCGGCCCCTCTCGGCCGGTACGTGGCCCAGAGGTGCGTTACGCACTTCCAGGTGCCTGCTTACCAGAAGATAGCAATGCGCCTAGGGTCGTACCGCGGGGCACGGACGCCCCCGCGAACGGTCGGAGAGCAGGCAGGAGTGCGGAGATGGGCAACGGGATCACGAGGGCGGTCGTCGTCCGGGAGTTCGGCGGACCGGAGGCGCTGGAGGTCGTCGAGCAGCCGCTGCCCGAGCCGGGGCCGGGGCAGGTGCGCATCGCGGTCGAGGCCGCGGCCGTCAACCCCGTGGACCTGCTGACACGCGCCGGGGGAACCGTCGCCGTCGGCTTCACCGCGCCGCGCGCGCAGTACGGGATCGGCTGGGACGTCGCCGGCCGCGTCGACGCGGTGGGGGCCGGGGCCGGGTTCGCGGTCGGCGACCGCGTCATCGGCTGCATCGACCGGCTGGACCTCACGACCGGCGGCTACGCCGAGCACGTCGTCCTCGACGCCGCCGCGGTGGGCCGGGCCCCGCGCGACGCGACACCGGCGGAGGCCGCCACGATCCCGCTGAACGCGCTCACCGCCGACCAGGCCCTCGACCTGCTCGGCCTGCCCGCCGGGAGCACGCTGCTGGTCACCGGCGCGGCCGGCGGTGTGGGCGGCTTCGCCGTGGAGCTGGCCGTGCTGCGCGGGCTGCGCGTCGCGGCGCTCGCCGGGGCGGACGACGAGAAGCTGGTGCGGCAGCTGGGCGCCACCCACTTCATTCCCCGTGACGTCCCGAACGTCGGCGACGCGGTACGGGCGTGGGCGCCCGGCGGGGCCGACGGCGTCCTCGACACGGCGGGGCTGCGGGAGGCGGCGCTCGAGGCGCTGCGCGGCGGCGGCGCCTTCGTCGCCTTCGGGCACGGCGCCGACCCCGTGCCGCGGCGCGGGACGCGCGTCGCCAACGTGTGGATCCGCGCGGACGGGCGCCGCCTCACCGAATTCTCCGCGCTCGCGGACGCGGGCCGCATCTCCCTGCGCGTGGCGGCCACGTACCCGCTGGCCGAGGCCCCCGCCGCGCACGCCCGCCTCGCCGCGGGCGGCGTGCGGGGGCGGCTGGTCCTCCTGCCGTGAGCCCCGACGCGCCCGCCGCGGGACCTTCCACCGGTCCCGTGGCGGGGCGCGCGTCGCCCGCGTCCGGGGGAGCCGCGTCCGGGGCCCGAGGCCGGCGCGCGAACCGGTGGCCCGGGGGCGGGAGCCGCGGGCAGGCCGTCACCGGCGGGAGTTCGGGCGGGCCGCCGCAGCGGGCTGTCCGGGGCGCCGTCAGGCGTGGGGGCTGCGCAGGGCGGGGTGGTCGGCGACGACGGTCGCGGAGCCGGGGGCGACCTCCGTGAAGCCGGCGTCGCGCACGAGGGGGAGGGGCGACGCCGCCAGGGCGGGCCAGTCGGCGGGGGAGGCGGTGCGGACGGCCAGCGGGAAGCCCGCCGCCCGCCAGGCCGCGCGCTCGTCGCCGTCCAGCTCCCACCACGCGAGCTGTGCGCCGTGCCCGGCCTGCGCCATGGCCTTGCCCGCGGACATCGTGACCTCGGGGTTGAGCCACAGCACGGGCTCGGCCGCGGGGGGCGGCGGCGGGGCCGCGGGGTCGTCGAGTTCGGTGCCCGAGACCTGGAGCCTGGCCAGGTCCTTGGGCCAGCCGTCGAGCGGCACCGGCGGATAGACCCGCACCTCGGCGGAGCGCCCGGTCACGGTGATGCCGGGCAGCGTGCCCGCCCGCCGCCACTCCGCACCCCGCGCGCGCCGGACCACCTTGCGGATCCGGGCGTCCTGCCAGTCGCGGACGGCCTGCGCCCACTCCCCGCCGTCCGCCGTCGCCCGCTCGTCGGACAGCAGGGTCAGGACGGCGCGGGCGGCGGTCTCGAGCGCGTCCGTGCGCTCCGGAGGGGCGTCCCGCTCGATCCGTACGACGAGCGGCAGGACGTACTGCCGCGCCGCGTCCCGCTCGGCGGCGCTGTGCTGGAAGGGGCTGGTCACGGGCCCAGTCTGCCACCGCCGCTTGGCGCTCCGCGGCGGGTGGTCCAGGATGGGCCCGTGGGGGGAACGGGACTGCGACTCGACGGTGTCGGGCGGCGCTACCGGCCGCGCGGACCGTGGGTGCTGCGGGAGGTCACGCTGGAGCTGCCGCGGGGCGCGCTGGTGCGGGTCGAGGGGGTGAACGGCAGCGGCAAGTCGACGCTGCTGCGGCTTCTCGCCGGGATCGACCGCCCGACGACCGGGCGCGTCACGGGCCGCCCCGCATCCGCCACCGCGTACGTGCCGGAGCGCTTCCCGGCCGCCCTGCCCTTCCCCGCCCTGCGCTACCTGACCCACCTGGGCGCCGTCCGCGGCCTGCCCGCCGCGACCGCCCGGGCACGGGCGGCGTACTGGCTGGAAGGCTTCGGTGTCGCCGGGTACGCGGGCACGCCGCTCGACGAGCTGTCCAAGGGCACCTGCCAGAAGGTCGCCGTCGCCCAGGCCCTGCTGGCCGACCCGCAGCTGCTGGTGCTGGACGAGGCCTGGACGGGTCTGGACACCGCCGCCCGCGCCACGCTGGACGCGGCGGTGCGGGCCAGGACGGCCGCGGGCGGCACGGTCGTCTTCGTCGACCACGACCCGCGGCGCCTGGCGGGTGAGCAGGACGTCACGGTGACGGTCGACGCGGCGACGGGAGGGGCCACCGCGCACCTTCGCACGCCCCGAGGCGCCGCGCCACCGGCGGGCCGCATGCTGATCGAGGCCGAGGGTACGGGCGAACTCCCCGCGGGCGTCCGCCCGTACGCCCGCCCCGGGGCCCGCCCGGCCCGTCTCGTCCTGCCCGCCGCGGCTTCCGACGCCGCCCTGCGCGCCCTGCTGGCTGCGGACCCGCCGTGGCACGTCACCGCCGTCCGCCCCGTGCCGCAGGCCGACGGCCCCCGGTCCCCGGAGGCCCCCGCCCCCGAGCCCGCGGCGGCGCGGGCAGGCGGGGCGGACCCGGCGCCGCTGCCCGCGGCCGCGGTGGCCGCGCCGGCAGGTGAAGGCGCCCAGGTCCCCGGGGAACCGCCGCCCGCGGTCCCGCCGGCCCGGCTCGGCGGAGAGGGCGGCGGGTGGCGGCGGGCCCGTGCGCTGCTGCGGTACCAGGCCGCGCTGCTGGTGCGCTCGCACCGCTGGCTGCCGCCGCTGCTGGGGTACGGCGCGGTCATGGCGGTCGGGATCGGCGGCGGGGAGCCGGTGCTCGGGTCGATGGGGTACGCGGCCGCGCTGCTGCTGCCGGTCACGGCGTGGCTGGTGCGGGTGTGCGTGCGCAACGAGCCCGCCGCCGCGCGCGCGTGCACCGCCTCCGCGGTGGGGCCCGGGCGGGCGCACGCCGGGGCGCTGGTCACCGGGCTGGGGGCCGCCGCGCTGCTGGGCGCCGCCGGGACGGCCTTCGTGGCCGCCGTGAGCGGGGCGTGTGCCGACGACCTGAGGACCGCGGTCCCGGTGGGGCCGGCCTCCCTGGCCGGGCTGCTGGCCGCGGCGGTGGCGGTCCTGCTCGGCGGCGCGGTGGGGGCGCTGACCAACCCGCCGCTGGTGCGGGGCGCGGGCTGGTCGCTGCTGGTGACGGCGCTGGGCGCGGGCGCGGTGCTGCTGGCCTCCGGGTCGCCCGCGCAGGCCGCGGTCACCGGCCTGGTCACCGGTTCGCGCACGGGCGCGGTGCACTACCCGGTGGTGCCGCTCGTCCTCGCCGCGGTGGCCGCGGCCGCGGCGGGCCTGCTGTCCTGCGCGGCCGTCTCCCGCCTCGGCTCGGCGGAGTAGACGGGCCGGGCGCGCAGCCGCGCACCGGCCGCCGCGCCCGTACGCACCCGGCCGCGGTCCCGTACCGAACGGTTCCGGCCAGCACCGGCAACCCCGGGCCCTCCCGTGGACACGGGTCTTCGAAACTTTCGAAACGGCGCTCGCCATTCCGATCGTCACATGCCCTGCCCATGGCGGGCGTTGGCCGTTCGAGTCGGCGAATTCCTCTCAATCGGCGGGTGATCAGCGGAGATCGCTTGTCTGTGGGAACCCTGTGGGCAGAAAGATTTCGAAATTTCTACCGAAAGTGTTGACACCCGGAGGGTGCGGTCCAGACTGTTCGGCGTCACCGGTGATGCGTCACCGGTGATCCGGGCCGCACCCATCCGGGCCCGGGCCTCCGGCCGCGGCACGCTCGGCGGTCGGAGTGCGTGTCATGCCCCTGCTGTCGCCGGCCGCAACGGCCCGTGCCGGCGGGGGCGGCGGCACGCGGACCCCCCACATCCGTGCAAGGAGGAACCCCAGTGAGTCTGCTGACCCGTGTGATGCGCCCCAGACGCCCCGTCATGGCCGCCGTCCGAGGTCTCGTCGCCGTCGCGGCGTCGGTCACGGTCGCCTTCGCGCTCCCCGGCGCGGCCCACGCCGACACGACCGTCAACACGAACAGCACCGGCACCAACAACGGGTACTTCTACTCGTTCTGGAGCCAGAACAGCGGCCAGGCCTCGATGACGATGGGCTCCGGCGGCCAGTACAGCACCCAGTGGAACAACGTGACCAACTTCGTGGCCGGCAAGGGCTGGAACCCGGGCACGACCGCGCCGGTGACGTACTCGGGGACGTGGAACTGCAACGGCAACTGCTACCTGTCGCTGTACGGCTGGACCACCAACCCGCTCATCGAGTACTACATCGTCGACAACTACGGCAACTACAACCCCAGCACCGGCGCCACCAAGCTGGGCTCGGTCAGCAGTGACGGCAGCACGTACGACCTGTACCGGACGCAGCGCGTCAACCAGCCGTCGATCGAGGGCACCGCGACCTTCTACCAGTACTGGGCGATCCGCCAGGCCAAGCGCACCGGCGGCACCATCACCGTGTCCAACTTCTTCAACGCGTGGGCACAGGCGGGCCTGAACCTCGGCACCCCGAACTACGAGATCCTGGCCACCGAGGGCTACGGCTCCTCCGGCAGCTCCAACATCACCGTCAGCAGCGGCGGCAGCAGCACCGGCGGCACGACGGGCGGCACCACCGGCGGCACGACCGGCGGTACCACCGGGGGCACGACCGGCGGCACGACCGGCGGCACGACCGGCGGCACGACCGGCGGATCGACCGGCGGCACCGGCAGCGGCTGCTCCGCGACCTTCACCAACTCCTCCGACTGGGGGGCCGGCTTCACCGGTGCGGTGAACGTCAAGAACAACGGCTCCTCCGGCGTCAACGGCTGGACGGTGAAGCTCACCTTCCCCGGCAACCAGACCGTCACCAACCTGTGGAACGGCAGCTACACGCAGTCCGGCAACACGGTGACCGTGACCAACGCCAGCTACAACGGGAGCCTCGGCGCCGGCGCGAGCACGTCCTTCGGCTTCAACGCCAACTACTCGGGCAGCAACGGCGCCCCGACGCTCTCCTGCACCACGAGCTGACCTGGCCGCGAGCGCTGTCGCGCACACGGCAGGGGGTGGGCACCGGAGTCCTCCGGTGCCCACCCCCGCGCCCGCGTCACTCCCCGGTGGGGGCCAGCCGCAGTGAGATCGAGTTGATGCAGTAGCGCTGGTCGGTCGGTGTCGGGTAGCCCTCGCCCGTGAAGACGTGGCCGAGGTGGGATCCGCAGCGCGCGCAGCGCACCTCGGTGCGCACCATGCCCATGGTGCGGTCCTCGATCAGCTCGACCGCCGCGCTGTCGGCCGGGTCGTAGAACGACGGCCATCCGCAGTGCGACTCGAACTTCGTGGCGGAGCGGAAGAGCTCGGCGCCGCACGCGCGGCACTCGTACACGCCCTCGGTGCTGGTGTCGGTGTACTCACCGGTGAAGGGGCGCTCGGTGCCGGCCTGCCGCAGGACCGCGTACTCCTGCGGGGACAGCTCCTCGCGCCACTGCTCGTCGGACTTGTTCACTTCGTACGGCATGGAGGTCCTCTCAGCTGCCGAGGCGGGCCAGAATCCGCGGTCCGAGGTCGGTCACGTCGCCCGCCCCCATGGTGAGAACGAGATCGCCGGGCTTCGCCATTCCTGCCACCAGCTCCGCGACCGCCTCGCGGTCCGGTTCCGGGGTCACGTCGGCGCCCGCGGCGCGCGCGGCGTCGACGATGAGCGCGCTGGTCACGCCGGGTACCGGGTCCTCGCGCGCCGGGTAGATCTCCAGCACCACCGAGGCGTCCGCGAGCGCCAGCGCGCCTCCCATCTCCTTGCCCAGCTCGCGGGTGCGGCTGAACAGGTGCGGCTGGAAGACCACGAGCACCCGGCCGCCGTCCGCGGCGGCGCGGATCGCCTCCAGGTCGGCCGTCATCTCGGTCGGGTGGTGCGCGTAGGAGTCGATGACCTGCACGCCCGCGGCCTCGCCCTTGAGCTGGAGGCGCCGTTTGACGCCGGTGTACGAGGCGAGCGCGGGCGCCAGCTCCTCGGCGGGCACCCCGAGGGCGGTGCCGGCGGCCAGCGCGGCGGCTGCGTTGAGTGCGTAGTGCCGGCCGGGCACCGAGACGGTGAAGGCCAGTTCCCGGCCGTCCGCCATGACGACCGTGACCTCGCTGGTCAGGCCGCGCGGAGTGATGGACGTGACCCGCAGGTCGGCGGTCGGCGCCTCGCCGACCGTGAGCACGTGCGGTCCGTCCGTGCCGGCGATCCGCCGGGTCAGCTCCACGGCGCCCGCCTGGTCGGCGGAGACCACCAGCGTGCCTCCGGGGCGGATCTTGCCGACGAAGGTCGCGAAGGAGTCGTAGATCTCCTCCATCGACGCGTAGTTCGCGTGGTGGTCCAGCTCGACGTTGAGCACCACCGCGACCTCGGGGTCGTAGGCGTGGAAGCTGCGGTCGCTCTCGTCGGCCTCGGCGACGAAGAGGTCGCCCTCGCCGTGGTGGGCGTTGGAGCCGGGCGCGTCCAGGTCGCCGCCGATCGCGTAAGACGGGGCCAGGCCGAGCGTGGTGAGGGCGACGGCCAGCATCGAGGTGGTCGTCGTCTTGCCGTGCGTGCCGGCCACCGCGACCGGGCGGGTGCCCGCCATCAGCGCCGCCAGCGCGTCGCTGCGGTGCACGACCGGCAGGCCGCGCTCGCGGGCCGCCGCCAGCTCCGGGTTCTCCGCGCGGATCGCGCTGGAGACGATGACCGCGGTGGCGTCCGGCGCGAGGTTGCCCGCGGCGTGCCCGATGTGCACGGTCGCACCGAGCGCCCGCAGCGCGGCGGCCGTCTCCGACTCGCGCGCGTCGCTGCCCGCCACCGCCGCGCCGCGCTGCGCGAGGATCTTCGCGATGCCCGACATCCCGGCGCCGCCGATCCCGATGAAGTGCGGTCGGTCCAGGGTGGGCGGAACGGTCGGGCTCATACGCGCATCTCCAAGGGGCGGGCCGAGTGTCCGGCGGGCGGGTGAGCCGATTCTCGCACTGCTGGGCGCCGCGCCTCGCGCGCACCGGCCCCCGCACGGCGGGCGTGCCCGCCGCCCGGGGGCCCGGCGGCGGGCACGCGCCTGCGCCGTGTCACTCCTCGTCGTCCTGCTGGGCGAAGAGCTTCAGCACCGGCACGCCCACCTTGTGGCGGGCCCTGGACGTCCAGTCGCGGTGGAAGAACTCCTCCACGAAGTGCGGCGCCGTCAGCACGATCACCTCGTCCGCGTGCGTCCGCTCGACCACCGACGTGAGGACGTCCAGCGGGTGCTTCTGGACGATCTCGCCCACCGCCTCCGCCCCCGCGGTGCGCAACTGGTCGACGGAGGCGGCGAGGGCCAGCTCGGCGGGCTGGTGGGCCTGCTCGCCCTCGGGTACCTCGTTCTCCCGCGCGGCCTCCTCCAGGTGGCCCAGCGCCACGTCGTCCACCGCCCGCAGCAGGCGGTCCTGGTCGCCGCGGGGCTGCATCAGCACCACGAACGAGACCGGCTCGTCGCCGTGCAGGGTGGTGACGAGCTCCACATCGGCGGGGGCGAGCCCCTTCTCGATCATGAGTACGGTCGTGAACACGGACGCGTCCTTCTTTCTCAGGGGCCGCTCGGCCGCCCTGCACACCATCCTGCCCCGATCTTCACAGGGCACCCGGTACGAGTCTTCCCGAGCCACGCCAAGCGGAACGCCGGAATCCGGTTTTTACGGCTCACCCTTGCCCCTGCAGGGCGTACGGCGGGGCGCGGGGTTTACGCGGGGGCACGCGGGAGGCTGCCCGGGGGCGAGGCGTCCCGGGCGGAGGTGCGGGGTGCGGCGGGGGCGGAGACTCCGCGGGGGCACGCGTGCTACGCGCGGACGTAGCGGGTGAAGAGGAAGCCGTCCTCCTCCAGGACCGACCCCGGTGCGAAGCGGGCCGGGCCCGGGACCGCGGGGCCGTTCATGATGCGCGGCGCCCCGCCGCCGGTGAGCAGCGGCGCCACCGTCAGGCACAGCTCGTCGACGGCGCCGGCCGCGGCGAACTGCGCCAGCAGCCGCGGCCCGCCCTCGTGCAGCAGCCGCGGGAGGCCGCGCGCGGCCAGCTCGGCGACCGCGCGGAGCGGGTCCACGCCCGCGCCGTCACCAGCCGGATCCGCCGCGACGACCACCTCGGCGCCCGCCGCGCGGGCCGCGACCAGCCGCTCGCGCGGCGCCGCCGCCCCCGTCAGGACCAGCGTCGGGACGACGGGGTCGCGGAAGAGCGGGCTGCCGAAGTCCAGGTCGAGGCCGCGGGTGACCACCGCGATCGCCGGGGCCGCCGCCTGCCCGGCCGCCGCCCGCCGGGCGGCGAACTCCTTGCGCGCCCTGGCCGGCCGGTAGCCCTCGCGGCGCGCGGTCTCGGCGCCCACCACGACGACGTCGGCCAGTGCCCGCAGCACCCCGAAGATCCGCATGTCGGCCGGCGAGGACAGCGGCGCGGACTTGCCGTCGGCGACCGCGGCCCCGTCGAGCGAGCCGACCATGTTCGCCCGCAGCCATGCGCGTCCGCCGGCCACCGAGGCGGGATAGGCGTAGACCTCCGCGAGGCCGTCAAGGGTGTCGAGGCCGGGCCCGGCGGACGCGCCCGGCGTGCCCGCGGGCTCCGCGTCCGCCGCCCCGGCGGGTGGGTACAGGCGCCGCATACCCGCGATCCTCCCACGTCCCGCAGTGGCGCGCGCCACGGTGCCCCGGGACGTGGACGTCCACCGGAGGGACTACGCTGGACAGTCGTGACAGCCGTACCGTCGTACGAATCCGCCCTGCTCAGCCCGGTCGCGCTGAGCGGCCGCACGCCGCATGTCGAGACAGGGCGGCTGGTGGCCGACATGGTCCCGCCGCCGCGATTCGACGGAGTCCGCTTCGAGACGTACGTCGCCGACCCCGGGCAGCCCAGCCAGGCGGCCGCCGTCGCCAGGCTCCGCGACTTCGCCCGGCAGGACGCCCCGCAGACCCGCCGCCGCTGGTTCCGCGGCCCGGCGCCCGCCCCGGCGGCCGGCGGGGTGTACCTGGACGGCGGCTACGGCGTCGGCAAGACGCACCTGCTGGCCTCGCTGTGGCACGCCACCCCCGCGCCGCGCGAGCGCAAGGCCTTCGGCACCTTCGTGGAGCTGACGAACCTGGTCGGCGCGCTCGGCTTCCAGCCCGCCGTGACGGCGCTCAGGGACCACCGGCTGCTGTGCATCGACGAGTTCGAGCTCGACGACCCCGGCGACACGGTGCTGGTCTCCACGCTGCTCGGCAGGCTCGCGGAGGCGGGCGTACGGCTCGCCGCGACGTCCAACACGCTGCCGGGGCGGCTCGGCGAGGGGCGCTTCGCCGCCGCCGACTTCATGCGCGAGATACAGGGCCTGTCCGCACGCTTCACCAGCATCAGGATCGACGGTGAGGACTACCGGCACCGCGGCCTGCCGCAGGCGCCCGAGCCGTTCGCCGACGAGCAGGTGGTGCGCGCCGCGCTGCGCACCCCCGGCGCGGCCCTCGACGACTTCGCGGAGCTGTCCGCGCACCTGGCCACCGTCCACCCCAGCCGCTACGGGGCGCTGTGCGACGGCGTGACGGCGGTCTTCCTGCGCGGGGTCACCGAGGTCACCGACCAGGCGGCCGCGCTGCGGCTGGTGGTGCTCGCCGACCGGCTCTACGACCGCGAGATCCCGGTCATGGCCTCCGGGGTGCCCTTCGACCGGCTCTTCTCGGCGGAGCTGCTGTCCGGGGGCTACCGCAAGAAGTACTTCCGGGCCGTCTCCCGGCTCACCGCGCTGGCCCGTGACGCGGCCCGCGCCGAGCGTGCGGACGGCGTCACGGCGGACTGACCTCGCCGCAGCGCTGGCGGCGGGCGGCGGCCCGGCGCACGATCGGTGCATGGCCAGGCAGACCAGCCGTGCGACGGCCCCCGACCTGCGGTCCCTGCTGCGGGTGCCGCCCGGCCCCGTGCACCTCGCCGCCCGCGGCACCCGGGACACCCCGGGCGCCCCGGCGGGCGGCAAGAAGGGCGCGCGGGCCGAGACCGAGCGCGTCCGGGCACTGCTCGCCCGGTGGCAGGAGCGGCTCTTCGCGCAGAGCACCGCGGGCGACCCGCGCTGCCTGCTGCTCGTCCTCCAGGGCATGGACACCTCCGGCAAGGGCGGCACCGTCAAGCACGTCGTCTCCGGCCTGAACCCGGCGGGCGTCCGTGTCACCGCCTTCAAGGCGCCGACCCCCGAGGAACGGCGGCACACCTTCCTGTGGCGCGTCCGGCGCGCGGTGCCCGGCCCCGGCGAGATCGGCGTCTTCGACCGCTCGCACTACGAGGACGTGCTGGCCGCCCGGGTCCGCGGGCTCGTCCCGCGCGCCACCTGGGCCCGGCGCTACGCCGTCATCAACCGCTTCGAGCAGTCGCTCGCCGACGACGGCGTCACCGTGCTGAAGGTCTTCCTGCACATCGGTTTCGACGAGCAGCGCAGGCGGCTGCTGGCCCGGCTCGACGACCCGGCCAGGCACTGGAAGTTCACCCCGGGCGACATCGCCGACCGAGCGCTGTGGCCCGCGTACCAGGAGGCGTACGAGGCGGCGCTGGAGCGCTGCGCCACCGCAACCGCGCCCTGGTACCTCGTGCCCGCCGACCGCAAGTGGTACCGCAACTGGGCGGTGGCCCAGCTCCTCCTGGAGCACCTGGAGCTGATGGACCCGCACCACCCGCCCGCCGCCTACGACGTCCCGGCGGCGCGCAGGGCGCTGCTGCGCACCTAGGCTCAGCCCGAGCAGGCGGTGCGCTGGGCCTCCTGCCACTCGCACACCGGGCAGTACGTGGCACCCCGGGTGCTCGCGGGGTGCTCGGTCGGCTCGCCGCACAGCACGCAGTCCGCGCGCGGCCCGGCCGCCTCGTCGTCCTGCGGTGCTTCCACGGGCTGCTCCTGGGGCTCGGTCACCCCTCCACGGTAGCGTCCGCCGTCCGCAGCACCGCCGCGCCCCGGGCGGGCAGCTGCACCGCGGGGCCCGGCAGCAGCTTGCACGCGGGGCGGGACAGCACGACCTCGCAGGGGGCGTTGAGCGGCACGCGCGCGGGCGCGTCGGAGAAGTTGGCGAGGATACGGAAGGGGCCGCGCGCGACCCGCAGCGTACGGCCGCCCGCGGTCGCCGTGACGGCGTCCAGCTGCGGGTCGGTGAGGGCCGGCTCGGAACGGCGCAGCGCGATCAGCGCGCGGTACCACTCCAGCAGTTCGCGGTGCCCGGCCTTCTCCGGCTCCGCCCAGTCCAGGCACGAGCGGTCGCGGGTGGCCGGGTCCTGCGGGTCGGGCACGTCCTGCTCGGCCCAGCCGTGCGCGGCGAACTCACGGCGCCTGCCCGCGGTGATGGCCGCGCCCAGCTCGGCGTCGTGGTGGTCGGTGAAGAACTGCCACGGGGTGCTCGCGCCCCACTCCTCGCCCATGAAGAGCATCGGGGTGAAGGGCGAGGTCAGCACCAGCATCGCGGCGACGCCGAGCGCCTGCGGCGTCAGCCGGTCACCGGTCGCGCGGTTGCCGACCTGGTCGTGCGTCTGCGCGTAGCCGAGCAGCCGGTGCCCCGGCAGCGTCGTCGGGTCGATCGGGCGGCCGTGGCGGCGGCCGCGGAAGGAGGAGTAGGTGCCGTCGTGGAAGAAGCCGTGCGTCAGCGTCCTGGCCACCGCGGCGGGGCCCATGGCGGCGAAGTCGGCGTAGTAGCCCTGGGCCTCGCCCGTCACCGCGGTGTGCAGGGCGTGGTGGAAGTCGTCGTTCCACTGCGCGTGCAGGCCCAGACCGCCGGCCTCGCGGGGGGCGGTGGTGCGCGGGTCGTTCAGGTCCGATTCGGCGATCAGGAAGAGCGGGCGGCCGACCGCCGCCGACAGCCCGTCGACCGCGGTCGACAGCTCCTCCAGGAAGTGCAGCGCGCGGGTGTCGACGAGCGCGTGCACGGCGTCCAGCCGCAGCCCGTCGAGGCGGTAGTCGCGCAGCCAGGCCAGGGCGCTGCCGATGAGGAAGGCCCGTACCTCGTCCGAGCCGGGTGCGTCCAGGTTCACCGCGTCGCCCCACGGCGTGTGGTGGCGGTCGGTGAAGTACGGGCCGAAGGCGGGCAGGTAGTTGCCGGACGGCCCGAGGTGGTTGTGCACGACGTCCAGGACGACACCGAGGCCGTGCCGGTGCGCCGCGTCGACAAAGCGCTTCATCGCCTCGGGCCCGCCGTACGGCTCGTGCACCGACCACAGCGACACGCCCTCGTAGCCCCAGCCGTTGGTGCCGGGGAAGGAGCACACCGGCATCAGCTGGACGTGCGTGACGCCGAGCCGGGCCAGGTGCGGCAGCCGTTCGGCTGCCGCGTCGAAGGTGCCCTCGGGCGTGAAGGTGCCGACGTGCAGCTCGTAGAGCACCGCGCCGGGCAGGCCCCGCCCCGGCCAGGGCGCCGACCAGGCGAAGGCGTCGTGGTCCACGACCGCGCTCGGCCCGTCGGGCCCGTCCGGCTGCCGCCGCGACCGCGGGTCGGGCAGGGGCGGCCCGCCGTCCAGGACGTAGGCGTAGCGGGTGCCCGCCGGCGCCGGCACCTCGGCCCGCCACCAGCCCTCCCGCGCCGGGTCGGGGCCCAGCCGGTGCGCGCGCCCGCCGGCCACCACGTCCACCCGCTGTGCCTGGGGCGCCCACACTTCGAACAGCACGCACATCTCCCGTCCGCCGGCGACAGTCGCCTCCCGCGCAGGATGCATGCCCGCGGGCGGGGCCGGATAGACGCGATTCACCCCCCTCCCGGCCGGGCGCAGGAGGTCAGGCCGTCCGGTGCAGGGCGCGGCCGGCCAGGGACAGGAAGACCTCGCCGACCGCCTCGGAGAGGGTCGGGTGCGGGTGGACGTGGGCGGCGACGTCCGCGGGCTCGGCCTCCCAGCCCACGATCAGCTGGCTCTCGGCGATCATCTCCGAGACGTGCGGTCCCACGAGGTGGACACCGAGGACGGGCCCGCCCGCGGCAGCCACCACCTTCACGCTGCCGCCCTGCCCGTGCACCATGCCCTTGGCCACCGCGGTCAGCGGCATCGTGCCCACCACCACGTCGTGGCCCGCGTCGGCGGCCTGCTGCTCGGTCAGGCCGACCGAGGCCGTCTGCGGGCTGGAGTACGTCACGCGCGGCACCGCCGCGTAGTCCACCGGCCGCGGGCTCCGCCCGGCCAGCACCTCGGCCACCAGCAGGCCCTCCGCGAAGGACGCGTGCGCCAGGCCCGGCGAGGGCGGCGGCAGCAGGTCGCCCACGACGTGGACGCCGGGCACCGCCGTCTCCAGCCGCGCCCAGTCCGCCGGGGCCACGAAGCCGTGCGCGTCGGTGGCCAGGCCCGCCTCCGCCAGCCCGAGCCCGTCGGTGACGGGCTCGCGGCCCACCGCCACCAGCAGCCGCTCCACGTCGTGGACACGCGTCCCGCCGCGCGCGTCCCGCACCGTGACCCGCACCCCGTTCGCGTACGGCTCCGCGCCCGTCATCCGCGCACCGGTGAGGATCTCCACACCGCGCCTGCGCAGGCCGCGGCCGAGCTGCCGCGACACCTCGGTGTCCTCCAGCGGCAGCAGCCGCCCGGCCGCCTCGACCAGCACCACCCGGGCGCCCATCGAACGGTGCAGCGACGCGTACTCGACGCCGATCGCGCCGCCGCCCAGCACCGCCACGGACTCCGGCAGGCCCGGCGCGAAGAGGGCGTCGTCGCTGGTGACGATCCGCCGCCCGTCCGGGACCAGGCCGGGCAGCAGCCGCGGGCGCGACCCCGTCGCCAGGACGATGCCGCGCCGCGCGGTGTACGTCCGCCCCTCCGCGGCCACCGTCCGCGGCCCCGTCAGCGAGGCCTGCGCGCGCAGCACGCGCACCCCGGCCTGCGCGAGGTGCCCCTCCACGCCGCGGTGGTTGCGGGCCACGATGTCGTCGCGGGTCGCGGTGAGCGCGGGCCAGTCCACCGCGTCGAGCGTCGCCTCGACGCCCCACCGCTCGCGCGCCTCCGCGATGCCGTCGACCAGCTCCGCCGCGTGCAGCATCGCCTTGCTGGGGATGCAGCCGCGGTGCAGGCAGGTGCCGCCGACCAGGTCCCGCTCGGCCAGCACCACGTCCAGACCGAGGTTCGCCGCGCGCAGGGCCGTGCTGTAGCCGCCCGTGCCGCCGCCGATCACGATGACGTCCGCCGTGGTGGGGGCGGCGCCGGGGATGTGCTCGCTCGTCATGCCGCCAGTCTCCGGCGGCCGCACACCATGAGTCCAAGACATAATCGGCGCGAAGTCCATGCAGGATGTTTATGAGGAGGCCCCGGTGAGCCTGCGCCAGATGGAGTACTTCGTCACCGTCGTCGACGCCGACTCCTTCACCCGCGCGGCGGAACAGCTGCACGTCACGCAGCCCGCGCTGTCGCACCAGATCAGGGCGCTCGAACGGCACGTCGGCGGGCCGCTGCTGGAGCGCCTGCCGCGCGGGGTGCGGCTCACGGCGATGGGCCGCGCCTTCCTGCCGCACGCCGAACTCGCCGTGCGCAGCGCCGCGCAGGCGCAGCGGGCCGCACGTGCCGCCGCCGGGGCGGAGGGCGGAGAGATCCACGTCGCCGCGGTCCACTCGGTCGCCGCGGGCCTGCTCGCGCCCGCCTTCGCCCGCTGGCGCCGCGCCCACCCGGGCGTCCGGCTCGTGCTGCGCGAGTACGCGCGGGACGAGGACCTCGACGACGCGATGGAGCGGGGCGTCGCGGACCTCGCCGTCGGCCACGGCGGGGACGGCGCCGCCGCACGCGCGGTGATCGGCGAGGAGGAGGTGGTCGTCGTGCTCCCGCCGGGCGACCCGCTCGCCGGCGGCGGACCCGTGCCGCTCGCGGCGCTGGCCGGGCGGGACTGGGTCCGCTGCGCGATGGAGCCCGTCGTGGGCGGGCGGCCCTTCATCGACCTGGCCTGCGAACGCGCGGGGTTCGTACCGCGGGGCGCGGTGCGCACGGAGCACACGACGACCGCGGTCGCCATGGCCGCGGCCGGGGCGGGCGTCGCGGCGGTGCCCTCCTACGCGGTCCCGCCGGGCACCCCCGCGGTGCCCCTCACCCCGCCCTGGCGCCGCCCCCTCCACGCGTGGGGCCGCACCGCCTTCCCGGCCCCGGTGGCCGGGCTCGTCTCCCAGCTCGCCGGCGGGACCACCGCGGCACCGTGACGCCGCGGGCCGTGCGGCGGGGCAGCGCCCGCGGCCTTCCGCCGGTGGCGGGCCGGCCGCCCGGACCAGCGCAGTCGGCACCCGGGGCGCAGGGGCCCGCCGGGCGCGCGGGTCAGGGGCGGACACCCCGCGGGGGAGCCGACCAGCTCGCCAGGAGGGCGAGGCGGTCGGCGGAGGGGGAGCCGGGCGGGGCGGTGTACGCCACGAGCGTCCGGCTCGGCTCGCCGGGCAGCGCGAGGGTCTCGTAGGACAGGCGGAGCTCCCCGGCCACGGGGTGGTTGATCCGCTTGACCCCGTACGTCTTCTCGCGCACGAGGTGGTCGGCCCACAGCCGGCGGAAGGCCTCGCTCCCGAGCGACAGCTCGCCGACGAGCGCGGTGAGGGCCGCGTCGTCGGGGTGGCGGCCGGCGCCCAGGCGCAGGTAGGAGACGGTGTCGGCGGCGACCGCGGCCCAGTCCGGGAAGAGCTCGGGGGCCTGCGGGTCGAGGAAGACCAGCCGCGGCATGTTCCGCCGCAGCGGCTCCGCGGCGAAGCCGTGCAGCGCGTCGCCGAGGGCGTTCCACGCCAGGACGTTCATGCGGTGGTCCAGCACCATGGCGGGGCAGTCCGCCATCCGGTCGAGCAGCAGCTGCACCCCGGGCCGGACCCCGCCGTGCGCGGGGGCGGGCGCCGGGGCCGTGCCGTGCGCCGGGCGGGCCAGCGCCAGCAGGTGCGCGTGCTCCGTGGCGTCGAGCCGCAGGACGCGGGCGACCGCGTCCAGGACCGCGTCCGACACGTTCTTGCCGCGCCCCTGTTCGAGCCGTATGTAGTAGTCGACGCTCACCCCGGCGAGCTGCGCGACCTCCTCGCGGCGCAGCCCCGGCACGCGCCGCCGCCCGTACGGCGGCAGTCCGACGTCCTCGGGCTGGATGGCGGCCCGCCTGGACCGGAGGAACTCCCCGAGCGTGTTGTCCATGACCGAACCATAGGGGGTGCCCCCCGGACGCGTCCCCGCGGCCGATCCTGGTACTGCCGGACCCAGGCACAGCTCAACCCTGGGTGTCCCGTGCGGCTCCCCGCACAGTGGATCCGTCAGCAGGACCGGCACCCGGCGCACGGGTCACTTTCGGGGAGTCACTTCACATGAGCACCTTCGGTTTCGAACGCCTCACCGGCCGCACCGCCGTCGTCACCGGCGCCGCCAGCGGGATGGGGGAGGCCACCGCGCGGCGGCTCGCCGCGCACGGCGTGCGGGTCGCGCTGCTGGCGCGGCGCGCCGAGCGGCTCGACGCCCTCGCCGGGAGGATCGCGGCGGAGGGCGGCCAGGCGCTGGCCGTGGCCGCCGACGTCACCGACGCGGCGTCGGTGCGGGCCGCGGCCGAGCGGGTGCGGGACGCCTACGGGCCGGCCGACCTGGTGGTGAACTCCGCCGGGGTCATGCTGCCGAACCCGGTGGACGCGGGCCGCACCGACGAGTGGGCGCGGATGATCGACACCAACCTGGGCGGCGCGCTGCACGTCATCGACGCCTTCCGCGCCGACCTGCTGGCCGCCGCGGCGCAGGGCCGTCCCGCCGACCTGGTCAACGTCTCCTCCATCGGCGCCCACGTGGTCTTCCCGAACTACGCCGTCTACGGAGCCACCAAGGCCGCGCTGACCCAGCTCTCGGCGTCGCTGCGCACCGAGTTCGGGCCGCGCGGGGTGCGGGTGAGCAACATCGAGCCGGGCCTGACCGACACCGAGCTGGGCAGCCACATCGACAACCCGGAGCTGTCGCAGGCGCTCGACGGCATGTTCCAGGCCTTCGGGCAGGCGCTCACGGCCGACGACGTCGCGGACCTGATCGCCTACACCACCAGCCGCCCGGGCCACGTCAACCTGCGGCAGCTCGTCGTCCTGCCGACCGCCCAGGCGTGACGGGCGCTCACTCGCGGGTGAGCAGCTCCACGGGGCAGTCCGCGAACAGCTTCGCGAGCGGCACCCGGCCGGTGAACACCGCCCCCGTCAGGCGGCTGCGCCAGCGGCCCGGCGGCAGCGGCAGCGCCGTCCCGCGCCAGCCGTGCGCCTCCTCCAGACGGCGCGACAGCCGGGTCACCGCGGTGAGCGCGCCGCCGCCGCGGACGAAGGCCACGCAGTGCCCGGCGGCCGGCCCGTCCGCGGCGAGCGGGTCGTACGCGGCCTGCGGGCCGTACCACTGCGGGTTGTCGCGGCGCAGCCGCAGCGCCACCGCGGTCAGGCGGAGCTTGGTCTCGTCGCTGCTCCGCGGCGGGCGGCCGTCCAGGAGCTCGGCGAGGGTGCCCTCGGTGCCGAACCGCAGGCCGTCGCCGGACAGCCCCGTCATCGGGGCCCGGTTGTCGGGGTCGACCAGCGTGTACACCGGGAATTCGGTGCCCTGGTAGATGTCCGGCACCCCGGGCATCGTCAGGTGCAGCAGTGCCGCGCCCAGCGTGTTGGCCTCGGCGTACGGGTGCAGCCGCCCGGCGAACTCGCCGATCTCGTAGACCTGCGGCCCGCAGGGGCCGTGCGCGGTGAAGTCGGTGACCGCCCGCTCGTAGGCGGCGTCCTGCTCGGTCCACGTGGTGTGCAGCCCCGCCTCGCGGACGGCCTTCAGCAGCGCGGGTCCCAGCCGGTCCGGGTGGCAGAAGCCGAGGCCGAGGCCCGTCTGGTAGGCGGTGTACTGCACCTGCCGGTCGGGCGCGGGCGGGCAGGACAGCTGTGCCTCGCGGGCGTCGCGCTCCTCCAGCCACGAGGCCCACGCCTCGGGCATCTCGGAGAGCACCGCGAGCCGCAGCCGCAGGTCGGCGCTGCGCTTGGTGTCGTGCGTGGACAGCACGGTGCCGGTCGCGGGCCGCTCGCGCAGCAGGCCGGCGCAGAAGGCGTGGAATTCCGCGGGCGTCGTCGCGGGGGCCGCGGGGTCGCGGCCGACCTCGCACAGCGGCAGCAGCGGGGTGTAGCGGTAGAAGGCGGTGTCCTCCACCGACTTGGCGTGCAGCGCGGAGGCGACCTGCGCGAAGCGCGCCGCGAAGTCCGCCGCGTCCGCGCCCTCGCCGCCCGGTGCCGGGCGGGCCAGCGCGAGGTCCCGGACGAAGTCCACCGCGCCGCCCAGGCCCGGCGCCGCCTCCGCGGCCTCGCGCGCCGCCCGCTCCAGCAGCGCGGTGTCCCGCGCGGACGCGGGGCCGCCGGGCGGCACGTACGGCCGGTAGACCGGCACCCGCACGAGCAGCTCGCGGATCGCGTCGTCCAGCACCTCGCGCCGGTACGGCGGCGCGCCGGGGACGGCCGCGCGGGCGCGCTCCGCGGCGCGGCGCAGCCGGCCGACCTCGGCGGCCAGGTCGTGGGTCACGACCCGGTGGGCCGCCCGCCGCGCGGTCGGTGCCCAGCGGCCGCCGCGGTCGTCGTCGGCACCGGTGAAGGAGCGGTGGAACTCCGCGAGCCGCTCGGCGCCCGCCGGGTCGGTGAACAGCCCGTCGATCCGGTCCAGCGCGTCGTAGCCGGTGGTCCCGGCGCAGGCCCAGTCCGCGGGCAGCGGCTCGTCACGCCGCAGGATCTTCTCCACCACCGTCCAGCGCCCGCCGCTCGCCTCGGCCAGCCGCCGCAGGTAGCCCGCCGGGTCCGCCAGGCCGTCGGGGTGGTCGACGCGCAGCCCGTCGACGACGTTCTCGCGCAGCAGCCGCAGCACGGTGGCGTGCGTCGCCGCGAAGACCTCGGGGCGCTCGACCCGCACCGCGATCAGGTCGGAGATGGTGAAGAAGCGGCGGTAGTTCAGCTGGGTGCGGGCGGTGCGCCAGTAGGCCAGCCGGTACCACTGGGCGTCCAGCAGCTCCGGCAGCGGCAGCTCCTCCGTGCCGGGGCGCAGCGGGAAGCGGTGCTCGTAGTAGGCCAGGACGGTGCCGCCCGCGGCCTTGTCCCGCACGAGGGACAGCTTGTCCGCCGCGTCGGGGAGCGGCTCGCCCAGCACCGGCAGCAGCAGCCGGCCGCCGAGCGCGGCCCAGTCGATGTCGAACCAGTCCGCGTACGGCGACTGCGGGCCGTCCCGCAGCACCGCCCACAGCGGGCGGTTCAGGTGCTCGGGGGCCGGGACGGCCATGTGGTTCGGGACGATGTCGAGGACGAGCCCGAGGCCGTGCTCGCGGGCCGTGCGGGACAGCTCCCGCAGGCCCTGCTCACCGCCCAGCTCCGCGCGTACCCGGGTGTGGTCCACGACGTCGTAGCCGTGCCCGGAGCCCGGTACCGCCTCCAGCACCGGCGACAGGTGCAGGTGGCTGACGCCGAGCGCCGCGAGGTAGGGGACGGCCTGGGCGGCCTGCGCGAACGTGAAGCCGGGCTGCACCTGGAGGCGGTACGTGGCGCTCGGCGGCGGCGCCGCGGTGTCGGTCATGCTCACCCTTCTACCCGTGATCCGCCCGTCCTGCCCCTTGAGCACCGCTCCGGCTGCCGCCCGCGCTCCGGGCCGCCCCGTGCCGTGGTGGTCGCACTCCCGGGCCCCGGTCCCGCGGCCGGCGGCGGCCGCGGGACGGTCCCCGGACGCCCGGGTCCCGGCAGGCGCGGGTCAGTCCGCCGGGCGCTGCAGGACGACGAGGCTGCGGTCCGCGAGCAGGATGCGGTCGCCCGCGGCGACGCGTTCGCCCGTGCCGGGCGGGACGCCGTCGGGCCGCTCGGTGTCGACGATGAGCTGCCACTCCTTGCCGTGGTGGGCGGGCACGACGAATTCCTGGGCACGGGGCGCCGCGTTGAACATCAGCAGGAAGGAGTCGTCGGTCACCCGTTCGCCACGCGGACCCGGCTCGGAGATCGCGTTGCCGTTGAGGAAGACCACCAGCGAGCGGGCGTGCGCGGCCTGCCATTCGCGCTGGGTCATCTGGGTGCCCTCCGCGGTGAACCACGCGATGTCGGACAGCTCGTCGTGGGTGCCCTCCACGGGGCGCCCGTGGAAGAAGCGGCGGCGGCGGAAGACGGCGTGGTCGCGCCGCAGCCACACCATCCGGCGGACGAACTCGTGCATGCGGTGCGCCTCGTCGGCGCCGTCGTCGGTACCCGCCTTGCCGGGCCACGCGATCCAGGCCAGCTCGTTGTCCTGGCAGTACGCGTTGTTGTTGCCGCGCTGGGTGCGGCCGAACTCGTCGCCGTGGGAGAGCATCGGCACGCCCTGCGAGAGCATGAGCGTCGCGACGAAGTTGCGCATCTGGCGCTGCCGCAGGGCGTTGATCCGGCGGTCGTCGGTGGGCCCCTCGGCGCCGCAGTTCCAGGAGCGGTTGAAGCTCTCGCCGTCGCTGTTGTTCTCGCCGTTGGCCTCGTTGTGCTTCTCGTCGTACGAGACCAGGTCGCGCAGCGTGAAGCCGTCGTGGCAGGTGACGAAGTTGATGGAGGCCAGCGGGCGGCGCCCGTCGTCCTGGTAGAGGTCGGAGGAGCCGGTGAGCCGGGAGGCGAACTCGGCGAGCGTGGCGCTCTCGCCGCGCCACAGGTCGCGCACGGTGTCGCGGAACTTGCCGTTCCACTCGGTCCACAGCGGCGGGAAGTTGCCGACCTGGTAGCCGCCCTCGCCGACGTCCCACGGCTCGGCGATCAGCTTGACCTGGGAGACCACCGGATCCTGCTGGACGAGGTCGAAGAACGACGACAGCCGGTCGACCTCGTGGAACTGCCGGGCCAGCGTCGCGGCCAGGTCGAAGCGGAAGCCGTCGACGTGCATCTCGGTGACCCAGTAGCGCAGCGAGTCCATGATCAGCTGGAGCACGTGCGGGCTGCGCATCAGCAGCGAGTTCCCGGTGCCGGTGGTGTCCATGTAGTAGCGCCGGTTGTCGGCGAGCCGGTAGTAGGAGGCGTTGTCCAGGCCGCGCAGCGACAGCGTGGGGCCGAGGTGGCTCCCCTCGGCTGTGTGGTTGTAGACCACGTCGAGGATGACCTCGATGCCCGCCCGGTGCAGGGCGCGCACCGCGGTCTTGAACTCCAGCACCTGCTGGCCGCGGTCGCCCAGCGAGCAGTACGCGTGGTGCGGCGCGAAGAACCCGATGGTGTTGTATCCCCAGTAGTTCGCGAGCCCCGCGTCGACCAGCCGGTGGTCCTGGATGAACTGGTGCACCGGCATCAGCTCCAGGGTCGTGACGCCGAGTTCCACCAGATGGCCGATCACGGCCGGGTGCGCGAGGGCCGCGTACGTGCCGCGGATCTCCTCCGGCAGGCCCGGGTGGGTCATCGTCAGGCCCTTGACGTGCGCCTCGTAGATGACCGTGCGGTGGTAGTCGATGCGCGGCGCCCGGTCGTCGGCCCAGTCGAAGTACGGGTTCACCACGACCGACGACATGGTGTGCGGCGCGGAGTCCAGGTCGTTGCGCGAGTCGGGCTGGCCGAAGCGGTAGCCGTACACCGCCTCGTCCCAGTCGATCTCGCCGCTCATCGCCTTGGCGTACGGGTCGAGCAGCAGCTTCGCGGAGTTGCAGCGGTCGCCGCGGGCCGGCTCGTACGGGCCGTGCACCCGGAAGCCGTACCGCTGGCCCGGCATCACCCCGGGGAGGTACGCGTGCCGGACGAAGGCGTCCGCCTCGCGCAGCTCCACGGCGGTCTCCGAGCCGTCGTCGTGCAGCAGGCACAGCTCGATGCGCGAGGCGACCTCGGAGAAGACGGCGAAGTTGGTGCCCGCCCCGTCGAAGGTCGCTCCGAGAGGGTAGGACTGACCCGGCCAGACTTGCATGTCGAGACTCTTCCGTTCTGTCCGTTTTCCCGGCCGGGCGCGGATGCCCGGTCACCTGGTCCTCGTACCCCGCGGTCCTTCCGGGCTGCGGTGGCGGTGCGGATGGGGTTGACTGTGTGCGGTGCGGTGACGAAGCGTCATCTTCGCATCCCCTCCCACCTGAGGGTGACACAGCCACAACCGGCTGCGACCGGACGAGTGATGGGGTTGTCCGGTAGTAGTCAAGTAGGGTCGATACTGCTGCGACGTCCCCCGCACCGCAGTACCCTTCCTTGATCGTGGACGGGGTGGGAGGCGGTGAAGTGGTGACGTCCGGAGGTCTGATGCTCCCGGGAGGCGGTGAGCAGGGTGACCGGCAGGACACCACTGTGGAGGGCGGACCGGCCGCGGTCGCCCTCACCCGGCCCATGGAGATCGGCGCGGAACTCGACTGGGGCGCCGACGCCTGGGCCGAGGTCCGCACCCGCGCCCGGCGGGCCGGCCGCGCCTACGTGTGGCTGAATCTGGTCGAGCAGCGGCTGCGGGCCGTCGTCAACGCGGTGCTGAGGCCGATCTACGAGCCCGTGCACGGCGAGGAGTGGGTCGTCGCCGCGGCGGGCCCCGCCGGACACGAATGGGTGCAGCGGGCCGTCGCCGTGCACGAGGTGAGCCGCCGCAAGGGCTACCTGCTCGACCCGGCCGACGACAACGTCCTCAGCTTCCTGACCCTGCCGCAGCTGCGCGAGCTGGTCGTCCAGCACTGGCCCTGTTTCGAGCCCTACTTCGACGACCGCCGCGACCTCGAACTCGCCCTCGACGAGCTGGAGGTGGCCCGGCACGTCGTCTCCCGCAACCGCGCCCTGTCCCGCACCGTCCTGGACCAGGCCGAGCGCGCCTGCGCCCGTCTGCTGGAACTGCTGGGCGCCGGTGCGGGCCGTGCCGCCTCGCAGCGGCTTCCGGTGGACGCCGTGGAGGAGCTGGTCGCCGACCGCTTCTCGGACGTCGTCGGGGTCTACGCCGACCGGGTGCGCCTGCAGCGGCAGCTGCCCGTCGAGGACCTCTTCGCCGGGGCGCGGCGGCTGGACGCGGTGGGCATCGGGCTCAATCTGCTGGTGCAGAACTACTCCGGACGGCGGCTCATCCGGCTCGCCGAGGACGGCTGCCGGGTGCGGCTGCTCTTCCTCAACCCGGCGAGCAGCGCGGTCCGCCGCCGCGAGCGGGAACTCGGGCTCGGGCGCGGCGAGATGGCCCGCTCCGTGGAGATGAACATCATGCACATGCGCCGGGTGCGCTCCCGGCTGCGCGACCCCGGCGCCTTCGAGATCCAGGTCTTCGACGAGACCCCGCGCTTCACCGCCTACCTCGTCGACGGCGACAGCGGCGACGGCCTCGCCGTCGTGCAGTCCTACCTGCGGCGGGCGCGCGGTATGGAGGTGCCGGTCATGGTGCTGCGCGGCGGGGCGCGCCGCGTCGTCACCGACGACCGGCCCGCCGAGAGCGGCCTCTTCGACGTCTACCGCGAGGAGTTCGAGGGCATCTGGGCCGACGCCCGGCCCGTCTCCTGAACCCCCCGGTACCACGCGCGGGAGGCGCGCTCCGGCCCGGGCGGGCGGGGGAGTGTCAGTGGGGCACGCGATGATGGCAGGGCAATCGGGGGACAACGGGGCGGGAAGGGGACTTTCGCCATGGCTTGGCACGAGGATCTGCTGGTCGGCTTCGACCTGGAGACCACGGGGACGGACCCGCGGCAGGCGCGTATCGTCACCGCGGCACTCACCGAGGTGAAGGACGGCCAGCCGGTGCGGCACCGCGCCTGGCTCGCGGACCCCGGGGTGCCGATACCGGCGGAGACCACCGCCATCCACGGGGTGAGCACCGCCCGCGCCACCGCCGAGGGCCGCCCGGCACCGGAGGTGGCCGCCGAGGTGGCGGACGCCGTCCGCGGCTACTGGGCCGCGCAGGTCCCGGTGGTCGTCTACAACGCGCCCTTCGACCTCACCCTGCTGGACGCGGAGTTGCGGCGGTACGCACTGCCGCCGCTGGTCGCGCCCGGCGGGCGGCCGGGCCCGGTGGTGGATCCGCTCGTCATCGACCGCGCCCTGGACCGCTACCGCCGCGGCAAGCGGACCCTGGAGGCGGCCTGCGCCGTCTACGGGGTGACGCTGGACGACGCGCACGACGCGGGCGCCGACGCCCTCGCCGCCGTCCGTGTCGCCCGCGCCCTCGCCGTCCGCTTCCCGGAGGCCGCCGACGCGGACCTGTGGGAGCTCCAGCACGCGCAGAGCGGCTGGTACGCCACATGGGCCGAGGACTTCACGGCATGGCTGCGCCGGCGGGACGCCGCGGCCGCCGCGATCCCGGGGGAGTGGCCGCTGCACCGGGCGGCGTGAGCGGGCGCGCCGCGATCCCCGGGGGAGTGGCCGCCGCCCGCCGGGTTCCGCCCCGGCGCGCAGTCAGTCCGCGGCGGGCGTGCGGCCGTTCGCCGGGTCGCCGGCGCCGGGCTGCCCGCCGGGCTCCCGCGCCGGTGCGTCGCCGGCCGCCGCGTCGGGCTCCGGGAGCGGGCCGAGGACCAGCAGCGCCACCACGAGGCCGAGCGCGGCCACGCCCGCGGCGCCCAGGAAGGCGCTGTGGAACCCCGCGTTGACCGCGTCCTCCGGGCGGCCGCCGTGGTGGTGCGACGCCCGCGCGTTGGCGACCGCGGCCAGCACCGCCACCCCCAGGCCGGCCCCGAGCCGCTGCGCGGTGTTGACCACGCCCGACACCACGCCGGTCTCGGCGGGACGTGCCGCGCGCATCGCGGGGAGCGTGGAGCCCACGAAGCACGCGGGTAGGGCGACGGCGAAGACCAGCGCGGCGGGCAGGAAGTCCGTCACGTAGTCCGCGTGCGCCGGGAGCCGGGACAGCAGCAGCAGCGCCAGCGCCAGCAGCCCCGTACCGCCCGCGAGTACCGCCCGCGGACCGGCGGCCTTCAGGACGCGTGGCAGCACCAGCCGCGCCACCGGGATCGCCGCGAGCGCCAGCGGCAGCACCGCGAGGCCCGAGGTGACGGCCGAGTAGCCGTGCACCTGCTGGAAGTACAGCGACAGGAAGACGAAGACGGGCACGTGCGCGGCGCCGACCAGGAAGTTCGCCAGCGTCGAGCCCGCGATGTTGCGCACCCGGAAGAGCCGGAAGGGCAGTACGGGCGTCTCGGCCCGCCGCTCCACGGCCACGAAGAGCACGCCGAGCAGCACCGCGAGGCCGGCGAGCACCTGGTGCAGGGTGTCCAGCGAGCCCTCCGCGCCCTTGGTCGCCACGTACACCAGCAGCAGCAGGCTCGCGGTGCCGGTGACCATCCCCGGCAGGTCCAGCTCGCGGCGCCGTACCGCCCGCAGGTCGACGTCGTCGCGCGGCAGCAGCGGCCCGCTCGCCAGCAGGCCCAGCACCCCGATCGGCACGTTGACGAGGAAGACCCAGCGCCAGCCGAGCCCCGAGACGATCACCCCGCCGAGCGCGACCCCGGCGGCCCCGCCGACCGCGCCCATCGCGCTCCACACCCCGAAGGCCCGCCGGTAGGCCTCCGGTTCGGTGAACACCGCCGTGAGCAGGGCCAGTTCGGCGGGGATCAGGATCGCGGCGCCGACGCCCTGCACCGCGCGTGCGGCGATCAGGGCGGCGCCGCTGTGGGTCAGGCCCGCGAGCAGCGAGGCCGCGGTGAAGACCGCGAGTCCGGTGCGGAACATCAGCCGCATCCCGAGCCGGTCGGTGGTGCGGCCCGCGCCCAGCTGGAAGCCGCCGAAGGTCACCTGGTAGGCGCTGCTGACCCAGACGAGCGTGGCCACCCCCAGGGCCAGCGCCCTGCCGATGCTCGGCATCGCGAGGTTGGTGACGGACGAGTCCAGAAAGACGATCAGCTCGACGCCGGTCAGCAGTAAGAGCGTTCCCGGCCGTGCGGCGCGCTTTTCGGGCATGGCGAATCCCCTCTCCCGGTGTCCCGGTCGGCCCGGGGGTGGGCCCGCCTTAATCTTTACACCAGTGATAGGTTTGGGTCCATGGGCATGTGGCTGCCGCGCGGGGTGGGCCTGCCGGGGCGCGCGGAACCGCGCGCGGAGCGCGGGAACGGGTCGTCACCGGACGGGAGGGGCAGGTGCCGTCCGGTTCCGGCCACCGGCCGGGGGCCGGCCGAGCGCGCGGTTCCCCGCGCCCCCCGGGTGGCGGCGCGGCAGCGCGTGGCTCAGAAGGAGAACCAGCGGACGGTGGGGTCGCCGGCGCGGAGCGAGGCGACGCGGCGGCGGAATTCGGTGCCCGCGGCAGGGTTCGCGGCGGCGTGCTGGGCGACCCACGCGCACCCCGCGGTCTCCCGCGCCCCGCGGAGCGCCTCGCTGCCGTCCCATTCGGCGACGTCCCAGCCGTAGGCGTCGGTGAAGGCGGCGTACGCGGCGGGGGACACGCCGTAGCGGTCGCGGTCGAGGGTGTGGACGACGAGGTCGTGCTCGCGCAGGTCGGAGGAGAAGGTCTCCAGGTCGACCAGGACCGGGCCGTCCGGACCGATGTGGACGTTGCGCGGCAGCGCGTCGCCGTGGATCGGGCCGCGCGGCAGCATCGGCACCAGCTCGGCGATCTCGGCGGCGTGGCGGTCCCGGCGGGCGCGCAGGAAGGCGGCGTCGGCCGGGTCGATCGCGTCCCCCGCGAGCCGCAGCCAGCGTTCGACGCCGCCCAGCAGATCGCGCGGCGGGAGACCGAAGTCCGGCTCGGGCAGGGCGTGGACGCGGCGCAGCAGCGGGGCGACGTCCGCGGGCTCGGCGGGGCGCAGCGACTCCGGCAGCCGCTGCCAGTAGGTGACGGGGTGCCCCTCGACCAGCCGCACCTCGGACTCGGCCGAGCGCACCGCGGGCACGTCGTGCTTGGCCAGCCAGTCGGCAGTGCGCACCTCGCGGCGGGCGCGGTCGAGCAGGTCGGCGCCGCGGCCGACCTTGATGACCAGCCGTCCGGCGGCGAAGACGGCGTTCTCACCGAAGGAGATCAGCTCGGCTTTGGGGTGCCCCGCGGCTTCCAGTACCGCCTGCGCCCGCTCCTGCGAGAACACCGCCTCCGCCATGCCCGACCCTCCGTGCTCCGCCCCTCGGGCAGCCTCCGCCGGGCCGCCTGCCGCATATGCCACCGGCACCGCCGGTGCTGCGGTCAAGGCCAAGTCTTGCACTCCGGCGCCCGCACTTCGCGCCCCTTTGCGGCCGAACTGCTGGGAACCGTGTCCGGAGGCGACCCCCGTGCCCTCCGGGCGGCTACGCCGGCCCGGAATCCGCGGGCAGCTCCAGCGGGAGGCCGAAGAGCGGGAAGAGGCGGTCGGCGTCGTGATAGGACGTCATGGTCGTGATCCGGTCGCCCGACGTCTCGATGACCTGGAGCGCGAACGCCCGGAAACCGCCTTCCGGAGCGGGGCGGTACTGGGCGAAGCCGGGCAGGCCGCTGGCCGCGACCGGCACCATGCGCGAGCCCGCGCACCCCGCGCCGACCGTGCCCATGAACTGCCGTATGTCGTCGTGGCCCTGCACCCACATCGGGAAGGGCGGCATGTTGAGGACCGCGTCCTCGTGCAGCAGCGCCGTCAGGGCCTGCAGGTCGTAGCGCTCGAACGCGTCGACGTAGCGCTCCAGCAGGGCTTCGTGCTGCTCGTCGAGCACGGCGCCGCGGGGGTCCGCGTCGGTGGAGGCGCCCGCTCCGGCGAGGGTGGCGCGGGCGCGCTGGAGGGCGCTGTTGACCGACGCCACGGTCGTGCCGAGCAGCTCGGCGGTCTCGTCGGCCTTCCAGGCGAGCACCTCGCGCAGGATCAGCACCGCGCGCTGCCGCGGCGGCAGCAGCTGGAGCGCGGCGACGAACGCCAGCCGCACGCTCTCGCGGCTGACCACCACGTCCGCCGGGTCGCCGCCCTCGGGGAGCACGCGGCCGTCCGGCGCGGGCTCGACCCACATCCCGTCGGACGTCGGGTCGGGCAGCACCGCGTCGGCGTGCGAGGCGGGCGACAGGTCCATCGGGCGGGCGCGGCGCTTGCCCGCGTTGAGGCTGTCCAGGCACACGTTGGTCGCGATGCGGTAGAGCCAGGACCGCAGGGAGGACCGGCCCTCGAAGCGCTCGGCGCCCCGCCAGGCGCGTACCAGCGTCTCCTGCACCGCGTCCTCGGCCTCGAAGGCCGAGCCCAGCATCCGGTAGCAGTAGCCCGTCAGCTCCACACGGTGCTGTTCGAGACCGCGCTCGACCTCGGCGGCACCGGGCGCCGCCTCCGCCGTCGCCGCGGCCGCCGTCCTGCTTGCGCTGCTCTCCCGTACGGTCATGTCCCCACCGTAACCGCGACCACTGACAGCGCCCCCGTACCGGCTCGGTACGGGGGCGCGTCGGTCCTGCGGTGGGCGGTTCCGCACCGCGCGGGGCGGTGCGGAACCGCTGGTCAGCGGCTGCTCTCGGCGCCGGTCAGCTGGGGCGCCGGGCGCGGGCCGCCGGCCGGGGGCTGCGGCAGCGCGGACTCGTCGTGGGTCATGTCGGGCAGCCGGTTCATCCAGCGCGGCAGGTACCAGTTGCGGTCGCCCAGCAGGGTCATGACCGCCGGCAGCAGCACCCCGCGGATCACCGTGGCGTCGATCAGCACCGCGAAGGCCAGGCCGACACCCATCTGCTTCATGCTCTGCATGGACAGCGTCCCGAAGATCGCGAAGACGGCGACCATGATGACGGCGGCGCTGGTGACGACTCCCGCGGTGGTGGTGACGCCGTGCTCGATCGCGCCCTTGGTGGACAGGCCCCGGTTGCGGGCCTCGCGGATCCGGGAGACCACGAAGACGTGGTAGTCCATGCTCAGCCCGAAGAGGATGACGAAGAGGAAGAGCGGCAGCCAGGCCACGACCGCGCCGGTGCCGTGCGCGCCGACCAGCGAGGCGCCCCAGCCGTGCTGGAAGACCGCGGTGAGGATGCCGTACGCGGCGCCCACCGACAGCAGGTTGAGCACGATCGAGGTGACGGCGATGGTCAGGGACCGGAAGGACAGCAGCATCAGCAGGAAGGCGAAGACGGTCACGAAGGCGAAGACCGGCGGCACACTGCTGGTGATCTTGTGGGTGAAGTCCATCGAGCCGGCCGTGTCACCGGTGATGGGCGCCCGGAGGCCGGGGACCTTGCCCAGGGTGTCGGGCCGCACGTGGTCGCGCAGCGTCCTCACGTTCGCCTCGGCCTGGGCGCGGTCGGCGCCGCCGGCCAGCGGCACGTCGATCTGCGCCACGTTCTGCGCGGCGTGCACGGTGACGGTGACCGGACCCTTGCTGGCACCGGAGGACACGGCCTCGGCGCGGAAGTCGGCGATGGCCTTGCGCACCGCCGGCGCGTCGATGTCGGCGGCCTTGACGACGACCTGGGCGGGTGCGGGGCCGCCGGGGAAGGCCGCCTCGATGTGCTCGTAGGTCTGGATGATCGGCAGCCCGTCGCCCAGTTCCTGCTGCATCGACAGGTTCGCGGTCTTCATGCCGAAGGCGGGCAGCGCGACGATCAGCAGCGCGCCGCCGGCCACGAGGGTGGCCGCCTTGGGGTGCCGCAGCACCGGCCGCAGCACGGTCCGCCACACCCGGCTGGTGCGGGGCGCCGCCGGGCGCCCGGCGGCCTGCCTGCGGCCGCGGTTCAGGAACGGGATGCGGCCCTTCTCGACCCGGTGGCCGAGCAGCGACAGCAGCGCGGGCAGCACGGTGACGGAGCCGGCCATCGCGAGGGCGACCACGATCATGGTGGCGACGCCCATCGCCTCGAAGTCGCCGATGCCGGTGAAGAGCATGCCCGCCATGGCCACGATCACCGTGACGCCGGAGATCAGCACCGCCCGGCCGGACGTCGCCGCGGCGATCTTCAGCGCCGTCTCCGCGTCGTGCCCGGCGGCCCGCTCCTCGCGCTCACGGCGCAGGTAGAACAGGCAGTAGTCGACGCCGACCGCGAGGCCCACCAGCAGCATCACCGAGTTGGCGGTGTCGCTCATCGGCACCCAGTGGCTGACCAGCGCCACCACGCCGCCGGCCGCGACGAAGGCCGTCATCGCCAGCAGCACCGGCAGCAGCGCGGCCACGAGCGCGCCGAAGGCGATCAGCAGGATGCCCAGTGCGAGCGGCACCGCCGAGTACTCGGCCGTCTTGAAATCGGTGCCGAAGGCGTCGTCCAGCACCTTGTTCGCGCTGGCGTCGCCGAATTCCTCGATGCGCAGGCCGGAGTGCCGCGCCTGCACCTTCTTCACCGCGTCCATGACCGGCTCGACGCGGTCGCCCGCCGTCTCCTCGTCACCGAGCATGTCGAACCGCACGAGCGCCGAGCGCCCGTCCGCGGAGACCGATGCGGTGTCGTACGGCGAGGTGACCGCGGTCACCTCGCCGGTGCCCCTGACGGCGGTGACGACGTCGCCGACCGCGGCCCGGAAGGCCGGGTCGGTGGCCTTGAGGGTGCCGCCCCTGGCCTGGACGAGCACCATCTCGCCGGCCGGCGTCTTCAGGCCCGCGTCGTCGTTGATCGTGGCGGCCTGGTTGACCTCTCCGGCCATCGACCGGTCCTGGTCCACGTCGACGCGGCCCGCGGCCTGCCCCGCGAAGACCGCGAGGACGACCAGGAGCAGCCAGGCGCCCACCGCCGCCCAGCGGTGCCGGGCGCTCCAGGCGCCCATGGCCGCCGCTATTCCCATCCTGCTGCCGTGTGCGCGTCCGCGACTCACGGGGTCCCCCTTGTCAGGTGTCCGGTTCGTAGGTCCGGGTCGGGTGGCGGCGGGTGCCGCTCCGTCCACGCATGACGCTACGGGCCCGGCGGGGGCCCACCCATCCGGCTGACCGGTGACTTCGGGGAGGGCGTTCTCCCCCTTGGGGGTGGGGCTAGCCCCACCCCCACCCGGTACGTGGCCCTTACAACGAGAGGGGATGTGCGGCCCTCAGGCCGACAGGAGCCGCCCCGCGGCGGCCGGCTGCCGCGCCTGGTCGTAGCGGCGCAGCAGCAGCGCGACGAGCTCGGGCGCGTCGCCCAGCACCGGCGCGAGCACCTCGGCGCCCGCCTCCCGCGCCCCGCGGGCGATGCGGTCCGGCAGGAAGCCCGGCGCGATGACGTACGGCGCCACCGCGACCTGCCGCACCCCCGGCAGGGCCCGCAGTTCCCGCACCGCGTCGTCGGTGGCCCTCGGGCGCCGCAGGCCGGCGGAGGCGAACGCGGGCCGCACGGCGCACCATCCGGTGTGCCGCCACTCCCGCGCGACGGCTGCGATCACCGCGCCCGCCTCCGGATCGGTGGAGCCCGCCGACGCCAGCACCACGCCGGTCGACGGGCGGTCGGCGGGCCGCAGGCCCGCCTCGGAAAGCCGCCGCTCCAGGGCGGCGGTCAGCAGCGCGGACGGCCCGAGGACGTCCGCGGTGCGCAGCCGCAGCTGCGGCAGCGCGGCGGTGGAGTCGCGCAGTACGGCGGGAATGTCGGTCTTGGCGTGGAAGGCCCGGGTCAGCAGCAGCGGCAGCGCCACCGCGTCCCGTACGCCGTCCGCCGCGAGCCTGCTGACGGCCTGCGGAACGGACGGGGCGTTGAAGTCCAGGAAGGCGGTGTCCACCCGCAGCCCCGGCCTGGCCGCCGCGACCCGCCGCGTCAGGGCGTGCACGGTCGCGGCGTGCCGCGGATCGCGCGAACCGTGGGCGATGACGAGCAGCGGCGGACGGCCCGGGCCGGGGCGCACGGTCACTGGCTCCGTGCGGTCAGCCCGCGCGAGCGCAGCACCCAGCGCTCCAGGGGGCTGAAGACGATCAGGTCGATGGCGATGCCGACGACCAGGATCATCAGGATGCCGAGGAAGACGCCCGCCATGTCGGAGGCCTCCCGCATGTTCTCCAGGTAGCGGCCGAGCCCGACCCCGAGGTCCGGCGAGGACGCGATCAGCTCGGCGGCCATCAGCGACCGCCAGGAGAAGGCCCAGCCCTGCTTGAGCCCGGCCACGTAGCCCGGCAGCGCGGCGGGCAGCAGGATGTACCACGCCCCGCGCAGCCCGGTCGCGCCGATGGTGCGGCCGGCCCGCAGGTACAGCGGCGGCACCTGGTCGATGCCGGCCACCAGGCCGTTGGCGATGGACGGCACCGCGCCGAGCAGGATCACCGCGTACATCGTGGAGTTGTTCAGGCCCAGCCAGATCACCGCGGCCGGCACCCACGCCACCGACGGCAGCGACTGGAGCCCGGACAGGATCGGCCCGATCGCGGCCCGCACGAACGGCACCCGCGCCACCACCAGGCCGAGCGGGGTGCCGATGACCAGCGCGGCGGCGAAGCCGAGCAGGCCGTGCGACACGCTGGTCCAGATGATCTGGAAGAGGTCGCCCGCCAGCCACCGCTGCTTCAGCTCGTCGCCCACCGCGGACGGGCTGGGCAGCTTCGTCCGGTCGGCGACGTGCCCCCACACGGCCAGCTGCCACACCACGAGCACCAGCGCCACCGCCAGGACCGGCGGCAGCACCTTCTTGACCAGTACCTCGCGCAGTGACACGCGTTCGACGACGACCGCGTCGAGCGCGTCGAGACCGGCTTCCAGGCCGGACAGGTCGCTGTCGCGGGACCGCTTCGCGACGGGCTCACGCGGCGCCTTGTCCAGCGGGCCCGCGGCGTCCTGCGGCCCCGGACCGGGCGTCGGCTCTGTCTCAGTGCTGGCCATGGCGGCGGATCTCCCCACGCAGTTCCTCGGTGATCTCGACGGACAGGTCCGCCACGGCCGCGTCCTCGATCCGCCGCGGCTGCGGGATGCCGATCCGCCACTCGCGGTTGATCCGGCCCGGCCGGGAGGACAGCAGCACGACCCGCTCGGCCAGCCGCACCGCCTCCCGCACGTTGTGCGTCACGAACAGCACCGACAGGCCGTTCTCGGACCAGATCCGGGTCAGCTCGTCGTGCAGCACGTCCCGCGTGATGGCGTCCAGCGCCGCGAAGGGCTCGTCCATCAGCAGCAGCCGGCTGTCCTGGGCGAGCGCCCGGGCCAGTGCGACGCGCTGCCGCATGCCGCCGGACAGCTCGTGCACCCGCTTGCCGTACGCGCCGCCCAGCCGTACCAGCGACAGCAGCCGCTCGGCCTCGCCGCGCCGCTCCTCGCGCGGCAGGCCGCGCAGCCGCAGCGCCAGCTCGATGTTCTTGCCCGCCGTCAGCCACGGGAAGAGCGCGTGCTCCTGGAACATCAGGGCCGGCCGGCCGCCGGGAGTCGTGATGCTCCCGGCGGACGGCTTGTCGAGTCCGGCGACCAGGTTCAGCAGCGTCGACTTGCCGCAGCCCGAGGCGCCCAGGAGGCAGACGAACTCGCCGGGGGCGACATCGAGCGTGATGTCGTCCAGCACGAGCTGCCGGCCGCCGGGCCCGCCGAAGGCCTTCGACACGTGGTCGAGCCGGGCCGCGTGCGCGGCGCTCTCCACGGCCTGCTCCCCGGCACTGGTCAGAGTGTCGGCCATGTCACCTCCTGGGATTCTCGGTTCGGTTGTCACGCGGACCCGTGGCCCGTCACTCGCTGCCGAGGCCGGCCGCGCTCACCGCGGGCTGTCCTGCGGCCTTGAGCACCTTGTTGAGCAGCGTCAGGTCGTAGATGCCCTTCAGCTCCGGCTTGTCCAGCAGGCCCGCGGCGACCGCGTGGTCGGCCTCGGCCTTGGCGGTCGCGGCCAGCGGGTCGTCCGTCACCTGGATCGACGCCCAGGCCGGGTCGAGGATGTTCGCCGGCAGCGCCTTCTGCGTCAGCTTCTCCAGCTCGGCGTTGGCGTCCGCCTTGGCCTTGTCCGCATTGGCCTTGATCCACGCGTTGGTCTTCACCGAGCCGCGCAGCACCGCCTCCACCACGTCCGGGTGCGCGGTCAGGAACTTCTGGGACACGATCACGTTGGTGATCACGAACGCCTTGTCCGGCCAGAGCGTGCTCTCGTCGAGCAGCACCTTGGCGCCCTCGTTGACGAGCTTCGACGCGGTGGGCTCCGGCACCCACGCACCGTCGATGGAGCCGTTCCGGTACGCGTCCGGGGTGATCTTGTTGTCGGTGCGCACCACCGACACGTCACCCTTGCCGGACTGCGCGTCGACCTTCCAGCCCTGCGTGGATATCCAGTTCAGCAGCGCCACGTCCTGGGTGTTGCCGAGCTGGGGGGTGGCGATCCTCTTGCCCTTGACGTCGGCCAGGGTCTTGATCTTCTTGGGGTTGACCACCAGCTTGACGCCGCCGGACGCCGAACCCGCGACGATCTTCAGGTTCTTGCCGCCGGACTTGGTGTAGCCGTTGATCGACGGGGAGGGGCCGATCCAGCCGATGTCGATCGAGCCGGCGTTGAGCGCCTCGATCTCGGCCGGGCCCGCGTTGAAGGTGGCTTCCTTGATCTTGGTGCCGCCCAGCTCCTGCTGGAAGAAGCCCTCCTTGAGCCCGACCAGCGCGGTGGCGTGCGTCAGGTTCGGGAAGTAGCCGATCTTCACCTGGTCGGCGGAGAGCTTGGCCGCGGTGGTGCTGCCGGACGCCGCGGCGGCCGGCGAGGAGTTGTCGTCGTCCGACGCGTTGTCGGAGCCGTAGCCGCACGCGGCAAGCGAGCCGAGGAACAGCGGGAGGGCGGCGGCCACGGCGATGAGTCTGTGGCGGCGGGCGGTGGGGCGGGACGCGGGTCGGAGGTGCGCAGACACGGGTGTGTCCTCTCGTCTGGCCCGGCGTGTCGCGCGCTAGGGCGCGGCCGGAGGCTCGTCAGGTCTTCGAAAGCGGTGCATCGGGGCGCGCGGAGCGCGCACGGGGCGTGCGCCGGCGGCCACGGGCATGCCGTGGACCGCCGTCGTGCGGATCAGCCCGCACATCGCGCGACCCCGCCCGTACCCGAGCCGAGCGAGCCGCTGCCGACGCGCCCGCCCTCCTTCGCGAATCCCGAGAAGGCTTCCTGAGCCATGATCAGAAGTCCCAGCCCTCGTCCCCGGCCGCCGCGCCCGCGGCCGCCGGGGGCTCCGCGAACGCCTCGCCCGCCATGCCGGCGGTCAGCGTCGTCCCGTCCGCGGGGTCGATCAGCAGGAAGGCGCCGGTGAGCCGGGCCTCCGCGTAGGCGTCGACGGGCAGCGGCTCGGCGGTGCGCAGCCGCACCGCGCCGATGTCGTTGACCTCGAGCGCCGCCGGGTCGTTGTCGTGGGCGAGCCCGTGCGACAGGTCGATCCGGTAGGGGATGGCCTTGACGATCGCCTTGACCGTCCGCGTGCCGTGCTTGAGCAGCACCCGCTCGCCGATCCGCAGCGGGCGCTCGTGCAGGTGGCACACCGTCGCCCGGACGTCCTGGGTGACCTCGGGCGCGGACGCGGTCGGGGCGATCATGTCGCCGCGCGAGACGTCGAGGTCGTCGGCGAGCCGCACCGTCACCGACTGCGGTGCCCACGCGGTGTCCACGCCCACGCCGAGCGCGTCGATACCGGAGATCGTCGTCGTACGCCCCGAGGGCAGCACGGTCACCGGCTCGCCGACGCGCAGCATGCCGGAGGCGATCTGGCCCGCGTAGCCGCGGTAGTCCGGGTGCTCGGCGGACTGCGGCCGGATCACGTACTGCACCGGGAAGCGCGCCGGGCAGGCCGTCAGGTCGTGGCTGACCGGAACGGTCTCCAGGTGCTCCAGCACCGTCGGGCCGCCGTACCAGTCCATGTTCGCCGACGGCTCCACGACGTTGTCGCCCGCCAGCGCGGAGATCGGGATCGCGGTGATCTCCGGCACCCCGAGCGAGGCGGCGTAGGAGGTGAACTCCTCGGCGATGGCGGCGAAGACCGGCTCGGCGAAGTCGACCAGGTCCATCTTGTTGACCGCGAGCACCACGTGCGGCACCCGCAGCAGCGCGGCCACGGCGGCGTGCCGGCGGGTCTGCTCCACCACACCGTTGCGCGCGTCGACGAGCACCACCGCGAGTTCCGCGGTCGAGGCGCCGGTGACCATGTTGCGGGTGTACTGCACGTGGCCCGGAGTGTCGGCCAGGATGAAGCGGCGGCGCGCGGTGGCGAAGTAGCGGTAGGCCACGTCGATGGTGATGCCCTGCTCCCGCTCGGCCCGCAGGCCGTCGGTGAGCAGCGCCAGGTCCGGGGCCTCCTGGCCGCGGCCCTGCGAGGCCCGCTCGACGGCTTCGAGCTGGTCGCTGAGCACCGACTTGGAGTCGTGCAACAGCCGGCCGACCAGGGTGGACTTGCCGTCGTCGACGGACCCGGCGGTGGCGAACCGCAGCAGCGTGGTCGCCGACAGCTGCTCGGCCGTCAGCGGACTGGTGGAGACGCTCATGTCTAGAAGTACCCCTCGCGCTTGCGGTCCTCCATCGCCGCCTCCGACATCTTGTCGTCGGCGCGGGTGGCACCCCGTTCGGTCAGCCGGGAGGCGGCGATCTCGGTGATCACCGCGTCCAGCGTGGTCGCGGCCGAGTCGACCGCGCCCGTGCAGGACATGTCGCCGACCGTGCGGTAGCGGACCGTCCTGGTCTCGACCGGCTCGGTCGCCTTCGGGCCGCCCCACTCGCCGGCGGTCAGCCACATCCCGTTGCGGCGGAAGACCTCGCGCTCGTGCGCGAAGTAGATCGCGGGCAGCTCGATCTTCTCCCGCGCGATGTACTGCCACACGTCCAGCTCGGTCCAGTTGGACAGCGGGAAGACGCGCACGTGCTCGCCCGGCGCGTGCCGGCCGTTGTAGAGCTGCCACAGCTCGGGGCGCTGGCGGCGCGGGTCCCACTGGGAGAACTCGTCGCGCAGCGAGAACACCCGCTCCTTGGCGCGGGCCTTCTCCTCGTCGCGCCGCCCGCCGCCGAAGACCGCGTCGAAGCGGTGCCCGGCGATGGCCTCGGTCAGTGGCACGGTCTGGAGCGGGTTGCGCAGCCCGTCGGGGCGCTCACGCAGCCGCCCGTCGTCGATGTAGTCCTGCACCTTGGCGACGTACAGCCGCAGGGAGTGCTCGGCGACCGTGCGGTCGCGCAGCTCCAGCACCTCCGGGAAGTTGTGCCCGGTGTCGACGTGCAGCAGCGAGAACGGCACCGGCGCGGGGGTGAACGCCTTGAGCGCCAGGTGCAGCATGACGATCGAGTCCTTGCCGCCGGAGAAGAGGATCACCGGCCGCTCGAACTCGCCCGCGACCTCGCGGATGATGTGGACGGCCTCGGACTCCAGCGCGTCCAGGTGCGTCAGCGCGTACGGGCTGTCGCGCTGCTCGGCGTGCGTCGTGGTCGTGCTCATGTCGTCAGGCCCCTCTCGGCGAGCAGCGCGTGCACCGCTGCGGCGGACTCCTCGACGGTGCTGTCCTGCGTCTCGATCCGGAGGTCGGGGGCCTCCGGCACTTCGTAGGGGTCGTCCACCCCGGTCAGCCCGGTCAGCTCGCCCGCGGCCTGCCGGGCGTAGAGGCCCTTCACGTCGCGGACCGAGCACACGTCGACCGGAGTGGCCACGTGCACCTCCACGAAGCCGGTGCCCCGCGCCTGGTGGCGCTTGCGCACGGCCTCGCGGCTGTCGGCGTACGGCGCGATGACCGGCACCAGCACCAGCACCCCGTGGGAGGCGAGCAGTTCGGCGACGAAGCCGATCCGCTGCACGTTGGTGTGCCGGTCCTCGCGGCCGAACCCCAGGCCCGCGGACAGGAACTCGCGGATCTCGTCGCCGTCCAGCACCTCGACGCGGCGGCCGTCCGCGCGCAGCCGCCCGGCGAGCGCGCGGGCGATCGTGGTCTTGCCGGCGCTCGGCAGGCCGGTGAGCCAGACGGTGGCACCCGTCGTCATCGAAGCCTCCTGCTGAGTCGCCGTCACTGGTGTATCCCGCACTCGGTCTTGCCGAACGCCGCCCAGCGCCCGGCCCTTGCGTCCTCGCCCTCCAGCACCCGCCGGGTGCAGGGCGCGCAGCCGACGGAGGCGTAGCCGTCCGTCAGCAGCGGGTTGGTGAGCACCCCGTGCTCGGCCACGTAGGCCTCGACGTCGTCCTGCGTCCAGCGGGCGATCGGGGCGATCTTGACCTTCTGCCGCTTGGCGTCCCAGCTGACGACCGGGGTGTTCGCCCGGGTCGGCGACTCGTCCCTGCGCAGGCCGGTCGCCCACGCGTCGTAGCCGGCCAGCGAGCGCTCCAGCGGGGCGATCTTGCGCAGCGCGCAGCACAGGTCGGGGTCGCGGTCGTGCAGCCTGGGGCCGTACTGCGCGTCCTGCTCGGCGACCGTCTGCTCGGGCGTGACGGTGATGACGTTGACGTCCATGACCGCCGCGACCGCGTCGCGGGTGCCGATGGTCTCCTCGAAGTGGTAGCCGGTGTCGAGGAAGACCACGTCGATGCCGGGCAGCGCGCGCGAGGCGAGGTGCGCCACGACGGCGTCCTCCATCGACGACGTCACGCACAGCCGCGGCCCGAAGGTCTCGGCGGCCCAGCGCAGCACGTCGAGCGCGGACGCGTCCTCCAGGTCGCGGCCGGCCTGCTCGGCCAGCTGCTGCAACTGCTCGGCCGTGTACGAAGATGCGGTGGTCACGAAGCGCCTCCCTGCGGGGAACCGGCGGCCGGCCTCCTGGCCAGCAGCCCGAGGAACGACAGCTTGAATGCGCGGGCGCACGCCCGGCATTCCCAGGCACCGTGGCCGCCCTCCTCGGAGGGGCGCAGGTCCTCGTCGCCGCAGTAGGGGCAGTAGAAGGGGGCGGCACGCTCGCTCACGACAGCGCCTCCTCGGACGCGCGCGCCGCCCACTGGGCGAACCGCTCGCCGTCGGTGCGCTCGGCCTGGAAGCGCGTGAGCACCCGCTCGACGTAGTCCGGCAGTTCGGCCGCGGTGACCTTCAGGCCGCGCACCTTGCGGCCGAAGCCCGCGGTCAGGCCGAGGCTGCCGCCCAGGTGCACCTGGAAGCCCTCGGTCTGCTCGCCGTCCGGCCCGGTGACCAGCTGGCCCTTCAGGCCGATGTCGGCCGTCTGGATGCGGGCGCAGGAGTTCGGGCAGCCGTTGATGTTGATGTTGACCGGCTCGTCGAAGTCGGGCAGGCGGCGCTCCAGTTCGTCGATGAGCGCGGCGCCGCGCGCCTTGGTCTCGACGATGGCGAGCTTGCAGAACTCGATGCCGGTGCAGGCGAGGGTGCCGCGCCGGAAGGGCGACGGGCGCACCTGGAGGTCCAGCGACTCCAGGCCCGCGACGAGGGAGTCGACCTGGTCCTCGGCGACGTCCAGGACGATCATCTTCTGGTCGGTCGTGGTGCGCACCCGGTCCGAGCCGTGGCCCTGCGCCAGGTCGGCGATCTTGGTGAGGGTGGCGCCGTCGACCCGGCCGACGCGCGGGGCGAAGCCCACGTAGAAGCGGCCGTCCTTCTGCCGGTGCACTCCGATGTGGTCGCGCCAGATCTCCTTCGGGACCTCCGGCGCCGGGCCGTCGACCAGCTTGCGGTGGAGGTACTCGTCCTCCAGCACCTGGCGGAACTTCTCCGGGCCCCAGTCGGCCAGCAGGAACTTCAGCCGTGCGCGGGAGCGCAGCCGGCGGTAGCCGTAGTCGCGGAAGATGCCGACCACACCGGCCCACACGTCGGGCACCTCGTCCAGCGGCACCCACGCGCCGAGCCGCTCGCCCAGCCGCGGGTTGGTGGACAGCGCGCCGCCGACCCACAGGTCGAAGCCCGGGCCGTGCTCGGGGTGCTCGACGCCGACGAAGGACACGTCGTTGATCTCGTGCACCACGTCCAGCTTGCGGGAACCGGAGATCGCGGTCTTGAACTTCCGCGGCAGGTTGGAGAACTCCTTGCTGCCGATGTAGCGCTCGCGGATGGCCTCCAGCGCCGGCGTGCCGTCGATGATCTCGTCCGCCTCGACGCCGGCCACGGGGGAGCCGAGCATCGCGCGCGGGGTGTCGCCGCAGGCCTCGGTGGTCGTGAGGCCGACGGCCTCCAGCCGGCGCCAGATCTCCGGCACGTCCTCGATGCGGATCCAGTGGTACTGCACGTTCTGCCGGTCGGTGATGTCGGCCGTGCCGCGCGCGAACTCCTGCGAGATCTCGCCGACGACGCGCAGCTGGGCCACCGTCAGCCGGCCGCCGTCGATGCGGACCCGCATCATGAAGTAGCGGTCGTCCAGCTCCTCGGGCTCCAGGATCGCGGTGCGGCCGCCGTCGATCCCGGGACGGCGCTGGGTGTAGAGGCCGTACCAGCGCATACGTCCGCGCAGGTCGGCACCGTCGATCGCGTCGAAGCCCGCCGTGGCGTAGATCGTCTCAATGCGTGTCCGCACGTTGAGACCGTCATCGTCCTTCTTCGTCTGCTCGTTGGCGTTGAGCGGAGTGAAGTGGCCCTTGGCCCACTGGCCTTCGCCGCGGTGCCGCGTCGTCCGGCGGCGGGTCGCGGCGGGTGTCCTGGGCGTCCCGGCGGGCGGCTGCGGGCTGTCGGCGGGGCTGGATGCCATGGCGATGCGTCCTTCTGGCAGGCTCGAATACGGTCGTTGACGGCGCGGAAGTACCCTGTGGCCTGGGGAAACGCAGAGCGGTGGTACGACGACCGCGGACACAGGGGACTCCCGCGCATCCACGACGGCGGGGATGGCGGAGCGGTGCAGCTGTGCGGTCAGCCCGCCGGACAGATGGCGCTGGAAACGCGGCAGAAGTCGACGTGCGGCCGACCCACCAAGGCGATTCCAGTGCGAGACATGACGGAAGCGTGGCACGCACGTCTCGGGAGAGTCCACCGTCATCCATTATGTGGACGTCATCATCTCACTATGTGGCAAACTGTGGCGCGCGTCACGTCCTCGCCGGTGCCGGGGAGGAGCAGGTGGGGCGCGGGCCGGTGAGCAGCAGGACGCTACCGGGTGCGGCCGCGGCTCAGCCGCGCGGGACGCGGTCCGCCAGCACCGCGGGCGCCACCGAGTGCGGCAGCAGGTCGGCCGCCCGGCGCGGGCGCACCAGCTCGACCTCCACCTCCTCCGCGAAGCGGTACGGGCGGTGCGCCAGCACCCCCGCGAGCGTGCGCCGCAACCGCGACATCTCGGCCCGTACCGTCACCGTACGGGTCGGGTCCCCGAACAGGTCGCCGGCCAGCTCCGCCGCCGTCCGCCCCGCCCGGCGCACCGCCAGGACGTACAGCAGCTCCGCATGCCGGGGACTGAGCGGCAGCTCCCAGCTGCCCGCCGGGCCCGCCACCGTCACGCTCCAGGACGCCGGGCCGCTCACGTCCACCACCACCCGGCTCGCCGCGGGCGCCGGCTCCTCCTCGCCGACGCGCACCAGCCAGCCGCCCGGCAGCGGCTCGATCCCGCACAGCCCCAGCGGCGGCAGCCACACCCGCCCCGCGGCCACGGTGGCGGGCAGGGTGATCCGCTCGGCCGGGGCGATCCCGGTCGCCGCCGCCGTCCAGCCGTTGCGGTCCACGACCACCGCGCGGCCGCCGATCCCCGCGAGCAGCGGCGCCGCGACCGACCGCAGCCGCTCCACCGCCGCCCAGTGCCGCCTGCGCAGCTCGCCCTCGGCGACGCGGGCGACCGCCGACACCAGCGTCAGCGTCGCCGGGTGCACGGTCGAGGCGGGCCCGCTCACGTCCACCACGCCCATCAGCCGCCCGTCGCGCGGGTCGTGCAGGGGCGCGGCCGCGCACGTCCAGCCGTGGTGGGTGCGCACGAAGTGCTCGGCGGAATGCACCTGGAGCGGCCTGCGCGTGACGAGCGCGGTGCCGATCGCGTTGGTGCCGACGGTCTCCTCCGACCAGGAGGCGCCCTCGGCGAAGCCCAGCCGGTCCGCGCTGCGGCGCACCGCGACACTGCCGTCGCGCCACAGCACCCGGCCCTCGGTGTCGGCGACGACCATGATGTGCCAGGCCGCGTCCGCGACCGACACCAGACCGTCGGCCAGCACCGGCAGCACCTCGCCCAGCGGGCTGCCCTGACGGCGGTGCTCGATCTCCTCGGCGGCCAGCAGCCCGTTGTGGCGCCCCACGTCCGGATCCACCCCGTGGTCCAGGGTGCGCGCCCAGGACGCCCCGATGACCGCGCGCGGCGACTCGGGCGGGGTGTCCCCGGCGAGCGTGGCCGCCCGTACCGACGCCAGCAGGTGCGGTGACCTCGTCAGGTCCGTCCCGTCGAGCCGCCCGTAGCCGATCGGCCGGTCTGCCACGCCGCCTCCGTCCCGCCCCGATGTCCCCGCAGCTCCCGCTGCCCATGGTGCCCGGGTACGGCCCCGGGCCGCCGGGGTTTGGTGCAACGGTGTGCAACGGTTGCACTGGGAGCGCTTACCGGCGGACAGTGACGCCGCGTCACCTTCGGGGGTGGTGCCGAGTCGGCGCGGCGCCACCCCCGGCCCCTGGCGCCGCGGGCTCCCCCCCCCGGTACGCCGCGGCGCGGCTGCCCGCGAAGGGCCGCCGGCCGTCACGCCGCAGCGGCGAGGACGGGGGAGAGGGCGCGGCGCAGGAACGCGCCCGCGGAGTCCAGCGCCGCGTCGGCCTCGTCGAGCAGACCCGAGCCGGCGAACCGCTGGAAGACGTGCGTCGCCCCGGCGGTCACCTCCAGCTCCACCGGCACGTCGTCGGCCGCCGCGCGCGCGGCCAGGGCCACCGCGTCGTCCAGCACGATCTCGTGCGAGCCGGCCTGCACCAGCAGCGGCGGCAGCCCCAGCAGGTCGTCGGTCGCCGGCCGCGTGCCGGCCGCCGTGCCCAGGTAGTCGGCGGCGTAGCGGCGCAGCATGTGCGCGGTCAGGATCGGGTCGTCGGCCGCCCGCGAGGTGATCGAGGCACCGGACAGCGTCAGGTCGTACCAGGGGGAGAAGACCACCGCGGCCGCGGGCAGCGGCAGCCCGGCGTCCCGGGCGGCCACCAGGGCCTGGACCGCGAGCCCGCCGCCCGCCGAGTCGCCCGCGAAGGCGATCCGGGAGGGCGCCGTGCCCCCGTCCAGCAGGGCGCGGTAGACGGCGAGGGTGTCCTCCACCGCTGCCGGGAAGGGGTGCTCGGGCGCCAGCCGGTAGTCCACCGACACCCCGCGGCCGCGGGCCCGGGAGGCCAGGCCCGCGGCGAGCGCGGTGCCCGAGCGGGCCGAGCCGACGACGAAGCCGCCGCCGTGCAGGTACAGCACGGCCGGCGCGTCCGGGCCGTCCTCCGTCTCCGGGTGCGTGGTGTGCACGACCGGCACGCCGCCGAGCCGGCCCTCCGCGGTGGCGGTGCCCGCGGGGAGCACCGCGGTCGAGGTGACCTGCTCGAAGAACGCCCGCTGGTCGGCGAGGCTCTGGTCCGGGTCCAGGGCGGGGCGGTCGCGCAGCATGTCCTGGAGGTTCCTGATCTGTGTCTGTGTCATGCCCCCACCGTGCCGCCGCCCCGCCGGAAGGAAAATCGGAGCGCTTCGCCTAGGACGGGCCGTCCTAGGCACCCCCGGCCGCACCCGCCGTCCGGCGCTGCATGATGGGGACATGCAGATGGACCGCGAGCAGCTCGCCGACTTCCTGCGCCGGTCGCGCAACCGGCTGCGGCCCGAGGAGGCCGACCTGCCGGTCGGCCGGCACCGGCGCACCCCCGGGCTGCGCCGCGAGGAGGTCGCCCAGCTCGCGGGCATGTCCGCGGATTACGTGATGCGGCTCGAACAGGCCCGCGGCCCGCAGCCCTCGACGCAGATCCTCGGGTCGCTGGCCCGTGCGCTGCGCCTGACCACCGACGAGCGCGACCACCTCTACCTGCTCGCGGGCCACCCGCCGCCGCTGCGGCAGTCCACCGGCCTGCACGTACGCCCCAGCCTGCGCTACCTGCTGGACCACATGACGCAGACCCCGGCGCAGCTCGTCGGCGACCTGGGGGACCTGCTGGCGATGAACGCGCTGGCCGAGGCGCTGTTCGGCTGCGTGTGCACGGTCGCCGAGGGGGAGCGCAACATCCCCTGGCGCTGGTTCACCGACCCGGCCGTGCGCGCGGGCTTTCCGCCCGAGGAGCACGCCCCGCACAGCCGGGAGATGGTGGCCGACCTGCGCGCGGCCGTCGCCCGCCGGGGCGGCGACGCGGTGTCGGCGGCGCTGGTCGCCCGGCTGCGGGAGGCGAGCGCGGAGTTCCGCGAGCTGTGGGACGCGCACGAGGTCGCGGTGAGGCAGCGCAGCCGGATGCGGGTGCTGCACCCCGAGATCGGGCCGATCGCCTTCGACTACGAGGTGCTGTTCACGCCGTCGCAGGACCAGCGGCTGCTGGTCTTCACGCCGCCGCCCGGCTCGCCGGGCGTGGACGCGCTCGCCCTGCTCGGCGTCCTCGGCCCGGCCACCGCGCACCGCAGCCACCGTGGCGGGCCCCCGGCGGTGGCGGCGCCGTAGCGTCCGGGGCGCGGCGCAGCCACCGCCGGGGGCCCGCCCGCGAGGCCGCGCCCCGCCCCGCCCGCGACGCCGCGCTCACCCCGCCACCGGCGCCGCCCGCTCCAGCACCGGTCCCAGGTCGAGGCCCGAGGGCAGGGTGCCGAAGGTCGAGCCCCACTCGCCGCCCAGCCGGGAGGCGCAGAAGGCGTCGGCCACCGCGGGAGGGGCGTACCGCACCAGCAGCGAGCCCTGGAGGACCAGCGCCATCCGCTCCACGACCCGGCGGGCGCGCGCCTCCACACCCTCCAGGTCGCCCAGCTCCGACAGCAGGTCCTTCACGGCCGCGTCCAGCCGGTGGTCGGCGCCCCGCGCGCGCCCCACCTCGGTCAGGAACGCCTCGACGGCGAGCGGCTCGCGCCCCAGCACCCGCAGCACGTCCAGCGCCTGGACGTTCCCCGAGCCCTCCCACACCGAGTTCAGCGGCGACTCCCGGAAGATCCGCGGCATCCCGGACTCCTCCACGTAGCCGTTGCCGCCCAGGCACTCCAGCGCCTCGGCCGCGACCACCGGGCAGCGCTTGGTCACCCAGAACTTCGTCACGGCCACCCCGAGCCGCCGCAGGTGCCGCTCCTGCTCGGTGTCCGCGTCGTAAGCCGCCGCGAGCCGCATGACCGCCGCCGTCGCGGCCTCCGACTCCAGCGCCATGTCGGCGAGCACGTTGCGCATGAGCGGCTTGCCGATGAGCGGACCGCCGAAGGCCTCCCGGTAGGTGGCGTGGTGCACGGCCTGCGCGACGGCCTGCCGCATGAGCGCCGCCGAGCCGAGCGCGCAGTCCAGCCGGGTCGCCGCGACCATCCCGATGATCGTCGCGACCCCGCGGCCCTCCTCGCCGACCCGCCGGGCCCAGGTGTCGCGGAACTCGACCTCGGCGGAGGCGTTGGAGCGGTTGCCCAGCTTGTCCTTCAGCCGCTGGATCGCGAAGACGTTCCGCGTCCCGTCCGGCAGCACGCGCGGCACCAGGAAGCAGGTGAGCCCGCCCCCGCCGGGCGAGGCCGCCTGCGCCAGCACCAGGAAGCCGTCCGACATCGGTGCCGAGCAGAACCACTTGTGCCCGGTCAGCGCGTACGTCCCGGGCTCGGCGAGCGGCACCGCCCGGGTGGTGTTGGCCCGCACGTCCGAGCCGCCCTGCTTCTCGGTCATGCCCATCCCGAACAGCGCCCCCGGCTTCTCCCCGGGCGCCACCAGCCGCGGGTCGTAGGAGCGCGAGCCCAGCCGCGGCTCCCACTCGGCCGCCAGCGCCGGATCGGCCCGCAGCGCGGGCACCGCGGCGTGCGTCATCGACACCGGGCAGCCGTGCCCGGCCTCGACCTGCGACCACACCAGGAAGCCTGCCGCCCGCCGCAGGTGCCCGTCCGGCCGCGACCAGGCGTCGGTCAGGCCCGCGGTGATCGCGTGCCCGAGCAGCCGGTGCCAGGAGGGGTGGAAGTCGACCTCGTCGATGCGGTTGCCGTAGCGGTCGTGGGTGCGCAGCACGGGGGGATAGGTGTTGGCCTCCTCGCCCCACCGCTGCGCCTGGGCGGAACCGGCGGCCTCACCGAGCCGGACGAGTTCCCCGGTGACCTCCGCGAGCAGGGCCGGGTCCGCATGGCGGGCGACGGCCTCGGTCAGCGCGGTGTCGGTGCTGTATACGTCGTGGCCGACCAGGGGCGGAGCCTGGTTCACGACCGTGTGGGTGACAGCAGTCATGCCAGCTAACGTAAGGGGGTGCAAGCAGCAGAAGAAAGAAGCCACAGGCGCCCGGGCCGCTGGCGGCGGGCCCGGGTGCTCTACCGCAACGTCTCGAAGCGGAAGGTGGGCTGGCTGCTGCTCAAGGACACGGTCGACTCGTGCCTGGAGTACCGCGTCACCGGCCTCGCCGCCGAGGCGGCCTTCTTCGTGCTGCTGTCGCTGCCGCCGCTGCTGCTCGGCCTGGTCGGCGCCCTCGGTTACGTCGACACCGTCGTCGGCCTCGACACCATCGACCACATACGCAAGAACATCCTCAGCGCGTCCGGCACCGTTCTGTCCGACAGGGGCGTCAACGACCTGGTCAAACCACTCGTCGACGACGTCTTCCACGGGCGGCGGCCGGACCTGATCTCGCTCGGCTTCGTCATCGCCCTGTGGTCCGGCTCCCGCGCGGTCAACGTCTTCGTCGACACCATCACCATCATGTACGGCCTGGAGGGCCGCCGCGGCATCGTCAAGACCCGGCTGATGTCCCTCGTGCTCTACGTCGTCGCGCTCGTCCTCGGCGCCGCCGTGCTCCCGCTGGTCGTCGTCGGCCCCAGCGCCGTCGACGACCTGATCCCCGGCGTCACCGGCACCGTGCACCTCCTCTACTGGCCCACCGTGCTGCTCGCCTCGGTCGCCTTCCTCACCACCCTCTACCACGTCTCCGTCCCCGTGCGGTCGCCGTGGTACGAGGACGTGCCCGGCGCGCTCGTCGCCCTGTTCCTGTGGCTGCTGGGCAGCTTCGTGCTGCGGATCTACCTCGGGCACGCCGTCGAGGGCCACACCATCTACGGCTCGCTCGCCGCGCCCATCGCCGTCCTGCTGTGGATCGGTGTGAGCGCCTTCGCCGTCCTCGTCGGCGCCGCCGTCAACGCCGCCGTCGACCGCGTGTGGCCGTCGCTGGCCACCGCCGCCGCCCGCGAGGAGAACAACCGCCGCAAGGAGGCCGCCGCCGCCCAGGTCGTCGCCCGCGCCGCCGCCCGCCGCGCCCGGCAGGCCGCCGCGGCCGGGAACGGCGAGTACGGCGGCTACGGCGAGGACGCCGAGGACGCCGACGCCGACCCGCCCGCCGAGTACCCCGAGCGCTGGGTCGACGTCCTCCCGCCCGCCGACATCCGCTCCCGGCTGCGCGCCCGCCGCCCCCGGCCGGAGCGCCCCGCGCCCCTCGACCCGCCCCGCCGCCCCCGCCCGCTGGTCCCGCCGCGCCCCTCCGCCCCTCCGCCGCTGCCCCCGGGCCCCCCGTCGCCGCCCTACCCGCCGCAGCCCGCGCGCTGGGACGAGCACCGGCACCACTGAACCGCGGCACCCGGTGGGCCGCGGCATCATGGTGGCGTGGGCGGATACCGCGAGCGGCCGGGAGCGGTCCCCGGCGTCACCGTGTGGAGCCGCACGGACAGCGGGGACGTCCCCTACCGTGTCCTGCCCGACGGCTGCATGGACCTGGTCTGGCACGACGGCACGCTCCTCGTCGCCGGACCCGACACCGCCGCGTACGCCGCCACCGCCCGCCCCGGCAGCACCTTCACCGGCCTGCGCTTCGCACCGGGCACCGCGCCCGCCCTGCTCGGCGTCCCCGCCGCCGAGATCCGCGACCGCCGGGTGCCGCTCGCCGACCTCTGGCCCGCCGCCCGCGCCCGGCGGCTCGCCGAACGTGCCGACACCGGCCCGGCCGCCGCCCTCGAAGCCTGGGCCGCCGCCCGGATGAGCCGGGTCACCCCCGACCCGCTGCCCGCCGCCGTCGGCGCCGCACTCGCCGCCGGGTGCTCCGTCACGGCTGCCGCCGCCGCGTGCGGCCTCGGCGAGCGCCAGCTGCGCCGCCGCTGCCAGGCCGCCTTCGGCTACGGGCCGCGCACCCTCGGCCGGGTCCTGCGCCTCCAGCGCGCCCTGGTCCTCGCCCGCGCGGGCCTCCCCTTCGCCCGCGTCGCCGCCGACGCCGGCTACGCCGACCAGCCCCACCTGGCGCGCGAGGTCCGCGCGCTCGCGGGCGTGCCGCTCGGCGAGCTAATCCGGTTGCCGCCGGCCGTCCCGGCCCGGTAGGAAGGCCGACATGCTACGAGGCCGTACGGTCGGGCTGCGGGCCCGGCACGAGGAGGACATCCCGATCCTGCGGGCCGAGCTCCACGACGACGTGGTCACCGCCTCGCGCGCCGAGGGCGCCGCCTGGCGCCCCCTCGCCCCCGGGACGAAGGACCCCCGGAACGCGACCGACGAGCAGGACCCGAGGAACGTCCCCTTCTCCGTGGTGGACCTGTCCGGCGGCGCCCTCGTCGGCTACGCCAACCTGTGGGGCATCGACAACCACAGCCGCTACGCCCACATCGGCCTGAGCATGCTGCCGTCCTCCCGCGGCAAGGGCTACGGCACCGACGCGGTCTCGGTGCTCTGCCACTACGGTTTCGTCGTCCGCGGCCTGAACCGGCTCCAGATCGAGACCCTCGCCGACAACCCCGCGATGCTGCGCGCCGCCGAGCGCAACGGCTTCGTCCGCGAGGGCGTCCTCCGCTCCGCCGCCTGGGTACTGGGCGAATTCGTGGACGAGGTGGTCCTCGGCCTCCTCGCCCACGAGTGGCAGCCCCCGGCGCCGTCATGAGCGCGGCGGACGCCTCCCGGGACGCGGCCCGCGCGCCCGCCGCGCCGCCTGCCGTCAGGCGGTTCCAGGTCACCTTCGACTGCGCGGAGCCGGAGCGTCTGGCCCGCTTCTGGTGCGAGGTGCTCGGGTACGTCGTACCGCCGCCTCCCGAGGGCTTCGCCACGTGGGAGGACCACCGGCGGGCGCAGCCACCGGGGGAGCAGGACTCCTGGTTCGCCTGCGTGGATCCCACGGGTGTGGGACCGCGGCTGTACTTCCGGCGCGTCCCCGAGGGCAAGGCCGTCAAGAACCGCGTCCACCTCGACGTCCGGGTCGGCACCGGCCTCGTCGGCGGGGAACGCCTCGCCGCCCTGGAGGCCGAGTGCGCGCGGCTCCTCCCGCTGGGCGCGGTCCATGTGCAGACGCTGTACGACGGCAGGGACGCGTGCATCCCGATGCTGGACATCGAGGGCAACGAGTTCTGCATCGACTGAGCGCCCGGGCCCCGCGCCGGGCGCGGCACGGGGTCAGGTGATCGCCGAGCTCTCGCGCCACAGCGCGGCCAGGCCGGCGTCGCCGGTCAGGGGAACGGCGTCGAGGGGGAGCCGGTTCCACAGCATGAGGTAGAGGTCCTGCGCCGGGCCGGCCAGTTCGCAGTCGGCCGGGCCGTCCGCGTTCCGCTCGGTGCGCGGGGGCGCGTCGGCCGAGAGCCGGACGGTCCACACCGCGTCGGCGTCGGCGGGCCGCACCCGCAGGACACGCGGCCGCCCGGTGCGCACACGGCTGCGCGGCCGGGCGTGGAAACCGGTCAGCAGCTCGTCGATGCCGTCCGCGGCGAAGGCCGGGTCGAACGCCGAGAGCGTCCCGCCGCGCGCCGACTCGGCGTCCACCCGGTGCACCGCCGTCTCGTGCGCCTGCCGCCGGGCCCAGAACGCCACCGGCGACGGCGCGGGCAGGAAGGTCCAGCACTCCGTCTCCCGACCGGCCGCCAGCAGCGTACGGACCAGGCCGCCGTGCCCCTCCAGGAACCAGGGCAGCAGGGCCTCGCCCACCGGCTCCGCCGGCATCGGATCCTCCGGGACGGGCCCCGGCAGCCGCTCGCCGACGATGCGGGCGGCCCAGCGGTGGAAGGTGCTGGTGTGCCGGACCAGGTCGCCGGCCGTCCAGCCGGGACAGGTGGGGACAACGGCGTGCTCGCCCGCCTCCGCGGCGGCGTCTGCGAGGAGTTCGCCCTCCCGCCGCAGGTGGGCGATGTGTTCGATGGTGCGCATGGTGCGGATTCTGCCCCGGCGGCGCGGAATTGCCTATATTGCTGCCCGTGCCCGAGATCCAGCTGCTCCGCCCCGGCCACGGCCCCGCGCTGCTCGCCTTCGAGGTGGAGAACCGGGCCTGGTTCGCCGCTTCCGTGCCCGACCGGGGGGACGACTTCTTCGCGCGCTTCGGCGACATGCTGCGGGCGCGGCTGGCGGAGCAGGAGGCGGGGGAGTGCTACTTCCACGTCGTCGTCGGTGACGGCGGCGAGGTGCTGGGGCGCGTCAACCTCGTGGACGTGGCGGACGGGGAGGCCGAGCTGGGGTACCGGATCGCCGAACGGGCGGCCGGGCGGGGGCTCGCGACGTGGGGCGTGGCGGAGGTGTGCGGTCTGGCGGCCGGGCGGTACGGGCTGAGGTCGCTGCGGGCCGGGACCACGCTCGGCAACGCCGCGTCGCGGGCGGTGCTGGCGCGGTCCGGGTTCTCCGTCGTCGGGGAGCGGGAGTTCTCCGGGGAACCGGGACTGGTCTACCGGCGCGGCCTGGCGGATCCCGCCGGAGCATAGACGGGCGGCGGCAGGCGCCTCGTCCCGCGTGCGGCACCCGGCCCCGGGCCGCCGGCGGGCGGGTCCCGGCGCTCCCGCGCGGGGACGGCCACGACGGCGCGGGCGAGGAGCCCGGAGGCGCCGCCCCGGCACGGCCGGGGCGGCGATCGGGCCTACCGCAGATGGCGGGCGAAGAAGCGGTCCCCGTCCTCCCGTTCGAAGGACGGGGTGCCGAGATGGCCGCCCAGGTTGGCGTGCAGGGTCTTCTGCTCGCTGCCGAAGGCGTCGAAGAGGTCCAGGGCGCGCTGCCGCGGGTTGCCCTCGTCGTCCCACTGGAGCAGGAACAGCAGCGGGACCCTGACCATTGGGGCCTGCTCGCGCTGCGCGCGCGGGACGTACCCGCCGGCGAAGAGGCCGGCGGCCGCGATGCGCGGGTCGGCCACCGCGAGGGCGATGCCGAGGGCGGTCCAGCCCGAGTAGCCGACCGGGCCCGCGGCCTCGGGCAGCGTGAGGAGGGCGTCCAGGGCGGTGCGCCATTCCGGGACGGCGTTCGCGACCAGCGGGCCCACGAGGGACTCGAAGATCTCGTCGGTCGGCTCGCCCGCCCGCATTGCCCGCCGCAGCTCGGCGCGGGCCTGCTCGGCGGCGGGGCTGCGCGGCCGGTCGCCGCACCCGGCGGCGTCGATGGTGGCCACCGTGCAGCCGTTCGCGGCCGTCAGCCGGGCCCGGGCCACGAGGCGGGCGTCCGTCCTGGGCAGGCCGTTGTTGTGGGCCATGAGGATCAGGGGAGCGGGCGCGGATCCCGTCGTCCACAGGGTGCCGGGGATCTCGCCGAGGGTGAATGTGCGCTCGACGAGACCGTCGTCGAGGCGGTGTTCGGAAGTGAAATGCACGGTCGTGCCTTTCGGGAGTACGCGTGACGGCGCTCCCGGACGGCCTACCGCCCGACCGTGACCCCGGAGGGGAGCACCCATGTCGACACTGCGTTCACGGGTACCACCTCCTCGTTCTCTCGCACGGCCCCGGGGAGGTTAGCAGGGGCGGGCGCCGCCCGCCAAAGGGTTTCGTGCGCCCGGAAGGTGCTGTACGCGTCCGCACGGACCGTCCCGTCGGCCCCGGTGGCACGACGCAGGGGCCGGCGGCGACCCGCTTCGGCTGCGGCATCGTCGCGTTCCCGGTGCGCACCTTCCGGGGGAGCCCGGCGCGCAACCCCTCCAGCGGTGTCGACCTCCGGGAGAACGCGCCCTCCGCTTTCCGCCGGCGCCGAGCGGCTTCCTCCCCCTCACGCGTACGCCGGTGCCTCCGGCAGCGCCGCCCACACCGTGGCGCCGGGCTCCAGGGGGAGGGCGGCGAGGGAGTGGGCGGGGAGGTCGGCGGTCAGGGCGAGGGCCTCCTGCGGCGTCGTGAGGTGGACGCGGAGGGCGTCGGCGTGGGACTCCAGGGTGCGTACGGCCACCGGCCACACCGCCGCGCCCGCCTGTGCGGCGGCGGCCCGGGTGGCGTGGAGGGTCACCGCGGACGGCGGGAAGGCCACGAAGGCGGGGCCTTCCCGCTCCGCGGTGGTGGGGAGGGTGAGGCCCGGGGCCAGGTGGACGGTGCGGCCGCAGGCGTGGCCGCGGAAGAGGTTGAGGCCGACGAGGCGGGCGACGTAGTCCGTACGGGGGCGGCGGGCGACCTCCACGGGGGTGCCCTCCTGGACGCGGCGCCCGCCCTCGACCACCAGCACCCGGTCCGCGAGGACCATCGCGTCGACCGGGTCGTGCGTGACCAGCACCGCGACCGCCTCGAACGCGGCGAGGTGGCGCCGCAGCTCGGCCCGTACGTCGAGCCGGGCGCCCGCGTCCAGGGCGGCGAGCGGCTCGTCCAGGAGCAGCAGCCGCGGGTTCGTCGCCAGCGCGCGGGCCAGCGCGACACGCTGGGCCTGGCCGCCGGACAGCCGGCGCGGCTTCTTCCCGGCATGATCGGCGAGGCCCATCCGGTCGAGGAGCCCCGCGGCGAGCGCCCGGGCGGCGGCACGCGGCACACCGTGGCAGCGCGGGCCGAAGGCGACGTTCTCCAGCGCGGTGAGGTGCGGGAAGAGCAGGTGGTCCTGGAAGACCACGCCGACCGGCCGGTCCTCGGGCGCGGCCCGGCGGCGCAGCGCGGGCTCCTCCAGCGTCCCGCCGTCCAGCCGCAGATGGCCCCCGGTGAGCGGGGCGAGGCCCGCGAGGGCGCGCAGGGCGGTGGTCTTCCCGGCGCCGTTGGGCCCGAGCAGCGCCAGCACCTCGCCGGGCCGCACGGCCAGCTCGACGTCGAGCGTGAAGTCGGGGCGGGCGAGCACCAGCCGGGCGTCGAGGCCCTCGCCGGCGAGCAGGGCGGGGGGTGGGGCGGCGCTCACAGTGCACCTCCCGTCCAGCGCTCCCGCAGGCCCGCGAGAACGGCCAGGGACACCGCCAGGAGGACCAGGCTCAGGGCGATCGCGGCCGCCGGGTCGTCCTGGAGCGCGAGGTAGACGGCCAGCGGCATGGTCTGGGTGCGGCCGGGGAAGCTGCCGGCGAAGGTGATGGTCGCGCCGAACTCGCCGAGCGCCCGCGCCCACGCCAGGACCGCGCCCGCGGCGACGCCGGGCGCGACCATCGGCAGCGTCACCCGGCGGAAGACGGTCAGGCGGGAGGCGCCGAGCGTCGCCGCGGCCTCCTCGTAGCGGACGTCCGCGGCGCGCAGCGTGCCCTCGACGGTGATGACGAGGAAGGGCATCGCCACGAACGCCTCCGCCACGACGACGCCCGACGTGGTGAAGGGCAGCGTCACCCCGAACGCGGAGTCCAGCCAGCGGCCGACCACGCCGTTGCGGCCCAGCGCCAGCAGCAGTGCCACACCGCCGACGACCGGCGGCAGCACCAGCGGCAGCGTCACCAGCGCGCGTACCAGCCGGCGGCCGGGGAAGGATGTGCGGGCCAGCAGCCAGGCGAGCGGCACGCCGAACACCAGCGACACCGCGGTGGCCAGCGTCGCCGTCTGGAGGGAGAGCCGCAGCGCCTGCCAGACGGCCGCGCCGGCGAGCTGCTGCGGCATGCTCCGCCACGGCGCCCTGATCAGCAGCGCGACGAGCGGCAGGAGGAGGAACGCGAGCGCGAGCACGGCGGGCACCGCGAGCGCGGCGGGAGCGCGCCGGCCCCGGGAGCGCCCGCGCGTCCGCCGGGCCGCCGCCGGTCCCTTGCCGGGGCGGGGGCCGCCCCCGTACGCCGGTCCCGGCAGCGCGGCCCCGGCGCCGGACCCGGCCCCGGCTGCGGACTCGGACCCGCCCCCGGGCCCCGGCTCGGATCCGCCTCCGGCGGAGAAGGGGTGGCTCACGGGTTCAGGAAGCCCGCCCCGGCCAGGACCCGCCGGCCCTCCGCGGACCTCACCAGCGCGATGAAGGCCCGCGCGCCCGCGGAGTTGGGGGCGTGCGCGAGCTCCACGACCGGGTAGTCGTTGATCGCACCCGCCGACTCCGGGAACGGCACGCCGTCCACCCTGCCGCCCGCCGCCTCGACGTCGGTCCGGTAGACCACCGACGCGTCGACCTCCTTCAGCTCCACCTTCGTGAGCGCCGACTTCACGTCCTGCTCGTACGTGACGGGCGTGAGGCTCAGCCCGCTCGCGGTGAGCGCCTTCTGCGCGGCCGCGCCGCACGGCACGGTCCTGGCGCACAGCGCGACCTTGAGGCCGGGCTTCGTGAGGTCCCCGAGCGTGGTGATGTGCTCCGGATTGCCCGGCGGCGTGGCGATCTCCAGCTGGTTGCGGGCGAAGACGGAGGGCGCGCCCCTGCCGTCGCCCGCCTCCGTGACCGTCCTCATGGTCGCCTGGCTCGCGGCGGCGAAGACGTCGGCGGGGGCGCCGGAGGTGAGGGAGGCGGCGAGGGTGTCGCTGCCGCCGAAGCTGAAGGTCACCTTCGTCCCCGGGTGGGCCGCCTCGAACCGCCTGCCCAGCTCGGTGAAGCTCTCCTTGAGGGAGGCAGCGGCGAAGACCGTGACCGTGCCGCTGACCTCCTGCGGCGCGGTGGCCGAGGAGGAGGGGGCGGAGCCGGAGGCGCCGGAGGAGGAGCAGGCGGTGAGTGCCAGCAGCAGCGCGGCGCCGCCCACGGCGAGGGGCGGCGTGCGGCGGCGTGCGGAACGGGATGTCACGGAATGTCGTCCTCTCTGCCGCACGCGGGCGTGCCGGCCGCACACGATCATAGAACGCAGGTGCGAGGAGGACAGGGCCGTCCGCATTGCAGAATCCAAACGATCCGGCCCCCAGACCTCGCGCCTGCGGTGAGCAGGGGCGAGACCCGGGGGCCGGGAACGGAGCCGGCCGCGCCGCCGGGCCGGGACGGCCCGGGGCGCGGCCGGCGGTCAGGGCCGGGACGGCGGGATCAGCCCGTCGCCCAGCTCGTCAGCCCGGCGCCGTACTGGTAGAGCGGGTTGCCGTACGTCGGCGGCACCGTCTGGCCCGCGCCGATCTTCGCCCGGATGTCCGCCCGCTCGGCGTCGGTCGCGCCGAGGTCGTAGGGCAGGTCCCACGCCTCGTTGGCGTCGGCCTGGTTGTCGCCGCCGCCCGGCTTGAGGACCTGGTCCAGGCTGCGCGGCAGCTGCCAGGGCAGGTGGCCGCGCGGGGTGTAGTCGCCGAAGAGCAGGCTCGCCGTCGCGGGCCCGACCTCCTCGCCGCCGCGGTAGGTGACCACGATGGCGTCGGCCAGGTTGTTCCAGTCGCTGATCACGATGGGCCGCGGCAGCGTCAGCACGACGACGACCTTGAGCCCCTGGTTTTTGTACTGCTGGATCAGCGCCAGCTGGTCGGCCGGCAGGTACGGCTGGGTGTCCGGCCAGGCCGTGGCGTGGGTGTACGACGGCTCGCCGACGTAGAGCACCGCGACCTTCGGGTTGGCCGCCGTGCCCTGGGCGACGTTCACCCCGCTCTGCGCGGCTCTCGCCTTGAGGGCGTCGAGCTGGTCCAGGGATCCGTAGTCCGGGTGGAAGTAGCTGGACCAGATGCAGCAGGCCGCGCCGTCCGTCGCCCGGTCGCCGGCCGCCACGACGGTGTCGCCCGCGTTGAGCTTGAGCGGCAGCACACCGTCGTTCTTCAGCACGGTCTCGGACTCGCGGGAGGCCTGGTTGGCCAGCTGCGCGTAGGACGGCTGGTGGAAGCGGTACGGGCCGTTGACCGGGTCGCCGTACGGGTGCTCGAAGATGCCCAGCTCGAACTTGAGCGTGAGGATCCGCTTGACCGCGTCGTCGATCCGGGACTGCGGCACGTTCTGCTCGAAGGACGCCATGGTGAAGCCCGCGGCCCCGGGGTCGGCGCCGCCCATCACGTCGGAGCCGGCGTTGGCCGCGTTGACCCACGCGCCCGACGGCAGCCAGTCCGTGGTGATCAGACCGGTGTAGCCCATGTTCTGCCGCAGGTAGGTGAGGATCTTCGCGCTGTCGCCCGCGCCCGGGCCGCCCGGGTCGAGGTAGGAGCTGCCCGCGTAGCCCGGCATGATGTTGACCGCGCCGGCCTCCATCGCCGCCCGGAACGGGATCATGTGGTACTTGATCGTCGTCGCGTCGTAGACGATGCCCGCCTCGCCGCCGGCGCCCTCGCCCGGCCAGTGCTTGACCGTGGCCAGCACCGAGGACGGGTTCAGCTCCGGGCCGCCCTGGAGACCGGCGACCAGCGCCTTGAGCTGCGCGGCCGCGACGTCGGCGTTCTCACCGCCGCCCTCCTGGATGCGCGGGTAGAGCACCTTCGTGCCGACCTCGGCGAGCGGCGACAGGGTGCCGCGCGCACCGACCTCCAGCTCCTCCCTGCGCTGCATGTCGCCGAGCCGGTAGTCGAGCGGGTAGTCCTTGCCCGCCGACAGCGTGCTCTGCAGCGGGTAGGTGGTCTGGTAGCCCGCGGTCGTGTCCCCGGCGGAGACCGGCGGGATGCCGAGCCGGGTCGCGGCGGTGGACTTCAGCACGGTGTCCAGGTCCCCCGGCTGCGCCGGCCCGAAGTGCCAGCCGGACATCGGGTAGCTCTGGACGTTGTAGAACATCTGGTAGGCCTTCTCCTCCGGCGTCATGCGCCCGAGGAGGTCGTTCACCCGTACGGCGACCGGCTGCCGCCAGTCCTCGTACGGCTCGATCTGCCCGTCCTTGTTGAGGTCGCGGGCGCCGTTGACGACGTTGACGCCGTCCGCGACCTGCTCGACGTCCGGCAGGTAGACGCTGAACTGCCGGATGTCGGAGGTGGTCCTGGCGCCCGAGCCGGTCACGGCCACCACGAACCACCTGTACGTCCAGCGGTCGGTGATGTCCCAGCTCGGGGTGTACGCGGTGCCGGTGGGCTCGGCCACCTTGGTGTAGAGGTCCAGCAGGTTGCCGGACGCCGTCCAGTCGTAGTCGGTGCGGCTGATGTTGATCCACACCTCGTAGTGGGCGGCGCCGGAGACCGCGTTCCAGCTCAGCTGCGGGCGGCGGGTGGTGGTGACCATCGCCTTGTCCGCGGGCGCGGACAGCTGGAACTGGCCCGTGGTGGCGGGGGCCTTGGTCGGGCCCGACAGCAGCGGCGGGGCCGCGGTGGAGGTGTCGACCGTGCCGTAGACCTGGAACTCCCACAGGGAGTAGCCGTATCCGGTGGCGCGGGCGGTGCCGGTGAGGCGCACGTAGCGTCCCTTGCCGGTGACGGGCAGCTTCTCGATGCCGCCCTTGCCGGTCGTGGTCGCGTAGAGCTGCGTCCACGAGGTGCCGTTGTCCGAGACCTCGACGCGGTAGCCGGTGCCGTACGCCGACTCCCAGTTGAGCACGAGGCCGCTGATGGTGCCGGTGCCGCCCAGGTCGACCTGGAGCCACTGGTTGTCGCCGGCCAGGCTGGACCAGCGGGTGGTCGTCCGGCCGTCGAGGGCGGCGGCCGGGGCGTTGCCGCCCTCGTAGGAGGAGGCGGTGACCTGCTTGAAGGCGGAGATCACGGTGCCGGAGAAGTCACCGCCGCCGGGGTCGGTGGGGGGCGGTGTGGTGGTGCCGCCGCCCGAGGTGGTGCGGATCTGGAACTCCCACAGGGAGTAGCCGTACCCGGTCGCCCGCGCGGTGCCGTACATCCGCACGTAGCGGCCGGTGCCGGAGACGTCGAGGGTCTGGACGCCGCCCTTGCCGGTGGTCGTGGACCAGACGTCCGTCCAGGTCTGCGCGTCGTTCGAGACCTGGATGCGGAAGGCGGTGCCGTACGCCGTCTCCCAGGTGAGCACCACCTGGCAGACGGTCTGCGACGAGCCGAGGTCCACCTGGAGCCACTGCGGGTCGCTCGCCGCCGACGACCAGCGGGTGCCGGTGTCGCCGTCGACGGCCGCGGAGGCCGGGGTGCCGGCGTTCTCGGTGGAGGAGGCCGTCGCCGTCCTGCCCTGCGCGGCGTCGGCGGTGCCGCAGGTGCCGGGGCCGGTGCCGCCGGTGCTGCCGTAGACCTGGAACTCCCACAGGGAGTAGCCGTATCCGGTGGCGCGGGCCGTCCCGTACATCCGGACGTAGCGGCCGGAAGCGTTTACGGGGATCGTCTGCAGGCCGCCGGTGGAGGTGGTGGTGGAGTAGGCGTCGGTCCACGTCTGGCCGTTGTCGGAGACCTGGATCCTGAACGCCGTGGCGTAGGCCGTCTCCCAGTTGAGCGAGACGGAGGTGAGGGTGTCGGTGGCGCCCAGGTCGACCTGGAGCCACTGCGGGTCGCCGGCCGCGGACGACCAGCGGGTGCCGGTGTTGCCGTCGACGGCCGCGGAGGCCGGGGTGCCGGCGTTCTCGGTGGAGGAGGCCGTCGCGGTCCTGCCCTGCGACAGCAGTGTGGGGGCGGCGTGCGCGGTGCCGGTCGCGGCGGTGATCGCCCCGGCCACGGCGACCACGGCCGCCACCATCGCGGTCAGTAACGGTCTTCTGCGCCGGACGCCCCGCCGGGCGGGGGACAGGAGGCTCATATGCATCTCCATGGGGGGGGGTCGGGCCTCGTACGAAGCTTGGAGAGCGCTCTCCCGGGGGAGTTTCACGGACGTCCCGAAGCGGTGTCAATGCCCGTGCACGGGAAGCCGGTTGCGGCCGCCGGGGCGGTGCACGGGCCCGCCGCGCAGGCGCGCAGGCCAGGAGCCGCGGCACCTGGCGCACGGCAGGTCCTGCGAGGAAACGGCGCAGCGTCACGCAGCCCCGGGGAAAGCGGTCCCGAAGGCCGGCGGATGGGTATATTGACCCGCACTCGGCGAAGGATGACTGGGGGGTCATGGAAGCGAACGTCGCTGTGACGGTGCGGATCGACGGCGAAGGCTCCGGGCCGGACGTGGAAAGGTTGCACCAGGCACTGCTCGCGAACGCGGTGCTGCGACGGCACGCACGCCCCGAAATCGTGCGCAGCGAAGGCGAACAGGGAAAGCTTTCCGGCTGGGTGAGCACGGCGGTCGCGCTGGCGCCCGTGGTCATGGCGGCCCCCGCTTTCGCACGTGAGGTGAAGCGCGTCGTCGACGGGTGGTTCCGGTCCCGCCCGGACGCGGCGCCGCTGGTCGTGACCGGCCCGCGGGGCAGTGTCACCGTGTCCGGGGCGCTCACCGACGACCAGTTCGAAGCCCTCGTCGGCGTACTCCTGCCCGACGGCGGCGAGAGCCCGGAGGGGGACGCGGGAGACGCCGGTGCCGCTCCAGCCTCCTGACAAGGCGTCGTCCCGGGCGGTTTTCCTCGGAACCACCGAATACCACCCGAGCACACGGCTCCAGCAGTTGGCCAACGTCGAGAGCAGCATCCGGCGGCTGCGCCATCTGCTGTGCGAACGCGTGGAAGCGGTGTTCGACGACGAGTTGTGCCCGGCGCCGCTGCTGAATCCCGCGCGCAGCCATGTCGCGCTGGAAGCACTGGAATCGGCCGCGAGGGAAGCCGACGACGTCCTCCTGGTGTATTACGGCGGACACGCCATTCCCTCGTCGCAGGGAAACGAGGACCAGCTCTACCTCGTGCTCAGCGAGGCGGTCCATCCGCACACCGAGGCCGACAGCCTGGATTTCGGCCGGGTGCGGGCCGTGCTGCGCAAGGCCCGGGCGCGAGTCCGCATCCTGATCCTGGACTGCTGCTACAGCGGTATAGCCGCCAGAGGGGTGCTGTCGGGCGGCAGCGCACCGCTGACCACCGAGCAGCTCCAGCGGATGACGCTGGAGGAGGGCTGGCACATCGTCACCTCCGCGGCGGCCGACGAGACCGCGGCCGACAGCGACGGGCACGGCTACACCGCCTTCACCGGCGCACTCATCGACGGCCTCGAACAAGGTGTCGACCCCGCCCCGGACGGTGCCGAACCCGCCTACCTGGGCATCGACAGCCTCTTCGGCTACGTCCGCCACCGTCTGCCGGAACAGGGGCCGCAGATCCTCCAGAACGGCGGGTCCGACGTGGCCCTCGGCCCCAACCCCCGGCGGCTTCCGGTGGAGTACGAGCAGTGGGCGGACGCCGTCGAGGACTTCCTGCGCAGCCTCGTCCCCGCCGCGGTCTACCCGGACGGCCACGACGACGTCGTCGACCTGGCGCGGAGGCTGGTTCTCCGGCTGGCCCGCAGCTACCAGAGCGAGCCCCGGCTCGCCAACGACCCCTGGCGCTCCGCCGGTTTCGCGGTCCGGATGTGCGAGCACCTCACGCACATGGTGAAACGGGCCGGCCCGCGCGGCCCCCGCCTCAGCCAGGCGGAGGCGCTGCTCGTCGCCCTGATGCCCTTCGTGTACGCCACCTGGTGGGACGGAGCCCTCGGCGAGTTGCTGAAGTCCACCGATCCGGAACGCGATCTGCTTCCTTCCCGGGCGGCCCCGGACACGGCGAGGGGCAGCTACCAGGAATTCCTCGGCCGGCGGCCGGACGCCGTGCGCCGCGCCAGGGCCGCCGTGCGGCGCGGCAACGGAACCGCGGCGCGCGCCATCTGGTGGTGGCTCTTCCGGCACTGGGCACTCGAGCGGGCGTTCATCGAGCGCAGCCCCGACCCCCTGCGGACCGTCTGCGCCCTCATGGCCGAGGCGGACGGACCGTCGCGCGACCTGACCCGCCTCCTCGGCCTGTACGGCCGCATGACCCTCCAGCACGTGCTCGACCCGCTGCTGCGCGCCCTGCTGGCCAGCCCGGATCCCCGCCTGCGGAGCGACAAGCCGCCGGCCACCGACACCGTCATCCGGACCGGTCTCATCGCCCGGTTCCTCACCGTCGCCCAGCAGATGGCCGTCGACCCCTTCGTGCTGCCCACCGCCATCGACCACGTCAACGCCGGTAGCGGCTTCACCCCCGAAATGTTCCGCGAGCGCTTCTGGACCTGGAGGCCGCTCTCCCGCGACGGCGCGGGAACCGTCGGCTACGACCTCGACGCCGAGTGCGGATCCCCCCAGGCCGCCTCCGTGCTCCGGGCGCACGCCGCCGCCCTCGACCACTACGTCCTCCAGCTCGCCCATCCGGACAACGGGCTGTCCGGGACCGCGGACCTGGGCGATCTGGTCCCGCTGCGCTACAGCTCCCTCGGCGTGCTGCCCAAGCTGGACGACCGGCACAGACCGCTCTTCAGCCTGACCGAGATGCGGCTCACCCTCGACGACGACAGCATCCGCGAACTGCTCATGGGCCGGCAGATCTACCACCACCCCGAGGCGGCGATCCGCGAGCTGTTCCAGAACGCCCTGGACGCCTGCCGCCACCGTGACCGGCGGCTCGCCTTCCTGCGCCACAAGCGCGGCGGCGCTCCGACCGGCAGCTGGCGCGGGCAGATCGGTTTCGTGCGCGGCACCGACGAGAACGGGCGGCCCTTCATCGAGTGCAGCGACAACGGCGTGGGCATGGGCGAGCACGAACTGGAGAAGCTCTTCGCCCGCGGCGGCAAGCGGTTCACCAGGTCGCAGGAGTACCTGGAGGAGCAGGCCGAATGGCGGCACGCCGGCATCAGCATGCAGCCGAACAGCATCTTCGGTATCGGTGTCTACTCGTACTTCCTGCTGGCGGAGGAGATCCGCGTCGTCACCCGGCGGTTCAACCGCGACGGCGAACTCGGCAGCGGACTGAGGGTCGACATCACGGGCCCGGGCGCGCTGTTCCACATCTCGAACATGCCGGGCATCGAAGCCGGTACCACGGTCCGGCTGTATCTGAAGCAGGATCTGGACCTCCCGCCGCTGGACGACGTGCTCGCACGCTGGATCTGGACGAGCGACTACGACCTGGAGGCACGCGAGGAGGGTGTGGACGACGTCTTCCGGCTCCCGGCCGGCCGGCTCGGGGGACCGGTCTCCCGGTCGGGCGGGACGCCTGTCGCGACGGAGGGCGCACCTGCCGTGTGGTGGTGCTCCGGCGAGGGGGGTGTCCTGCGGGACGGGATCTGGATCAGCCTGCCGCTCTTCGGGGCGGTGGTGAACCTCACCGGGCCGGACGCCCCCGAGCTGACCATCGACCGCAACCAGCCCCGTAACCCCGAGGCCGTCGCCGTCGACGGGCTGCTCACCGGCCGCCTGGACAGCCTGGTACGGACCGCGGACGGCCCGCTGACGCCGGCGTGGCTGGTCGAGCTGGCCCGGGAGCGTCCGGCGGTGGCGGACGCGGTTCTCGAAGCCGCGATCGAGAGCGGCCTTCCCTCCTGGCGGCTGGGCGACCAGGAGGCGGACATCGCCGTGGTGGGCTGCTTCCCGCCCGAGTACGCGCTCTGGGCCCGGAGCGTGACCGCGGACGCGGGGAAGCGGCAGGACAAGCAGGCGAAGGACGATCGCGACCACCGGGTGCTCCGGCAGGCGGACTCGGTGCTCGCGAGCCTGCCGGACACCGTCGCCGACTGGCGGCTCAGAGCCTGGGCCAAAGCGGGGCTGATCCCCGGTGTGCGGTTCACCGCCTCCGAAGCCGTGCCGGTCGCACGGCCGAGCGATGCCCTCCTGACCGACCCCGAGAACCTCGAGGCCCTGGCGCCGGGGGAGGACGAGGAGACGCTCCGCAGCCTCTCCGTGAGGGTCCGCCGTCGTGGCCAGGTCCCGTCGGCGCTCGTGAGGCTGGCGGCAGCCGCCGAGCGGCTGGGAACGCCCATCTCCTCGCTGGTGGCCCGGCTGCGCCTCCTGGGAGGGGACACGGCCGGGTTCAGGGGCATCCCCGACCACCTCACCCGCGACGACGCCGAGCTGCTGGGCCATTACCGTGTCGCCGTCCGGTGGCCGGATTCGCAGGCCACGGTGCCGATGGGGTACATCCTGGCCACGGCCCGGGAGAAGGAGATGCCGCCCGCGCAGATCCGCGAGCGGCTGGAGCAGCTCGGCTGCCGCACGCCGGCCGCCGGCTGTGTGCCGCGCTCCGCGGTCGTGCAGGACGGGGATCTGCTCCTCCTCAGCGCGCGGGCGGACGGCGCGCTTCCCTGGCTGGACCCCGATGCCGAGGTCCCGCTCGGCCATGTCCTGGTGATCGCCGCACGGCAGGAGACGACCCCGCAACGCGTTGCCGGACGTCTGACGGACTTCGGGTTCAGGGTGCCGGACGGAGCGGCGGAGCACCCGGCCTGGCAGACCGTCCTCGGCAACGAGGACCGCATTCTGCTGAGCCGGGACATGGACGGCGTGGCGCCCTGGCTGGCCACGAGGACCGAGGTGACCGCCGAGCAGCTGCTGGCGGCCGCTGCCGCGGCGGGCTCCACGCTCCGGCAGGCCTGCGAGCGCGCCCTGCTGCTGGGGTGGGGAGTACCCGCGGACGCCGGCAGCCACCCGGCGTGGGAGGTCCTCCTGGAGCAGGGCGACCGCCGGCTGCTGAGCAGGGAACTGGACGACATGCCCCCGTGGATCCCTTCCGGGAGCCGCGTGCCGATCGGTCACCTCCTCGCGGTGTGCGAGTCCGTGGAAGCGCCGCCGCGCCCGCGGGTCGCCGAGCGCTTCGCGCAGCTCGGCTACGTCGTGGACGAACGGGACCGCGGGACGCGCTCGCCCGAGACGCTCAAGGACGACCTGGTCGTCCTGAGCACCGGCCTCAACGGTGAGGGCCCGTGGCTCGACCCCCTCGACCCGGTACCCGCCGGCCATGTGCTCTGCGCGGCGAGGGCCACCGGCTACACGGCGAAGGACGTGGTGGCACGTCTCATCCGGCTCGGACACCGTGTGCCCGCCTTCGCCCCGCACACGTTCCGGACCGCCACCCGGGACGCGGACCTGATCATCCTGAGCGAGGGCCTCGACGGTGAACGGCCCTGGCTGCCGGTCGCGGCCGACGTGTCCTTCCCGCACCTGCTCGCCGCGGCTGCCGCGACGGCGTCCTCGCCCCAGCAGGTCGCGGAGCGGCTCAGCCGCTTCGGCCACCGCATCGAGGAGTCCGCGAGCGCCGGGACCGCCTGGCGCGCGCTGCTGAAGCGGACCGATCTGGTCATGGTGAGCCGGGACCTGGACGGCAAGACGCCGTGGCTGGAGACCGGCGAACCCGTGAGCGTGGAGCACCTCGTCGCCGCCGGGGCGAACGCGGGCCGCACCCCCCGGCAGGTGGCGGAACGGCTTGCGGAACTCGGTTTCACGATCGCGGACACGGCCGCCGCGCACCCCGCCTGGCAGGTGGTGCTGAGCCGGAGCGATCTGGCGCTCGTCGAGCACACCAACGGCCGCCAGAGCCCGCAGTTCCAGCTCGCGGGACAGGTGCCCCTGCGGCGGGTCCTGTCCCTCGCGGCCCGCACGGCGCAGGAGCCCTGGCAGGTGTGGGAGCGGTTGGAGCAGCTCGGCTACGAGCCCACACCCGGCGTGGAATTCCCCCGGCGTGACGGGTCGGGGGGAGCAGGACGGCGCGCGGCGAGGGACGGGAACAATTCGGTGGCGGAACGAAGCCCGGGACACTAAAGTCCAGTTGTTCCCCGCGGGGCCGCCGATTCCGGCGGGCCGCCGCGCAGGCCGAGTCGAGCGAGGAGGTGTGGACCGATGGCTGTCTTTGCGCTGGGCGCTGCCCGTATTCAGCAGATCGTGCCATGCACTCCCGTGGTCTCCGGCTGACCTTCCTTCCTCTTCGCGCGCCCTCCGCGCGCCGCTGCCGGGGCCACCCTTTCGAAGGGTTCCCCCTTGTCTTTCGCTTTTCGTGACGCCTCCTCGCACGCCCTCACGCCCTACGGCTGGGACGACGTGTGGGAGGCGGAGTTCGCCCCGTACGCCGCGCAGGGGCTGGTGCCCGGGCGGGTGGTACGGGTGGACAGGGACCAGTGCGACCTGGTCACCCCCGGCGGTCCGGTGCGGGCCGACACCGCGATGGTGATGCCGCCCGACCCGATGAAGGTGGTGTGCACGGGCGACTGGGCCGCCGTGGACGCCACGGGCGACCCGCTGTTCGTGCGGGCGCTGCTGCCGCGGCGCACCGCGTTCGTCCGCTCCACCTCCTCCAAGCGCTCCGAGGGGCAGGTGCTCGCGGCCAACACCGACTACGCGGTGGTGTGCGTCTCGCTCGCCGCCGAACTCGACCTCGGACGTCTGGAGCGCTTCGTGTCACTGGCCTGGGAGAGCGGTGCCCGGCCGGTCGTGGTGCTCACCAAGGCCGACACCGTGGCCGACACCGGCTTCCTGGTGGCCGACGCGCGGGCCGCCGCGCCCGGCGTGGACGTGCTGGCCGTCAGCGCAGCCACCGGGGAAGGCCTCGACGCGCTCACCGCGGTGATCGGCGACGGCACCTCGGTGCTGCTCGGGCAGTCCGGTGCGGGCAAGTCCACGCTGACCAACGCGCTGGTCGGCCGCGAGGTCCAGGAGGTGCAGGCCACCCGGGACGCGGACGGCAAGGGCCGGCACACCACGACCACCCGCGACCTGCGGGCGCTGCCCGGCGGCGGGGCCGTCGTCGACACGCCGGGGCTGCGCGGCGTCGGGCTGTGGGACGCGCAGGAGGGCCTCGGGCAGGTCTTCGCCGAGATCGAGGCCATGGCCGCGGAGTGCCGCTTCCAGGACTGCGCGCACGAGTCGGAGCCCGGCTGCGCCGTCCGCGCGGCCCTCGACGACGGCCGTCTCACCCACCGCCGCCTGGAGAGCTACCGCAAGCTGCTGCGCGAGAACGCCTGGATCGCCTCGCGCACCGACCAGCGGCTGCGCGCGGAGATGCGGCGCGAGTGGAAGAGGCGCTCGGCGGCGGGACGCGAGATGTACGAGCGCAAGCGCGGCGGAGGTGGTGGACACCGCCGTACGGTCTGAGATCCGGTGAGCCGGGGGCCCGGGAGACCGGAGCCCCCGGCGGCCGCACACCCGCCCGGCGGCCGCACACCCGCCCGGCGGCCGCACACCCGCCCGGCGGCCGCACACCCGCCCGGCGGCCGGGCACGTGCCCGGCCCCCGGGCGCGAGGCGGCGTCACCCGGCGCCGCTCACCCCGCGCCGCCGCCGCGTCCCTGGCGGCGGCGCGTGCCGAGCGGGCTGCCCGCGCTCCAGAACGAGCCGATGACAACGGCCACCACGAGCGCGACTATCACGACTCCGAGAATCACGGAGTAGGCCATGGCAGTCCTCCTCGTCCTCCGGGGCGGCCTTCACCGCACCCTCACGTTTCGCTGCCCGACCGTGACCTTCCCGTTGCCCGGCGTTCCCAACCCACGCCTCCGGCAACCGATTTCGGCGGCGCCTCACCCGGAAGGGCGGACCCCGCCCGAACGCTGACGGCCCGCCGGGCCGCCCTCTCAGGCCGAGGCGCGCACGACGAGCTGGGTGGGCGTGACGATCGGGGCGAGCTGGGCGGGGGCGGAGCCCTCCCCGGAGGGGGACTCCAGGGCGCGCAGCAGCAGCCGCGCCATCATCCGGCCCATCTCCTCGATGTCCTGCCGGATGGTGGTGAGCGGCGGATCGGTCCACTCCGCCACCGAGACGATGTCGTCGAAACCGACGACCGCGACGTCCTCCGGCACCCGCAGCCCGCGCCGCCGCAGCACCCGCAGCGCGCCGGACGCCATGACGTCGGAGGCGGCGAAGACGGCGTCCAGGTCCGGAGCGCGCTCCAGCAGCTGCTCCATCGCGCGGGCGCCCCCCTCGGGCGTGAAGTCGCCCTCGGCGACCAGCGCCGGGTCGGCGTGCGGCAGGACGTCGCGGAAGCCGTCGAGGCGGTCGATGGAGGCCGTCTGGTCCAGCGGGCCCGCGATGTGCGCGATCCGCCGCCGGCCGAGGCCCAGCAGATGGCGTACGGCGTCGCGCGCGCCCCCGCGGTTGTCGCAGTCGACGTACAGCGTCACCGGCCCTGACCCGGCGTCCGACCAGCCGGGCCGCCCGCCGATCACCGTCGCCACGCCCGCCCGGCGGGCCATCTCCGGCAGCGAGTTGTCGTCGTGCAGCGAGAAGATCAGCGCGCCGTCCACGTGGCCGCCCGCGAGGTAGCGGCCGACCCGCTGGTAGTCGGCGGCGCCCTCGGTGAGCAGCAGCACCAGCTGGTTGTCGTGGACGGTGAGTTCCTTGCTGATGCCGCGTACCTGCTGGGCGAAGAAGGGGTCGGCGAAGAAGCGCGTCTCCGGCTCGGCCACGACCACGGCGACCGCGCCGTTGCGCCGTGTCACCAGCGTGCGGGCGGCCTGGTTGGGGACGTAGCCCAGCTCGTCGACGGCCGCGCGCACCCGCTCGGCCAGCGGTGCCCGCACGCCCTCGCTGCCGTTGACCACCCGCGAGACCGTGGCCCGCGAGACCCCGGCCCGGGCCGCGACTTCCTCAAGCGTCGGGCGGGCCGCGAACGTCGGGTCGGACACGGGGAGGGCTCCTTCGCACGCGGATAACAGAAAATCCCGGGATCGGTACGGACACCGACAGCGTAACGGTTCACCGGGCGTGCGTGAGAGCGCTCTCTTATTTCACAGCGTGAGCTTTGCCCTGGCCGGGCGGGGTGGCGGGCCGGGGGAGGGGCGGGGGCGAGGGGGGTCAGGGAGACGAGGCGGGGGGGAGCGGTGGTGCCGGGGCCCTCAGTCCTCCAGGCCCCAGCTGATGACCGCGTAGGGGGTGATGCGGATCAGCTCGGGGCTCATGTGCGCCCCCAGGTCGTGCGGGCCGACGACCTGCTCGGCCGTGCCGCGGACCTCCACGCCGCGCACCCGCCACGGCTGCACGCTCGCGATGTCGTCGACGACCAGCGAGACGTACGCGTTCGCGGCGACGTTCCGCCACTTCTTCGTGGCACCCATCGAGTAGCCGCCGATGTCGATCGTGCCGTCCGGGCGCAGGAAGTAGCCCACCGGGTTGGCCTGCGGGCGGCCCTTCGCGTCCACCGTCGCGAGCCGGCCGAGGCGCTGGCTGCGCAGGTAGGCCAGTTCGGAGTCGTCCAGTTCGGTCCGCGTGCTCGGCTTCGTCATGCGGCCCACCCTGCCACCCGCCGCCGCGGACCCGCATCGGACCCGCGGCGTAAGGCGTGTCGCCTCGGTCGGACGGCGGAGGCGCCGCTCAGCCCTTCCCGGCGGCCGAGGTCGTACGGAGGAGGCCGTCGAGACCGGACTCGGCCGCGGCCTCGCGCTGGAGGGTGGCGCCGCCGCCCTGCTCACGGAGCTGCTCGAGGCCCGCGGTGACCCGCGCGAGGTCCCCGCTGCTCCGCAGGGCGGGGGTCACGTGGGCGGTGAACGCCTCCACGGCCTCGTCCGCGTGCCCGAGGGTCCCCCGGACGGGGTGCACCAGCGTCTTCGTCACACCGTGCCGGGCCGCGTGCCATTCGGCGGCGCGCAGGACGGCGTCGGAGGGAGCGAGCGGCTCCGTGCCGTCCTCCGCCTCCTGCAGCGCGGTCGTCACCAGGGCGCGGGTCAGTCCCGCCAGGGTGACGGCGGCTTCCACGTCCAGCTGCACGTCGCAGACCCGCACCTCCAGCGTGGGGTAGTTCTCCGAGAGCCGGGCCTGCCAGTAGATCTGGCCCAGGTCGCTGATCACACCGGTGGCGAGGAGCGCGGCCGTCTCCCGCTCGTAGTCCGCGGCGCCCGCGGTGTGCGGCGGCGGCCCGGTGACCGGCCACCGCCCGCTCACGACCGTGCGCCAGCCGGCGAAGCCGGTGTCGTGGCCGTCCCAGAACGGCGAGTTCGCGGCCAGCGCCACCAGCACCGGCAGCCACGGCCGTATCCGCCCCAGGGCGGCCGCGCCGCGCTCGCGGTCCGGGACGGCGACGTGCACGTGCATGCCGCAGATCAGCTGCTCGTCGACCAGCCTGCGGGCCTCGGCGCGCATGTCGTGGTAGCGCTGCTTCGGGCTCACCGGCACCGCGTCCTCGGGCGCGAGGGGGGCGGCGCCGGTGGCGGCGAGCCGGCAGCCCGTGTGGTCCGCCGCCCTGGCGATGGTCTGCCGCAGCCGCGAGAGGTGCCCGGAGACCTCGGTGAGGTCCGAGCACACCGGCGTGGCGATCTCTATCTGCGCCTGGAGCAGTTCGTTGCCGACCTCGGAGCGGTGGAGGAAGGGGATGTCCTTCGCCGCGGACTGCACCTCACCCACCTGGGGGCAGGGCAGACCCGTCTTCGGGTCCAGGAGCAGGTATTCCTCTTCCACACCGAGCGTCGCAGCATCCATGCGACGCGCCTACCCCGGATCCGCGGCTCGCACCACCCGGGGCCGGACGGGGGGACGGCCCGCCGGAGGCCCGTGGTGGAATGGCCCCGGGGCGGCCCCGCCGGTCCCGCGCCTTGCCGGTCCTTCGACGGGAGCAGCCCGTGTCCGTACGCCGTGTCGTGCCCGTCGTCCACTCCCCGGCCGGGCCGCAGAGCCGGGAGTTCTACGGGCTGCTCGGCCTCGAACCGGTCATGGACCACGGTTGGATCACGACGTTCGCCTCCCCGGCCGAACCGGCGGCCCAGCTCAGCGTCATGTCCGCCGACGCGACCGCGCCCGTCAGCCCGGACATCAGCATCGAGGTCGACGACGTGGACGAGGTCCACGCCCGAATGGTGCGTGCCGGTGCGGAGATCGTCCACCCGCTGCAGGACGAGGAGTGGGGCGTGCGGCGGTTCTTCGTCCGCGACCCCGGCGGGAAGGTGGTCAACGTCCTCTCGCACCGCTGAGCCGGCGGGTCGCTGAGGTGCTGAGGTGCTGAGGTGCTGAGGTGCTGAGCCGCTGAGGTGCTGAGGTGCTGAGCCCACAGGCCTCTGAGCCGACGGGCCGACGGGCGTGGGCCTGTGACGGGACGGAGGGCGCGTGCGCGCCGGTCAGGACGCGATCACCGCGCCCAGCCATGTGCCCGCGACCAGCAGGCACGCCAGCAGTTCCACCAGCACGGAGGTCCCCACCGCGCGCATCGCCGTCCGGGTCGCGCCCCACGCCGCGCGGTGGCCGCCGCCCAGCCGGACGCGTTCGGACAGGTACACGTAGCCCACGAAACCCAGCACCGCGCCGATCACCGGCACGAGGAAGAAACCGGCGATGGCGACCGCGCCCGCGTCGATCACCGTGCGCCAGGCGAGGCCGGACGCGCGGATCCGGCGGTTCGGCAGCAGCCACAGCACCACCTGCGCGACCGCGAGCACTCCCGTCGCCGCGGCGAGCACGGCCCACGTCAGACCCGTGTGCTCCGATGTCGCCCACCACAGCACCGCCGCCCAGCACAGCAGCGTGCCCGGCACGCCCGGCACCGGCACGCACACCAGGCCGAGCAGCAGCACCACGCCGATCAGCCCGGTCTGTGCGGTCCCCATGGACCCACCCTGCCGGATCCCCGTGCTTCCCGCCCTCGCGGGTGGAGATCGGCACCTCCGTACGGGTACGGGCCGCCGGTCCCGGTACGGGCTGCCGGTGCCGGTACGGGCTGCCGGTGCCGGTACGGGCTGCCGGTGCTGGTGGGGCGGGTGCGGTGGGGGAGCGGGCGGCGGGCGGTGCGGCGATTCCACGTTTCCCGGCGGGCCGGGCGGTGGACAATAAGGGCATGAGGCAGCAGGGGGACTCACCGAAGCGTCAAGAAGACGACTGGTGGCGGGAGTTGTACGGCGAGGAGGCCGGCGGCGCGGCCGGTGCCGGCGGTGTGGCGCCGGACTCGGTCGACGAGCACTTCGACACCGCGCTCACGGCGATGTCCCCCCCGCCCCCGGCCTCGCCCCCCGCTGAAACGCTCCGGCTGCGCCGCCCGGTGCCGCCTCCCCCGCCCCCTTCCTGGCCCCGCCCGACCCGCACGCCGCCCCCGGCGCCGGAGGAGCGCGGGGGCGGTGCGCCGGGTGCCCGGGGAGCGGGCGCGGGAGGCGCTCCCGCGCCGGGCGCGCCGGGTGCTTTCGCGTCGGGTGCTTCGGGCGCCTCGGGTGCGGGAGAGGCGGTCTCGCCGGGTGCTCCCGCGCCGGGTGTGGTTGCGGAGGGTGCGGGGGCTGCGCCGGGTGTTCCCGCCGGGGACGCGCCGGGGGTGCCGGTCGTGAGGTTGCCGGGACGGAGCGAGCCGGCACCGCAGGAGGAGCCCGCGCCGGGTGCGGCCGCGGGGCCGGTGGCCGCCGCGCCGGATGAGGGAGCGGCGCCGTCCGCGGCCGAGCCCCGCCCGGCGCCGTACGGCACCTCCGGCGAGGGCGGCGGCCCGCCGGAGGAGCGTGCGGAAGGGCGGGAGGACGAGGCGCCCCCGTGGGACGCGTGGGCCGCCCGCCCCATGTTCCCGTCCGCGGGGGACGTCCGGGGCGGCGAGCAGGGTGCGGCGCGGGACGGTTCCGAGGGTGAGGCGCCGCACCGGTGGCCCGTGTGGTCGACCACGCCCGGGAACGCGGAGGGCCGCCCCGTGCAGCCCCGCCCCGCGCCGGAGCCGCAGCCGCGGCAGGAGGAGCCGGACGGGGTCGACGCGGCCCCGCAGTGGGGTGCCGCGCCCCCCGCCCCGGCGGAACCGTGGGCGTCGGCGCCGCCCGCGGGGTGGCCGGTCCCGCGCTTCCCGGAGCAGCAGGAGCGCGCGCCCGCACCGGGGCCGGACGCCACTTTCAGCCCGGCGGAGCCGTGGTCGTCCCCCGCCCCGGCCGAGCGCGGCCCGTACTCCCCGCCGCGCCCGCCCCGCGTCGCACCCGGGGAGAACCCGTACCGCACGGCCCCACCGCCACCCGCGGACGAGCCCGAGGTGGCCCAGCCGCCGGCGCCACCCGCGCCGGCCACGTCGCCCCCGCCGCCCGCCGCTGCCGCGTCCGGGCCGGTGGCGCCGCCCGCCTCTGCTGCGCAGCAGCATGTCCTGCCGCCCGCCGCCGGCTCGCCCGCCGCCGGTTCGCCCGCCGCCGGTTCGCCCGACGCGGTTGCGCCGTCGACGCCTGCCACGTCGCCCCCGCCGCCCGCCGCTGCCGCGTCCGGGCCGGTGGCGCCGCCCGCCGCTGCCGCGCAGCAGCACGTCCCGCCGCCCGCCGCCGGCTCGCCCGACGCGGTTGCGCCGTCGACGTCGGCCACGCCCGTCACGTCGCCCCCGCCGCCCGCGGCTGCCGCGTCCGGGCCGGTGGCGCCGCCCGCCTCTGCGGCTCCGCCGCCCCCGCCGGGGAGCGGCGCGGCTGCGCCCGGGTCCCACCACCCGCGGGGTGATGCCGTCGCCCCCGGTGGGCCGCGGCCGCAGGCCGCGCAGGCCGCTCCGGCCGGGCCTCCTGCGCCGGCGGCGGAGCCGCAGGCCGGCTCGGCTCGGCCGGCGGCGGGGCAGGGCGAGGCGGACCGGTCGCCCTCCGACGCGTTCGCGCCCCCCGCGCGGACGGTGCCCGCGGCCGAGCCGGAGGCCGCTGCGGCGGCGGGAGGCGCGGATCCGGCCGGGGCGCCTGCCCTGCGGCCCGCCGCGGCGGGCGGGGTGGGCCCCGGGCCCGCCGCGATCGAGGCGCCCGCTGTGCGGGCCGAGCTGCCGCCCGCGGAGGCCGGGGGCGCGGCGTGGGGGGAGACGTCGTTCGGGGAGGGGACGGTGCGGTGGGCGCCCGAGCTGCCGCCCGGGTGGGTGGCCGCGGGGGAGGAGGAGCCGGCCGCGGCCGTGGTGGGCGGCGGGGCGCCGACGTACGCGGCCGAGCCGACCGCCTGGCCCGAGGCGGATCCCGAGCGGCTGGACGGCCTGGTGCCGGACACCGTGCTGGACGGCGCGCGCTACGCGGGCCTGACACTGCGTACGGTCAGCGTGCGCGGGGACTCGGCGCGCTACCGGGGCCAGCCGCGCCGCGACGCGCTGCTCACCGCCCGCTTCGGCTCCGGCGACGACGCCCTGCTGCTCGTCGCGATGGCCAGCGGCGCGCGGGCCGCGGACGACGCGCACCGCGCCGCCCAGGACGCCGTGCGGTGGATCGCCGGGGCGGTCGGCCGCAGCCGGGAGCGGCTGGCCGGCGACCTGCGGGCGGCCCGCCGGGGCGCGCTCAAGTCGGGCCTGCACCGGCTCACCGACCGCTGCTACGGCAGGCTGCGGGCGCGCGGCGAGGACCTGGGCCTGGAGGACGGCGCCTACACGGCGGCCCTGCGCTGCCTGCTGCTGCCGGTGGATCCGCGGTGCCCGATCCGGCTCTTCTTCGGGGTGGGCGACGGCGGGCTCTTCCGGGTGCGGGACGGTGCGTGGCAGGACCTGGACACCACCCCCGGCGACGCCGGGTCGCCCTTCCGCTTCCGGGCGACGCAGGCCCGTCCGGGTGATGCGCTGCTGATGTGCAGCGCCGGGCTTGCCGAGCCGCTGCGGGGCGAGCCGGAGCTGGCCGGGCTGCTCGCGGAGCGCTGGGGCGGCGGCCGCGCGCCCGGCCTGGCGGGCTATCTGGCCGACGTGCAGACCCGGGTCAAGGGCTACGCCGACGACCGTACGGCGGTGACCGTCTGGGACGCCTGACCGCCCCCGGGTGAGGCCCCTCCCGCGGCCCGGGGGCGTACGAGAACGGCCGTGGCCCGGGATGCGGCGGCCGCGCGCTCGTGCGCAGATGGGTACATGGCGAAGCAGACCGTGGCCGAGCAGTTCATCGACATCCTCGTGCGCGCGGGCGTACGGCGGCTGTACGGGGTCGTGGGCGACAGCCTCAACCCCGTCGTCGACGCCGTGCGGCGCACGCGCTCGCTCGAATGGGTGCACGTGCGGCACGAGGAGACCGCGGCCTTCGCCGCCGGGGCGGAGGCGCAGCTCACCGGGCGGCTCGCGGCGTGCGCGGGGTCCTGCGGGCCGGGGAACCTGCACCTGATCAACGGGCTCTTCGACGCGCACCGCTCGATGGCGCCGGTGCTCGCGCTCGCCTCGCACATCCCCAGCAGCGAGATCGGCACGAGCTACTTCCAGGAGACGCACCCGGACCGGCTGTTCGCCGAGTGCAGCCACTACAGCGAGCTGATCTCCAGCGCCGCCCAGATGCCGCGGGTGCTCCAGACCGCGATCCAGCACGCCGTGGGCCGCGGCGGGGTGTCCGTCATCAGCCTGCCCGGCGACATCGCCGCGCACCCCGCGCCGCAGCGCAGCATCGAGCACGCGCTCGTCACCCGCCGCCCCACGGTGCGGCCGGGCGACGCCGAACTCGACGCGCTGGCCCGCATGGTGGACGGCGCCCGGCGCATCACGCTGTTCTGCGGCAGCGGTACGGCGGGCGCGCACGACGAGGTGATGGCCTTCGCCGAGCGCGTCAAGTCACCCGTGGGGCACGCGCTGCGCGGCAAGGAATGGATCCAGTTCGACAACAAGTTCGACGTCGGCATGAGCGGGCTGCTCGGCTACGGCGCGGCGTACGAGGCGATGCACGAGTGCGACCTGCTGATCCTGCTGGGCACCGACTTCCCGTACAACGCCTTCCTGCCGGACGACGTGGCGATCGTCCAGGTCGACATGCGGCCCGAACACCTCGGCCGCCGCTCGAAGCTGGACCTCGCGGTGTGGGGCGCCGTCGGCGAGACGCTGCGCTGCCTCACCCCGAAGGTGCGGGAGAAGACCGACCGGCGCTTCCTGGACCGGATGCTGAAGAAGCACAGCGACGCGCTGGAGGGCGTCGTGAAGGCCTACACCCGCAAGGTCGACAAGCACGTGCCGATCCACCCGGAGTACGTCGCCTCGGTGCTGGACGAGGAGGCGGACGACGACGCCGTCTTCACCGTCGACACCGGGATGTGCAACGTGTGGGCGGCCCGCTACCTGACGCCCAACGGCCGCCGCCGGGTGATCGGTTCGTTCACGCACGGCTCGATGGCCAACGCGCTGCCGCAGGCGATCGGCGCGCAGTTCCTGGACCGCGGCCGCCAGGTGGTGTCGATGTCCGGCGACGGCGGGTTCAGCATGCTGATGGGCGACTTCCTCACCCTGGTGCAGTACGACCTGCCGGTGAAGGTCGTGCTGTTCAACAACTCCTCGCTCGGCATGGTCGAGCTGGAGATGATGGTCGAGGGCCTGCCCGCGTACGGCACCACCAACCACAACCCGGACTTCGCCGCGGTGGCCCGCGCGGCGGGCGCGTACGGGGTGCGGGTGGAGAAGCCCAAGGAGGTGCGCGCGGCGCTGCGGGACGCCTTCCGGCACAAGGGCCCGGCCCTGGTGGACGTGGTGACCGACCCGCACGCGCTCTCGCTGCCGCCGAAGATCACCGGCGAGCAGATCGGCGGCTTCGCGCTGTCGGTCGGCAAGGTCGTCCTGGACGGCGGGGTCGGCAAGATGGTGCAGATGGCCCGCTCGAACCTGCGCAACGTGCCGCGCCCGTAACGCCGTTGCGGGGCCCGGCGCGCCGCGTGCCGCACCGTGTCCGGACCCCTCCCACGGCCCGGCGCCGTGCGGCGGCGGTCGGCGGTGACGCCGCGGCGTCCTCGGCCGTGACGTGGTCGCCGTCGGCGTGCGCCCGCAGCGGACGGTATCGGCCGGCGCTGGTGGTCGGATCACTCTGCGTCGGCCGGAAGGGGCGGGACTCCCCGTGCGCGAGCGGTTCCTCCCGCGGGGGAGAGGGCCTGGGGCGCAGGCGTGTCCGCCGCGGACGGCAGGGCGAACGGGCCTCACGGTGACGGCAGACCGCCGGCCCTCCGGGACGCCGGCGCGTCATACACCCGATCTGTCAACGCCCTTCGGTCACGAGCCCGTTGCGTCCCGGCGTCCCGGAGGGCTCCGCCGGCACCCGTGCACCGCGGCGTCGCCCTCGTCACAGGACTGGACAGGGTGCGTGCGGGGCATGCCTCTGTCAGGGGGAATCGGTCCGGACCAGAACGGGGGCGGCTCACGGACAGCACGGGGAATCGTCTACGCTACGCGGTCCGGCGCGCGGACCTGCGCGCCGTCGCGGAGTCCCGCAGGCGGCTGCGGGACCACCTTCGCCAGTGGGGAGTGCCGGCGCTCGCCGACACCGCGGAACTGCTCACCACCGAGATCGTCACCAACGCGCTCCAGCACACCGGCGGCGGCGCCGTCCTGACGGCCACCCTCTCGCCGGGCCCGGAACGCAAACTGCGGGTCGAGGTGCACGACTCGCTCGGGCGCCGCCCGCCCGGCGGCGCCCGCCCCGCGGACGACGCCACCTCGGGTCGCGGCCTGATGCTCGTCGAGGCCCTCGCCGACACGTGGGGGGTGCAGGCGCGGGGGGCCGGCAAGGTCGTGTGGTTCGAGATCGACGCGGCCGCCGCCTGACGGTTCAGGCCAGGCCGCCCGTCGCGCGCAGGTTCTGGCCGGTGACCCAGCGGCCGTCCGGACCGGTGAGGAAGGCGACGACGGCCGCGATGTCGGACGGCAGCCCGAGCCGGCCGAGCGGCGTGATCCCCGCGACGGCCTCCAGCGCCTCCGCCGGGTTGACCGACCGCAGCAGATCGGTGTCCGTCGCCCCGGGGGAGACGGTGTTCGCGGTGATGCCGCGCGGTCCCAGCTCCTGCGCGGCGACCGCCGTCAGCTGCTCGATCGCGCCCTTGCTCGCCGCGTACGCCCCGATGCCGCGCGCCGCCCGCGCGGTGTTGACCGACGAGACGGTGACGATCCGCCCGCCGTCCCGCATCCGCCGGGCCGCGTACCGCAGTGTCAGGAAGACCGCCCGGGTGTTCACCGCGAACACCTCGTCGAAGAGGTCGTCGCCGGTCTCCGCGAGTGTCGTCGGGCGGTGCGAGAGCGCCGCGTTGTTGACGAGGATGTCGAGTCCCCCGAGTCTCTCCTCGGCGGTGCGCATCAGCTCCTCGGGACCGTCCGGATCGGCCAGGTCGACCCGGACGGCGTGCGCCCGCCCGCCCGCCGCGGCCGTGACCTCCGCCGCCGCGCGCTCGTCCCTGAGGTAGCCGAAGACGACCTCGGCCCCGTCCGCGCACAGCCGCTCCACGACGGCCCGGCCGATTCCGCGCGAGCCGCCCGTGACGACCGCCGCCCTGCCCCTGACGCCCTGCTCCACTGCCGCCTCCCGGTTTCCGAGTCAGGGAAGAGACGCTAGCCCCGGTCACCCCCGTGGCGGCGGCGGTTCGCGGTGAGCGATCGCACGGCGCGCCCGGAAAGGCGAGGGGACCGCGTACGGGCGGCCAGTGCCCGTACGCGGTCCCGCGTGGTCGCCCGTGGGGCGGCCGTCAGCCGAACTGCCGCTCCATCTCGGCCAGCTTGCGCTCCAGCGAGTCCAGCCGCGGAAGCGTCATGGTGTCGTCCTCGGCCGTCAGGTCGATCGGGAAGGAACCGCTCCCGGCCGTCCCGGTCGTGCCGGCCGCCTCGTCGCGCACCGGCTGGAGCGCCGGCAGCGCCCGGACCGGCAGTTCGGCGGAGGCCGTGCCGGAACCGGCTATGGCAGGCTCCGACGCGCCCTCGCCCGAGCCGGCCAGGCTCGTGGCGGGCATCTCCACCGGCACCTGGCGGCCACCGCCACCGCGCGGCCACGAACGGCCCTGCCGGGTCAGCGCCTTGATCTTGGCCCGCTCCATCCGGTCGTGCTCGCGGCGGCGTGCCTGGTTGTTCTCGCGCTGCCGCTTGTCCTCGCGGACCTCCTCGACCGCCTCGTCCAGCGAGCGCACACCCTCCAGCAGCATCAGCGACCACGCGGCGAAGGTCTCGCGCGGGGCGCGCAGCCAGCGCACCATGCGGATCTGCGGCAGCGGGCGGGGCACCAGGCCCTGCTCGCGCAGCGCCGCCCGGCGGGTCTGCTTCAGGGCGCGGTCGAAGAGCACCGCGGCGGACAGCGACATGCCGGCGAAGAACTGCGGGGCGCCCGCGTGGCCCATGCCGCGCGGCGCGTGCACCCAGTTGAACCAGGCCGCGGCCCCCGCGAAGAGCCACACCAGCATGCGCGAGCCGAGCGCCGCGTCACCGTGGCTGGCCTCCCGCACCGCCAGCACCGAGCAGAACATCGCCGCCCCGTCCAGGCCGAAGGGCACCAGGTACTCCCACCCGCCGGTCAGGTTCAGGTTCTCCCGGCCGAAGCCCACCAGGCCGTGGAAGGAGAGCGCGGCCGCGACCGCGGCGCAGCAGAACAGCAGCACGTACGACGCGCTGCCGTAGATCGCCTCCTTGCGGCGGCGGCGCTCCTCGCTGCGCTCCCAGGAGTCCGCGGGCTTCCCTTCCGTGTTCTGTGCGCGGCGGGTGCGGAACACGACCGCGCACGCCGCGAGCACGACCAGGCCGACGATGCCCGAGAGCACCCAGTCCAGCGATATGTCTCTCATATGCGTTTCCTAGAGTCGCTTCCCGTCGCGCTCGGGCCGCGGGACGGCGTACGACCGACATCTTTGCGAAGAGCGCGGGTGAGTGCAGACGTTCCGGCACAAGAGTCCCGCCGAAATCCCGTGAAGAGGGACGTTTGCTCGAACTCGCGTGCCAGAGCAGTCTAGTTGAGCGAGATCGTAGCGCGGCCGCTCAGGCCGCCGCCGCGCGGCGGCCGATCCGGTCGGAACCGGTCGCGCGCGGACACGAAACGCACTCCCGCCGGGGGCTGACGGTGTAGAAGAGGCAGCAGGTGAGCCGGTCGCGCGCGCAGCCCCCCCTGTCGCCCCCGGGACCGGCGGTACGGAAGCCGGCGCCGCCCGCGTACGGGGCGGTCCCGCCCGGCAGCAGCTCCGTCAGCTCCGCGACCGCGCGCTCCTGCTGGCCCATCAGCCCCGCGACGTGGTGCAGGCCCTCGGTGACCTCGTCGGTCGCCATCGCCCACAGCGCCCGCGGCCCGCGCCGCATCCGCGGCCCGAACGCGTCCAGCAGCGGCGCCAGGTGCTCGGCCACCGCGGCCCGCAGCTCGTCCCGCAGCGCCGCCTCCGAGGGGACGGTCCACGCGCCCGGCAGGGCCGCCGCCGGGTCGTCCGGCAGGCAGGCGAAGGCGCGGGTGCGCACCGTCATGGCGCCCGACGCGCGGTGGAAGGACACGTCCGCGACCGGCAGCCGCGGCACCCGGCGGTGCAGGAACCACGGCACCGTGAAGAGCAGGCACGCGGGCCAGGCGTAGCGGTGCAGGGCGAGCGCGGCAGCGACGTGCGGGCGCGGCGCGCGGCCGTACTCCCGGGTGAGCTCGGCGGTGCTGTGCGCGGTGAAGGCGTCCAGGGCCGCGCCGCCCGCCGCCAGCTCCGCGGCGCCGACCCAGCCGCCGCCGGAGCGCGGCGCGCCCTCGGTGACCCGCAGCCCGGGGAAGGCCGCGGCGAGCCGTGCGTAGGCGGTGCCGGTCACGGGCATGCGCGAGCCTTCCGGGGAGCCGAAGATCAGCAGAGGTAAGCCTTACCTTATCGTGCGCGGGCGGCGATTATGCTCGTCGCAGTACGCCATAGGGGTGACCCAGGGGGCGTGCGCGCGACGAGCAGACGAGAGCGAGAGGTGGTGCGGCCGGTGGACGGTCCAGCGTCCCTGCGGGGCGGCGGCCGCGGCCGGGCGCCGCTGCCGGAGCCCCGGCGGATGCCGGAGCGGTACTCCGTGCGCGGGCAGGTCCTCGCGGAGCTGCGGGCCGCGCTGCTCACCGGCGAGCTGCCGCCCGGCTCCGTGCACTCCGCGCCGGCGCTCGGCGCCCGCTACGGCGTGTCGGCCACGCCCGTCCGGGAGGCCATGCAGCTGCTCGCCCAGGAGGGGGCGGTCGAGGTGCTGCCCAACCGCGGCTTCCGCGTGACATGCCGCACCACGGCCGACCTGGCGGAGATCGCGCAGGTCAGGATGCTGGTCGAGATACCCGTCGTGCAGTCGCTGGCCCGCAGTGTGCCGCCCGCGCGCTGGGCCGCGCTGCGGCCGCTCGCCGCCACCGCTGCGGCCGCCGCCGCGGCCGGCGACCGCGCCGGCTACGCCGAGGCGGACCGCGCCTTCCACCAGGCGCTGCTGCGACCCATGGGCAACACCCACCTGCTGGACGTCGCCGACGGCCTGCACCGCCGTGCCCAGTGGCCCACCGACGGCCCGCGCCCCGACCTGCGCGCCCACGCCGCCCACCACGGCACCCTCCTCGACGCGCTCGCTTCCGGCGCTCCCGTCGAACCGCTCCTCCGCGCCCACCTGGCCGCCTGCCCCTGATCGGCGGCGGCCCGTGTCCCGACCTGCGCGCGCACCACGGCACCGCGCCTGTGTGGCACCGCTCCTCCGCACGTACCCGGCTGCCTGCCCCTGATCGGCGGTGGCCCGTGTCCCGACCTGCGCGCGCACCACGGCATCGCGCCTGTGTGGCACCGCTCCTCCGCACCTACCCGCCCGCCTGCCCCTGACCGGCGGCGGCCCGTGTCCCGACCTGCGCGCGCACGCCGCGCACCTCGGCACCGCCCCTCCGCGCCTACCCGCCTGCCTGCCCCTGACCGGCGGCGGGCCGGCGGGACCTGGGGGCGGAGGGCGCCGGCGCCTCCGGGACCGCAACGCGGGGCCCGCCCCCCGGCCGGGGGTGCTCCGTCTCGTGCGGTGCGGGCAGTGGGCCGCAAGTCCGGTTGCACGGAGGGCGGTTGAGTACGCGTACTCAGGCAGAACGTTCGAATCGGCTCATAGCATCGCGGCATGGCATCGGACCTCCAGACCACCGCGCCCCGCGCGGACGGCACACCCCGTGCGGGGCGCGCGCCCGGCGAGGGCGGCGCACCCCGCGTGACACGGGCGGGCATCACCGCGGCGGCCGCATGGCTGCCCGAACGGAGCGTCAGCTCGGCCGAGTTGCAGGAGCGGATCAGCGCGGCCGCGGGCCTGCGGCTGCCGCCCCGGATGGTCGAGCGGGCCACGGGGATAGCCACCCGGCGGGCGGCCGCCGAGGGCGAGTACGCCTCGACGCTCGCCGTGCGCGCCGCACGCACCGCGCTCGCCCGTGCCGGCCTGGCGCCGGGCGATCTCGACCTCCTGGTCTTCGCCTCCGCCACCCGCGACGTCGTCGAGCCCGCCACCGCCCACATCGTGCAGGCCGAACTCGGCTCCAGCGCCCACGCGCTGGACGTCACCAACGCGTGCAACAGCTTTGTCAACGGCATCGACACCGCCCGCGCGATGATCCTTGCCGGGCGCGCCCGCCGGGCCCTCGTCGTCACCGGCGAGACCCCGAGCCGCGCCGTGCGGCACGCCCCGTCCGGCCCCGGCCAGCTCAAGGACGGCTTCGCCGGCTACACCTTCGGCGACGCCGGGGCCGCCGTCGTCGTCGAGCCCGTGGCGCGCGGCGGCATCCTCGACGTCGACACCGAGACCCGCTCCGAGCACTGGCCGCTCGGCGGCATCTCCGGTGGCGGGTCGCGCCATCCGCGCGGCGACGAGCACACCTACTTCCACGGCGACGGACGCCGGCTGCGCGCCGTCTTCGAGCGGTTCGGCATGCGCGTGCTGGACCGGATGCGCGAGCGCACCGGGCTGGGGTGGGAGGACTTCCGCCACGTCCTCGTCCACCAGGTCACCCTTCCCTACCTCGACCGCTTCGTCGAACTCACCGGCGTTCCGCGCGACCGGCTCGTCGTGACCGTTCCCGAACTCGGCAACATGGCCAGCGCCACGCTCGGCGTCCAGCTCGACCGCGTCCACGGCGGGCTCACGTCCGGTGACAGGGTGCTGTTCGTCGGGCTCGGCGGCGGGGCGAGCGTCATGTCGATGGTCTGGGAGAAGGCGTGAGCACGACGGGGGGCGGTACGGGGGCCGGTGCGGGCGCGCTGTGGGTCGTGGTGCCCGCGTACCAGGAGGCCGCGCGTATCGTCGGCACCCTCGAAGCCCTCGCCGCGCAGCGCGACCGGGACTTCACGCTCGTCGTCGTCGACAACGCCTCCACGGACGGCACGTCCGCGCTCGCCCGCGACTTCGCCCGCTGGGCGCCCTTCCCCGTCCACGTCCTGCACGAGCCCGACAAGGGCGTGGGCTGCGCCGTCGACACCGGCTTCCGCTACGCGATACGGGGCGGGGCCACGCTGCTCGCCCGCACCGACGCCGACTGCCTGCCGCGGCCCGGCTGGACGGCCGCGGCGCGCGCCGCGCTCCGGGAGGGCGCGGGACTCGTCTGCGGGCGTATCGACGCGCGCCGCGACGAGCACGGGCCGCTCGGCCGGGCGGGCTTCCGGGCGCTGGTGCGCGGCGCCGCGCTGTTCGGGCGGCTGCGCCCCGCGCACCGCCGCAGCCGCGGGTACCTGGCGCCGTACCGCATGCACGCGGGCAATAACATGGCCGTCACCGCTGCTCTTTACGAGGCGGTGGGGGGCATGCCCAGGCGTCCGTCCCCGACGGACCGCCTCTTCCTGAACCGGGTGCGGCGGCACACCGCGGCGATCGTGCACGCGCGGGAGATGGTCGTCGAGAACTCGACGCGGCGGCTTCGGGCGTACGGCGTCGTGGGGACGGCGCGGTGGTACCTGGACCGCGGAGCGGGGCGGCAGGGGGAGGATCCGCGGTGAACCGGCCCGCGGCCGCTGCCGGGTGGGGCGCCCCCGTGCGGTGTGCCGCGCGCCCGGCCGCTCCCGCGGGAGGCGGCCCGCGGGTCCGCATTCCGCGGAGGCGCGGCGCTCCCTCCCGCGTCCCGCCGGTGCGGGGCGCCGCGGGTGACGACCGATGCCTGTTTCCGGCCGATACGAGGGGGAATTGACCGTGCTGGACGAACTCGCGCGCGCGTTGCGGAACGCGCCGGAGCGGCCTGCCGTCCTGCGGGCCGGGGTGAACGGGGGCGTGCGGACCGCCCTCACCCGGGGGGAGCTGGCCGATCTCGCCGACGGATACGCCGGGGCGCTGCACGCGCGGGGGATCGGGGTGGGCGGGACGGTGGGCGTCGCCGTACGGCCGGGGCCGCGGGCGCTGGCCGTGCTGCTGGCCGTGCACCGGCTCGGGGCGCGCGGGGCGGTGCTGGATCCCGGTGCCGGGCCCGACGTGCTGCGGGCCCGGCTGGCGCTCGCGCGGCCCGGTATCGTGCTCGCCGACGCCGCCGCGCAGGCCGTGGCCGGGTGGGCCCGGCCGCTCGCCCGGCGGGCGCACCTGGCGCTGCCGGACCTCGCGGAGCTGGGGCCCGTCGCCACCGTCGGCCCGAGGCTGCCGGGATGCGCGGCCGCGCTGGACACCGGGGCGCGGTCGGGCGTGCTGCCGGGGCCCGTGGACGGGGACGGGGACGCCGCGATCGTCTTCACGTCCGGGACGACGTCGCGGCCGCGTGCCGTCGTCCACACCCGGGCCTCCCTCGCCGCGGGGATGCGGACCGTCGCCGGACTCGTCCGGCCGGCCCCCGGCGTGCCCGTGCTCGGGGGGACCTTCTTCGTCCTCGTCCCCTCCCTGGCCTGCGGCGCCCCCGTGGCCCTGCCCGCCCGCTCGCCCCGCGCCCTGGTCCGGCAGCTGCGGCGGCTCGCCCCGCAGGCGACGTACCTGACGCCGCCCCAGCTGCGGCGCGTACTGGCGGAAGGCGCTTCCTTCACCGGCCGGGTGTGGACGGGCTCCGCCCCGGCGAGCGCCGAACTGCTCAGCCGTGTACGGCGGGCGGGCGCCGACGAGGCGTGGGGCGTCTACGCGCTCACCGAACTCTTCCCGGCAGCGGCCGTCGAGCAGGCGGAGAAGGCCGCGTACGAGGGGGAGGGCGATCTCGTCGGCGCCCCGCTGCCCGGCGTACGCACCCGTACGGACGAGGCCGGGCAGCTGCTGCTGGCCGGGCCCGGCGCACGGGACCGCTACCTGGGGGAGGCGCCGCAGGAGTGGGTGGCGACCGGCGACCGGGGGCGGGTCGGCGCCGACGGGCGGCTCGTGCTGGAAGGGCGGCTGAAGGACATGGTGCTGCGGGACGCGGAGAACATCTATCCGGGGCTGTACGAGCCCGCGTTGCACGTGCCGGGCGTCGAGCTGGCGCTGCTCGTGGGGGTGCCGGCGGGGGACGGGGACGAGCGCCTGGTGGCCGTCGTCCAGCCGGTCGCCGGCGCGGACGCCGGGGAGGTGCGGGCGGCGCTGGCGGGGCCGCTGGCCCGGATGGGGGCGGCGCGGCCGGACGCCGTCGTCCTGGCGGACGTTCCGCTCGCGGGCCGGTCCCGCAAACCGGACCGCGCGGCGGCGGCGCGTCTGGCGGCGGCTCGCCTCCCGCCGGGTGCGCGGTGCTGAGCGCGTGTGCGCCCGTCCCCTCCCGTGTTCCCGCGGGGGCGCCTGACCGTCCCCGCGGACGGGGGCGGAGGACGGGACCGCGGGGCCGCCTCCCGGGGCGGGCCGGGCCGGTTCCGGGCACGGCGGCGCGCACGGGTGGCGGGTTCGCCGCCGGCGCGGGCCACCCCCGCGGGACAGGCGGGCGGGCCGGCGCGCACACGCGGCCGGGGGCCCTGCTGGGGCGCAGGGGTGCGCGCGGGACGCCGGCGTACCGGAGAAGCGGAGGAGAGGGCGCATGAGCGAGGCGGGGGCCCGGCGGCGGGACCGGCGGGTGTACAGCAGGGCCCATCCCGTGGTGTTCGCCCTGCTGGGGGCGGCCCGGCGGAGGGACGTGGTGAAGGTGGGGCGGACCGTGGTCGTCAGCGGTGCGGAGGAGTACCGGACGGCTCTCACACGGGTGCCGCTGGATCGTGCGGCGGCCGGGACGACGGGCGGCGCGGTGCGCGAACTGGGCGGCGGCGGAGGGCTGTTCGACGAGGAGGGCGGCGAGCACCGGGGAAGCCGGCGGGCGGTCGCGGAGGGGCTGGGGGCCGCCGGGGTGGAGCGGCTGCGGCCGGTGTGGCGGGAGGTGCTGGACCGCCGCCTCGCCCCGCTCGCGGCGGGCGGGAGTGTCGACCTCGTCCCGCTGGCCCGGGAGCTGGCGGGGGCGACGGTGTGCGCCCTGCTCGCCTCGGCGGCGCCGCCGCAGACCGTGGCGGAGGCGGCGGGTGCGGCGGCCGCGGCTGCGGTGCGGGCCGAACTGCCGGGCCTGCGGAGCCCGTTCGCGGCGAGGAGGGCGGCCGGGGCGGCTGCGCGGCTCGCGTCGCTGCTGGGCGGGGAGGGCGGGCTGCCGGCCGTGCTGGCGGTGGCCGGGGTGAACACGACGGTCGCCGCGGTGCCGCGCGCGGTTGCCTGGTGCGCGGGGGCGGGGTGGTGGGAGTACGCGGAGGCGGACGGTACGCGGGCCGCGCTCGTGAGCGAGCTGCTGCGGGCGACCGCCCCCTCGCCGGTGCTGCCGCGGGTGGCCGCCGCGGACGCGCGGCTGGGCGGGTGCCCGGTGCGCCGCGGGGACCGGCTCGTGCTGGTGGCCCGGCACGCGGTGCTGGCCGACCGGAGGCCGCCGGACGTGCGCGATCCGGCGCCGCCGGAGCTCGCGCAGCTGGTGTTCGGCGCCGGGGGACACGCGTGCCCGGGGGCGCGGCTGGCGCGGGCGCAGCTGGACGACGTGCTCGCCGCGCTCGCGCCGTACCGGCCCGCCGTGGTCCGTACGCGGGTGGACCGGAAGGCGGCGCTGCCCGGCTGGCGGAGCGTCGTCCTGCGGGCGGGGCGGTGACCACCGTCGCGGTGACCGGCGCGAGCGGCTTCTGCGGGTCCCACGTCGCGGCCGGGGCGGCGGCGCGGGGGGCGCGGGTGCTGTGCGTGGGGCGCCGCCCCGGACCCGTCGGGCGGCACGTGCCGTGGGACGCGGCGGCGCAGGAGCCGGACCTGCGGGGCGCGGACGTCGTCGTGCACTGCGCGGCGGCGGTCGGCGACCCGCTTCCGGGCTCGGCGGCGGAAGCCGTGATGCACGCGGTCAACGTCGCGGGCACCGCCCGGCTGCTGCGGGCCGCCGCCGGGCGGCCCGTGGTGTGGGTGAGCAGCGCCAGCGTCTACGCGCCGGCCGGGCGGCCGGGCGTGCCGGTGGGGGAGGGGCATGCGGTGCGCGGCCAGCTCAACGCCTACGGCCGTACGAAGGCGGCGGGTGAGGCGCTGGCCCTCGCGGCGGGCGCGGTCGTGCTGCGGCCCCGGGCCGTCTACGGCGCCGGGGACCCGCACCTCGTGCCGCGGCTGCTCGCGCGGGTGCGCGGGGGAGTGCTGCTGCTGCCGGGAGGCGACGTGCGGATGAGCCTCACGGCGGTGGAGAACCTGGCGGAGGCCTGCCTGACCGCGGACCGGTGGGCGCCGGGGGCGTACAACATCGCCGACGCGGTGGCGTACGACCGGGACGCGGCGGTCCGGGCCGTGCTCCGGGCGCACGGCGTACGGGCGGTGGTGCGGCACGTGCCGGTGCGGGCCGCCGGGCTGGCGGCGCGGGGGGCCGAGGTGCTGGGCCGCGTGCGGCCGGGGCGGGAGCCGGCCCTCACGCGGTACGCGGTCGACCAGCTCGCCCGCGGTCTCGTCCTCGACATCTCCCGCGCCCGCGCGCAGGGCTGGACGCCCACCCGGACCCTGGCCTCCTACGCGCCGTGAGCCCGGACCTCCGGGCGGCCCCGTCCCGCCGGCGGCCGGGGCGCGCGGTGCCCAGCGCCCCCTTCAGGCCAGGGACGGGGCGAGCCAGGCGGGGATCGCGCCGAGGAGCGTGTAGAGGCGGGCGGCCTCGGCGCGGAGGGGGGCGGCCTCGTCGTCGGGGGAGACCTCGGCGAGGGAGAGGAGCGCGGGGGCGGTGCCGACGAGGTGGCCGAGGGCCACGCGCAGCCGGAGGGATTCGGCGAAGCCGTGGCGGGCCTCGGCGATGTCGCCCTCGGCCGCGGCGAGACCGGCGAGGTGGCGCCAGGTGAAGGAGGTCAGGAAGGTGTTGCCGTGGGCCACGGCGCCCGCGTGGGCGCGGCGGTAGGCGGCGCGGGCGGCGGCGGGGTTGCCGGCGATGTTCTCGGCGACGAGCCCGCGGCGGAAGTCGAGCAGCGGGCGGCCGGGCGAGCTGGGGGACAGGAGCGCGGCGCTGCGCCCGAAGGCGGAGCGGGCCTCGTCGGCGCGGTCGCGGACGTGGTGGAGGGTGGCGCCGTAGGCGAGGTAGCCGCGTTCGGAGGCGGCGGCGCCGCGCTCCTCGTCGGTGCCGGCCATCGCTTCGGCGACGCGCAGCGCGTCCTCGGCCTCGGCCCAGCCGTCGAGGTGGTAGAAGCAGCCCTCGATGAGGATCTCCGCCCGCTGGCGCGCGGCCCCCGGGTCGTCGGCGCAGTGCGGTGCGAGCAGCGCCGCGGCCTCCGCCCAGCAGCCGCGGGCCCGCAGCCGCCAGACGTCCGGAGTTCCGACCACAGATTCCGACAGGGCGGTTTCCGCCACTTCTCCCCCAAGCGCGTCGTCGAGCCAGTGCGAGTTGTGCAGCAGTGCAGGAACGTGGACGTCCGCGCCGACCCCCGCGGTGCGGTATCGGGTTCATGTGTCCGGCAGTTGTCCGCGTGCCTGCCAGTGGCCGAAGTTCAGCACGCGCCGGGGGCTCCCGCCAAGGGGTCGGAGATCACATCTTGTGAACGGGATCACTAACTCATCCGCAGCGCCAGGAAGAAGTCCAGTTTGTCTTCGAGGCGGGACAGGTCACGGCCCGTCAGCTGCTCGATCCGGGTGATGCGGTACCGCAGCGTGTTGACGTGCAGGTGCAGCCGGGCGGCGCAGCGGGTCCAGGAGCCGTCGCAGTCGAGGAAGGCCTCCAGGGTGGTGATGAGGTCGGAGCGGTGCCGCCGGTCGTAGGCGCGCAGCGGGTCGAGGAGGCGGGCGGTGAAGGCGCGCCGGACGTCGTCGGGGACGAAGGGCAGCAGCAGGACGTGCGAGGCGAGTTCCTCGTGCCCGGCGACCGAGACGGTGCCCGGGCGGGCGGCGGCGACCCGGCGGGCGTGCCGGGCCTCCTCCAGCGCGCCGCGCAGGCCCTCGGGGGAGGACACGGCGGCGCTGACGCCGGCGGTGAGCCGGCCCTCGTCGCCGAGGCCGCGGGCCAGCGGGCCGCGCAGCAGGGCGTGCAGGGACCCGGCGGTGAGCGGGTCGTGGGGGCCGCCGGGCTCGCCGGGGGCGTGCGCGGCGCCGGTGAGCGGGACGAGGGCCATGGCCTGGCCCTCGGCGTGGGCGACGGCGGCGCGTCCGGGGCCCGTTTCGGCCGGACCGGACAGCACCTCTTCGAGCAGCGCCTGCGCGGCGGGTCCGGCGTCGGGGCCCCCGCCGGGCCAGTCCAGCGCGGCGACGACGATCTGCCAGTAGGTCGCCCCCCCGCTGCCGGGGGCGAGGACGGGGGCGGCGGCGCGCAGCCGGGCGCCGGTCTCCGCGGGGGAGCCGCCGCCGGCGACCAGGTCGAAGATCTCCGCCGCCAGCCGCCGGCCGACGGCCCGGGCGCCGTCGCGCCGTTCGCGCTCGACGGCGATCAGCTGGGTGACGCCGCGCAGCAGGTCGAGCCGCTCGTCGGGCCAGTCGCCGGCGTCGGCCTCGACGGCCAGGAACCAGTCGGTGAGCACCCGGGCCCGCGGGTCCGTGCCGGGGGCGCCGCCGTGTACGGGGAAGAGCGAGTACGTCCGCCCCTGCACCGCGATCCGGTAGGGCCCGCGGCGGCCGGTGCGGGCGGCGGCCTGCTGGGCCCCGGCCAGTTCCGCGCCCAGCTGCGGGGGCAGCGGGCGGCCGGGCCCGGCGATCTCGCGCCCGGTGGCCGACAGCACCCACGCCCGCAGGTCCAGGTCGCTGCCGAGCAGGTCGAGCACGGCGTCCGGGCCGCCGCCCGCCGGGCCGGAGGACATCAGCCGGCGGTGGCGCTCGACGACGGCCGCGAGGTCGCCGGCCCGCTCGCCGGAGACCTGCCGGGCCACGTATTCGGTGATGGTGGCGAAGGCGACCCGCTCGTCGACGGCGAGCAGCGGCAGCCGGTGCCGGGCGCAGGCCTCGACCAGGTCGTCGGGAACGGCGCCCAGCTCCGCCTCGCCGACCGCGAGCGCGGCGACCCCGGCGGCGGCGATCAGCCGGACGAACGCCTCGCTGTCGCCGGGGCCGCGGCGCCAGCCCAGTCCGGTGAGCACCAGCTCGCCGCCGCTGAGGTAGCGGCTGGGGTCGCGCAGGTCGGTGGTCATCACGCCGCGGACGGTGCGGTCCAGTTCGGCCTCGCCGCCCAGCAGCCGCAGGCCGAGGGTTCCGGTGTCGAGGAGCGCGCGCAGCCGCATGGTGGTGGCCCTGTCCTGTCGTGCGTCGGTCCGGTGCCGTGCCGCCGGACGCCCGTACGGCGCCCGGTGTGCCCGGTGGGAAACCGTGAGGTTTCCGCACGGTCTCTTTCAGAGGAATCTACAAGACCGCGGGTGTGGCCAGCCAAGTGCTTCATGGTTTCGGTGACTGCACCCGGACGGCCCAGCGGCCGTGTACTGGGCGTGCGCAGCGTGTAACAGGACAGGAAGAGCCGCCGCCCGCACCGACCCGGAGATGAGGCACCGCATGGACTTCCTGCGCCCTGCCACCTGGCAGGAGGCGCTCGCCGCCAAGGCCGCCCACCCCGGCGCCGTGCCACTGGCGGGCGGCACCGACGTCATGGTCGAGATCACCTACGGCCACCGCAGGCCCCGGCAGCTGCTGGACCTGAGCCGGATCGGCGAGCTGGCGCGGTGGGAGAGCGGCGAGACGCACGTACGCCTCGGCGCGACCGTCCCGTACGCCCACGTCATCGACCACCTGGGGGACGCGCTGCCGGGCCTGGCCCTCGCGAGCCGTACGGTCGCCTCGCCGCAGATCCGCAACCGCGGCGGCGTCGGCGGCAACCTCGGCACCGCCTCGCCCGCGGGGGACGCGCATCCGGCGCTGCTCGCGGCGGGCGCGCAGATCGAGGCGGAGTCGGTACGGGGGCGGCGGATGATCCCTGTCGACGACTTCTACACCGGTGTGAAGCGCAACGCGCTCGCGCCCGACGAACTGATCCGCGCCGTGCACGTGGCGCGGGCGACCGGGCCGCAGCAGTTCTCCAAGGTCGGCACGCGCAACGCGATGGTGATCGCGGTGTGCGCGTTCGGCATCGCGCTGCACCCGCAGGCCCGTACCGTCCGCACCGGTATCGGCTCGGCCGCGCCGACCCCGGTCCGCGCGCGCACGGCGGAGGAGTTCCTGACCGCGGTGCTCGACGAGGAGCGGCTGTGGGACACCGGCCGGCCCGTGCCGCCGTCCGCCGCACGGGAGTTCGCCACCCTGGTGGCGGCCGCCGCGCGTCCGATCGACGACGTGCGCGGCACCGCGGCGTACCGCAGGCACGCGCTCGGCGTGCTCGCCCGGCGCACCCTGGAGTGGACCTGGCGGCAGTACCGCGACGAGAGGGGGAGCAGGACGTGCGCGTGAACGTCACCGTCAACGGCCGCCCGCGGCAGGCCGACGACGTCTGGGAGGGCGAGAGCCTGCTGTACGTGCTGCGCGAGCGGCTGGGCCTGCCGGGCGCCAAGAACGCCTGCGAGCAGGGCGAGTGCGGCTCGTGCACGGTGCGCCTGGACGGCGTGCCGGTGTGCGCGTGCCTGGTCGCGGCGGGGCAGGCGGAGGGCCGCCGGGTCAACACGGTCGAGGGCCTGGCCGGGCCGGACGGCGAACTTGCCCCGGTGCAGCAGGCGTTCGTCGACGCCGGCGCCGTGCAGTGCGGCTTCTGCACGCCCGGCCTGCTGGTCACCGCCGACGAGCTGCTGGAGCGCAACCCCTCGCCGTCCGACGCCGACATCCGCGAGGCGCTGTCCGGCAACCTGTGCCGCTGCACGGGCTACGAGAAGATCCTCGACGCGGTCCGCCTCGCGGCCGCCCGCACCGGGCGGGCCGGGTGAGCGCCCCGGGCCGGGGGGCCCGCCTCACCCCCGCCGGCCTCACCCAGTCCAGCGCCGCCCGCGCCGGCGGCGTCGGCGACTCCACCCCGCGTCCTGACGGCACGCTCAAGGTCACCGGCGAGTTCGCCTACTCCTCCGACCTGTGGCACGAGGACATGCTGTGGGGCCACACGCTGCGCAGCACCGTCGCGCACGCGGCGATCACCGCCATCGACACCTCCGAGGCGCTCGCCACCCCCGGGGTCCACGCCGTGCTCACCCACGACGACCTGCCCACCGGCGTGCGCCACTACGGCCTGGAGATCCGGGACACGCCCGTGCTCGCCCACGGCAAGGTCCGCCACCACGGCGAGCCGGTCGCGCTCGTCGCCGCCGACCACCCGGAGACCGCGCGCCGCGCCGCCGCGAAGATCCGCGTCGACTACGCGCCGCTGCCCGTCGTGACGGACGAGGCGAGCGCGACCGGACCCGGCGCGGTCCTCGTCCACGAGAACCGCGACGACCACTACGCGGCGCACGTCCCGCACCCCAACGTCGTCCACCGGCAGCCGATCGTGCGCGGCGACGCCGCCGCGGCCGCCGCCCGCGCCGACGTCGTGGTGCGCGGCGAGTACGTCTTCGGCATGCAGGACCAGGCCTTCCTCGGCCCCGAGTCGGGCCTGGCGGTGCCCGCCGGGGACGGCGGCGTGGACCTCTACGTCGCCACCCAGTGGCTGCACTCCGACCTGCGGCAGATCGCCCCCGTCCTCGGCCTGCCCGAGCGCAAGGTGCGCATGACGCTGTCCGGCGTCGGCGGCGCGTTCGGCGGGCGCGAGGACCTGTCCATGCAGATCCACGGCTGCCTGCTGGCCCTGCGCACCGGCAGGCCCGTGAAGATGGTCTACAACCGCTTCGAGTCCTTCTTCGGCCACGTCCACCGGCACCCCGCCAGGCTCACCTACGAGCACGGGGCGACCCGCGACGGCAGGCTCACCCACGTCCGCTGCCGCATCGTCCTCGACGGCGGCGCGTACGCCTCGTCCTCGCCCGCAGTCGTCGGCAACGCCGCCTCGCTCGCGGTGGGCCCCTACGTCGTGGACGACGTCGAGATCGAGGCGCTCGCGCTCTACACCAACAACCCGCCCTGCGGGGCGATGCGCGGCTTCGGCGCCGTGCAGGCGTGCTTCGCCTACGAGGCCCAGATGGACAAGCTCGCCGCCGAACTCGGCCTCCACCCGGTCGACTTCCGCCGCATCAACGCCATGGGCCAGGGCTCGGTCATGCCCACCGGGCAGGTCGTCGACGCCCCCGCGCCCGTCGCCGAGCTGCTCCGCCGCGTCAAGGCCCGCCCGCTGCCGCCCGAACGCCAGTGGGAGACCACCGAGGGCCCCGACCTGCGCGCCCTGCCCGGCGGGCTGTCCAACACCACGCACGGCGAAGGCGTCGTCCGCGGCGTCGGCTACGCCGTCGGCATCAAGAACGTCGGCTTCTCCGAGGGCTTCGACGACTACTCCACCGCCCGCGTCCGCATCGAGGCGGTCGCCGGAGAGCCCGTCGTCACCGTCCACACCGCGATGGCCGAGGTCGGCCAGGGCGGCGTCACCGTCCAGGCGCAGATCGCCCGCAGCGAACTGGGCGTCGCCCAGGTCACGCTGGCCCCGGCCGACACCACCGTGGGCTCGGCCGGCTCCACCTCCGCCTCCCGGCAGACGTACATGACCGGCGGGGCCGTCAAGCACACCTGCGAGGCCGTACGGGAGCGGGTGCTCGACCTCGGCCGCCGCAGGTTCGGCACCTACCACCCGGCGTGGGCCACCGCCGAACTCCTGCTGGAGGACGGCAAGGTGGTCACGGACGGCGGCGAGGTGCTCGCCGCGCTCGCCGACGTGCTCGGCGACCAGGCGATCGACCTGGAACTGGAATTCCGCCACCGCCCCACCCAGCCCTTCGACCTGCGCACCGGGCAGGGCAACGGGCACGTCCAGTACAGCTTCGCCGCGCACCGCGCCGTCGTGGAGGTCGACACCGAACTGGGCCTGGTCAAGGTCGTCGAGCTGGCCTGCGCGCAGGACGTCGGCAAGGCCGTCAACCCGCTGTCCGTCACCGGCCAGATCCAGGGCGGCAGCGCGCAGGGCCTCGGCGTGGCGGTGATGGAGGAGATCGTCGTCGACCCGGCGACCGCGCTGGTCCGCAACCCCTCCTTCACCGACTACCTGATCCCCACCATCCTGGACACCCCGCCCATGCCCGTCGACATCCTCGAACTCGCCGACCCCCACGCCCCGTACGGCCTGCGGGGCGCGGGCGAGGCCCCGACGCTCTCCTCGACCCCGGCGATCCTGGCGGCCGTCCGCCAGGCCACCGGCCGCGCCCTGAACCGCACCCCCGTCCGCCCGGAACACCTGACGGGGCCCTGAGGGAGGTGAGCGCGATGCTCGGAACCGCGGCCGACCTGCACCGGTGGTGCGCCGCCGGCCGGCCCTTCGCCGTCGCGACGGTCGTGGCCGTCAGCGGCAGCGCGCCGCGCCCGCCCGGGGCCGCGCTCGCCGTCGACGCGGACGGCACCGCGGTCGGCAGCGTGTCCGGCGGCTGCGTGGAGGCGGACGTCTACCTGCTGTGCCAGGAGGTCCTGGCCGCAGGGGAGGGGGCGCCCCCGCTGCTGCGCCGCTACGGCTACTCCGACGACGACGCCTTCGCCGTCGGCCTGACCTGCGGCGGCGAGCTCGACGTCCTCGTCCAGCGCGTCGACCCCGCCGCCCGCCCCGAACTCGCCGCGGCCTTCGCGGCCTTCGCCGCCGGCGAGGTGGCGGCCCTCACCCGCGTCGTGGCGGGCCCCGCCGGACTGCTGGGCCGCGCCCTCCTCGTCCGCCCGGACCTGCGCTGCGAGGGCGGCCTCGGCGACGCTCGGCTGGACGCCGCCGCAGCCGAGCGGACCCGCGCGCTGCTCGCCGCCGGGCGCACGGGCACCTTCGTGATCGGCGCGGACGGCAGCCACTGCGGCGAGCCGCTCACGCTGCTCGCGGAGTCGCACGCGGCGCCGCCCCGGCTGCTGGTCTTCGGGGCCTGCGACTTCGCCGCGGCGCTGGTCCCCGCCGCGTCCCTGCTCGGCTACCGCGTCACGGTGTGCGACGCCCGGCCCGCCTTCACCACGCCGCGGCGCTTCCCGGGCGCTGACGAGGTCGTCGTCGACCGGCCCGACCGCTACCTCGGCGCCGAAGCGGCCGCGGGCCGCCTCGACGCCCGTACGGCGGTGTGCGTCCTGACGCACGACGCGCGCTTCGACGTCCCCGTCCTGGCCCGGGCGCTGCGCCTGCCGCTCGGCTACGTCGGGGCGATGGGCTCGCGCCGCACCCACGCCGACCGCACGGCCCGGCTGCGCGCGGCCGGCGTCCCCGCCGCGGCGCTCGCCCGGCTGCGCTCCCCGATCGGCCTGGACCTCGGCGCCCGTACCCCGCAGGAGACGGCGCTGTCGATCACCGCGGAGATCCTGGCCTGCCGCACGGGCGCGCCGGGGACCCCGCTGACCGGGGCGTCCGCGCCCATCCACGCGCCCGGGGGCGAGCCGCGGTCCCCTGCCGCGGACCGTGCCTGTCCGCATGGCGTCCTACCGTGAGCCCATGCACCTCAGCCCGCGGACGCTCAACCGCACGCTCCTCACCCGCCAGCACCTCCTCCACCGCACCACCGGATCCGCCGAGGACGTCGTCGCGCACCTCCTCGGCATGCAGTCCCAGATGCCCTCCTCGCCGTACGTGGGGCTGTGGTCGCGGCTCGACGGCTTCGACGTGGGGGAGCTGGGGCGGCTGCTCACCGAACGCCGGGTCGTACGGCTGGCGATGATGCGCAGCACCGTCCACCTGGTGACGGCGCAGGACGCGCTGCGCCTGCGGCCGTGGCTGGACCCGATGCTGCGGCGGGCGTTCGCGGGCTCGCAGTGGGCGAAGGGCCTGGCAGGTGCGGACGAGGCTGCGGTGACGGCGGAGGGCCGCGCGCTGCTGCGGGAGAGGCCGCGCACCCCCGCGGAGTTGCGCGCGGCGCTCGCGCCCCGCTTCCCCGCCGCGGACCCGGCGGCGCTGGTGCACGCGCTGCGCTCGTGGCTGCCGCTCGTGCAGCTGCCGCCCCGCGGGGTGTGGGGTGCGGGCGGCGGGACGACCTACGGCCTGCTGGACGAGTGGCTCGGCGCGGAGTCCTCCACCGGTGCGGTGGCGGACGGCGCCGGCACCGTCCGCCGCTACCTCGCCGCCTTCGGCCCCGCCGCGCCCGCCGACCTCCAGAAGTGGTCGGGCCTGACGGGCCTGAGATCCGCCTTCGCCGGGCTGGACCTGCGCACGTACACCACCGGGGACGGCCGGGAGCTGTACGACCTGCCGGACGCCGGGCTCGCCGACCCGGACGTGCCCGTGACGGCCCGTTTCGTCGCGGACTTCGACAACCTGCTGCTGTCGCACGCGGACCGTACGCGGATCGTGCCGGAGGCCTACCGCCCGCGGGTGATGACGGCGAACGGCATCGTGCGCGGCACGATCCTGGTGGACGGCTTCGTGGCCGGCACCTGGCGTTTCGCACGGGCGAAGGGCACCGCAGCGGCTGAGGTCACGCACTTCGCACCGCTGGCGGCCGGCGACCGCGAGGCCCTCACCGCCGAGGGGCTGCGCCTGCTGGCGACGACGGACCCGGACGCGGCGCACGACGTGACGTTCACACAGGCCTGAGCCCCGCCGGGAAGCGGCTCCGGCGGCGGGAACCGGGGCGCTTCCACCCCTCGGACGCCCATGGACGCACAGCGATACGGCGGTTACTCTCGGCGTTCCCCACAGGAACTCCACAACCGGAGGTACGTCGATGAGCACAGCGATCAGCCGGCGTCTCGCCCGTACGGCGGCCGTCGCCGCCGCGTTATCCGGCGGGCTGCTGGTCATGCCCACCCCGGCGCACGCGGCCTGGGCGGCGCAGTACAACCTCTCGATCCAGGTCACGTACCGGTTCCCCGCCGGCTCGACGGTCCAGCTCGGCCGCGCGGACGGCTGGGTGCAGTTCGACGACGGCGGCAACTCCTTCCGCTACTCCCTGACCGTGTGCCGCCAGTCCGGCTACACCACCCCGGACCTGCGCGTCTCGGTCAACGCGGGCTGGGTCGGCTCGACCTGGAGCCAGACGAACCTCGAGTACGTCACGCTCCCCGGCACCTCCACCGTCACGCCCACGGCGCCGTGCTACGGCCAGACGAACACCGTCACCGGCGAGGAGACCTACGCCAACTTCTCCAACGTGCACTTCGAGCTCTTCGGCGACACCTTCAACGGCTCCGCCTACACCACCGCGAGCCAGGACGCGCTGATCTACAACCAGTACTGACCCCCGCCCCGGTCCCGGCGCGACGCGCCGGGACCGGGCCCGCCGGGCGGCGCGGCTACCGCGCCGCCTCGAACGCCCGCCCCGCGGGAGTCTCGACGGCGCCCGGGCGGAAGAGCCCGCTGCTCGGCTTCGTGCCGTCCGCCCCGAGGCCGAACCACGCGTAGCGCTGCAGGTACGGCAGACCGTCCAGCATCTTCGCCGCCGACGTCACGAAGGCCGCCTGCTGGGCGTCGCTCGGGAAGCGCGTGCCGTTCGAGAAGTCGACGAGGGCGAACTCGGTGAGCCAGATCGGCTTGTGGTAGCGGTCGTGCACCGCCCGGAGGTAGGACCTGAGCTGGGCGACCGCCTCGGGGGTGCGGAAGTCGCCGCCGTACCAGTGCAGGGCGATGAAGTCGACGCGGTAGCCCCTCGCCTGGGCCCCCGACATGAAGCGGTCCAGCCAGCCGCCCGGGGTGTCGCCGCCGTAGGCGACCGCGGGGCTGCCCAGCACCTTCCCGCCGGCCATCAGCTTCGGCCACAGCGAGAGCGCCTGCTCCACGGTCATGTTCGACTGGGCGGCCATGTCGGGCTCGTTGAAGCCCAGCAGGTACGGGCCGGCCTTCTCCGCCTCGGCGAGCGAGGCCGCGTCGGTGCTCGCGGGGCCCCAGACCATCGGGACGAAGCCGGGGCCGCTGATGCCGCGGTGGGTGGTGGACCAGGTGTAGTACCAGCTCGCGCCGGACTTGCCGAGGGCGGAGTCCACGCCGTCGAAGGCCCAGACGCCGACGCCCTTGCGGGCCGAGGACGCGGGGACGGCGGGCGGCGCGACCGTGGCCGGGACGTGGGCGGTGGCCGTGGCCGAGGGCGTGGCGGAGGACGGGGTGAGGGGGGCCGGGGGCGTCGTGGCGGACGGCGGGGTGGTGGGGGGCGCGACCGCGGGGGCGGTGCTGCTCGCCGCCGGGCGCGGGGTGGCGGAGGCGTCGGCGGCGGGCGCGGACCTCCCGCCCGCGGAGAGGTGGACGGCGAGCAGCGCGCCCGCCGCGACCGCGGCCACGGTGCCGGCCGCGGCCGTGGTCACCCCGGCGGGGCCGCGCGGCAGCCGCGGCCGGGCCCGGTGTCCGTGCCGCGCACCGCTCCGGTGTGGGGGGTGTGCCGGGGCGGTGCGCGGGGCCGCGGCACGGGGCGCGGCCTGGGTGGGGGGCGTGTGCGCGGGCGATCCGGGGCCCGCGGGACCGCCGGGCGCGCCCGGCGTGAGGGAGCCGGCGGATCCCGGCGCGGCGAGCGGCCCGCCGGGCCCGAGCCCGATCGGCACCGGCAGCAGCGGCAGCCCGCTCAGCAGCCGGTCCATCGGCAGCAGCCCGCCGGTCAGCGCGGTGCAGCCCGCGCAGCCGCGGACGTGCCGGGAGAGGCGCTTGCGCCACAGCGGGCTCGGCACCCCGTCCCAGCCGGCGGCGGTGTGCCGCAGCCCGTCGCAGGGCCGGGCGGCGCCGAGGGCGCGGACCACCGCCCGGGAGACGTCCAGCTGCTCCTTCATGCGCTGGACCCTGACCGCGGCGTGCTGCCGGGACAGCCCGAGGGCGTCGGCGAGTTCGGCGCGGCCGAGTTCGCCGGTCTCCTCCAGCCACCACAGGGCGAGCAGCGTGCGGTCGTCGCCGTCGAGCCAGCGGGTGGCCTCGGCGATCTCCCGGCGCTGGTCGGTCAGGCCGAGCCGCAGGACGGTGAGGGCGGCGAAGTCGGAGGCGGGGTCGGGCACCAGCTCGGCGGCGTCGAGACCGGTGCGGTGGTGCCAGGCCGCCCTGCGGGCGTGCTCGCGGTCGCGGACCTGGCGTACGGCGATGGCCACCAGCCAGGAGCGGAAGGCCGCGGGGTCGCGCAGCCCGTCCAGGCCGCGCACGACCCGCAGCAGGGTCTCCTGGACCACGTCGTCGACGTCGTCGTGCCCGTCGAGGGCGCGGCCGACGACGTTGTAGACGAGCGGCAGGCACTGGGCGACCAGCCGGTCGAGTGCCTCCTGGTCGCCCGCCCGCGCGGCCTCCACCAGCGCGGGGTCGGGTCCGGCACGGCCGTCTGCGCGCATACTGCTCCGTTCCGATCTTCCGTCGTCCGTCGTCCGTCGGCGCCGTGCGTACGGCGCTCCTCCCCCCGGACAGGAGACGGTGCCACGCCCGGCGGATAACGGAAACCCGCCGGGCGCGGCTCACGGCTCACGGGGTGGGCACGGTGTCCGTGAAGGCGGTCCCGGCCGTCCGGTAGCCGGCGACGCGGGAGCTGACCTGCGCGGGGGTCAGCACCTGGTCCTTGACGAAGAGGACGTAGTCGACCTGCTCGTGGTACGAGCGGGAGGTGCTGCCGGTCTGGCCCGCGAGGTCGATGAGCCAGTGGTTGAAGTCGATCCACTGCGGCGTCTCGGGCAGGTACGGCTCGCCGTGCGTCGCGACGACCTGGCCGTCGATGGAGTAGGTGATGTTCGTGTTGTCGACGGTGATCTGGAGGTTGTGCCAGCCGTTGAGGCTGCCGTACTGCTGCCCGTGGGCGTTGACGGCGTTCCACGGGTCGGGGTTGTACGTCTCCCAGGACGTCTCGTACATGATGTTCTGCGTCTCGCCCCAGCCGCCGTTGGGCAGGTACTCGAAGTCCTGCTCGCTGTAGTCGGGATCCATGGGCGCGTTCAGCGGGGTGAAGGTGAAGAACGTCTGGTTGATGTGGTCGCCGTCCGGGCCGCTGTCCGGGGAGTCGCCGAAGCGGACCCGGGCCGCGTACGTCCCGTTCTTGAACTTCCGCGCGGTGGTCTGGAGTTCGGTCTCCCGGGTGCCGGACGCGGTGCCGTCGGTGGTGAGTTTGAGGTCCATGACGCGGTTGCTGGTGCCGTCGGCGGCGAAGGTGATGTCGCCGGGCGACCAGGTCGCGCCCGCCACGCCCGGACCGCCCTGGCCGGACTTGACCGTCCAGCCGTGCTGCGAGAGGGCCGCGTCGGAGCTGGAGTTGTAGGAGAAGTCGTCGAAGAGCGCGGGCGCGCCCGGGTTGTCGCCGCCTCCCGAGGTCGGCGGGGTGGTCGGCGGGGTGGTGGGCGGCGTGGGGTCGTTGCCCGCGGGGGCGGTGCCGAAGACGACTGCGCCGTTCTCCTGCACGGTGACCTTCGGCCAGTTCGCGTACGACGTCTGGGCGGCGCCGAAGGAGTAGTCGTCGGACTGCGTGAGGGTCTGCCAGTCGGCGCGGTAGAAGCGCAGCTGCATGTCGCCCGTGCTCTGGCCGGGGGCCAGCGAGCCCGCTCCGGAGGTGAAGCCGATCTCCAGGTAGCGGTCGGCGGTCGCGGTGGGGTGGGCGAGGGTGCCGAAGGTGCCGGTGACGTTCGCGCAGCCCTTGACGGCCCACGAGCAGGCGAAGCGGTAGGAGACGGAGGGGCCGTCGGACCTGAAGTAGTAGCGCAGGGTGACCTGGCTGAGCGGTACGGACGCGCTGCCGGTGTTGGTGACCTGGAGCCACGGCTCCGACTGGTCGGCCGTCGCGCCCGTCGCGCTGGTCCGGTACTGCGCGGTGAGCGCGTCCTGCGCGGCGGAGGCGGGCAGCGCGGTGAGGGCCGCGCAGCCGAGCCCGGCGGCCGCGCACAGCGCCATGGCGGCGCGCATGCGGAGCGGGCGGCGTGCGGTGCGTGAGGCGGTGCTTCGTACGGACGTACCTGACACGATGATCCCTTTCCAGTGGGGTGGGTGGGTCCGGTGGCCAAGTGGGCCGAGGGGGGAGGGAGGTGCACGCCGGGCACCGGGCCCGGCGGGTCGGGGGCCGCGGCCGGCGGTTCAGCGCGGGGCGGCGGCCGTGGGGGCGCCGCCGGCTTCGCGGCGGTGGTGCACGCGCAGCGCGTCCAGCCGGGACTGGTGGCGGCGCAGCGCGGGGCGGAAGTCGGCCGACCAGCGGCTCGCCGGGTTCCAGGCCCGGTCGGCGAGCGCGGCCAGCCGCGGGAAGGCGAGGTACTCGGCCTGGGCGGTGGTCGTCACGTACTCCGTCCACAGCTGCCCCTGCGTGCCGAGCACCCGGGCGGCCGCCTCCGGCTCCCAGCCGGACGGCACGGGCTCGCCGTCGTGCACCGCGCGCAGGTCGAGCACCCCGCCGGCCTGGCCGGGCGGTTCGTCGGGGCCGGCGGCCTGCGGGTAGTCCAGGTACGTCGAGCGGTAGGGCGTCATGACGACGTCGTGGCCGCGCCGGGCGGCGGCGAGCCCGTGGTCGGCGTCCCGCCACGGCATGACGGTGAAGCCCGCGGGCGGTGCCCCCGAGTCCTCCGCCCAGCACACCGGCAGCCGGCCCTGCGCCAGCAGGAAGCCGCCGACCTCGCCGAGGAACCAGCCGTGCAGCGCCCGGGGCGACGCCAGGCCCAGCCGCGCCGCCCGCTCGCGCGCCGCGGCGCCGGTCTCCCACTCGGTGACGGGGCACTCGTCGCCGCCGACGTGCACGTAGCGGGACGGGAAGACGTCCATCACCTCGCCGAGCACGGTGCGGCAGAAGTCCAGCACCTCGTCGTGGACGCCGAGCACGGTCTCGCACACCCCCCACTCGGTCCACACGTCGAGCTGCCGCCCGGGCACGTTCCCCAGTTCCGGGTAGGCCGCGAGCGCCGCCCGGGTGTGCCCCGGCATCTCGATCTCCGGGACCACGGTGACCCCGCGCTCGGCGGCATAAGCGACCAGGCCGCGCAGCTCGGCCGCCGTGTAGGCGCCCTCGTGCGGCTGTGCGCCGCCGCGCCGCCCGCCGACCTCGGTGAGCCGCGGGAACGCGGCGACCGGCATCCGCCAGCCCTGGTCGTCGGTGAGGTGCAGGTGCAGCACGTTGAGCTTGTGGAAGGCCAGCAGGTCGGTGAAGCGGCGCAGGAACGACACCGGCAGGAAGTGCCGCGCCACGTCCAGCATCGCGCCGCGCCACGGGTAGCGCGGCACGTCGGTGATCTGCACACCGGGGATCCGCCACGGCACCCCCGTGACGGGCTGCGCCGACAGCGCCTCGGGCGGCAGCAGCTGGCGCAGCGTCTGCACGCCGCGCAGCAGCCCCGCCGGGCGGGCGGCGCGCAGCAGCACCGCGTCGCTGCCGACCGTCAGGCCGTAGCCCTCCTCGCCGAGCCCGCCGAGCATGTCGTCGACGACCAGCACGACCGTGCCGGCCGGGGAGGGCCGCAGCGGCAGCCCGGTGGCGGGCGCGAGCAGCGTCCGCAGCAGCCGGGCCGCGCCTGCCGCGGCGCCCTCGGCCCGTACGGCGGTGGACTCGTCGAAGGTGAAGTGGCCGGGGATGCGGGCGTATTGGGTGGGGTGCGGAATGATCACGGCAGTCGCTCTCCAGGGCAGGGCGGGGCGCGCGCCCGACGGGGAGCGCGGGAAGGGGCGTACGGGGGCCGGGCGTTGCGGCGGCGGGGTTCAGCCCTTGACCGCTCCCGCGGTCATGCCGGAGGTCACCCGGTTCTGGAGCAGCAGGAAGACCACCAGCACCGGCAGCATGAAGAGCGACGAGGCGGCCATCGTGGCGCCCCAGTCCGTGCCGAAGACGTTGCTGAAGGACGACAGCCAGACCGGCAGCGTACGGGCGTCCTGGTTCTTGATGATCAGCGTGTTGGCGAAGGCGAACTCGTTCCACGCCGTGATGAAGCCGAACAGCGACGTCGACAGCAGCCCGGGCGCCAGCAGCGGGAAGGTCACCCGGCGGAAGGCCGCGGGCCGGGTGCATCCGTCGACCTGCGCCGCCTCCTCCAGTTCCACCGGGATCGCGGCGAGGAAGCCGCGCAGCGTGACGATGGTGAAGGGCAGCGTCGTCATGAAGTACACCAGCGTGAGCATCGACAGCTTGTCGAGCATGTCGGTGTCCCGGGCGATCACGTACATCGGGATGAGCAGCGCCTCCCACGGCGCCATCTGCGCGACGAACACCATCAGCAGGAAGGCGCGCCGCCCGCGCCAGCGCATCCGGCCCACCGCGAAGGCCGCGAGCAGCGCCACCACCAGCGACATCAGCACCGCGCCCAGCGTCACGGTGAGGCTGTTGCGCCAGAAGGTGCCGAAGCCCGGGGAGTGCACGGCGGTGCGGAAGTGCGCGAGCGTGGGGTGCAGCGGCACGAAGGACGGGGTGTCGGACTGGATGTCGGCGGACGGCTTGAAGGCGGTCACCACCATCCAGTAGACGGGGAAGACGGAGATCGCCAGCGTGAGCAGCGCGGCCAGGTTGAGCGGCAGCCGGCTCGCGCGCGGCCGGCGGCGCGCCGCCCGGCGGCGCGCCGCGCGCGGCGCCTTACCAGTGGTCCAAGCGGTCACAGCGCGCCCTCCTGGTGGAACATCCGGCGCAGGTTGAACACGAGGGCGCCGAGCAGGATCAGTACGGTCAGGGTGGAGACGGCCGCGCCCAGGTCGTACTTGTGCAGCGACTGGGCGATCTGGAAGGCGTAGACCGGCAGCGTCGTCGTGGCGCCGTTCGGGCCGCCCTCGCTCATCACCCAGATCTGCGTGAACGCCTTGGCGCACCAGATCACCTCCAGCGAGGTGATGAGCGCGAACAGCGGCCGCAGCATCGGGAAGGTCACCAGCCGGAAGGACTGCCACGCGCCGGCGCCGTCGATCCGGGCCGATTCGTACAGCTCCGCCGGGACCGTCGTCAGGCCGCCGTACAGGGTGAGCGCCGCGAAGGGCACGGACTGCCACACCACGAGCACCACGAGGATCGAGAAGGTGGCGCCGCCGTGCGCGAACCACGAGTAGTCGCGGTAGGAGTCGAAGCCCAGCTTGACCAGTGCCCAGTTGACCACTCCGAAGCGGGACTGGAAGAGCCACTGGAAGATGGTGGTGGCGGCGATGACCGGGGTCGCCCAGGTCAGCACCAGGGCGCTCATCACCGCCAGCCGCATCCGCCTGCCGAGCCGGACGAGCATGAGCGCCACCAGCGTGCCGAGCACCATGATCAGCACGACGTTCAGCGCGGTCCACCACACGGTGCGCCGCACGACCGCCCAGAACTCCGGATCGTCCAGCACCGCGCGGTAGTTGGCGAAGCCGGCCCACGTCGCCCCGCCGCGGATCAGCTCCCCGAGGCCGAAGTGCTGGAAGGACATCACGATGTTCCTGACCAGGGGATAGGCCAGCAGGAACGCCGCTCCCACCACCGTCGGGGCGACCAGCAGGTACGGCCAGAGGGCGGAGAGCGCCCGGCCCGTCCGGCGGGCCCTGCGGGCCCGCGGCGGCGCCGGCGGCGGCGGATCCATGACGGCCGGCCGGGGCGCGGCGGCGGAGCGGGCGGTGGACACGGGCACTCCTCGGGGTGCGGCGGGGCGGGGCCGGAGGTCCGGGCGGGCGGGCCCGGACCCGGGCGGAAGGGGTCAGGAGGCGGACGCGAGGGCCTTGTCGATCGCCTCGTCGGCGGTCTTCGCGGCCGCCGCCGGGTCGGCTCCGGTGAGCACCTGCGTCATGTACTGCTTGATCGGGTTGTTGGCCTCGACCGCGGCCCAGTCGGGCGAGTTGGGCGTGGCGTGGCCGTTCACCGCGCCGGCCGCCATCACCGACGCGCCCGGGTTGCCGGCCAGTACCGTGGCGAGCGAGGTGCGGTTGGGCACGTAGCTCATCGCCTTGGCCATGTCGGTCTGGAAGTCCGTGCCGGCCAGCGCCTTGACCACCTCGTAGGCCTGGTCCTGGTGCCGGGAGGCCGCCGGGACGACCAGGTCGGAGCCGCCGGTGAAGACCGCGCCGGGCTTGTCGGCGGTCTTGCCGGGGATCGTGAAGAAGCCGATCTTGTCCTTCATCGCCGGGTTGGCCTGCTCGATGACCGCGGCGCCGCCGGGCACCGAGATGATCTGCGCGGTCTTCCCCTTGGCGAAGACGTCCGCCTGCAGCGGCTTGGCCTCGTCGGAGTCCCTGGGACCCTTGCCGAGCGCCTGGAGCTGCTTGTAGAAGGCCATGCCCGCCTGGGCCTGCGGGGTCTCGAGGGCGCCCTTCCAGCTGCCGCCGTCCTTGACGGCCAGGTCGCCGCCCTCGTCCCAGACGAAGCCCGCGAGCGCGTACCAGGTCTGGCCGGGCAGGTAGATGCCGTCGTTTGCGCCGGTGTTCAGCTTGGTGGTGTCCCGGATCCACTCCTCGCGGGTCTTCGGCGGCGTGGTGATGCCGGCCTTGGCGAAGAGGTCCTTGTTGTAGATCACCACGCGGTTGGCGGCGTACCACGGGATGCCGTACTGCTTGCCGTCGACTTTGCCCGGGTCGGCGAGACCGGGGATCCAGTCCGATCCCTGGAGGTCGGAGACCTTCTCCGTGAGGTCGGTGACGCCGCCGCTGGCCGCGTACTGGGCGACCTGGGTGTTGCCGACCTCGATCACGTCCGGGGCGTCCTTGCTGGCCAGCGCGCTGATGATCTTCTGGCCGATGCCGTCCCACTGCTGGATCTGGATGTCCAGGGTGATGCCCTTGTGCGCGGCCTCGTAGCTGGTCCTGAACCGGCTGACCACCGCGTCCGACATGCTGTCCTGCATGAACCACACGGTGAGCTTCGCCGGGGAGCCCGAACCCCCTGCCGAGCCCGGGGACGTGCCGGAGGAACCGGAGGACGAGCCGCCGCAGGCGGTCAGGCTCAGGGCTGCCGCGAGGGCGAGCGCGGCGGCGGGGAGAAGTCTGGATCTCACGGGAAGTCTCACGGGGGCGTCACCTCGGAAGCGCGGGCCGGTGTTTACCACTTGCCACTGGTCTGGAGCTGTGCGCCGAAGGTGGCATAGACCACTGGTCACGTCAAGGCCCTGTGCACGGCCCGAAAATCGGGTCGTATACGGTCGACTTCAGCGCTGCGGCTGCTCACAGCGGCTGGCGTGCTGGTCAACATCTGGATAACCTCGGCGGACGAGGGTGGACAAGCCACCGCCGGGGTGCCGAAGGGAAGGGACACACGCCATGGTCAGCGAGCCGTCGCGATCCGCGGTGAAACGCGAACGGGTCCGCGACTACCTGATGGAACTCGTCGAGTCCTGCGCCCCCGGCGACCCGATCCCCTCGGAGCGCACGCTGTGCGAGCAACTCGGCGTCTCCCGGCCGACGCTGCGCTCCGCGGTGGACGAACTGGTCACCGGCGGGATGCTGGTGCGCGAGCACGGCCGCGGGATGTTCGTCGCCCGCGCCAAGATCACCCAGGAACTCGCCCCGGCCCGCGACGCGTACCGGCTCCCGCAGGCCTCCGGCACCTGGGCCAGCCGCGTCCTGGAGTTCACCACCGTCCAGGCGGGCGCCCGCGTCGGCCGCCGGCTGCACGTCTCGCCCGCGGCGGAGATCACGTACATCGCCCGGCTGCGGCTCGTCGACGGCGAGCCCATGGCCATCGAGTACCTGCACGTGCCCGCCGCGATCGTGCCCGGGCTCGCCCCCGGCGACATGGAGTCCGGCGACTTCTACGACTTCCTGCGGGAGCGGCACGGGGTGCGGGTGCACGAGGCCGTGCAGTCCATCGAGCCCACCGTCACCAACGAGGAGGAGGCGCGGCTGCTCGGGGTGCCGGTGCTGTCGCCCGCGCTGCTCTTCGAGCGGCTCACCAAGGACGCCGACGGCCGGCCCGTGGAGTACGTGCACTCCGTCTACCGCGGCGACCGCTACCGCATCGTCTCCCGGCTCGCGCTCGGCGACGGCCCGGCGGCGGCGGGGCCGCGGCTGTCGGCGGACCAGCACCACCCGGGCATCCCGCCCGGTGACCTCCCCGCCCGCCGCGAGGTGCCCGCGACGACCTCGGGGGACGTCCAGCCCGCGTAGCCGCCCGGGCCGCCCGGGCCGCCCGGGCCGCCCGGACGGCCGCCGTCCGCGGACGCGGCACCGCCCCGCCGGTCGCGCGGGGGACGCGACCGGCGGGGCGGTGGTGTGTGGGGGGCCGGCGGCACCGGGGGTCCCGTCCCCACGATGACCCGGCATGCCGGCCCCCGGCCCGGTGCCGTCCGCTCAGCCGGCACCGGGTGCTGTGGGGAGTCCGGGGCTCGCGCCCCGGTGGCTCACATGTGGACGGCCGTGACCGTCTCGCCGGCCGGCTGGGTGCGCCCGCTGCGGTACATGACCGCCGCGAGGATGCCGCCGACCAGGAAGAAGCCCGCCGACCACCAGTAGGCCGTGGCGTAGCTGTGCAGCGCCGCGTTCGCCTTGGCCATCGGGCCGGTGTGGTCGGCCAGGTACGCGCTGAGCGCACTGGCGGCCAGCGTGTTCAGCAGCGCGGTGCCGATCGAACCGCCCACCTGCTGCATGGTGTTGACGGCCGCGGAGGCCACGCCCGCGTCCTGCTCGGCGATCCGCTCGGTGGCCACGCTCATCGCGGCGGGCATCACCAGGCCGATACCGAAGCCGGTCACCAGCAGCGGCGGCAGCACGTCGGCGGCGTAGCTGCTGGTCAGACCGAGGTTCGTCATCCAGGCCATCCCGCAGGCCGCGAGCAGCATGCCGCCCGTCACGATCCACCGCGGGCCGAACTTCGGCAGCAGGTTGTTCGTGGTGAGCTGCGCGGCGACCATCAGGGCGCCGATCATCGGCAGGAAGGCCAGGCCGGTCTTGACCGCGTCGTACCGCAGGGTCAGCTGGAGGTAGTAGGTCAGGAAGAGGAAGACGCCGAACATGCCCGCGCCGGAGATGGCCAGCACGGTGAAGGAGGCGCCGCGGTTGCGGTCCAGCAGGACCCGCATCGGCAGCAGCGGGTGCGCGATCCGGGTCTGCCACCAGCTGAAGACGGCCACCAGCAGCGCGCCGCCGGCCAGGAAGCCCCAGGTCAGCGGGGAGCCCCAGTCGTGGGTCTCCGCGTTGGAGAAGCCGTAGACGATGCCGAAGAGGCCGACGGTGACCAGCAGGGTGCCGGGGACGTCCAGCCGCTGCCGGTCGGCCGGGGCGCCCTTGCGCAGCAGCATCATGCCGCCGATGAAGGCGACGACCGCGAAGACCAGGTTGACGTACAGCGTCCAGCGCCAGTTGAGGTTCTTGGTCAGCACGCCGCCGAGCAGCAGGCCGACACCGCCGCCGGCGCCGGCGATGGCGCCGTAGATGCCGAAGGCCTTGGCGCGCTCCTTCACGTCGGTGAAGGTGGTGTTGAGCAGCGACAGCGCCGCGGGGGCGAGCAGGGCGCCGAACAGGCCCTGCAGGGCGCGTCCGGTGACCAGGACCTCGAAGTTCTGGGCGGCGCCGGCCAGGGCGGAGGCGCCCGCGAAGCCGACCACGCCGACGAGGAAGACGATCCTGCGCCCGACGAGGTCCGCGAGCCGCCCGCCGACGAGCAGCAGCGAGCCGAAGGACAGCGAGTAGGCGGTGACGATCCACTGCCGGTTGCCGTCGGAGAACTTCAGGGCCTCCTGTGCGGAGGGCAGCGCGATGGTCACGACGGTGGCGTCGAGCACCACCATGAGCTGGGCGATGGCGATGACGGCCAGGACCCACCAGCGGTGGTTGGCCCGCTCGGTGGGCGCGGGCGCGCCGCCGGAGGTGCCCGGCGCGGGCTTCTTGAGCCGGTCGACGGGGACGTCGGCCGCGGACTGGGATGACATCAGGCGGAGCTCCCGGGCTGGGACGTAGGACGGTACGGTGGTGCCGCAGGAAGAACGAAACGGTTTCGTACTCGAACGACGGTACGTCGCCCCTTATCGAAACGCAAACGTTTCGCTGACGCCCGGTGTGTGCGCCTGGTCACATGCCGCGGGACCAGGTCCTAGGGCGTGTCCGCAAAGTCCCGTCGTCCGCCCGGAGGGCGGGGCAGACGGTGTCTGGTGCGTGCGATCGCAAGGCGGAGGGTCGTCCTCGT
>NZ_JBIRRA010000010.1:86297-352489 GCF_044333485.1 Streptomyces sp. NPDC020983 | reverse complement strand
CGAGGAGGTACCCCCGGAGTGGCACCCGACCCCACCCCCGCACAGACAGCGCGATGCCCCGCCGGATGACCCCAGGGGCGCGAGGAACTGCGCGAGCAACCCACCACCGGGCGAACGGCGAACTGCCCACCGCAAGTGGCACCCTCTCGGGGGCGCGAGGAACTGCGCGACCAACCCACCACCGGCGGAACGGCGAGCGGCCACCGCAAGTGGCACCCCCTCAGGGGCGCGAGGAACGGCGCGAGCACCCCCCACCGCCAAGCCCGCGGGCCACCGCAAACCGCGGGCGCCTCAGCCCCCCGCGGCCGAGCGGGCGGTACCGGTGCGCGCGTCGACCTCGCGCCAGAAGCCCGCACGGATCGCATAGCGGTCGTGCTCGTCGATCTGGTCGTCCTTGTGCGCGAGCAGCCCGAAGCGCGCCGCGTACCGCAGGAGCTCGCCGTCGATGCGGTGCGGCACCCGCGGGTAGTGCGCGGACAGCTGCTGTAGTTGTCCGGGCTCGCTGATCCGCGCCGTCCACCGCCGCGCGAAGACCTGGCCCACCTCGTAGGGGTCGCCGCTCACCGCGGTGATGTCGGCCTCGCGGTCGGCCCACCGCTGCTCGGCGGTGGTGAGCTGGGCGAGTGTGGGGAGGCCGCTGGTGTCGGGGACGTCGGCGGCGCCGCGGTCGGTCCAGCCTTTGTCGGAGGACCACCGCAGGGTGGCGCTGGGGGCCGGCTGGGGTGTGGAGTGGGCGGCGGGCGTGTGGTGCTTGCCGAAGCCCGCGAGGTCCTTGGGCGTGGGCACGCCCTTGCCGGTGCCGTTGCTGCCGCCGCCCGCCGCGGGAGCGGCGTGGGTGCCGTCGCCGGGCGGGCCTGCGGGGTGCTCGCGGGGTGCGGGGCGCGGTTCGGCCGGGGGCCCGGGCGGGGCGGCGGTTTCGGGGAGTGGCGCGGAGAGGATGGCGGCGATCTCGGGGCCGAAGTCGGCGCCGAGCCCGCCGTGGCTGCTGCCGGCGGGCGGGCAGACGCCGTCGCGCGCGTGGATGGCCGCGGTGATCCATTCCCGGTCGAGGACGCGCCGCTCGTCGGCCTCGGCGACGAGGTCCTCGGACTGGTTGTAGTCGCCGTCGGCGGCCTGCACGGCCCACAGGTGCACGGCGACGCCGTGCTCCTTGGCGGACATCATGCCGGGCAGCAGGTCGCCGTCGCCGGTGACGAGCACGATGTCGGAGCAGGCCCGGTTGCGGGCCAGCTCCGACAGTTCGGCGTGCATGGCCGCGTCGACGCCCTTCTGCGCCCAGCGGCCGTCCGTACGGGTGAGGGCGCCGAGCCGCACCGTGACCCGGGGCATGACGCGCAGCCGGCGGTGCTCGGGTTGCGGAACGCGGTCGGGCGCTCCGTCGAACCAGTAGATCCGCAGCAGCGGCTGGCCGGTCTCGCGCTCGGCTCTTTCCCGCAGGCCGGCGACGACGGCGGCATGATCGACGACGATCCGGGAACGCGAAGGTTCACCGGCCAGGAGGCTCGCCGCTGCACCCAGCAGATAACCGGCGTCCACCAGGACGACGCAGCGGTCCATATCGCTCCTCTTCCGGTCGCCCCCTCGGCAGTGAATCCCCCCAGGTCCTCCCGAGTCTGCCCGAATGCCGGGGCGTTATGAGCCCGAACGCGATCTTCGGCGTGGCGGTGGGCGGTTTTCCGTCACCGGCCGCGCACGCGGGAACGCCAACTGCCCGAAATGCGCGCTTCGTCCTGGCATGCAAGTCTGATCTCGGCCGCTCGGCCACGAGCCCCCGGGGCGGCAAGCCCGCAGGGAGGCAGGCCCTTCGGCCGTCATTCCCCTCAGAGGAAGGCACGACAGTGGCGAAGAACCGCAACCAGAACCCGAACCGCCGCTCCCCGCAGCAGGACCCGCAGCGGTCCGCGACGCAGACGCAGGAGCAGGGCCGCAGCCCGCAGGCGGAGGAGCACGTGATGCCGGGCACGACGACGGTGTCGCGCAAGCACCAGCAGAAGCGGTTCGGCCACAACTGAACCCACAACTGAACCCGCCGCGCCGGTGGTACGGCCCCGCGCACGCTGCGCGTCCCGCACGCCGCGCACGGCACGGCGAAGGGGTGCCCTCCTCCGGGGGGGGCACCCCCGTCCCGCCTTCCGCGCCCGGGCCGGGCGCTCAGCCCGCCTGCTGGCCCGACCCCAGGCACGCGGGACCCAGCAGCGCCTTGAGGTCGCCGAAGAGCGAGGGATCGGCCGTCACGCGGTGCCGGTCCAGCCGCAGCACCGTGGTGGTGCGAGCGCCCTGCAGCCGCACCCGGACCTCGGTGTTGCCCTTGTGGCTCTCCAGTACCTCGCCGAGCCGGGCGACCAGCGGCGGGGTGACCTTGACCGTCGGGATGGAGATGTGGACGGGCGCGTTGGCGCCGACGTCCGACAGGTCGGGCACCATCAGCTCCATCGCGACCAGCCGCGGGATGTCCTCGCGCTTGTCGAGGCGGCCCTTGACGAAGACGATGGCGTCCTCGACGAGTTGGGTGGACACCAGCTGGTAGGTGGCGGGGAAGAACATGCAGTCCACCGAGCCGCCGAGGTCCTCGACGGTGGCGATGGCCCAGGCGTTGCCCTGCTTGGTCATCTTGCGCTGGAGGCCGGAGATGATGCCGCCGACGGTGACGATGGCGCCGTCCGAGTAGTCGCCGGCGAGGGCGGAGATCGCCGCGTCGGTCTTGTCGGTGAGGATGTGCTCGATGCCGAACAGCGGGTGGTCCGAGACGTAGAGGCCGAGCATCTCGCGCTCCTGGGCGAGCAGGTAGGACTTGTCCCACTCGATGTCGGAGAAGACGACGTCCATCCCGAAGGCGGGCCCGTCGTCACCGGCCTCGTCCATGCCGCCGAAGAGGTCGAACTGCCCCTCGGCCTCCTTGCGTTTGACCTGCACCACGTTGTCGATCATCGGCTCGAAGTGCTCGGTCAGGCCGCGCCGGGTGTGGTCCATGGCGTCGAAGGCGCCCGCCTTGATGAGCGACTCGACCGTCCGCTTGTTGCAGACGACCGCCTCGACCTTGTCGAGGAAGTCCGGGAAGGAGGCGTAGCGGCCCTTGGACCTGCGGCACTTGACGATGGAGTCGACGACGTTCTGCCCGACGTTGCGGACGGCGGTGAGGCCGAAGACGATCGTGTCGTCGCCGCGCGGGGTGAAGTTGGCGTTGGACTCGTTGACGTCCGGCGGCAGGACCTTGATGCCCATCCGGCGGCACTCGTTGAGGTAGAGCGCCATCTTGTCCTTGTCGTCCTTGACCGAGGTGAGCAGCCCCGCCATGTACTCGGCCGGGTAGTTCGCCTTCAGGTAGGCCGTCCAGTAGGACACCAGGCCGTACGCGGCGGAGTGCGCCTTGTTGAAGGCGTATCCGGCGAAGGGCACCAGCACGTCCCACACGGCCTGGATGGCCTGGTCGGAGTAGCCGCGCTCGCGCATGCCGGCCTGGAAGGGGATGAACTCCTTGTCCAGGACCTCCTTCTTCTTCTTGCCCATCGCGCGGCGCAGCAGGTCGGCCTGCCCGAGCGAGTAGCCGGCGAGGACCTGGGCGGCCTTCTGCACCTGCTCCTGGTAGACGATCAGGCCGTAGGTGACCTCCAGGACCTCCCGGAGCGGCTCCTCCAGCTCCGGGTGGATGGGGGTGATCTCCTGCTGCTTGTTCTTGCGCAGGGCGTAGTTGATGTGCGAGTTCATGCCCATCGGGCCCGGCCGGTAGAGGGCCGAGACGGCGGAGATGTCCTCGAAGTTGTCGGGCTTCATCATGCGCAGCAGGGCGCGCATGGGGCCGCCGTCGAACTGGAACACGCCGAGCGTGTCACCGCGCGAGAGCAGGGCGTAGGTGTTCGGGTCGTCGAGCGGCAGCGCGAGCAGGTCGATGTCGATGCCCTTGTTGGCCTTGATCGACTTGACCGCGTCGTCCATGATCGTCAGGTTGCGCAGGCCCAGGAAGTCCATCTTCAGCAGGCCGAGCGACTCGCAGCTCGGGTAGTCCCACTGCGTGACGACCGCGCCGTCGTTCTTCGGCGAGAAGATCGGCACGTGGTCGATGAGCGGTTCGGCGGACATGATCACGCCCGCGGCGTGCACGCCCATCTGCCGGACCAGGCCCTCGATGCCCCGCGCGGCGTCGATGACCTTCGTCACGTCCGGCTCGTTCTCGTACATCGCCCGGACCTCGCCCGCCTCGCTGTAGCGGGGGTGGTCCTTGTCGGTGATGCCGGACAGCGGGATGCCCTTGCCGAGCACGTCCGCGGGCATCGCCTTGGTGATCCGGTCGCCCATCGAGAACGGGTAGCCGAGCACGCGGGCGGAGTCCTTGATCGCGGCCTTGGCCTTGATGGTGCCGTAGGTGGCGATCTGGGCGACCTTGTCGGAGCCGTACTTCTCCGTCACGTAGCGGATGACCTCGCCGCGCCGGCGCTCGTCGAAGTCGATGTCGACGTCGGGCATGGAGATGCGCTCGGGGTTCAGGAACCGCTCGAAGATCAGGCCGTGCGGGACGGGGTCGAGGTCGGTGATGCCCATCGCGTACGCGACGATCGAGCCGGCCGCGGAGCCGCGGCCGGGGCCGACGGCGATGCCGTTGTTCTTGGCCCACATGATGAAGTCGGCGACGACCAGGAAGTAGCCGGGGAACCCCATCTGGATGATGGTGTCCATCTCGTACTCGGCGAGCTTCTGCCGGTCCTCGGGGACGCCGTTCGGGAAGCGCCGGGCCATGCCGCGGGCGACCTCCTCGCGGAACCAGGTGACCTCGGTGTAGCCCTCGGGCACGTCGAACTTGGGCATCAGGTTCTGGAACTTGAACATGCCCTCGGTGTCCACGCGCTCGGCGATCAGCAGCTGGCTGTTGCGGCAGCCCTCCTGCCAGGCGTCGGACGAGTCGATCGCGTACATCTCGGCGGCCGACTTCAGGTAGTAGCCGGAGCCGTCGAACTTGAAGCGGTCCGGGTCCGACATGTTCGAGCCGGTCTGGATGCACAGCAGCGTGTCGTGCGCCGCGGACTCCTGCGCGTAGGTGTAGTGCGAGTCGTTGGTGACGACGAAGGGGGCCTGGAGCTTCCTGGCGATCTCCTCCAGGCCCGCCCGGGCCCGGCGGTCGATGTCGATGCCGTGGTCCATGATCTCGACGAAGAAGTTCTCCTTGCCGAAGATGTCCTGGTACTCCCCGGCGGCCTTGACCGCCTCGTCCATCTGCCCGAGCCGGATACGGGTGGAGATCTCGCCGGACGGGCAGCCGGTGGTGCCCATGAGGCCCTCGGCGTACTCGCTGAGCAGCTCGCGGTCCATGCGGGGCTTGCGGAAGTAGCCCTCGAAGGAGGCGCGGGACTGCGCGCGGAAGAGGTTGTGCAGGCCGGTGTTGTTGCGCGCCCAGATCGTCATGTGGGTGTACGCGCCCGCACCGGACACGTCGTCGTTCTTCTGGTGCGGGGCGCCCCACTTGACCGGTTTGGTGTAGCGGCGCGACTCGGGCGCCAGATACGCCTCGATGCCCATGACCGGGGTGACCCCGGCGTCCTTGGCCTGGTGGAAGAAGTCGTAGGCGCCGTGCAGGTTGCCGTGGTCGGTGATGGCCACATGGCTCATCCCCATCTCGTTGCACGCCTTGAACATGTCCTTCAGTCGCGCCGCTCCGTCCAGCAGCGAGTACTGGGTGTGGACGTGCAGGTGAGCGAAGGGCTGATCGGTCAAGGCGCGACACCTCCGGCGGGGAACGGACCGCCGGGAAACGGTTGTCCGGCGGCGTCGGTGAGTCTACGACCCGGCTGTGACATCGCCGCCCCGCCGCCCGCTGTCCGCGGAATTTCGGCGCGGAACTTAGGTCACACCTACAGGTTCGCGTGGCACACTCTGCTCCCATGGAGGAGATACGGCCGCAAGCGCTGCGTGCGCTGAGGGCGCTGCGCGCTGCCGTCTTCGCGGCACTGTGCGTCACCCTCTCCTCCACCTCGCACGTCCTGATGGCCAGGGCGCCCCTGCCGCTGCCCGCGGTCGCCGGCGCCTTCGCCGCCGTCTTCGCCCTCGCGTATCTCGTCACGGCCCGCCCGGAGTGCGGTTTCTGGGCACTGGCCGGCCTGATGGTGCCGATGGAACTGGCGCTGGACACCCTGCTGACCACCGGGCAGCAGGCCTGCTACGGGCCCGCCGGCGGGCCGGTGACCGGCTCGTGGCGCTCGTTCAACGAGGCGGTGCTCTGCCACGGGGGCCACGTCGGTCCCGAGCACGCCGCCGGCTTCGCCGCGGTGGCCACCGTCCCCGGCGGCACCCAGGGCACCGCCGCCGTCGCCTCGGCCGGGGCGCTGCCCTGGCTGCTGCTGGCCGCACACGTCGCCGCGGGGCTGCTGGCCTCGTTCTGGCTGCGCCGCGGCGAGGCCGCGCTCGGCCGGCTGGTACGCGCCGCCGTCCTCGCCGCCTTCCGCCCGCTGCTGCTGGCCGTGGCCGCCCTCCGCGGCGTCCCGGCCACCGGGCCGCGCCGCGCCGCCCGCCCCGCCCGCGGCGCGGTGCCGGGGCGGCCCGCCGCCCACCGGCTCCACCATGCCGTCGTACGCCGTGGTCCGCCCGTCCCGGTCGCTCTCTGACCGCAGGACCGGCACACCCCCACACCCACACGCGTATTCACGGAGATCTGTCATGAGCCAGCGCAACAGCAAGACCGCCAAGGCCGCGGCCCGCGAGCGGCTGCGCATCCAGCGCGAGAAGGAGGCCAAGCGCGCCAAGGTCCGCCGCCAGCTGCTGGTGGCGGGCGGCGTCGTGGCCCTGGTCGCGATAGCCGGCGGCGTCGCCTACGCCGTCAACGAGATGAACAAGCCGGGCTACTGGTCGCAGGCGGCCAAGAACAAGCTGGTCAAGCCGGCCAACACCTCGGGCACCGACGGCACCACGATCGTCATCGGCGACCCGAAGAACAAGAACGTCGTCAAGGAGTACGAGGACCTGCGCTGCCCGATCTGCGCCGCCTACGAGCAGGCCGCGGGTGACGCGGTGCTCCAGGGCGCCAAGGACGGCAAGTACCAGATCGACTACACCTTCGCGACCTTCATCGACAACAAGGACAACGGCCAGGGCTCCAAGCGCGCGCTGAGCGCCCTCGGTGCCGCCCTGAACGTGTCGGTCGACGCCTTCGAGCAGTACCACAAGGCGCTCTACGCGGAGAAGAACCACCCCGAGGAGACCTCGGACGACTACAAGAGCGCCGACAAGCTCATCTCGATCGCCCAGCAGGTCCCGGCGCTCAAGGGCAACGCCAAGTTCTCCGACGCGGTCAAGAAGGGCACCTTCGACCGCTGGGCGCTGGCGATGAGCGACAAGTACAACCACTCCCCGTCCGACGTGCAGCAGGGCGGCACCCCGTACGTCCTGGTCAACGGCACGCAGGTGAAGGTGCCGGGGCTGACCTCGGACCAGGTCGTGCAGGCCTTCGCGTCGCAGCTCAAGAAGTGACGCGGCTCAAGGAGTGACGCGGCTCACGTAGCGGCGCGGCCCGGCGGCCGGGCGGGGTGGACCCGCCCGGCCGCCGCCGTTCGCGGCGCGCGGCCTCCCCCGCTCAGCCCTCCAGCTCCCGGAGGAAGTCCAGCGCGACCGCCCAGGTGCGCTCCGCCGCCTCGGCGTCGTGGTCCGGCAGATCCGGGTCGGTGAAGAGGTGGCCCGCGCCCCGGTAGCGGTGGATCTCGACGTCGGCGCCGGCCCGGCGCATCCGCAGGTACCAGGCGTTCAGCCAGTCGTCCGGCTCGAAGGGGTCCGGCTCGGCGACGTGCAGCTGCACCGGGATCCCGGTCGAGGCGTCGTCGGCGATGTCCGAGGTGCCGTGCAGGAGCAGCAGCCCGCGGGCCTTCTCGTCGCCCAGCGCCAGGTTCTGGGCGATCGAGCCGCCGAGCGAGAAGCCGGCGTAGACGGCGCCGCTCTCCGAGTACGGGGCGGCCGCCGCCACGGCGCGGCGCAGCAGCTCGTCGCGGCCGATCTCGTCCCGCAGCGCGAGGCCGTCCTCGGCGGTGTCCGCCGTGCGCCCGTCGTAGAGGTCGGGCACCACGACCTCGTGGCCCGCGGCCCGCAGCCGCTCCGCGGCGTCCCGCACGGCGGGCCGCAGCCCGTACATGGAGTGGAAGAGGACGATCGTCACGGCGGCTCCCTCGCTTCTGCCTGCTGCCTTGCGTCCCCCATCGTGCCAGGCCGCGCCGACAGCCCGCGGCCGGCCGCGGTCCGGTGCGGGTCAGCCCCGTATCGAGCGCAGGTCCAGGTGCCGCAGCACCCGGTCGACGACCTCCGGGTCGTTGCCGGGCTCGCTGCGCGCGGACAGCACCTCGTGGCGGGCGGCGGACATCATGTCGTCCTGGATCCGGCGCAGCGCCCGCACCCGCTTGAGCCGGCGCGCGTGCGATTCGCGCCGCTCCTCGTCGACGATGTCCGGCGAGATCCGCGCGCCCAGGTCGAAGGCCCGCCGGTGCAGGATCTCCGAGAGTTCCTCGTCGATCGGCTCGTGCTGCTCGATCTCCCTGAGCCGGGTGCGCGCCGCGGCCATGGCACGGACCGCCAGCTCGTGCTCCAGCTCGTGCTCGGCGTCGATGTCGCTGCTCACCCCGAGCCGCTTGACCAGCCACGGCAGGGTGAGCCCTTGCAGCACCAGGGTGGCCAGCACCACCGCGAAGGCGATGAAGAGCAGTTCGGCACGGGCCGGGAAGGCCCCGTCGTGGTCGGTGTCCAGCGGGATCGCGAGCGCCAGGGCGACGGACGCCACCCCGCGCATCCCGGACCACCACATGACGACGGTCTCCCGCCAGGTCATGGGGATGTCCTCGTCCATGTCGCGCAGCTTGTGCAGGCGCCGGGCCACCCACGCGGCCGGCAGCAGCCACAGCAGCCGCACCCCGACGACGACGGCGACGACGAGCAGCGCGTCCCGCGTCATCGGCCCCCAGTTGCCGGCGCCGACGCTGAAGACGTGGTGCAGCTCCAGGCCGATGAGCCCGAAGGCGATCCCGGTCACCAGGGTGTCGACGATCTGCCAGAAGGTGGTGCCGGCCAGCCGCGCGGTCACGTCGTCGGCCTCGAAGGCGTATTCGGCGAGGAACAGCCCGCTGGTCAGCACCGCGAGCACGCCCGAGCCGGACAGCTCCTCGGCGATGGCGTACGCGGCGAAGGGCACCAGCAGCGACAGGCCGACCTGCAGCGTCGGGTCGCCCACCACGCCCATGAGCTTGTTGGCGCCCCAGCCGAGCACGAGCCCCACCACGACCGCCACGACCGCGGACAGCACGAACTCCAGCAGCGCGTGGCCGACCGAGAAGTGCCCGGAGACCGCCGCGCCCACGGCCACGTGGTAGAGCACGATCGCCGTGACGTCGTTGAAGAGCCCCTCGCCCTCCAGGATGGAGATCATGCGGCGCGGCAGCCCCAGGCGGCCGGCCACCGCGGTCGCCGCGACCGGGTCGGGCGGCGCGACGAGCGCGCCCAGCGTGAAGGCCGCGGCGACCGTGATGCCCGGCACCACCGCGTCGACGACGGCGGCCACCGCCGTCGTCGTGACGAAGACCAGCGCCACCGCGAGCAGGAAGATCGCCCGCCGGTTGGCCGCGAACTGCCGCCAGGAGGTGCGCTGCACGGCGGCGTACAGCAGCGGCGGGAGCAGCAGCGGCAGGATGAAGTCCGGGTCGATCCGGACGTTCGGCACCTGCGGGATCAGCGCCAGGACCCCGCCGGCCAGCGTCATGAGCACGGGCGCGGGCAGCCCCAGCCGGTCACCCAGCGGCACCGTCACCACGGCCGCGAGCATGAGCGAGAAGAACAGGGCGAGCTGGTCCACGCCTGCCAGCGTGCCCTGCGGTGCGCGTTACAACCGCGGGGCGCGCCGCAGGCCGCCGGAGCGATCCCCCGCGCCGCCGCGGGCGCCCGCCCGCGCCCGCACGGCCGTGCGGGCGTTCACGGGCGCCAGGTGCGGCGCATCGCGCGGTGGGCGATCCCGGCGTCCTGGAACGGAGGTCCGTACGCGGTGTAGCCGAGCTTCTCGTAGAAGCCGATCGCATGGACCTGCGCCTCCAGGTAGACGCCCGCGCAGCCCAGCCGGGCGGCCTCCTCCTCCAGCGCCCGCACCAGCAGCGCGCCCAGGCCCGTACCGCGTTCGGCCTTCAGCACCGCGAGCCGGCCGAGCACGGCGAACTGCTCGTCACCGCCGTTCTTCGCCGCCGCGTCGGCGCCGAGCAGCAGCCGCCCGGTGCCGCGGCCCTCGGCGAGCGCGTGCACCGCCCGGCCGTCCTTGCCGTCCCACTCCAGCTCCGCGGGCACGCCCTGCTCCACCACGAAGACCTCGTGCCGGATGGCGTGCACGGCGGCCATGCCGGCGGTGTCGGCGGCCGCGACGACGCGCACGCCGGTCACCGGCGCGCTCACCGGCTCTCCGCCCGCACGGTCTCCAGCGCGTGCTCCAGGTCCGGCGGGTACTCGCTGCTGAACTCGACCCACGAGCCGTCCGCGGGGTGCTCGAAACCCAGCCGCTTGGCGTGCAGCCACTGCCGCGTCAGCCCCAGCCGGCGGGCCATCGTCGGGTCGGCGCCGTAGGTGAGGTCGCCGACGCACGGGTGGCGGTGCGCGGACATGTGCACCCGGATCTGGTGGGTGCGGCCGGTCTCCAGCTTGATGTCCAGCAGGCTGGCCGAGCGGAAGGCCTCGATCAGGTCGTAGTGCGTCACCGAGGGCTTGCCGTCCGCGACGACCGCCCATTTGTAGTCGTGCGTGGGGTGCCGGCCGATGGGCGCGTCGATGGTGCCGCTGAGCGGGTCCGGGTGCCCCTGCACGAGCGCGTGGTAGCGCTTGTCCACGACCCGCTCGCGGAACTGCTGCTTGAGCAGGCTGTAGGCGTTCTCCGACTTCGCGACGACCATGAGCCCGGACGTCCCGACGTCCAGCCGGTGCACGATGCCCTGCCGCTCGGCGGCGCCGGAGGTGGCGATGCGGTAGCCCGCCGCGGCCAGCCCGCCGATCACGGTCGGCCCCGACCACCCCGGGCTCGGGTGCGCGGCCACGCCCACGGGCTTCATGATCACCACGACGTCGTCGTCGTCGTGCACGATCTCCATGCCCTCCACGGGCTCCGCGACGACCTGCACGGGGACCGCGGGCGCGGGCATCTCGACCTCCAGCCAGGCACCCCCGCGCACCCGCTCCGACTTCCCGGCGACCGCCCCGTCCAGCGAGACCTTGCCGCCCGCGGCGAGTTCGGCGGCCTTGGTCCTGGAGAAGCCGAACATACGGGCGAGGGCGGCGTCGACGCGTTCGCCCTCCAGGCCGTCGGGCACGGGCAGGGAGCGGATTTCGGGTGCGGTACTCACCCGGTCGAGTATGCCGGACCCCCGGGGGGCGGGACGCCCGCCCGTGAGGGCGTCAGTCCCGGTGGCGCGTGCCGTCGGGGTCGATGCCGCGGAAGGAGAGGAGGACGATGAGGACGCCGCCGCAGGTGATCGCCGAGTCGGCGAGGTTGAAGACCGCGAAGTGCGCGGGGGCGATGAAGTCGACGACACGGCCCTGGAAGCCGCCGGGCGCGCGGAAGACGCGGTCGGTGAGGTTGCCGAAGGCGCCGCCGAGGAGCAGGCCGAGGGCGACGGCCCAGGGGGCGCTGTAGAGGCGGCGGGACAGCCGCACGATGACGACGATCACACCGGCGGCGATGAGGGTGAAGACGATCGTCATGCCCTGGCCCATGCCGAAGGCCGCGCCCGCGTTGCGGATGGCGTCCAGGCGCAGGTAGTGCCCGAGCAGGTCGATCGAGTCGTGCCCTTCGAGGCTCTTGACGACCCAGATCTTGGAGAGCAGGTCGAGCAGGTACGCCAGGGCCGCGACGCCCGTGAGCACGAGGATGCGGCGGTTGCGGACCGCTGCGGACGCGCCCGGGGCGGGCTCGGCGGAGTCGTCCGTCCGCCCCGGGGCGTCGTCGTCCGGCGTGATGATGGTGCGCTCCGCTTCCGTCACGTGGTCCCTCAGCCCTCGGCACGTACGGGCCGGTGCGCCCGCCTGTGACGAGGGTACGGCACCCGCGGCGGACGGGTCATCGCCGCTCTTGGCGCTGTTTGTCGTCGAGGCAGAGGGTGGCCCGCGGGAACGCCTGCATCCTGGCCTTGCCGATCGGCTCGCCGCACACCTCGCACAGCCCGTACGTGCCCTCGTCGAGGCGGTGCAGGGCGTGTTCCGCCTGCTGGAGCGTCTCGCGGGTGTTGGCGGCGAGGGCCAGCTCGTACTCCCGGCTGATGTTCTTCGCGCCGGTGTCCGCCTCGTCACCGCCGCTGTCCGCGCCGTCCCGCAGCAGGCCGGCGACGGCCTGCTCGGAGGACTCGATCTCGGCCCGCAGCCGCTCGACCTCACCGGTCAGCTCGGCGCGGGCCTCCGTGACCTCCTCGGACGTCCACGGGTCCTCGCCGGGCAGGACCGCGAGGTCCTCGGCCGCGGCCGCACCGCGCGCCGCAGGCACGCCGCTCGCGGCCGTACCGGCCGCCGTCTTCTCCACACCCACAGTGCCAGCTCCTGTCTCGGGCCCGTCACGACCGGTGCGCTCGTCGCTCACCGGTTTCTTCCCGGCTGCGGCCTTCTTCCCACCTGCCGGGGCGGCCGAAGCCGTCTTCCTGACCGCTTTCCTCGCCGTTCTCCCCGCCGCCTTCTGCGCGGCCTTCCTCGCGGGCGGTTCCGCAGACTGGTCCGCCGACTCCTTCACGGCCATGACCGCGACCCCTTCGCATCCGTGAGCTCGTGCCCAGCTCACCGCCGGGTATTCCGGTACATGGCGCAACGATGCGGGACGGCCGCCGCCGCGGCGCGCGGAGCAGGGCATTCGGGTCAGCGGGCCGCCGGCCGTACCGCTCACGGAAACCGGGCGGCGCGGGTCCGCGCGCGGCCGTAGACTGTGGGGCAGCGAACCGGCGTGGATGGGACGAGTAGCGCCGCACGCAGCCGAGAGCGACCTGGGGACGGTGGAAGCCCGGGGGTGTGCGCGGGGTGAAGATCAGCCCGGAGCCGCCGGAAGAAAACCCGTGGGGGCCGCCCAGCCGGCCGGCGGGTGAGTAGAACCGGCATCGCTGACCCCAACGAGGGGGCGGTGGGAAGTCCTCCACCGCCAAGAAGGGTGGTACCGCGGGAGCGCTCCGGCGCCCTCGTCCCTTCGACGGAGTGTCCCAGCGTCCGCCGGAGGAAAGTCCGCGATGAGCCCGACCAGCCAGCCGCAGTATCGCCAGGTGCCCGCGCAGGTCGACCTGCCCGCCCTCGAGCACGAGGTGCTGGAGCTGTGGCGCGAGCGCAGGACGTTCCCGCGCTCCGTGGAGCAGACCCGCGGGCTGCCCGACTGGATCTTCTACGAGGGCCCGCCGACGGCCAACGGCATGCCGGGCGCCCACCACATCGAGGCCCGGGTCTTCAAGGACGTCTTCCCGCGCTTCAAGACGATGCAGGGCCACCACGTGACCCGCAAGGCGGGCTGGGACTGCCACGGCCTGCCCGTGGAGCTGGCCGTCGAGAAGGAGCTGGGCTTCACCGGCAAGCAGGACATCGAGGCGTACGGCATCGCGGAGTTCAACGCGAAGTGCCGCGCGTCGGTGACCCGGCACACCGACGCCTTCACCGAGCTGACCACCCGGATGGGCTACTGGGTGGACCTGGAGGACGCCTACCGCACGATGGACCCGGAGTACGTCGAGTCGGTGTGGTGGTCGCTCAAGCAGATCTTCGGCAAGGGCCTGCTGGTCCAGGACTACCGGGTCGCCCCCTGGTGCCCGCGCGACCAGACCGGCCTGTCCGACCACGAGCTGGCGCAGGGCTACGAGACCGTCGTCGACCCGTCCGTCTACGTCCGCTTCCCGCTCACGAGCGGCCCGCTCGCCGGCCGCGCGGCACTGCTGGTGTGGACGACCACGCCGTGGACGCTGGTGTCCAACACCGCCGTCGCCGCGCACCCCGACGTCCGCTACGTCGTGGCCACCGACGGCGACGAGCAGCTCGTCGTCGCCGAGCCGCTGCTCGGCAAGGCGCTCGGCGAGGGCTGGGAGCCGACCGGGGAGACCTTCACCGGCCGCGAGATGGAGCGCTGGACGTACGAGCGCCCCTTCACCCTCGTCGACATCCCGGACGCCCATTTCGTGCTCAACGCCGAGTACGTCACGACCGAGGACGGCACGGGGCTGGTCCACCAGTCCCCCGCCTTCGGCGAGGACGACCTCAAGGCCTGCCGCGCGTACGGGCTGCCGGTGGTCAACCCGGTGCGCCGGGACGGCACCTTCGAGCCCGAGGTGCCGCTCGTCGGCGGCGTCTTCTTCAAGAAGGCCGACGAGGCGCTGGTCGCCGAGCTGACGGCGAGCGGCAAGCTCTTCCGGCACGTCCCCTACGAACACAGCTACCCGCACTGCTGGCGCTGCCACACCGCGCTGCTGTACTACGCGCAGCCGTCCTGGTACATCAGGACCACCGCCGTCAAGGACGCGATGCTGCGCGAGAACGAGCGCACCACCTGGTACCCGGAGTCGGTCAAGCACGGCCGCTTCGGCGACTGGCTGGACAACAACGTCGACTGGGCCCTGTCCCGCAGCCGCTACTGGGGCACCCCGCTGCCGATCTGGCGCTGCGAGGAGGAGCACCTCACGTGCGTCGGCTCGCTGGCCGAGCTGAGCGAGCTGACCGGCACCGACCAGTCGGGCCTGGACCCGCACCGCCCGTACATCGACGAGGTCACCTTCGCGTGCGGCCGCTGCGGCGGCACCGCGACCCGGGTGCCCGAGGTCATCGACGCCTGGTACGACTCGGGGTCCATGCCCTTCGCGCAGTGGGGCTACCCGTACCGCAACAAGGACGTCTTCGAGCGCACCTACCCCGCGCAGTTCATCTCCGAGGCGATCGACCAGACCCGCGGCTGGTTCTACACGCTGATGGCCGTCGGCACCCTGGTCTTCGACCGCTCCGCCTACGAGAACGTGGTGTGCCTGGGCCACATCCTCGCCGAGGACGGCCGCAAGATGTCCAAGCACCTCGGCAACATCCTGGAGCCGATCCCGCTCATGGACCAGCACGGCGCCGACGCGGTGCGCTGGTTCATGGCCGCCGGCGGCTCCCCCTGGGCCGCCCGGCGGGTCGGGCACGGCACGATCCAGGAGGTCGTGCGCAAGACGCTGCTCACGTACTGGAACACGGTCGCCTTCCAGGCCCTCTACGCCCGTACGTCCGGCTGGTCGCCCTCCGCGTCCGACCCGGCCCTGGCGGACCGCCCGCTGCTGGACCGCTGGCTGGCCGGCGAGCTCAACGCACTGGTGCGGGACGTCACCGAGGCGCTGGAGTCCTTCGACACCCAGCGCGCCGGCAAGCTGCTGTCCGCCTTCGTCGACGACCTGTCCAACTGGTACGTCCGCCGCTCCCGGCGCCGTTTCTGGCAGGGCGACGCGGCCGCGCTGCGCACCCTGCACGACGTGGTCGAGACGGTGACCCGGCTGATGGCGCCGCTGGTGCCGTTCATCACCGAGCGGGTCTGGCAGGACCTCGTCGTCCCCGTCGTGCCGGACGCGCCCGACTCCGTCCACCTCGCGAGCTGGCCGGTGGCCGACGAGGCGCTCGTCGACCCGGCGCTGTCCGGCCGTATGCAGCTGGTGCGCCGGCTGGTGGAGCTGGGCCGCGCGACCCGCGCCGAGTCCGGCGTCAAGACCCGGCAGCCGCTGCGCCGGGCGCTCGTCGCCGCCGCCGGGTTCGAGGACCTCGACGACGAGCTGCGGGCCCAGATCGCCGACGAGCTGAACGTCTCCTCGCTGGCGTCCCTCTCCGAGGTCGGCGGCTCGCTGGTCGACGCCAGCGCGAAGGCCAACTTCCGCGTGCTGGGCAAGCGGTTCGGCAAGGGCGTCCAGGCGGTCGCCGCCGCCGTGGCCGCGGCCGACGCCGCCGCGCTCTCCGCGGAGCTGCGCGAGCGCGGGGCCACGTCCGTGGTGGTCGACGGCGAGACCGTCGAACTCTCCCCGGAGGAGGTCGTCATCACCGAGACCCCGCGCGAGGGGTGGTCGGTGGCCTCCGACTCCGGTGCCACCGTCGCCCTCGACCTGGAGATCACCCCCGAGCTGCGGCTCGCGGGCCTGGCCCGCGACGTCATCCGGCTCGTCCAGGAGGCCCGTAAGAACAGCGGCCTCGACGTCGCCGACCGGATCGCCGTCCGCTGGACGACCACCCACCCCGAGCTGGCCACCGCGCTCGCGGCCCACGCCGCGCTCATCGCGGAGGAGGTCCTGGCCGACGACTTCACGGAGGGCGCCCCCTCCGCCGGTTTCGGCTCCCCCTTCACGGACGAGCCGCTGTCCCTCACCTTCTCCCTGCGGAAGGTGTGACCCGCGCCCTGCGCCGCGGGGGGTTCCCCCGCGGCGCAGGGCGGTGAGCACGCACAAAAGGGCCGGGCCTCCGCGGGGGTAACCCCCGGGAGGCCCGGCCCTACTGCGTGCCGTCAGGCGGCAATCAGTTGTCGTCCTCGTCGATGAGGAAACCCCTCATCGGCGTGGGCGCCTGCTGGAGCGGGGACGGCCCGCCCTGCGGGCGGACAGGAGCCATCGGCTGCGTCATCGCAGGCGACATCTGCTGCTGGCCACCGTACGTCGGGCCGGGCGTGTGGCCGCCCATGCCCTGTCCGCCGCCGAAGGCGGGGGACGAGCCGTTGTGGCTCATCGCACCGGCGCCGGCCGGAGCCATCCCGTTCATGCCGTTGCCCATCCCGTTGCCGCCCATCGTCCCGCCCATCGGGGACGCCGCCGGGAGGGACGGCGCGGACGGGGTGGTGCGCGGCGGGGCGAGCGAGTCGTCCGCCTGGTTCTCCAGCTGGCGCAGCTGGGACTCCAGGTAGGACTTCAGCCGCGTGCGGTACTCCCGCTCGAAGCCGCGCAGGTCCTCGACCTTGCGCTCCAGCGTGGCGCGGGCGGACTCCAGCGAGCCCATCGCGACGCGGTGCTTCTCCTGGGCGTCCCGCTCCAGCGCGTCGGCCTTGGCGCGGGCGTCCCGCTCCAGGCCCTCGGCGCGGCTGCGGGCCTCACCGACGATCTTGTTGGCCTCGGAACGGGCCTCCGCGATCGCCTGGTCGGCGGTCTGCTGGGCGAGCGAGAGCACGCGGGCCGCGCTGTCGCCGCCGGGACCCTGCTGCTGCATCGGGTGACCGCCGGGGCCGCCCTGCATGGGGTGCTGGCCCATGGGGCCGGGACCCTGCTGCTGCATCGGGTGCTGGCCCATCGGGCCGGGGCCGCCCTGCATCGGGTGCTGGCCCATCGGGCCGGGACCCTGCTGCTGCATCGGGTGGCCGCCGGGGCCGGGACCGTGCTGCTGGGCGCTGGGGCCGGGGGGCAGCTGCGGCATTCCGCCCTGCTGGGGGGGACCCATCTGCTGGGGCATCTGCTGCTGCACCGGCTGCGGTCCGGATATGGCAGCGGGCACCGGTCGGTCCTGCGGCTCGGGCTTGCGCTGGCCTGCCTGGGCCGCGGCACGGGTCGCCGCGGCCAGTTTGGCCCGCAGGTCCTCGTTCTCACGGAGCAAGCGGGTCAGTTCCGCCTCCACCTCGTCGAGGAAGGCGTCGACCTCATCCTCGTCATAGCCCTCACGGAGGCGGACGGTCGTGAACTGCTTGTTCCGAACGTCCTCGGGGGTCAACGGCATCTCTTCACCTCAACGTGATCGTCGACATATCGGGAGCTCGCACCGTTCACATGAAGCTCCCAACAACGTAGATCAGGATGTAAACGATGATCATCAGTACGAAGAAGGACAGGTCGAGCGCCACGCCCCCGAGGCGCAGCGGTGGGATGAACCGCCGCAGAAGCTTGAGTGGCGGATCGGTGACAGTGTAGGTGCCCTCCAGGACCACCACCATCGCCTTCCCAGGGTGCCATGAACGGGCGAACTGGAAGACGTAGTCCATCACCAATCGGAAAATCAGCACAAAGAGGAAGCAGTACAACGCGATGTCCAGCACTTGGAGTGCGACACTCATCGCGCTTCCCTCTCCCCTGCTTCTCGGCCTGCCGGCCGGTCCCTACGGTTGCGTTCGTTCAGCTCTGGTTGAAGAACCCGCCCTCGGCGATCCGGGCCTTGTCCTCCGCCGTGACATCGACGTTAGCAGGCGACAGCAGAAACACCTTCTGCGTCACCCGCTCGATGCTCCCGTGGAGGCCGAAGACCAGACCCGCCGCGAAGTCGACAAGTCGCTTCGCATCCGTGTCGTCCATCTCCGTCAAGTTCATGATCACCGGGGTGCCTTCGCGGAAGTGTTCCCCGATGGTACGGGCTTCGTTGTAGGTCCGGGGGTGAAGTGTCGTGATCCGGTAGGGCTCGCGTTCTGACACGACCTTGGGCATGATCACCGCTGCGTTCTTCTCCAGGCTGTGACGTTCGGGTGTGATGGACGCCACGGGGGCGATCCGCGGTTCGCGGGGTGCGGGAGCGTGGACGAGCCGCGGCGGTTCCTCCTGCTGCGGCTGGTGCGGGCTCGGCGCCACGTGCTGGCTGTGCGGCCGGCGGGGGACGCGCTCCGGCTCGGCGGCGGCACGCACCGGGGGCGCGGGCACCTCCGGCTCGAACTCGTCGTCCGGGTCAAAACCCGGGCCGTCGTACCCGTCGTCCTCCACGAGGCCGAGGTAGACCGCCATCTTGCGCATCGCGCCGGCCATGCTCTGCGTCCTCTCAGCGGGGTGTTGCGGTCCTCGGCCGCCCGCCGGGGACGGCCGCCACACCATATTTATGCTGTGGTCCGACTTGTTTGGTGACGTTACCGGAGCCCGGGACGGACTCCGAGTACCGCCGTTCCGACGCGCACATGTGTCGCTCCGGCCGCCACCGCTTCCTCGAGATCCTGGCTCATCCCTGCCGAGACCATGGTGGCAGCCGGATGGGTCGCGCGCAGGCGGGATGAGATTTCCCTCAACCGGTCGAAGGCGGCGCGGGGTTGGCCCGCATACGCCCCGGCCAGCGGCGCGACCGTCATCAGCCCGTCGAGCCGGAGCCCGGCGGCCGACGCGATCGCGTCGGCGACTTCGGGCACCGCTCCGGGCGCCACTCCGCCGCGCTCCCCGCGCGCACCCGCCGACTCCCCGGCGTCCAGCGCGACTTGGACGAGGCAGCCGATGCGCCGCCCGGCGGCGGTGGCCGCGGAGGACAGCGCGTCGACCAGCCGGAGCCGGTCGACGGAGTGCACGTGGTCAGCGTAACGGACCACCGAACGCGCCTTGTTGGTCTGGAGTTGGCCCACGAAGTGCCAGCTGAGCGGCAGGTCGGCGGTCTCCTGCGCCTTCGCCGCGGCCTCCTGGTCGCGGTTCTCGGCGACCTCGCGCACCCCGAGTCCGGCCAGCAGCCGTACGTCGGCGGCCGGGTAGGTCTTGGTGACCACGACGAGGGTGACCTCCTCGCGGTCCCGCCCCGCGGCGGCGCAGGCGTCGGCGATCCGCTGCTCGACCCGGGCGAGGTTGGCGGCGAGCTGCGCGGCCCGCGCGCCGGGGTCCCGGGCCGCGCCGTCCGCCGCGTCCGTACCGCTCATCGCGCACCGTCCAGCCAGACGTAACCGGCGAGCCGGCCGGTGGCCCGGTCGCGGCGGTAGGAGAAGTGGTCGGCGGATTCGAGGGTGCACACACCGGGCCCCCGCACGGCGCGCACCCCGGCGCGCACCAGTTGCGCGCGCACCCCGGCGGCCACGTCGAGCGCCGGCGTGCCCCAACTCGTCTCGGCGTACGCCGCCGGTTCGACGGCCGCGACCTCCTCCCGCATTCCTGCGGGCACTTCATAGCATTTACCGCATACCGACGGCCCGAGGACCGCGGTCGTACGGTCCGGGTCGGCCCCCAGTGTGATCATCGTCTCGATCACGGCGGTCGCGATGCCCGCCGTCATCCCCGGCCGCCCGGCGTGCGCCGCGGCGGCGACCCCGGCGACCGGGTCGGCGAGCAGCACCGGGACGCAGTCCGCGGTGAGCACCCCGAGGGTGAGGTCGGCGCGGGTGGTCACGAGGGCGTCCACGTCCGGTGCGGGCGTGTCGCCCCACGGCTCGTCGACGACGGCGACGTCGCGCCCGTGCACCTGGTTCATCCACACCACCCGTCCCGGCTCCCGGCCCAGTTCGCGGGCGGCCCGGTCGCGGTTGGCGGCGACGGCGGCCGGGTCGTCGCCCACGGCCCCGCCGAGATTGAGGCTGTCGTACGGAACGGCGCTCACCCCGCCCCACCGGTCGGTGAAGGCGAAATGCGCGCCGTTCGCTGTGCTGCGGTGCCCTATCACGTCCGGGCGGTCACTTCAGGAAGTCGGGGACGTCGAGCTCCTCGGCCGCGGAGTCCTGGTACGGCCGGGCCGGCGGGACCACCGGCGGGGTGACCGTGGGGACCGAGGTCTCGGCGACCGGCTCGGCCTCCCGCTCGGCCGGGATCGCGGACGGGACGCCCAGGCCGTTGAAGGGCGAGACCGGGCGCGGCTGGGGCTCGGCGCCGCGGTTCGGGCCGGCCGCGCCGCCGTCCTGCGCGGAGTAGCCGGAGCCCTGCGCCTTGTCCCGCCCGGCCTTGCTCGGCGGCTGGCCGCCGTCGAAACCGGCCGCGATCACGGTGACCCGGACCTCGTCGCCGAGCGCGTCGTCGATGACCGCGCCGAAGATGATGTTGGCCTCCGGGTGGGCGGCCTCGCTCACCAGCTGGGCGGCCTCGTTGATCTCGAAGAGCCCGAGGTCGGAACCGCCCGAGATGGACAGCAGCACCCCGCGGGCACCGTCGATGGAGGCTTCCAGCAGCGGCGAGGAGATCGCCATCTCCGCGGCGGCCACCGCGCGGTCGTCGCCGCGGGCCGAGCCGATGCCCATGAGTGCCGAACCGGCCTCCGACATCACGGACTTCACGTCCGCGAAGTCCAGGTTGATCAGGCCCGGGGTGGTGATGAGGTCGGTGATGCCCTGCACACCGGACAGCAGCACCTGGTCGGCCGAGCGGAACGCGTCCAGCACGCTGACCTGGCGGTCCGAGATGGACAGCAGCCGGTCGTTCGGGATGACGATCAGGGTGTCGACGTTCTCCCGCAGGCCCGCGATGCCGTCCTCGGCCTGGTTGGCGCGGCGGCGGCCCTCGAAGGTGAACGGGCGGGTGACCACACCGATGGTCAGGGCGCCGAGCGAGCGGGCGATGTTGGCGACCACGGGGGCGCCGCCGGTGCCGGTGCCGCCGCCCTCACCCGCGGTGACGAAGACCATGTCGGCGCCCTTGAGCACCTCTTCGATCTCCTCGCGGTGGTCCTCGGCGGCCTTCCGGCCGACCTCCGGGTTCGCCCCGGCGCCGAGCCCGCGGGTCAGCTCCCGGCCGACGTCCAGCTTGACGTCGGCGTCGCTCATCAGCAGGGCCTGCGCATCGGTGTTGATCGCGATGAACTCGACGCCCTTGAGACCGACCTCGATCATCCGGTTGATGGCGTTGACGCCACCGCCGCCGATGCCGACGACCTTGATGACTGCGAGGTAGTTCTGCGGTGCTGCCACGTCGAAGGCCTCTCGCCTCGATTTACGAAGTGTGTGGGACGGTCGGTACGCTCGCCGGGCCGTTCCGAACCCTAACCCTGAGGTTTAGGGTTACCAGTATGCCTGTCCCATGTGTTCCTTTGAGACGAGACACTAAGTCGACAAGCGCCGGAGGTTCAACGAACACGCCGAACCTCCCGTTTTTCTTTTGACCCTATGTGATCACGCCCCGGTTCCGTGAACCAGGGGTCGAATACTAGCGAAGCGGACGTCCCGCACACGTCAACTTCCGGATGCCGCAGGGGCGGTGGGGGCGCTCACGTCGTAGTGCGTGGCGTGCGGCTCGGCCTTCATGAGCGCGGTGAGCACCGCGGCCTTCGCGGCGCTGCCGTCGGCACTGCCCCACATCACGCCCCTGCCACCGGTGAGTTCGACGGTGATGGCGTCGTAGGAACGCACCCGGATCGCGGTCGCCCGCCCGGCGAGCGAATCCGGCAGCCGGCCCGCGACGGTAATCGCGGCCTGCAGCAGTCTTTTTGTTCCGAAATGCCGAAAGCTCGCCGTCTGATCCGGCGTCAATTCCAGCAGCGGCACCCCGCGCGGCGCCCGGTCGACGGTCGCGAAGCGCACCCCGTCCTTGTCGACCTCGGTGAACTTCGTGCCGCTTTTCAGGACCGCGGACGCCGTGCGCTCGGTGACGTCGATACGCACCGTGTGCGGCCAGGCCCGGTGCACCCGGGCGTCCTTCAGCCGGGGCAGCCCCTTCAGCAGCCGCGCGCGCACCGCCCCGGTGTCGACGGAGACCAGCGCGCCGCCCAGCGGCACCGCGGCGGCCCTGCGCACCTGCTGCGCCGTGAGCACGCCCGTGCCGTGCACGCTCACGGTGCGGGCGCGCAGCCACGGGGAGCCGTAGACCGCCCACGTGCCGCCGCCCAGCACGAGGGTGAGCGCCACCAGGACGGCCAGCAGCGCGCGGCGCGAGGGCGGGGTGAGCCGCGACCGCCGCCCGCCCGGGGTGCCCGGCGGGCGGCCGGTACCGGACGGGCTGCCTCCCCCCGGTCCTTCGGGGCGCCCCGGCGGGCGCCCGCCGGGGCGTTCGGGGCGGCCGCCACCGCGCTGCCCGGGTCTGGCTCCGGTACCGGCGCCGGGTCCTGTCACGCCTGCCACGTCTGACTCCCCGCTGGTCGACTCCCGCCGGGCCCTATCGTGCCCGGCGGGCGGCCACCGCTTCGTACACCATGCCGACGAGCAGGTCGTCGGCATCCCTGCGGCCGAACTCCGCGGCGGCGCGGGACATGTCGTACAGCCGGTGCGGGTCGGTGAGGACGGGCAGCACGTTGCCGAGCACCCAGTCCGGCGTCAGCTCGGCGTCGTCCACCAGCAGCCCGCCGCCGGCCTTGACCACCGGCTGGGCGTTGAGCCGCTGCTCGCCGTTGCCGATCGGGAGCGGTACGTACGCGGCGGGCAGCCCGACCGCGGACAGCTCGGCCACCGTCATGGCGCCGGCCCGGCAGAGCATCATGTCGGCGGCGGCGTAGGCGAGATCCATCCGGTCGACGTACGGGACGGGGCGGTACGGCGGCATGCCGGGCATGTTGTCGGCCTTCGGCAGCTCGTTCTTGGGGCCGACCGCGTGCAGGATCTGCACGCCGGACTGCTGGAGCCGCGGGGCCACGGTGGCGACGACCTCGTTGAGCCGGCGGGCGCCCTGCGAACCGCCGGAGACGAGCAGCGTCGGCAGGTTCTGGTCGAGGCCGAAGGCGTGCCGGGCCTCGGGGCGGGCGGCGGCGCGGTCCAGGGTGGCGATGGACCGGCGCAGCGGGATGCCGATGTAGCGGGCGTCGCGCAGCTTGCTGTCGGGGGTGGAGACGGCGACCGCGTGGGCGTAGCGGGAGCCGATCTTGTTGGCCAGGCCCGGGCGGGCGTTGGCCTCGTGCACCACGATCGGGACGCCGAGCCGCTTGGCGGCGAGGTAGCCGGGCAGGGCGACGTAGCCGCCGAAGCCGACGACGCAGTCCGCCTTGGTGCGCTCCAGGATCTGCTCGGCGGCCTTGATGGTGCCGCGCAGCCGGCCGGGCACGGTGATGAGTTCGGGGGTGGGCCGGCGCGGCAGCGGGACGGCCGGGATCAGCGCGAGTTCGTAGCCGCGTTCGGGCACGAGCCTGGTCTCCAGACCCCGCTCGGTGCCGAGGGCGGTGATGCCCACTGTCGGGTCCTGCCTGCGCAGGGCATCGGCGAGCGCGAGCGCAGGCTCGATGTGGCCGGCGGTCCCCCCGCCGGCGAGTACGACGTGCACCGAAATTCACCGCTCTCCGGACGGCCGTCGGGTGACGTACCGTCGCATCGTCCGTGTCATTGCCCGGCTCGGGAACTTGCGCCCGCTCCGCCCCCGCACGGCCAGCGCCGCTCGCGCCGCCGGCTCGCTCCTGGCGAAGGAGATCAGCAGCCCGATCGCGAACATCGTCGGCAGGAGGGCCGAACCCCCGTAGGAGAACAGCGGGAGCGGGACTCCGGCGATCGGCAGCAGGCCGAGCACCGCACCGATGTTGATCACGGCCTGCACCGTGATCCAGGTGGTCACGCCACCCGCTGCGAACCTGACGAAGGGGTCCTCCGTACGACCGGCCACGCGGATACCCGCGTAGCCTAGTGCCGCGAAGAGGGCCAGCACCGACAGTGTGCCCGCCAGACCCAGTTCCTCCCCCGTCACGGCGAAGATGAAGTCGGTGTGCGGCTCGGGCAGTTCGCCCCATTTCTCCACACTCGCCCCGAGTCCGGAACCGAACCAGCCGCCCGAGGCGAGGGCGTAGATGCCGTGCACGGCCTGCCAGCAGCCGTTGTCGGGGTCGGAGGCGGCGATGCAGTGCAGCCGGTCCATCCGGTTGGAGCTGGTGACGATGGCGAGGAAGGCGAGCACGCCCGCGCCGCCGAGCACCCCGGCGAACAGCCGGGTGGGCGCGCCGGCCAGCCACAGCATGCCGAAGAGGATCGCGGTGAGGATCACCGTGGTGCCCATGTCGCCGCCGAGCATGATGAGCCCGAGCAGCAGCACGGTGACCGGGACCAGCGGCACCAGCAGGTGCTTCCACTGCACCAGCAGGCCCTTGCCGCCCTTGCGGGCCAGCAGGTCCGCGCCCCACAGCACCAGCGCGAGCTTGCCGAACTCACTGGGCTGGATCTGGAAGGGACCGCCGACGGAGATCCAGTTGGTGTTGCCGTTGACCGTCTGGCCGACGCCCGGCACCTGCACCAGGCACATCAGGAACACCGAGCCGAGCAGGACCGGGTAGGCCAGCGCCCGGTGCACGCGCACCGGTGTCCGCGCGGCCGCGTAGAGCAGCACCGAGCCGATCGCGACCGCCAGCAGCTGCTTGCGGAAGTAGAAGGTGGACGGCAGCCCGTAGCGCAGCGCCTGGATCATCGACGCCGAGTAGACCATCACCAGGCCGAGCACCGTGATGAGCAGGCTGCCGCCGAGGATCACGTAATACGCCGTCAAGGGCCGGTCCCAGGCCGCGCGCAGCCGGCCGGGCAACCGGGCGGCGGCGCGCAGCGCGCTGGGCGCAGCCGGCCGGCCGGCCGGCCGGCGGGCGGCGCCGCGGGGCGTGGAGCCGTGTGCCGTCATGCGTCCCCTCCGTCGGAGCGGTGCGGTGCGCCGCGGCCCGCCGGAGCGGGGCCGCGGCGGCTAGTGCGCCGCGGGGTCCGGCGAGGCGGCGCGGACCGCGTCGGCGAACATGTCGCCGCGCTGGTTGTAGTTGCTGAACATGTCCATCGACGCGCACGCGGGCGCCAGCAGGACGGTGTCGCCCGGTTCGGCCAGCCGCCGCGCCTCGGCGACGGCCGCGGACATCGCCCCAGTGTCGGTCCGTTCCAGGTCCACCACCGGCACCTGCGGGGCGTGTCGCGCCAGGGCTTCGCGGATCAGCGCGCGGTCGGCGCCCATCAGCACCGCCCCCCGCAGCCGTCCGGCGGCCGCCCGGACCAGCTCGTCGAACTCCGCGCCCTTGGCGAGCCCGCCGGCGATCCACACCACGTGGTCGTACGCGGTCAGCGAGGCCTGGGCGGCGTGCGTGTTGGTGGCCTTGGAGTCGTCGACGTAGGTCACGCCGTCCAGCACCGCGACCTCGGCGATGCGGTGGGCGTCCGGCCGGAAGGCCCGCAGCCCGTCGCGGACGGCGCCGGGCGGCACCCCGTAGGCGCGGGCCAGCGCGGCGGCGGCCAGCGCGTTGGCGACGTTGTGCGGCGCGGGCGGCTGGACGTCGGCGACCTCGGCCAGCTCCTGCGCCTTGTTCCGCCGGTCGGCGACGAAGGCCCGGTCGACGAGCAGTCCGTCGACGACGCCGAGTTCCGACATGCGGGGCGCGTCCAGCGTGAAGCCGATCGCCCGGCAGCCCTCCTCGACGTCCGCCTCCTCGACCAGCCTCTCGGTGGCCGGGTCGGCGGCGTTGTAGACGCACGCGACCGTGTTGCCGTGGAAGATCCGGCCCTTGTCGGCGGCGTAGGCCTCCATCGAGCCGTGCCAGTCCAGGTGGTCCGGCGCCAGGTTCAGCACCGCCGCGCTGTGCGGGCGGATGCCGGGCGCCCAGTGCAGCTGGTAGCTGGACAGCTCGACGGCCAGGACGTCGTACGGCTCGTCGCCGAGCACCGCGTCCAGCAGCGAGACGCCGATGTTGCCGACCGCCGCGGTGCGCAGACCCGCCGCGGTGAGGATCGCGGCGAGCATGCGGGTGGTGGTGGTCTTGCCGTTGGTGCCGGTCACCGCGAGCCAGGGCGCGACCGGTTTCCCCGCCCGGGCGCCGCGAAGCCGCCAGGCGAGTTCGACGTCGCCGATGACCTCGGCGCCCGCGGCGGCGGCCGCCGCGAAGAGCGGGCTGGACGGCTTCCAGCCGGGCGCGGTGACGACCAGCTCGGTGCCGTCCGGCAGCGTGTCCCCGTCGCCGAGGCGCACGGTGACGCCCAGAGCCTCCAGCTCGGCGGCCTCGGCCTGCTGCCGCTCCCCCGACGTGCCGTTGACGACGGTCACCAGGGCGCCGAAGGAGTGCAGCGCACGGGCCGCGGGCACCCCGGACACCCCGAGGCCGGCGACGGTGATCCGCCGGCCGGCGAAGGCGGCGCCGGGGTCCGCGGGCGCCGGGACGGCGGGGACGCTCACGAGGCGGCCACCCAGGCCGCGTAGAAGATGCCGAGTCCGACGGCCATGCACATGCCCTGGACGATCCAGAACCGGACCACGACCAGGACCTCGCTCCAGCCCTTGAGCTCGAAGTGGTGCTGGAGCGGTGCCATCCGGAAGACCCGCTTGCCCGTCAGCCGGAAGGAGCCGACCTGGATGATCACCGACATCGTGATGATGACGAACAGGCCGCCGAGGATGGCGAGCAGCAGCTCGGTGCGCGAGCAGATCGCCAGACCCGCGAGCGCGCCGCCGAGCGCCAGGGAGCCGGTGTCGCCCATGAAGATCTTGGCCGGCGAGGTGTTCCACCACAGGAAGCCGAAGCACGCGCCCATCAGGGCGGCCGAGACCACCGCGAGGTCGAGGGGGTCGCGCACCTCGTAGCAGGCGCCGTTGGCGCTCACCTGGGCGCCGCACCACTGGCCGTACTGCCACACGCCGATGACGGTGTAGGCGGCGAAGGCCATCGTCGAGGCGCCGGTGGCCAGGCCGTCGAGGCCGTCGGTGAGGTTCACGCCGTTCGACATGGCCAGGATCATGAACAGCGCCCAGACCACGAAGATGACCGGGCCGATCGACCAGCCGAAGTCCGTGGTGAAGGACAGCTTGGTGGAGGCCGGCGTCTGGTTGCGGGAGTCCGCGAAGTTCAGGGAGAGCACCGCGAAGGCGATGCCGACGATGAGCTGGCCCGCCATCTTCGCCTTGGCCCGCAGGCCCAGGCTGCGCTGCTTGACGATCTTGATGTAGTCGTCGAGGAAGCCGACGACGCCGAGCCCGGTGGTCAGGAAGAGCACCAGCACGCCCGACATGCTCGGCTTGTCGCCGGTGATCAGCTTGGTCACGGCGTACGCGACGAGCGTGGCCAGGATGAAGGCGATACCGCCCATCGTGGGCGTGCCGCGCTTGCTGTGGTGCGCCTGCGGGCCGTCGTCGCGGATCATCTGGCCGTAGCCCTTGCGGGCCAGCAGCCGGATCAGCAGCGGGGTGCCGATCAGGGACAGGAAAAGACCCAGCACCCCGGAGACGAGGATCTGCTTCATCGCGCGGCACCCTCGCCGGCTGCCGCCCCGCCCACGCCGTCCTCGGTCAGCGCCAGGGCGACGGCCTCCAGGCCGACCGACCTGGATGCCTTCACCAGCACGACGTCACCCGGCCGCAGCTCTGCGCGCAACAGGTCGATCGCCGCCTCTGCGTCGGACACGTGCACCGACTCCTCACCCCACGAACCCTCGTTATAGGCGCCCATCTGCAGCCACGCGGCTTCCTGACCGCCGACGCAGACGAGCTTGCTGACGTTGAGCCGGACGGCCAGCCGCCCCACCGCATCGTGCTCGGCAAGCGCTTCTCCGCCCAGTTCGGCCATCTTTCCCAGCACCGCCCACGTCCGTCCCCCCCGGGCTTGCGCGGGCCTGCCCATCGCCGCGAGCGCGCGCAGGGCGGCCCGCATCGATTCGGGGTTCGCGTTGTAGGCGTCGTTGACGACCGTCACGCCGTCGGGGCGCTCGGTGACCTCCATCCGCCAGTGCGACAGGGACCCGGCTTCGGAGAGCGCGGTGGCGATCTCCCCTACGGGCATGCCGAGTTCACTGGCGACGGCGGCTGCGGCGAGCGCGTTCGACACGTGGTGCTCACCGTACAGGCGCAAGGTCACGTCGGCGCACCCGGTGGGGGCATGCAGCGTGAACACCGGCTGCCCGCGCTCGTTGAGCGCCACACCGGAGGCCCTGACCTGGGCGTGCTCGCTCTCCCCGAAGAACACGACCCTCGCCTTGGTGCGGTCGGCCATGGCCCGGACCAGCGGGTCGTCGGCGTTGAGGACGGCGACGCCGCCGGCGTGCGCGTCCGGCAGCGCCTCGACCATCTCGCCCTTCGCCTGGGCGATCTGCTCCTTTCCGCCGAACTCGCCGATGTGGGCGCTGCCGACGTTCAGCACGATCCCGATCCGCGGCGGCGTCAGTCCGGTCAGGTACGCGATGTGGCCGATACCGCGGGCGCCCATCTCCAGCACCAGGTGCCGGGTGTCCGCGTCGGCCTGGAGGGCTGTCAGCGGCAGCCCGATCTCGTTGTTGAGGGATCCGGGGGTCCAGACGGTCGGGCCGATCCGCTGGAGGACCTGCGCGAGCATGTCCTTGGTGCTGGTCTTGCCCGCGGAGCCGGTGAGCGCCACGACGGTGGCGCCCAGCCGCTCGATGACGTGCCGGGCGAGCGCGCCGAGCGCGGCCTGCACGTCGTCGACGACGATCGCGGGCACGCCCAGCGGGCGGGCCGCGAGCACCGCGACCGCGCCGGCGGCGACCGCGCCGGGCGCGAAGTCGTGGCCGTCGACGCGCTCGCCGGCGAAGGCGACGAACAGCGCTCCGGGCACCACTTCGCGGGAGTCCCGGACGACCGGGCCGGTCACCATGACCGCCGCGTCCGGTATGTCGTGCGTGCTCCCGCCGACCGCGCGTGCGACCTCGGCGAGGGAAAGGGGGATCACGATGCCTTCCGGTCCTTCTCGATCGCGGCGCGCAGCACCTCTCGGTCGTCGAACGGTCGCACCACGCCGGCGATGTCCTGGCCCTGCTCGTGGCCCTTGCCGGCGACCAGCACGACGTCGCCCGGCTCGGCCCTGGCCACCGCGGCGGCCACCGCGGCGGCGCGGTCGGGCTCCACCAGGACGTGGGCGCGCTGTTCGGCGGGCACCTCGGCGGCCCCGGCGAGCATCGCGGTGAGGATCGCCAGCGGGTCCTCCGAACGCGGGTTGTCCGACGTCAGGACGGCGGTGTCGGCGAGCCGGGCCAGCGCGGCGCCCATCGGGGCGCGCTTGGTGGCGTCGCGGTCGCCGCCGCAGCCCAGGACGGCGTGGATGCGGCCTCGGGTGGTGGTGCGCAGCGCGCGCAGCACGGATTCGACGGCGTCCGTCTTGTGCGCGTAGTCCACGACCGCCAGGTACGGCTGCCCGGCGTCCACCCGCTCCAGCCGGCCCGGCACCCCGGGCACCGCCGCGACGCCCTCGGCCGCGGTGTGCGGGTCCAGGCCGGCGGCGGCCAGCGCGGTGATCGCGGCCAGCGTGTTGGCGACGTTGAACGGGCCGGGCAGCGGGGAGGTCGCGGCGAAGCGCTCGCCCTTGGGCCCGACGACGGTGAAGCTGCTCGTCATCGGCCCGGCCTCGACGTCCTCGGCGCGCCAGTCGGCGTCCAGGCTGCCCTGCGCCGAGTACGTCACGAGCGGCACCCCGGCCTCCGCGACCAGCCGGCGGCCGTACTCGTCGTCCAGGTTGACCACCCCGAGCCGGCTGCGGCGCGGGGTGAACAGCTGCGCCTTCGCCTGGAAGTAGTCCTCCATGCCGGAGTGGAACTCCATGTGCTCGGGGCTGAGGTTGGTGAACACCGCGACGTCGAAGAGCGCGCCGTCCACCCGGCCCAGCACCAGGGCGTGGCTGGAGACCTCCATGACGACCGAGGCGACCCCGCGCTCGCGCATCACCGCGAACAGCGCCTGGAGGTCGGTCGCCTCCGGGGTGGTGCGCTCGCTCTTGACGCGCTCGTCGCCGATCCGGGTCTCGACGGTGCCGATGAGCCCGGTCCCGCCGTGCGACGCCGCGCGCAGCCCGCCCTCCACGAGGTAGGAGGTCGTGGTCTTGCCGGAGGTGCCGGTGATGCCGATGCGGAGCATCGCCTCGCCGGGCTCGCCGTAGACGGCCGCGGCCAGCTCGCCCATGACCGCCCGGGGGTCGCCGACGGCCAGTACGGGCAGCCCGGTGGCCGCGGCGCGTTCGGCGCCCGTCCGGTCGGTCAGCACGGCGACGGCGCCGGCCGCCGCCGCCTGGGCGGCGAAGTCGGCGCCGTGGAAGCGGGCGCCGGGCAGGGCCGCGTACAGGTCGCCGGGGCGGACCGCGCGCGAGTCGTGGGTGATCCCGGTGACCGCGGTGTCACCGCCGGGGTCCGGGACGCCGAGCCGCCGGGCCAGTTCGGTCAGCGGGGTCGGGCGGATGCGTGACGGGCGCGGCGCGCCCGCCGGGGTGAGGGTGGTGGCTTGATCAGGGTTGGGCACGGCGGTGAGGTTACCGGCCCGGCCGGGCTGCGGGCCAAAACGGGCCGGGTGCGGCAGCCGCGGGTCGCGCGCCGCGTCCTGCCCGCCGCCGTACCGCTCGTGGTGGGTGTCCGCCATGCTCACCGCCCCTTCGGGCCGGACGGCGACACCGCGGGGGCGGCCGTCTCGGCGGGGTCGTAGTCGACCGGGAGCTCGGGCGCGGGCACCCCGGAGGGCGGCACCCGAAGGGTCTTGAGGGAGAACTCCATCACCTGCTTGAAGACGGGGCCGCAGATCGAGCCGCCGAAATAGCTGCCCCTGGTCGGGTTCTGGATGACGCAGGAGATCGTGACACGCGGGTTGTCGGCCGGCGCGAAACCCATGAAGGAGGCGGTGTAGCCGTGGTACCTGCCGGTTTTCGGGTCCACCCGGTTGGCCGTACCCGTCTTGCCCGCCACCCGGTAGCCGTCGATCTTGGCGTGGGTGCCGGTGCCCTGTTCGCTGCCGACGACCGACTCCAGCATCTGCGAGAGCGTCGTGGCGGTCCTGGCGCTGACCACCCGGGTCTTCTTCGGCGCCGGGGAGGGCACGAAGCGCCCGTCGGGTCCGGTGACACCGCGGACCAGGCTGGGCTGGACGCGCACACCGCCGTTGGCGATGGTCGCGTAGACCGAGGTGGCCTGCAGCGCGTTGACGGACAGGCCCTGGCCGAACGGGATCGTGTACTGCTGCGAGGCGTTCCAGTCCTGCGGCTCGGCCAGGATGCCGGGGGTCTCGCCGGGGAAACCGATACCGGTGGGCTCCCCTATGCCGAACTTCTTCAGGTAGGAGTAGAGCACCCGGTTGGCCTGCGCCTGGGTCGTGCCGAGCTGCCCGGTGGCCTCGATGGTGCCGATGTTGCTGGACTTGGCGAGCACGCCGTTGAGCGTCAGGTACCAGGTGCCGTGCGCGACGTCGTCGTGGAAGACGCGGTCGGCGCGCGGCAGCGTGCCGGGCACCACGACCCGGGTCAGCGGGGTGGCGGTGCCGGTGTCGATGATCGCCGCCATCGACATGAGCTTGCTGACGCTGCCGGGCTCGTACGCGTCCTGCATCGCCGCATTGCCGAGCGCGGCCGGGTCGGCGTGCGTGAGGTCACCCGGGTCGAAGCCGGGGGCGTCGGCCATGGCCAGCACCTCGCCGGTCCTGTTGTCCATGACGATGACGTAGCCGCGGTCCGCGTGCGACTTCGCCACCTGGGCGCTGATCGCGCTCTGCGCCGCCCACTGGATGTCCCGGTCCAGCGTCAGCTGGACGTTCGACCCGGGCACCGCGGGCTGCTGCTGGACGCCCGCGGTGGGCACCTGGCGGCCGTTGGACTGGGCGTAGCGGATCTTGCCGTTCCTGCCGGCGAGCTGCTTGTCGAACATCGACTCCAGGCCGCCGCCGCCCTTGCCCTGGCCGTTGACGAAGCCCAGCACGCCCGCGGCCAGATCCCCGCCGGGGTAGACCCGCTTGGTGTGCGGCTCGCTGAACACACCGGCCAGCACGTTCGCACCCGGCTCCTTCAGCGAGCGGGCGGCGAGCGACTTCTTCAGGTCGGAGATCTGGCTCCACACCTGCGGCGTCTGCTGCCGGGCCAGCAGCTGGTAGCGGGAGTTCGGCGTCGACAGCCTGCGGGCCAGGGTGGCGGCGTCCACGCCGACGATCGGCGCGAGCAGCTCCGCCGCGCGGGACGGCGCATCCTTGGTCTTCGCCTGCTCCGGCGTGAAGAGGTAGGGGTCGGCGGTGATGTCGTACGCGTCCACCGTCGCGGCGAGGGCGACACCGTCCCGGTCGGTGATCGTGCCGCGGTCCGCCGTCACGTCGTGGGTGACCCAGCGGTTGACGGCGGCCTTCGCCGCGTACGCGGACGCGTCGAGGGCCTGCACCTGGAGGAGCCGGACGACGAAGATGCCCATCACGAGCGTGAGGGCGACCCCGACGAGCCGCAGCCTCGGCCGGGGGCGCCCCAGCCGCACGACGCCGGGGGGGCGCGTTCCCCGGGGGCCGGGGAGGGGCCGCGCCCGCCCCGCCGGGGGGCGCCGGACCTGCCCCTGCCGCGCCGGCGGGCGGGGGCCCGGGCGCGGGGGGCGGCGCTGTCCTTGGCCTGCGGGCCCGTTCACCTGTCACCTCCGAGGCGGCGGCACGCCGCGCGTACCCGGCCGCGGGTGCGGCGGGGCTGGGGGGATACCGCCCGGGCGGAGCTCCGGTCGCGCGGTTCCCCGCGCCCCCGGACGCCGGGGTCCGTGCGGCGCACCCCCGGGGACTCCGCGGGGCGCGCGGGCGCGGGGAGAGCAGCGCGCCCGGCCGGGGCGGCGGGAAGACCGCGTACGCCACCGCAGGAGGCGGCCCGCAGCGTGGCCAAGGCGCTCACCTCCCCGGAGGGGTCGTCGTGGCCGGGGGCGTACCCGGCGAGGGGGTCGGACTCGTGGCCGCCGGGTTCGCCGGCGGGACGGACGGTGTGCCCGGCGCGGAAGGCGCCGGGCTCGTGGACGGCTTCGCCGGCGTGGCGGACGGCGGCGGGGGCGGCGGCGCGGTCGCCCGCTCGGGCGTGCCGAGGACCGACCCGTCGGGTCCGAGGAAGGCCGGGTTGCCGCCGGGCACCATGCCGAGCTGCCGCGCCCGGCGCTCCAGGGAGCCGGGCGCCCCGTACCGGTCGACCTCCTGCTGGAGCTGCTGCTGCTCGTCCGTATATCCCGTCGTCTCCTTCTCAAGCTTGTTGAGCTGGAAGGAGTCGCGGTTGACGGCGGCGTTCAGCAGCAGCAGCGCGATGAGGCCTCCGCCGAGCAGCGTCACGACGAGGATGACGAACGGCGTGCGGGCGGCGGTTGCGGGGCGGCCCGCGCCGGACGGGCGGGCGGGGCGGACGGGGCTCATGCCTGCTCCCCCCCGATGTGCTCCTCGCGGATCCGCTCGGCGGCGCGCAGCCGGGCCGGTGCGGCGCGGCGGTTCTCGGCGATCTCGTCCTCGGAGGGCAGTTCCGCCCCGCGGGTGAGCAGCTTGAGCCGGGGCTGGTACTGCTCGGGCACGATCGGCAGCCCGGGCGGGGCGGTGCTGGCGGCGCCGGCCGCGAAGACCTGCTTGACCAGCCGGTCCTCCAGCGAGTGGTAGGAGAGCACGGCGATCCGGCCGCCGACCGCGAGCGCGCCGACCGCGGCGGGCACCGCCCGCTCCAGGACGGACAGCTCGCCGTTGACCTCGATGCGCAGCGCCTGGAAGGTGCGCTTGGCGGGGTTGCCGCCGGTGCGCTTGGCGGCCTGCGGCAGCGCGTTCCTGATGAGCTCGACGAGCCGGGCGCTGGTGGTGAAGGGCTCCCGTTCGCGTTCCCGTACGACCGCGTCGACGATCTTGCGGGCGAACTTCTCCTCGCCGTAGGAGCGCAGGATGCGGACGAGCTCGCCGGGCGGGTAGGTGTTGAGCACCTCGGCGGCGCTGATCCCGGTGGTCTGGTCCATCCGCATGTCGAGCGGCGCGTCCTGGGCGTAGGCGAAGCCGCGCCCGGCCTCGTCGAGCTGCATGGAGGACACCCCGAGGTCGAAGAGCACCCCCTGGACGCGCGCCACGGACAGCGAGGCGAGGACGTCGGGCAGCTCGTCGTAGACGGCGTGCACGAGGGTGGCGCGGTCGCCGAAGGGCTCCAGGCGGCGGGCGGAGAGCTTGAGCGCCTCGGGGTCGCGGTCGAGCGCGACGAGCCGGGCGGAGGGGAAGGTGCCGAGCAGTGCCTCGCTGTGCCCGCCCAGCCCGAGGGTGGCGTCGACGACCACCGCGCCGGGTTCGGCGAGGGCCGGCGCGAGCAGGTCGAGGCAGCGCCGCAGCATCACCGGGACGTGCCGCGGCTCGGTCGGCTGCGGAGGGGTGTCGCTCATGGAGGGGCCGGCCCTTCTCGGACGGTGCTGGCGCGCGGCCCGCCCTGGCGGCGGCGGCCGGCGGTCGGACGTAGAACCTGGTCCCCGCCCGCTCGGCAGAAACGTTCCCCTGGCACCGGGGAAGTGGTGCCAGCGGAACCGTGGAGCGGGAGGAGGCCGAGCCGTACGTCCGCGCGGGTGGTTCACAGCGGGTGCGCGGGGGCTGGGGCCGCGCTCACAGTAATCCGGGCGGGACCTCCTGTGACAGGGCCGAAAAGGTGTCCTCCTGCGCCGCCAGGTACTCCGCCCAGGCGGTGGCCGACCAGATCTCCACCCGGCTGTTGGCTCCGATGACCGCGCAGTCCCGCTCCAAGCCGGCGTACTCGCGCAGCGGCTGCGGCACGGTGACCCGGCCCTGGCGGTCGGGGACCTCGTCGTGCGCGCCGGCGAACAGCAGCCGCTGGTAGTCGCGCGCGGTCTTCGACGTCAGGGCCGTCAGCGGTGACGCGGCGAGCTGCGCGGTGGCGGCCCGGAAGCCCTCCAGGGGCCAAACGCACAGGCAGCGCTCCTGCCCGCGGGTGATGACGAGGCCGCCGGAGAGCGCTTCGCGGAAGCGGGCGGGCAGCACCAGACGGTGCTTGTCGTCCAGCCGCGGGGTGTACGTCCCGAGGAACATCGGGAACATCGCACCTCCCGCAGACGCCGCTTTCCGGCCGTCCGTCGCGCGCGTCCCAAGCGTCCGCCGCGTCCGCCGGCCCCGTACGGCCGCCATGTCATCCGGTGACGTCCACGGCGGTCTCCAAGCACCACTTCGCTCCACTTTACTCCACCGTGCCCCACGGTCAACGCTGGCCGGAGGCGGCGCGTCACCCCGACGAGCGAACCCCGCACGCGGCGCACGACCCGTGTGGGTTACGTCACACACCCGCCGGAACGGCCGCGCGTCCGGCCGATTCGCGGCGCCCAGAAGGGGTGCGGAAGGGGGCCGGGCCTTACCGTCGAGGCATGTCGACATCCGCCGGCTCCACCGGGCCCTCCGCGCCCCCCGGTCCCACCGCCCCCGCCCCCGTCACCGCCACCGCCACCGCTCCCGCCACCGCCTCGGTCACCGACCGGCTCGTCCAGGCCAACGCGGAGTACGCCGCCGCGTTCACCGATCCCGGCATGGACGCCCGCCCGGTCCTCCAGGTGGCCGTCGTGGCGTGCATGGACGCCCGTCTCGACCTGCACAAGGCGCTCGGCCTCGCGCTGGGCGACTGCCACACCATCCGCAACGCCGGGGGCGTCGTCACCGACGACACCATCCGCTCGCTGACCATCAGCCAGCGCGCCCTCGGCACCCGCTCCGTGGTGCTGATCCACCACACCGGCTGCGGCCTGGAGACCCTCACCGAGGACTTCCGCACCGAACTCGAAGCCGAGGTGGGCCAGCGTCCGACGTGGTCGGTCGAGGCCTTCACCGACGCCGACAGGGACGTCCGGCAGTCGATGGCGCGCGTGCGGACGTCTCCGTTCCTGCCGCACACCGACGACGTGCGGGGTTTCGTCTTCGACGTGCACACCGGCAGGCTGCGGGAAATCACGAATTAATAACGGCAGGCGAGTGACGTCGGCTGCCGCGTAAGGGAAGAATGCAACCGTGCGGTTCCGTCCCCCGTCTTTGCGGCGGGACGGCACCCACGATGGGGAGGGCCGGTCCAGGGATGACCGTGTCCCGCGGAACATGGCCTAGGAGCACCGGGTGACGACCTTTGACGCACGCGCAAGCCTCAGCGACCTGAGCACGACGGCAGACCGGGTACGCCGCAGCGTGGAGCACGTGATCGAGGGCAAGCCGGAGGTCGTGCGGATCGCGCTGACCGTGCTGCTCGCCGAGGGGCACCTGCTCATCGAGGACGTGCCCGGCGTCGGCAAGACCATGCTGTCCAAGGCCCTGGCGCGCTCCATCGACTGCTCGGTGCGGCGCATCCAGTTCACCCCGGACCTGCTGCCGTCGGACATCACCGGTGTCAGCGTCTTCGACCAGCAGCAGCGCGACTTCGAATTCAAGCCGGGCGCGATCTTCGCCCAGATCGTGGTGGGCGACGAGATCAACCGCGCCTCGCCCAAGACGCAGTCGGCGCTGCTGGAGTCGATGGAGGAGGGCCAGGTCACCGTCGACGGCACCTCCTACGAGCTGCCCAGCCCCTTCATGGTGATCGCCACCCAGAACCCGGTGGAGATGGAGGGCACCTACCCGCTGCCCGAGGCGCAGCGGGACCGCTTCATGGCCCGTGTCTCGGTCGGCTACCCCAGCCCCGAGGCCGAGCTGAAGATGCTGGACGTGCACGGCGGGGTCTCGCCGCTGGACGACCTCCAGCCGGTCGCGCACGCGCACGAGATCGTCAAGCTCGTCGAGGCCGTGCGCCAGGTGCACGTCGCCGACCCGGTACGCCGCTACGCGGTGGCCCTCGTCGGCGCCACCCGCGAGCACCCGGACCTGCGGCTCGGCGCCTCGCCGCGCGCGACGCTGCACCTCGTCCGGGCCGCGCGGGCCTCCGCGGCCCTGGACGGGCGGGAGTTCGTACTGCCCGACGACGTGCAGGCGCTGGCCGCGCCGGTGCTCGCGCACCGGCTGCTGCCGACCGCGCAGGCCCAGCTGAACCGGCGCACGCCCGAGCAGGTCGTCGCCGAGATCCTGCACCGCGTCCCGGTGCCCGACCCGTCGGCGGGCCGCCGGCCCGGCATGCCGGGCGCCCGGGGCCTGTGATGGCCGCCCAGGCCCCCGCCGCGCCGCCCGCGCCACCGTCCCAGCCGCCGCGCACCGGCGGCTTCCGCACCGCGCTCGGCGGGCTCACCACCCGCGGCCGGTCCTTCGTGGCCGCGGGCGTCGCCGCCGCGATATGCGCGTACGTCCTCGGGCAGCCCGACCTGCTGCGGGTCGGGCTGCTGCTGGCGGTGCTGCCGCTGGTGTGCGTCGCGGTGCTCTACCGCACCCGCTACCGGGTGGCCGGCAGCCGCCGGCTGTCTCCGTCCCGGGTGCCCGCGATGTCGGAGGCGCGGGTGCACCTGCGGGTCGACAACGTCTCCCGCGTCCCCACCGGCCTGCTGATGCTCCAGGACCGGGTGCCGTACGTCCTCGGCCCGCGCCCGCGGTTCGTGCTGGACCGGGTCGAGCCCGGCGGGCACCGCGAGGTGTCCTACCGGGTGCGCTCCGACCTGCGCGGCCGCTACCCGCTCGGCCCGCTCCAGCTGCGGCTGAGCGACCCGTTCGGGATGTGCGAGCTGACGCGCTCCTTCAGCGCGTACGACACCCTCACCGTGGTGCCGAAGGTCGAGCCGCTGCCGCCGGTCCGGCTCACCGGCCAGGCCAACGGCTACGGCGAGAGCCGCACCCGGGCCCTGGCCTTCGCCGGCGAGGACGACGTCATCCCGCGCGGCTACCGGCACGGCGACGACCTGCGCCGGGTGCACTGGCGCTCCACCGCCCGCTACGGCGAGCTGATGGTGCGCCGCGAGGAGCAGCCGCACCGGGCGCGCTGCACGGTGCTGCTCGACACCCGCGCGTGGGCCTACTTCGGCTCCGGGCCCGACTCGGCCTTCGAGTGGGCGGTGTCGGCCGCCGCGTCGGTGTCCACCCACATGCTGGAGCGCGGCTACGCGGTCCGGCTGCTCACCGACACCGGCACGAGCGTCCCCGGCCCCGAGGGCAGCGGCGGCTTCGCCGGCGACTCCTCGGACATGGCGGGCGTGCTGCTGGACACCCTCGCGGTCGTCGCCCACTCTGACGGCCGTACGCTGTCGGCCGCGTACGAGGCGCTGCGGACCGCGAGCGAGGGCCTGATCGTGGCCGTTCTCGGCGACATGGACGAGGAGCACGCGACGACCGTGGCCCGGCTGCGGCAGCGCGCCGGCGGCGCGGTCGCCTTCGTGCTGGACAGCGACGACTGGGTGGCCACCGACGCGACGGGCCGGATGGTGGCGGTCACCGACGCGTCCGCCCTGCCGCACGCCCCTGAGGGGACGCGGGGCGCGGTACGGATGCTGCGCGAGGCCGGCTGGACGGTCGTGGAGGTCAGGGCGGGCGACGCGCTGCCGGAACTGTGGCAGCAGGCGGACCGCTACCGGTCGGGGGAGAACGCCCCCGGACCGCGGCACGATGCGGGGGCGACGAGATGAGCGGACGCGCACGGCTGACGATCTTCGCCGCGCTGGCGTCGCTGATGGCGGCGTCGGCGCTGCTGCCGCTGGCCACGCCCCGCGGCTGGTTCCTCAAGGCCGCCCTCTGCGTCGCCTTCCAGGCCGCGGTCGGCGCCGGGGCCCGCAGGATCCCGCTGGCCAGGCCGCTGACGGTGCTGGCGCAGGCGGTGGTGTCGCTGGTCGTGCTGACGGTCATGTTCACCCCGCACCAGGCACTCGGCGGCATCCTGCCCGGCCCCCAGTCCTTCCGCGAGTTCGGCCAGCTGGTGCAGGACGGCATGACCGACGTCACCAACTTCGCCATCCCGGCCCCCGTCACCCCCGGCATCAAGTTCCTGCTGGTCGGCGGCGTGCTCGTGATCGCGCTCGCGGTCGACGCGATCGCGGTCACGTACAACAGCGCCGCGCCCGCCGGGCTGCCGCTGTTGGCGCTCTACGCGGTCGCCGCCGGTCTGGAGGACGGCAGCAGCCAGTGGGTGTACTTCCTGGTCGCCTCCGTCGGCTACCTGCTGCTGCTGCTCGCCGAGGGCCGCGACCGGCTGTCCCGCTGGGGCCGGGTCTTCGGCGGCGCCCCGCGGCCCGGCAGCTGGTCCGGCCCCGCGGCCACGGCGGGCGGCGGCGCGCCGCTCGCCCCGGTCCGCACCGGGCGCCGGATCGGCGTCATGGCGCTGGGCATCGCCCTCGTGCTGCCGGTGGCCCTGCCGTCGCTGGGCAGCGGCGTGCTGGACGGTAACGGGGGCGGCGGCGGCAGCGACGGGCTCGGCACGGGCCTCGGCAACGCCACCTCCGTACGCCCCGAGGTCGCGCTCCAGGACTACCTCAACCAGCCCGACAACCGCGAGGTGATGAGCTACCGCACCAGCTCCTCGGACGCGCAGGGCATGTACCTGCGGATCGTCGCCCTCGACCGCTTCGACGGCACCAGCTGGTCGGCGTCCAAGGACGAGAAGCTCGACATCCCCGCCGCGCTGCCCGCCCCGCAGGGGCTGGCCCCCGACGTCCCCTACACCACCGTCAACACCTCCGTGGTCGTGGACCGGGACTACGCGCAGGGCTGGCTGCCGATGCCCTACCCGGCCACCCAGGTACAGGCCGAGGGGAACTGGCGCTACGAACCCGAGGGCCGGATGGTCATCGGCGAGGACGGGCAGACCACCGCGGGCATCCGCTACCAGGTCTCCAGCCTCCAGGTGAACCCGACCGCCGCCCAGCTCGAAGCCGCACCGCCGGCCACCGGCGACATCGCCGAGCACTACGAGCAGGTGCCCGACTCGCTGCCGAAGATCGTCCAGCAGACCGCCGAGCAGGTCACGCTCGGCGCGGCCAACGACTACGAACGGGCGCTGGACCTCCAGCACTACTTCACCTCCGGGCAGTTCGTCTACAACACCCAGGCCAAGTCCGGCACCGGGACCGACGCCATCGCGCGCTTCCTGCAGACCAAAGAGGGCTTCTGCATCCACTTCGCCTTCACCATGGCGGCGATGGCCCGCACCCTCCACATCCCCGCGCGCGTCGCCGTCGGCTTCACCCCCGGCACGCTGACCACCAACGGCAGCATGTCGGTCGGCATCAAGGACGCCCACGCCTGGCCCGAGCTGTACTTCGAGGGCATCGGCTGGACACGCTTCGAGCCCACCCCCTACCGCGGCACCGCGCCCGACTACACCCTGCCCACCAGCCCCAGCAGCGGCGGCGAGACCGCCGACCCGGGCCAGCACGGCCAGGGCAGCACGGCGCAGCCGCGGCCCTCCGCCTCCTCCGACTGCGGCCCCGGCTCCGCCTCCGGCGGCACCTGCGCCCCGGCGGCAGCCGCCGGCGGCGGAGGCTCCGGCGGCAGCTCGGACGCCTTCCGCTACGCCGGGCTCGCCCTGCTCGCCCTGCTGCTGCTCGCCCTGCCGGCCCTGCCGATGCTGTGGCGCGGCCGGGTACGCGCCCGGCGCCTCGGCGGCGGCCGCGAGACCCGTGAGGAGTACGGCGGGCCCGTGCTCGCCGCGTGGCGCGAGGTGCTCGACACCGGCTGGGACTACGGCATCGCGCCGGACGAGTCCGAGACGCCCCGCCGGGCGATGGCCCGGCTCGTGGCCGAGGGCGGCCTCGGCGGCCCCGCCGCGGAAGGGGCGACACGGCTGGGCGGCGCCGTGGAGCGCACGCTGTACGCGCCGCAGGCGCCGCCCGCCGCCGGGCTCGCCGCGGACGTCCACGCCGTACGCGCCGGGCTGCACGCGGGAGCCGGGCGGGGCGGGCGCTTCCGGGCGCGCTTCCTGCCGCGCTCCTTCGCGCGCGTGCTGTGGGGGGCCTCCGCGCGCAGCGCGGCGCTCTCCGCCCGCCTCTCCGCGGCCACGGACCGCCTGGCGGCCCCCCTGCGCCGCCGCCTTTCCCGCGGCGCGGGGTGAATGAGCCGCCGACACCCCGCCGGACGAGCGTTTCCCGCCGCCCGGCGGGGGTCGGCGTTCTCCCGCCCCCGGCGGGGGTGGGTGTTCTTCCGCCGCCCGGCGGGGGTGGGTGTTCTTCCGCCCCCGGCGGGGGTGGGTGTTCTTCCGCCCCCGACGGGGATCGGCGTTTCTTCCGCCGCCCGGTGCGGCTGGGCGCTCGCGCCGCCGCGGGGCGGGGCCAGGGTGCGCCCGCCGGGCCGGGCGGCCCTCAGGGGCGCGGGGAACCGCGCGACCGGCCCACCACCGGCCGATGGCCCGGGAACGACGGCAACTGCCCCTTGCGGCCGGGGGCGACCGCGGGTGACGGGTGGCTGAGCGCGCCCCCCGAGAAGGCTCCCCGCCCCGCGGGCACGCGCGGCCCCGCGAACGCCCGCTCGGCCGCCGGGGGGGAACGGGCCCGGCCGTCAAGAAACCCCGCCGGGATCGCGTGCCCGGCGGGGCGGAAGTTCGGTGGCAGGTGGTCCGACCGGGGCTAACGCCCGCCCTGCTGTTCGTCGCGGCGCCGCTGCCACCGCTCCTCGATGCGGTCCATGACCGTCCCCCGGCGCGGCTCACGCCGCCCGACACGGCCTCGACGGCCGCCGGGGCCGAGCGCGGGAGGCTGCTCCAGCGGCCTGCCCGACTTGCGCCAGCCGGTCACCGCGAGCACCGCGAAGACCAGCATCACGACGAAGCCCGCCACTCCGAGCACGGTCAGCTCGGCGATCATGCCGCCGACGAGCAGCGCCACACCGGCCAGGAAGCCCGCGACCGACAGATACACGCGGCGCCGGGTGAAGGTGTGCAGCCCGGTACCCTCGAGCGCCGACGCGAACTTGGGATCTTCGGCGTAGAGCGCTCGCTCCATCTGCTCGAGCATGCGCTGCTCGTGCTCCGAGAGCGGCACGGAGACCTCCTCTTCGACGGCCGCGGAGGCGACCGGTCCGACCCTTTCAGGATAGGCAGGGAATCGCCCCCGTGACACCCGCCCCTGTGCGCCAACCCGACGGGTCCTTCATTCCCCGTCCGCTGCCGCGTCATGCCAGCATACGGTGAGGAAACGCGCCGTGGGCGGGGCTGTGACCGACTCCCCCTGTGCCGTCCCGCACGCGCGAGGGGGCGCGGGCCTCGGAGCCGCCGGGCGGTGGCCGCCAGGCGGACGTCCGCGCGGCGGCCGCGTGGCCGTCAGGCCCGCTCGGCGAGAACGTGCAGCTGGGTCGCGACGGCGTGGAAGCCCGGGTCCTCGGCCGCGGCGAGCTCCAGCCGCAGCAGCGCCTCGGCGGCGCCCGGCTCGGTGTCGACGAGCACCCCGGGGACGAGGTCGGCGAAGATCCGCACGCCGTGCACGGAGGCGGTGCGCAGACCGGCCTCGGCGACCAGGCGGGTCAGCTCCTGGGCGGTGAAGCGGCGGGGCAGCGAGTCGCCGGCGCCCCAGCGGCCGTCCGGGTCGCCGAGGGCGTGCTGCGCCTCGGCGAAGTGCCCGGCGAGCGCCCTGGCGAGGACGGCGCCGCCGCGGCCCGCGGCGAGCAGGCTGAGCGCACCGCCCGGGCGCAGGGCGGCGGCGACATGGCGGACGCCCTCGGCCGGGTCGTCGACGTACTCGAGCACGCCGTGGCACAGGACCATGTCGTAGCCGTCCGGGGTGACGACGTCCGGCAGGCCCTGGGCGTCGCCCTGGACGCCGCTGACGCGGTCGGTGACGCCCGCCTCCGCGGCGCGCCGCTCCAGTGCGAACAGGGCGTCGGGGCTGGGGTCGACGACGGTGACCCGGTGGCCGAGGCGGGCCACCGGCACCGCGAAGTTGCCCGTGCCGCCGCCGGTGTCCAGGACGTCGAGGACGGGGCTGTCCGCGGCCTTGGCGCGCCGCTCGAGCGCCTCGCGCAGCACCTCCCAGACCACGGCGGTGCGCAGGGCGGCTCGGGGGCGCAGCGGGTCCACCCCTGCTTGACGGGACATGGCGGACGGCTCCTTGCGGCGCGGGCGACGGTGGCGTCGGCATTGGCGTGGGCAGCCCAGGCGACGTTGGCGTTCCGGGCCTGCGCACCCCACTGTAGGCCCTGCACGCCGCCCGCAGCGGGGCGCGCGCCCGTCACTCGGCCCCGGGCGGCTCCGGGGCGACGACCGGCGGGGCGGAGCCGTCCAGCGCGGGGCGCAGCAGCAGCATGCGCTCCACCAGGCGCAGGAACATCGTCACGGCACGGACCAGGTCGTCCGCCTCGCGGGGCCCGGCCGCGGTGGCTATACCGGCCTCGGCCCTCGCCCGGCGGTCGGCGCCGCCGGCGAAGAAGGCGCTCCATTCGGACAGCTCCGGGGCGATCTCCGGGAGCACCTCCCACACGCTGCGGATCCTGCGGCGGCGGCGCGGGTCGGCCTCGGGGCGGCCGCGGGCGGCGAGCACCGCGGCCGCGGTGCGCAGGGCGGCGAGATGAGCGGTGGCGTACCGCTCGTGCGGGGCGTCGAGCCCGGCGGCCTCCGTGAGTCCGAGGTGGGCCTGGGTGAGCAGGTCGAGGGCGGCGGGTGATGCGGTGGCGCGGCGCAGCACAGGGTGGACGTCGCTGACCGGAAGTGCCATGGCGAGCCTCACTTTCTCCGTACGTGTGTCCGTACGCCCCATAGTGGGGCCCACCACTGACAATGCGTGTTGACCTGCGGATATCGCCGCCCCCGTGGGGATTTCACTGCTGTTGCCGGGGGTTTTCCGGCAAGATCACCCCACGCCGCCCCCGTTGCTGCGGGCAGAATCGGGCCATGACCACCGCACGACGCCAGGCCACCCGCCGCAAGCTCTACGCGGCGGCCGTCACGCTCATCGCCGAGCAGGGCTTCTCCGCCACGACCGTCGACGAGATCGCCGAGCGCGCGGGCGTGGCGAAGGGCACCGTCTACTACAACTTCGCGAGCAAGAACGACCTGTTCGAGGAGCTGCTGCGGGACGGCGTGGGGCGCCTGCGGGACGCGCTGCGGCAGGCCGCCGGTGCGGCGCGGGAGCGCGGCGGCAGCGGGGTGGACGCGCTGGACGCGATGATCCTGGCCGGGCTGACCTTCATCGTCCGCCACCCGTCCTTCACGCAGCTGTACGTGGCCGAGCTGTGGCGTACGAACAGGGCCTGGCAGGACACGCTGGCGCTGGTGCGCACCGAGGCGGTGTCGGTGGTCGAGGAGGTGCTGGCCGCGGCGGTCGCGGACGGGGAGCTGAGCGACGAGATCGACGTGCCGCTCACGGCGTCCGCGCTGTTCGGCATGGTGCTGGTGGCGGCACTGGACTGGCAGGCCTTCCAGCCCGAGCGCAGTGTCGAGGACGTGCACGCGGCGCTGTCGCGGCTGCTCCAGGGCCGGGTCGGCGGGGCGCTGGGCGGGCCGTCCCGCCGCGCCTGAGGCCGGGGCCGTCCGCCGGGGCCGCCGCTGCGCCGTTCCGGCCCGGTCCGCCCCCCAGCGCGGACCGGGCCGGAACGGCGCCCCCCATGACAACCCCCGTTGCCGGCGGGCGCCCGTCCCTACCGCCGCCCCGTGCCGGCGGTGTGTCTGGGGTGCCTGCCCGCCGCCCACTCTTCCGCGCCGCGCGCCCGGCGCCATCCGTACGGCTACTCATCCCGGCGCCTAGGTAGCCGTACTCACCCGGGGCCTCCCCCGTCCGCGGCCGGGTCCGGCCAACTCCGGGCGGGCGGCGGCCGGTCTGGTTAGAGTCCCGGTCATGTCCGCACTTCCGCTGATCTTCACCAGCGGCTGGGCGAGCGGGATCAACGCCTACGCCGTCGTCCTGCTGCTCGGCCTGATGGGTGCCACCGGGGCCACCGACGAGGTGCCGCTGTCACTGCAGCGCACCGACGTGCTGGTGGTCGCCGCCGTGCTGTTCCTGTGCGAGGCGGTGGCCGACAAGGTGCCGTACCTCGACTCGGTGTGGGACGTGGTGCACACCGTGATCCGTCCGGTGGCGGGGGCGGTGGTGGCCGCGCTGCTCGCGGGGCACGACGGCTCGCTGCCGCAGCTCGCGGCGGCCGCGGTGGGCGGCACCACGGCGCTGCTGACGCATCTGGTCAAGGCCGGCACGCGGATGGCCGTCAACACCTCGCCGGAGCCGGTGAGCAACATCGTGCTGAGCCTCACCGAGGACGTGGGGGTGGCGGCGCTGGTGGTCCTCGCGCTCTTCCACCCGGTGGCGGCCGCGGTCGTCGCGGGCACGGCGCTGGCCGTGGGGATCGCCACGGTGCTCTTCCTCCTCTCCCGCATCCGGCGCTACTGGCTGCGCCGCAAGGAGCTGCGCGCGGGCCGCCGCAAGGGCACCCCGGCGCCGGTCTGAGTCCGCGGCCGCCGCTACAGTCCACGGCATGGCACGGATTGCGGTGATCGGCGCGGGTATGGCGTCGCTGGCGGCGGCGGCACGGCTGGCGGTCGGCGGCCACCGGGTGGTGGTGCTGGAGCGCACCGGCGGCTACGGCGGCGCGGTGGGGCGGCTGGCGCGGGAGGGCTTCACCTTCGACACCGGGCCCGGCCTGCTGACGCTGCCCGCGGTCTACCGCGACCTGTTCGTCAAGACCGGCAAGGCCGCGCTGGAGGACGTCGTCGGCCTGGCCGAGGTCGATCCGGCGGCCCGTCACGTCTTCGCGGACGGCACGGAGGTGACGCTCCCCAACGCCTCGCGCTCCGGCACGGTCGCGGCCCTGGACGCCGCCTGCGGCCCGGGCAGCGGCGAGCGCTGGGCGGAGCTGCTGGTGCGGGGACGCGAGACGTGGGAGGTGATGCGGCGGCCGATGCTGGAGGAGGCACTGCCGGCCGACCCGCGGGTCTTCGCACGCGACCCGTACCCGGTGCTCAGACGAGGTTTCGGGCCGGGCCGCCACCGGCCGTCGCTGGCCCGGGTCGCCGCCGCCGAGCTGCGCGACCCGCGTCTGGTGGCGCTGCTGGAGAGCCAGTTGCTGGCGCAGGGCGTCGACCCGCGCGAGGGACCGGCCTCCGCGGCCGTGCTGCCGTACCTGGAGGCGACCTTCGGCGTCTGGTACGTCCGCGGGGGCGTGCGCGCGCTGGCCGAGGCGGTGTACGACCGGTGCCGCGAGCGGCGGGTGGAATTCCGCTTCGAGACGCCCGTGGCCGGGCTGCTGGCCGACGGCGGGCGCGTCACCGGGGTGCGGCTGGCCGACGGGGGCGAGGTGCCGGCCGACATCGTGGTGGCCGGGGCGCCGCTGCCCTCGCTCGCCGCCGCGGCCGACGGCGGGCAGGGCGCGTCCTGGTCCTTCACCGGCCCGCGCGGCGAGCCCGGGCGCTTCAGCGTCCACCTGGCACTGCGCGGCTCGCGCCCGTCGGGCTGCGCGCACCGCACGGTGGTGCACGCGGCGGACCGGCAGGGGGCGCTGGACTGGCTCTTCGCCCGCCGCCCCGCACCGCTGCCGCCGCCTGGCGCCCTGACCGTGACCGTGCTGCGGCCCGACGACCCGGCGACCCGGCCGGACGGCGCCCACGAGGCGGTGACGCTGACCGTGCCGGTGCCCGCGCACGGCGCGCCGGGCGCGCCGCGGGCGGTGGACTGGAACGCGCCGGGGGCGGCGGAGGGCTTCGCGGAGCGGGTGGTGGCGGCCGCCGAGGCGGCCGTGCCGGGGCTGCGGGAGCGGGAGCTGTGGCGCGAGGTGCGCACCCCGGCGGACGTCGAGCGGGAGACCGGGGCCGCGGGCGGCGCGGTGCCGGCCCCGTCGCTGGCCGGGGCGGGCGGGGCGCTGCTGCGGGCGGCGAACCGCTCGCCGCTGCCGGGGCTGTACGCGGTCGGCGGCTGGGCGCATCCGGGGGGCGGGCTGCCCCACGCGGGCATGTCGGCGGCGATCACCGCGGACCTGGTGGCGGGCGGGCCGGGCGGCAGCCGCTGAGCCGCGGCGGTGCGCGAGGCCCTGCGGACGGCTGCCGGGCGCGCCCGGCGGCGGTGCACATGACCGCCCCGCAAGATCGTTAATCGGGCCCCGGGCCGAATTCAGCTCATCGAGGGGTTGTGCCCGCGGCCCCTCACGGCGCGACCGGTCGATCACTTAGCGTGATCTCAGGCTCTGTGATCGCCGACCGGAAGGCCCTTCCGACATGTCCCAGCCCTTCGAACTCCCGGATTTCTACGTCCCGTATCCGGCCCGCCTCAACCCCCGTCTGGAGCGGGCGCGTGCGCACACCAAGGAGTGGGCGCGCGGGATGGGCATGCTGGAGGGGTCCGGCATCTGGGAGGAGTCGGATCTCGACGCGCACGACTACGCGCTGCTGTGCGCGTACACCCATCCCGACGCCTCGGGACCGGAGCTGGACCTCGTCACCGACTGGTACGTCTGGGTGTTCTTCTTCGACGACCACTTCCTGGACGTCTTCAAGCGCACGCAGGACATGGCGGGCGCGAAGGCCTATCTGGACCGGCTGCCCGGCTTCATGCCGCTCGGCCCCGGCGAGACGGCGCCGGAGCCCGCCAACCAGGTGGAGGCGGGCCTCGCGGACCTGTGGGCGCGTACGGTGCCGGCGATGTCGGACGACTGGCGGCGGCGCTTCCGGCAGAGCACCCGCGCCCTGCTGGAGGAGTCCCTGTGGGAGCTCGGCAACATCAGCGCGGGCCGGATCTCCAACCCCGTCGAGTACATCGAGATGCGCCGCAAGGTGGGCGGTGCTCCCTGGTCGGCGAATCTCGTCGAGCACGCGGCGGCGGCCGAGGTGCCCGCGGCGATCGCCGCGAGCCGCCCGTTGCGGGTGCTGCGCGACACCTTCGCCGACGGCGTCCACCTGCGCAACGACCTGTTCTCCTACCAGCGCGAGACCGAGCAGGAGGGCGAGCTGGCCAACGCGGTGCTGGTGCTGGAACGCTTCCTCGGCGTCGCCCCCCAGGAGGCCGCCGACCTGGTCAACGAGCTGCTGACGTCACGCCTCCAGCAGTTCGAGCACACCGCCCTCACCGAGGTGGGCCCGCTGGCGGACCAGTACGGCCTGGGCCCCGCCGAGCGGCGGGACGTGCTCGCGTACGTCAAGGGCCTCCAGGACTGGCAGTCCGGCGGCCACGAGTGGCACATGCGCTCCAGCCGCTACATGAACGGCGCCGGGGAGGGCGCCGCGGGCGCCGTGAGCGGCCCCGCGGCCGCGGGGGGCGGGCTCGGCGGCCCGACGGGGCTGGGCACGGCGGCGGCGGTGCTCGGCTCGCTCACGGCGACGATGCCGCAGCGGCTGCGCTCCTTCAGCCACGTCCGGTACGAGCGGGTGGGCCCGGTGCCGCCGCCGGAGATCCCGATGCCCTTCGCACTGCGGCTGAGCCCGCACCTGGACGCCGCCCGCGAGCACTGCGCCACGTGGTGCGAGCGGATGGGCCTGCTGGGCCCGGCGCCCGGCGTCCCGGTGCCGGGCGGGGTGTGGGACGCGCAGCAGCTCGCCGACTACGACCTCGCGCTGTGCGCGGCGGGCATCCACCCGGAGGCGACCGAGCAGGCGCTCGACCTGACGACCCAGTGGCTGGCGTGGGGCACCTACGGCGACGACTACTACACGCAGGTCTTCGGCCGCGCCGGCGACCTGCCGGCCGCCCGGCTGACCACCGACCGGCTGCGGCTGTTCATGCCGCTGGAGGCCGGGCTCGTGCCGCCGCCGCTCACCGCGCTGGAACGCGGTCTGGCCGACCTGTGGCGCCGCACGGCGGACCCGATGAGCCGGGAGGCCCGCTGCGCCTTCCGCACCGCGGTCGAGGACATGACCGCGAGCTGGCTGTGGGAGCTGGTGAACCTCCGGCAGAACCGGATCCCCGACCCGGTGGACTACATCGAGATGCGCCGCGACACCTTCGGCTCCGGGCTGACGATGAGCCTGTCCCGGATCGGCCACGGCGGCGTGCTGCCGCCCGAGGTCTACCGCTCCCGGCCGGTCCGGGCCATGGAGTCCGCCGCGGCGGACTTCGCGTGCCTGCTCAACGACGTGTTCTCGTACCAGAAGGAGATCCAGTTCGAGGGCGATATCCACAACGCGGTGCTGGTGGTGCAGAAGTTCCTGGAATGCGGCCCGCCCGAGGCGATGCGGGTGGTGGGCCGCCTCATGGCCGCACGGATGGAGGAGTTCCAGCACATCACCGAATCCCAGCTGCCCGCGCTCTACGGGGAGTTCCGGCTCGGCCGGGCGGCCCGGCAGGCACTGGACGGCTACGCCCAGGAACTGCGGGACTGGATGGCCGGGATCCTGAACTGGCACCGCGGCTGCCGCCGCTACGACGAGGAGTCGCTGCTGCGCCACTTCCCGGCGGCCGCCGCCCCGTCGCCCGCCGCCCCGTCCGCGCCGCAGCCCTGGCGCATCCCCTCCGGGCTCGGCACGGCGGCGGCCCGCCTGCCCGCGCTGCTGGGCGAAGGGGGCCGGTAGCGGGCGGTCCTCAGTAGCGGTAGGGGTCGTACGGATCCGCGGGCTGCGGCTGGTAGGGCTGGGGCTGCTGGTCGCCGTACGGCTGCTGCTGGGGGATGTACGGCGGCTCCTCCTGCTGCGGGTACTGCTCCTGGTAGGGGTAGCCGTAGGCGTACGGGTCGGCGGGCTGCGGGGGCTGCGGTGCCCAGTCGCCGGGGGCGTACGGGTAGTGCTCGTAGCCCGCGGCGGGCTGTTGCGGGTAGCCCTGCCCGTAGCCGTGGTCCTGCTGCTGCCCCGGCGCCTGGTCGTAGCCGTAGCCGCCGGGGGCCGGCTGCTGCCCGGGGTGGCCGTGCCCGGCGGCCGCGGCCTGGTCGCCGCCCCAGCCGTAGCCGTCCGCACCCGCGCCCGGCCCGTCGCCGTAGCCGTACGAGGTCGCCGCGGGCTGCGGGGCCCAGCCGCTGTCGTCGCCGTAGCCGTAGCCGTAGCCGCGGGTCGCGTAGGGGTCGGCGGTGTGGGCCGGGCTGCCGTAGAGCGGGTACTCGCCGCTGTCCTCGTGCATCGGCACCGGCTGGTAGACGTCCTCCCGCTCGCTGCCGGGGTCGGCGATCTGCTCCGGCCCGCCCTCGTCGGCGTCCTGCTGCCCGGTGCCGCCGAAGCCGTCCGCCTCGACCGGCCCGACCTCCAGCCTGGGCCCGCTGCGCGGAGCCGGGCGTCCGCCGCCGCGCAGCCGGTCGGCCAGCGGGCCGCCGCGCAGCGCCCAGCCCGCGGCGAAGCCCCGCTTGTACGACAGCGTGACCTGGGCCTGCCCGATGCCGAACGCGATCGCGCCCGCCATGATCAGCAGCGGCTCCCGCATCGCGACCCCGGCGACGACCCCCGTGAAACCGGCGAAGGCCAGCGCACGCCAGCGCAGCCGCGCCTTGTACTGGAGCAGCACCTCGCCCAGCAGCCACAGCGCGACGATGCCGAAGGCGACGTAGAGCACCGAGAAGCCCATGGGGCCCACTTCCTCACCGGGGAGCCGCCGCGGGCGTGGCTACGCCCGCTGGTGCAGTCCCAGATTCTCGTAGATCTCCAGCGATGCGGTGGAGTGGTTAAGAGTAATGAAGTGGAGCCCCGGGATGTCCTCGGCCATCAGCCGGTGGCACATCTCGGTGGCGAACTCGATGCCGATCGCCCGCACCGCCGCCGGGTCGTCCTGCACCGCAAGGATGCGGTCGGCGACGCGGGAGGGGAAGGGGGCGTTGCCGAGCTGTGCGAAGCGCGCGATCTGCCGCGCGTTCGTCACCGGCATGATCTCGGGGATGATCGGGGTGCTGCACCCCGCCGCGTCGACCCGGTCGCGCAGCCTCAGGTAGTCGTCGGCGTCGAAGAACATCTGGGTGATGGCGAAGTCCGCGCCCGCGCGGCACTTGTCGAGGAAGTGCCGGGTGTCGGCGGCCTGGTCCGTCGAGCGCGGGTGCTTCTCGGTGAAGGCGGCGACGCCCACGCAGAAGTCGCCGGATTCCTTGATGAGCCGCACCAGCTCGGCCGCGTACGTCAGGCCCTGCGGGTGCGGGACCCACTCGCCCATCGGGTCGCCGGGCGGGTCGCCGCGCACGGCGAGGATGTTGCGGATCCCGGCGTCGGCGTACTGGCCGATGATGTTGCGCAGCTCGGCGACCGAGTGGTTCACCGCGGTCAGGTGCGCGCACGGGGTCAGCGTGGTGTCGGAGACGATCCGGTCGGTGGCGCGGACCGTGCCCTCGCGGGAGGAGCCGCCGGCGCCGTAGGTGACCGACACGAAGGTCGGCTGCACCGCCTCGATGCGCCGGATCGCGTTCCACAGCGTCCGCTCGCCCTTCTCCGTCTTGGGCGCGGCGAACTCGAAGGAGTACGAGCGGTGTCCGGACGCGAGCAGCTCACGGATGGTGGTCGCTCGGTCCGTGCGCGTGGACGGGGTTCCCAGGGCCATGAGTGCAGGCTAACCGCGGTCGGCGACCGAGCGTCACCAGAACGGGTAATATGTCCGCATAAGACCGTTTCCCGTCCACCCTGTGGACAGCCCCCCAGGACCGGCGCTGACGCGGCCCCCGCCGTCAGGCCCCCACCGCCGCGCGTACCGCTCCCGCGAGCCCCCGGGCGGCCTCGTACGGATCCGCGGCCTCGGTGATCGCCCGGACCACCACGATCCGCCGCGCGCCCGCCGCCAGCACCTCGCCGACGTTGCCCGCGTCGATGCCCCCGATCGCGAACCACGGCCGGTCCGTACCGAGCCCCGCGGCGTACCGCACCAGGTCCAGGCCGGGGGCCGGGCGGCCCGGCTTGGTCGGCGTCGGCCACACCGGGCCGGTGCAGAAGTAGTCCGCGCCCGGCTGCACGGCCGCCGCGGCCGCCTCCGCCTCGGCATGGCAGGAGCGGCCGATCAGCACGCCCTCGCCGAGCAGGGCGCGCGCGGCGGGCACCGGCAGATCGCCCTGCCCCAGGTGCAGGACGTCCGCCCCCGCCGCGTGCGCCACGTCGGCCCGGTCGTTGACGGCGAGCAGCCGCCCGTGCCGCCGGCACGCGTCCGCGAGGACCGCGAGGGCCGCCAGCTCCTCGCGGGCCTCGATGCCCTTCTGCCGCAGCTGGATCACGTCCACCCCGCCCGCCAGCGCGGCGTCGGCGAACTCCGCGAGATCGCCGCGCTCCTGCCGGGCGTCGGTGCACAGGTACAGCCGGGCGTCCGCCAGCCGTTCGCGTGCCGTGCTGCTGGTCATACGGGCGGCTCCCCCGGGGCGGGCGGCGGACGGTCGCCGCGGGTCTACACGGCGAGCGCCTGGGCGCGGCGCTTCACCTCGGTCCCGCGATTCTCCCGCAGTGCCTGCGCGGGGGTGCCGGGCAGGGTCTCATCGGGCGTGAAGAGCCATTCCAGGGCCTCCTCGTCGGAGAACCCGTCGTCCTTCAGGACGGTCAGGGTGCCGAACAGGCCCTTGATGATCTTGCCCTCGCCGATGAAGGCGGCAGGCACCATCAGCACCCTGTTCTCCCCGCGGCGGACCGCGAGCAATTGCCCTTCCTTGATGAGCGGGCGGATACGGGTCACGTCGAGCCCCAGCCGGTCGGCGACCTCGGGGAGGGTGAGCCAATCGGGGACGAGCGCGTCGATATGTGCGTCAACTGACGAGAAAACAGTCACGGGACAAGCCTGCCACCTGCCACCGACAAGCGCTGCGGGGCGCCCCCGCCGCATGGGCCGTTCCGCCTACCGCGCCGCCGCCGTCAGCGGGACCGCCGGATCCGCGGCCAGCGCGGGATCCACCGACGCCGAGCGGGCGATCAGCTTGCGCGCCTGGGCCAGATCCCGCGGCCGGCCCACCGTGAGCACCGCCGCGAGCCGCTCCCCGCGCAACCAGCACGCCGACCACGCCTCCGACGCCGGGTCGCCGCGCAGCAGCAGCGTGTCGGCCGCGTCGTCGTGGTGCCCGGCGTACTGCACGAAGCGCCCGAACTGCTCCGACCAGAAGTACGGCACCGGGTCGTACACCTCGTCGCCGCCCAGCATGTTCGCCGCGGTCGTCCGCGGGCCCTGCAGGGCGTTGTCCCAGTGGTGGATCAGCAGCCGCTCCCCGTAACGCGCCGAGGGGAAGGACGCGCAGTCGCCCACCGCGAACACGCCGGGCGCGGTCGTCCGCAGCCGGTCGTCGGCCACCACCGCGCCGTCCGCCCCCAGTTCGACCCCCGCGCCGGCCAGCCAGCCCGTCTGCGGACGCGCCCCGATCCCCACCACCACGGCCTCCGCCGGAATCCGGCTGCCGTCCGCGAGCACCACCGCGCCCGGCTCCAGCTGCGCCACCGGCGTCCCCGTCCGCAGCTCCACCCCCGCCGCCTCGTACCAGGTCCGCATGTGCGCCGTCACCACCGCCGGCAGCGCCCCCGCCAGCGGGCGGTCCGCCGCCTCCACCACCGTCACCGTGCACCCCGCCTGGCGGGCCGCCGTCGCGAACTCCGCGCCGATCCAGCCCGCCCCCACCACCACCACGTCCTGCCCCGCCTCCAGCACCGGCCGCAACTCCGCGGCGTCGTCCAGCGTCCGCAGCAGGTGCACCCCGGGCAGCCCCGCCGTCCCCGGCAGCGCCACCGGGTACGCCCCCGTCGCCACGACCAGCCGGTCGTACGGCACCGCGCCCGCGTCCGTCACCACCTCGCGCTGCGCCACCCGCAGCGCCTGCGCCCGCACCCCCAGCCGCAGATCCACCCCCAGGGCGTCGAAATCCACGTCGAAGGTGACATCACCCCCCGCCGGACCCCCCAGCAGCACCGCCTTCGACAGCGGCGGACGGTCGTACGGCGGGTGCGGTTCGTCGCCGATCAGCGTGATCCCGTCCGCCGAGCCGAGCTCTCTGAGGGCCACGGCGGTCTGCACGCCGGCCATGCCGGCCCCGACGATCACGAATCTCCCGGTGCGGTCGCTCACCACCTCACCGTAGCGCCCCCCGGCCGCCGCCGGTGGCGTGCCGCCGGCAACGGGGCTTGCCGCTTCCCCGCCGGAGGGCCCGCACCTGCGGGCGCCGCGTTCGGGCGGTGCCCGCCTGCCGGTGCGTTGGCGGCTCCCCCGCCGCCGCGGGGGTGCCCGCGCCTGGCGGCGCCGCTCCGGGCGGTGCCCGCCTGCCCGTGCGTGGGCGGCTGTCCCGCCGCGGGGGGTGCCCGCGCCTGGCGGCGCTGCGTTCGGGCGGTGGCCGCCCGGGGTGCGTGGGCGGCTGACCCGCCGCGGGGGTTTCCCGCGCCTGGCGGCGCGGGGTGTTCCCACCCCCACCACCCGTGCAGGTGATTGCGACAACTTCTGTCCACCTGTGGGGCGCACTCGCCGTCGGGGGCGAACCGCAGTCCCTCAAAGACTTCACCCCCACCGGCAGGCAGCCGCCCACGAGTCCCCGGGAGGGGGACGATCCGGGGGTGCCCCCGCAGGAATGCGCACCCACTCCCCCACCGGACAAGGGAGAGGTCAGACGCGCATTCCGAGGAGGTACCCCCGGAGTGGCACCCGACCCACCCCCGCACAGACAGCGCGATGCCCCGCCGGGCAACCCAGGGGCGCGAGGAACTGCGCGACCAGCCCCCACCGGCAGAACGGCGAACCACCCACCGCAAGCGGCACCCCCTCAGGGGCGCGAGGAACTGCGCGAGCAACCCACCACCGGCGGAACGGCGAACCGCCCACCCCAAGCCGCACCCCCCAGGGACGCGAGGAACCGCGCGAGCAACCCACCACCGGCGGAACGGCGAACCCCCACCGCAAGCAGCCCCCCAGGGGCGCGGGGTGCGCCGCGAACACCCCACCGCCATGGGGCCCGCGGCCCCCCCCGCACCGTGCACCCCCGGCGCGCCCCCCGGTGCGCCTCCGGCGCGAGATAGGGTGAACCCCGAGTGGACTCGCGGGAGCCCGGTGGACCGGGCTGAGAGGGCGGCTGGTCGCCGCCGACCGTAGGAACCTGATCCGGGTCATTCCGGCGAAGGGAGGAGCTGACGTCCATGCGGACGCAAACCGACGTACTGGTGATCGGCGGCGGCATCATCGGCCTCGCCACCGCCTGGCGCGCGGCCCAGCGCGGCCTGCGGACGGCCGTCGCCGACCCCGCCCCCGGCGGCGGAGCCGCCCACGTGGCAGCGGGCATGCTCGCGGCCGTCACGGAACTGCAGTACGGGGAGCAGGCGCTGCTCGAGCTGAACCTCGCCTCCGCCGCCCGCTACGCGGACTTCGCCGAGGAGCTGACGGAGGCGACGGGGCTGGACACCGGCTACCGCCGCTGCGGCACTCTCGCGGTGGCGCTGGACGCCGACGACCGCGCCCAGTTGCGCGACCTGCACGCCTTCCAGACGGCGCTGGGCCTGGACTCGCGCTGGCTGACGGGCCGTGAGTGCCGCCGTCTGGAGCCGATGCTCGCGCCCGGTGTGCGCGGCGGCCTGCGGGTGGACGGTGACCACCAGGTCGATCCGCGGCGGCTGGCGGCGGCCCTGCTGCGGGCGGCGGAGCTGGCGGGCGTGGTGTTCCTGCGGTCGCGCGCCGCGCGGGTCGAGTCGGCGGCGGGCCGGGTGACGGGTGCGGTGCTGGCGGACGGCACGGCGGTGGCCGCCGGCCAGACCGTGCTGGCCGCGGGCAGCGAGAGCGGCCGGATCGACGGCATACCGGCGGAGCTGCTGCCGCCCGTGCGCCCGGTGAAGGGCCAGATCCTGCGGCTGCGCATCCCGGCGTCGCACGCGCCGTTCCTGTCGCGTACGGTCCGCGCGGTGGTCCGCGGCAGCCATGTGTACCTGGTGCCACGCGACAACGGGGAGCTGGTGCTCGGTGCGACGAGCGAGGAGTTCGGCTGGGACACCACGGTGACGGCCGGCGGGGTCTACGAGCTCCTACGGGACGCGCACGAGCTGGTGCCCGGCATCACGGAGCTGCCGCTCACCGAGACGCTCGCGGGCCTGCGCCCCGGCTCGCCGGACAACGCCCCGCTGCTGGGCCGCACCGCGCTGGACGGGCTGCTGTTCGCGACCGGCCACCACAGGAACGGGGTGCTGCTCACGCCGGTCACCGGCGATGCCATGGCGGCGGTACTGACCTCGCAGGACGGGGAACTCCCGCCGTACGCGGCGGCGTTCGGGGCGCAGCGGTTCACCGCCCGGGAGCCGCGGACCTACCAGGAGCTGAACGTATGAGCGCCACGCGTACGCCGGACGGCGCGCGGATCACCGTGCACGTCAACGGCCGGGCCCGCGAGCTGGAGGCTCCCGTCGCCCTGGACGCCCTGGTCGCGGCGCTGACCACCGCGCCCTCGGGTGTGGCCGCGGCGCTCAACGAGACGGTCGTCCCGCGGACCCGCTGGTCGTCGACCCCGCTGTCCGACGGCGACCGCGTCGAGGTGCTCACCGCGGTCCAGGGAGGCTGAGCCATGACGACGACGGCACCCGCGGCGGCGGCACCCCCGGCAGCCGACCCGCTGCTCATCGGCGGCGTCGCGTTCGGCTCGCGGCTGATCATGGGGACGGGCGGGGCGCCCAGCCTCGACGTGCTGGAGCACGCGCTCGTCGCGTCCGGCACGGAGCTGACCACGGTGGCGATGCGCCGCCTGGACCCGACCACGCAGGGCTCCGTGCTGTCGGTGCTCGCCCGGCTCGGCATCCGGGTGCTGCCCAACACCGCGGGCTGCTTCACGGCCGGCGAGGCGGTCCTGACCGCGCGGCTCGCGCGGGAGGCGCTGGGCACGGACTGGATCAAGCTCGAAGTCATCGCGGACGAGCGGACGTTGCTGCCCGACCCGGTCGAGCTGCTGGACGCCGCCGAGGTGCTGGTCGACGACGGCTTCACGGTGCTGCCGTACACCAGCGACGACCCGGTGCTGGCGCGGAAGCTGGAGGACGTCGGCTGCGCGGCGGTCATGCCGCTGGGCTCCCCCATCGGCTCGGGTCTGGGCATCCGCAACCCGCACAACTTCCGGCTGATCACCGAGCGCGCGGGCGTCCCCGTCATCCTGGACGCGGGCGCGGGCACCGCCTCCGACGTCGCCCTCGCGATGGAACTCGGCTGCGCCGCCGTGATGCTGGCCTCCGCCGTGACCCGGGCCCAGCACCCCGCGGTCATGGCCGAGGCGATGCGCCACGCGGTCACCGCCGGCCGCCTCGCCCACCACGCCGGCCGCATCCCGCGCCGCCACCACGCCCTGGCCTCCTCCCCCACGGAGGGCGTCGCCGACCTGGATCCGGAGCGGCCGGCGTTCTGATCACGCCGCGCCGCCGGACGCCGGTCCGGCAGCGCGCCCCCGGGGGGCGCGGCGGCCGCTCCCGGGTGGCGCCGATGGTCACGGTTTGGCGGCGTTCGCCACGGCATCGCCACAGTGCCGCGGCGAACGGGGACCGGCGTCGTACCCGGCTCGTAGAATCGGGCGTCGTGGACACCACCGTGCAGGATCCGCTGGTCGGGCAGACGCTGGACGGGCGTTACCGGGTCGAGGCCCGGATCGCCGTCGGCGGGATGGCCACGGTCTACCGCGCCCTGGACACCCGGCTCGACCGGGTACTGGCACTGAAGGTCATGCACCCCGGGCTGGCGGCGGACGGCGGCTTCGTGGAGCGGTTCATCCGCGAGGCGAAGGCCGTGGCACGGCTGTCGCACCCGAACGTCGTGGGCGTCTTCGACCAGGGCACGGACGGCACGTACGTGTACCTGGCCATGGAGTACGTCGCGGGCTGCACGCTGCGGGACGTGCTGCGCGAGCGCGGCGCGCTCACCCCGCGGGCGGCGCTGGACGTGCTGGAGCCGGTGCTCGCGGCGCTGGGGGCGGCGCACCGCGCCGGGCTCGTGCACCGCGACGCCAAGCCGGAGAACGTCCTGATCGGCGACGCGGGCCGGGTCAAGGTCGCCGACTTCGGCCTGGTCAGGGGTGTGGACGCGCAGACGAGCAGCTCGGGCGCGCTGCTCGGCACGGTGTCGTACCTGGCGCCCGAGCAGATCGGCCACGGCCACGTGGACGAGCGGACGGATGTGTACGCGTGCGGCGTGATGCTGTACGAGATGCTGACCGGCGCGAAGCCGTACGAGGGCGACACCGCGATGGAGGTCATCGTCCAGCGGCTCAACGAGGATGTGCCGCCGCCCTCCGCCGCCGTGCCGGGGCTCGCGCCGTCACTGGACGCGCTGGTGGCCAGGGCGACCGACCGGGATCCGGCGGGCCGCCCGGCGGACGCCGTGGCGCTGCTCGCGGAAGTGCGGGCGGTGCGCGCGGAGCTGACGGACGGGGAGCTGGACCACCGCGCGGCCTCCGGGGAGGTGCGGGACGCCGTGCCGGCCGGGTCGGAGGACCCGACGAGCGTCGCGCACCCGGCGTCGGTCCTCGCGATGCCCGCCCCTCCCACGGGCCGCGGCCGGGAGGACGACGAGCTGCACCGCACGACCCGGCTGCTGCCGCGGCGGCCCGCGGACGAGGAGGCGTACGGCGTCGACGACACGCCCGCCGCTCCGCCGCGCGGTCCCCGCGGGAGCGGACGGGCGGGGCGCGGCCCGGCCCGGCGCGGCCGGCGCGGGGTGCTGACGCTGCTGGCCGCGCTGCTGGTGGTGCTCGGTGTCGCGGGCGGTGTCTGGTACATCAACGACGGGCAGTTCACGCACGTGCCGGGCGTGCTGGCGCTGCCGCAGGCCGAGGCGCAGCACAAGCTGGACGCCGCGGGCCTGGACACGAAGGTGCGCAAGGACTACTCGCTCACGGTGCCGCGCGGCAGCGTGATCTCGACCGACCCGGCGCCCGGCAGGCGCATCCGCAGCAACGGGACGGTGACGCTCACGGTCTCCGAGGGCCCGCGCCAGGTGAAGGTGCCGGACCTGGCGGGGCGCACGCTCTCCGACGCGCGGCGGGAGCTGAAGGACGCGGGGCTGGTGCCGGGCACGGTGGCGAAGTCGTTCAACGACGCGGTGCCGCAGGGTTCGGTCATCGTGACCGACCCGCCCGCGGGCCGGGAGATCGCCCCGGGCACACCCGTGGCCCTCACCGTCTCCCGCGGCTCGCCCGTGGACGTCCCGGACGTGATCGGCTCGTCGGTCACGGAGGCGCAGCAGACGCTCCAGGACGCGGGCTTCCAGGTCGTGCTGTCGCCGGACAAGGCGTTCTCGGACGAGGCGGACAAGGACACCGTCGCCCTGGAGACCCCGGACCGCAACACGCAGGCGGCCAAGGGCGACACCGTGACGATCACGGTGTCCAAGGGCCAGCAGCTCTTCCCCGTGCCGGACGTCAAGGGCCAGAAGCAGGACGAGGCGGAGAAGACGCTCAAGGCCGCGGGTTTTGACGTGCGGGTGATCAGCCTCTTCTTCGGCGACACCGTCTTCAGCGAGTCCCCGGGCGGCGGCAGCCAGGCTCCCAAGGGCGCCACGGTCACCCTCTGGGTGCGCTGAGGCGCCCGCTCCCGGGGCCCGGGACGCAGGCCTTCGCCGGCCTAGAGCTCCGGCCCGTCGCCCGGCTCCTCCTGGTAGGAGTAGCGCTGCTCCCGCCAGGGGTCGCCGAGGTTGTGGTAGCCGCGCTCCTCCCAGAAGCCGCGGCGGTCCGCGGTCATGTACTCGATGCCGCGGACCCACTTGGGGCCCTTCCAGGCGTAGAGCCGGGGGACGACGAGCCGGACGGGGAAGCCGTGCTCCGCGGTGAGGGGTTCTCCGCCCTTGTGGGTGGCGAATATCGACTGGTCGTCGAGGAAGTCCTCGATCCGCAGGTTGGAGCTGAATCCGTACTCGGCCCACACCATCACGTGGGTGACGTCGTCGGCGGGCGGCGCGAGCTTCACGACGGTGGAGGTGGCGACGCCGCCCCATTCGAGGCCGAGCATCGAGAACTTCGTGACGCAGTGGAAGTCGGCGACCACGGTGTCGTAGGGGAGCGCGGAGAACTCCGGGTGGTTCCAGGACGTCGTCCCGCCGTCCGCGGTGGCGCCGAAGACGCGGAATTCCCAGCGGTCCGGCTTGAACCGCGGAACGGGCCCGTAGTGGGTGACCGGCCAGCCCCGCTGGATCCGCTGGCCCGGCGGCAGCTCCCCCGCGCGACCCTCGTACCGACCCATGCCTCCATGGTGACAGACCCGGCCCGGTGCTCGTGACCGCCCGCCCACGGCGGACAAGGCGGGACAAAAGCCACCACAGTACGTAAGTGTGCACTTACTGGAACGGATGCCCGCGTAGTGCGAGGATGCGCCCGACCCCCACTTGTCCGGACGGGAAGGACGGCGCTGCCATGCAGGGCGACCCCGAGGTCATCGAGTTCCTCAACGAACAGCTGACCGCCGAGCTGACCGCGATCAACCAGTACTTCCTGCACGCGAAGATGCAGGAGAACTACGGCTGGCTGAGACTCGCGAAGCACACCAGGGCGGAGTCCTTCGACGAGATGCGGCACGCCGAGATCCTCACCGACCGGATCATCTTCCTGGAGGGCCTGCCGAACTACCAGCGGCTCTTCCACGTCCGGGTCGGGCAGACGGTCACCGAGATGTTCGAGGCCGACAAGCAGGTGGAGGTCGAGGCGATCGACCGGCTGCGGCGCGGTGTCGAGCTGATGCACGCGAAGGGCGACTACACGTCCAAGAACATCTTCGAGTCGATCCTCTCCGACGAGGAGGAGCACATCGACTACCTGGACACCCAGCTGGAGCTGATCGAGAAACTGGGCGAGCCGCTCTACCTCGCGCAGGTGGTCAAGCAGCCAGACGCCTGAGCGGCGCCGGGACCGGCGGAGCGGCCTGCGGGGCATCCGCGGGAGCCGCGGGTGCGGCCGGGGCCTGGGCGGCCCGCCCCTCCGGCGCGAGCCTGCCCCGGGTCACGCAGCCGTCACCGCGGCCCAGCAGGGCCTGGATGCGCTTGACGCAGGAGCCGCAGTCGGTGCCGGCCTTGCACGCGGAGGCTATCTGCCGCGGCGTGCAGCGCCCCTCGGCGGCGTGCTGCCGGACCTGGCCCTCGGTGATGCCGAAGCAGGAGCAGACGTACACGCGGTTCACCGCCGATCAGGGCCCGGGGACTGAGGTAACCCTTACCTTACCTGCCGTGCGCGGGGGAGAAAAGCCGCAAGGGACGCGGATCGCTGTGATCCGCGTCCCTTGCGGGAATACGTCCGCTACTGCCCGCGGTACATCTCGGCCACGAGGAAGGCCAGGTCGAGCGACTGGCTGCGGTTGAGCCGCGGGTCGCACGCCGTCTCGTAGCGCTGGTGCAGGTCGTCGACGAAGATCTCGTCGCCGCCGCCGACGCACTCGGTCACGTCGTCACCGGTCAGCTCGACGTGGATGCCGCCGGGGTGGGTGCCGAGGCCGTGGTGGACCTCGAAGAAGCCCTTGACCTCGTCGAGCACGTCGTCGAAGCGCCGGGTCTTGTGGCCGGAGGCCGCCTCGAAGGTGTTGCCGTGCATCGGGTCGCAGATCCAGGCGACCTGTGCGCCGGACGCGGAGACCTTCTCCACGAGCTCCGGCAGCCGGTCGCGGACCTTGTCGGCGCCCATCCGCACGATGAAGGTCAGCCGGCCCGGCTCCCGGTCGGGGTCCAGCCGGTCGATGTAGGTGAGGGCCTCCTCCGGCGTGGTGCCGGGGCCGAGCTTCACACCGATCGGGTTGCTGATCCGCGACGCGAACTCGATGTGCGCGCCGTCCAGCTGCCGGGTGCGCTCGCCGATCCACACCATGTGGCCGGAGACGTCGTAGAGCCGGCCCGTCCGCGAGTCGGTGCGGGTCAGCGCCGTCTCGTAGTCCAGCAGCAGCGCCTCGTGCGAGGAGAAGAACTCGACGGTGCGGAACTCGGCCGGGTCGGTGCCGCACGCGGCCATGAAGCTGAGCGCGTTGTCGATCTCGCGGGCGAGCGCCTCGTAGCGCTGGCCGGACGGCGAGGACTTCACGAAGTCCTGGTTCCAGGCGTGCACCTGGCGCAGGTCGGCGTAGCCGCCGGTGGTGAAGGCGCGCACCAGGTTCAGCGTGGACGCCGAGGCGTGGTACATCCGCTTGAGCCGCTGCGGGTCCGGGGTGCGGGACTCGGGCGTGAACTCGAAGCCGTTGACGGAGTCGCCGCGGTAGACGGGCAGCGTCACGCCGTCGCGGGTCTCGGTCGGCTTGGAGCGCGGCTTGCTGTACTGCCCGGCGATCCGGCCGACCTTGACGACGGGCACGGACGCGGCGTACGTCAGGACGGCTCCCATCTGGAGCAGCGTCTTGAGCTTGTTGCGGATCTGGTCGGCGCCGACCCCGTCGAACGCCTCGGCGCAGTCCCCGCCCTGGAGGAGGAACGCCTCGCCCCGGGCGACAGCGCCGAGCCGGGAGCGCAGCTGGTCGCACTCCCCGGCGAAGACGAGCGGCGGATACGAGGCGAGCTCGGCGATCACGTCGCGCAGAGCCTCGGGGTCGGGCCACTCGGGCTGCTGCGCCGCGGGAAGAGCATGCCAGGTGTTGTCCCCGGCGTGGATGTCTGCGTTCACGGTCACGGGACCACAGTACGGGGTCGGGTCCACTCGTTTTCCGCGCGCTCAGTGGGTGAGACATGCCGTCCCGGGTCCGCCGCGGAAACCGAACGGGCGGCTGATAGCGTCGTCCCGTTTCAGAGCCGCCGCCGCCCGGCGCGGGCTCCTCGGGAGGGCGCGCCTCCGATCGCGCGCGGGAAAGCCGAGAGGGCAGCAGGTTGACCAGCAGACACCGCAGACGCAGGTCGTGGATCGCCTACGGGGCGGGCGCGGCCGCGCTCGCGACCGTCGCCACGTACGGAACGATCGCACTCGCCAACCCCTCGTCCGGAGGCTCCGGCGACGCCAAGGCCGGCCACGGGGCACCCTCGCTGCAGGCGGACTTCGCCGCCGCGGCCGAGGAGTTTCACGTCCCGCAGAGCGTCCTGATGGCCGTCTCCTACCGCATGACGCTGTGGGAGTCGCACGAGGGGCGGCCGAGCACCACCGGCAACTACAACGTGATGGGGCTGACCCAGGTCACGGCCGCAGACGTCGAGCAGCCGTCGGACGCCGAGCGGCTGTCCCACCTGGACCAGAGCGGCGACCCGGCGGTCTCCCGGCACTTCAGCGCCTCCCGGGCGCTGCGCAAGAACCACTCCGCGATCGACACCTCCGCCGCGACGCTGCACACCGTGGACGCCGCGGCGAAGCTGATCGGCGTCCCCGCCGCCGACGTGCGCTCCGACCCGCGGCAGAGCATCCGGGCCGGCGCCGCGCTGCTGGCGAAGTACGAGAAGGCCGCGGAGGGCTCGCTGCCGGACGACCCGGGCCGCTGGTGGGCGGGCGTCGCGCGCTACAGCCAGTCGCCGGACAAGAAGGCCGCCCGGCAGTTCGTGCAGCGCGTCTTCGACACGGTGCGCTCCGGCGCGAGCCGGGTCACCGCGGACGGCCAGGCGGTCACCCTCGCGGCCGTCTCCGACGTGCAGCCGGTGGAGCCCGCGGTGGTGCCCCTGGCCGCCGCGACGGCGGACACCGCCACCACGGACACGACCGCCGCCGCGACCGCGGAGTGCCCCTCCGGGCTGGCGTGCACCTTCGTCTCCGCCGCCTACGCCAAGGCCGGCACGGCCGCGGACGACTTCGGCAACTACAACGTGTCCAGTCGCCCCGGCAACGGCGAGGACATCCGCTATGTCGTCATCCACGACATGGAGGGCACCTTCCAGGGCAGCATCGACCACTTCAAGGACCCGACGGCCTACGCGAGCGCCCACTACATGGTCGCCGACGACGGCCGGGTCACGCAGATGGTGCAGCTCAAGGACGAGGCGTGGCACGCGGCGAACAAGACCGTGAACATGCACTCGGTCGGCGTCGAGCACGAGGGCTACGCGATCAAGAACGGTGACTGGTTCACCGAGCAGGAGTACGACTCCTCGGCCGTCCTGGTGAAATACGTGGCCCAGAAATTCGGCATCCCGCTGGACCGCGAGCACATCATCGGCCACGACGAGGTGCCCGGCGTGCTCGACACGAAGGTCGCCGCGCAGCACTGGGACCCGGGCCCCTTCTGGGACTGGAACCACTACATGGCGCTGCTGGGCGCCCCGGACGGGGCGGGCGGCGCGGGCGGTCTGCTGAAGGTGGGCCAGCTGGTCCGCGTCGTCCCGCCGTACACGGCCGACAACGAGCCGAAGCTCACCAACGCCGGCGCCGCGGTGTCCGCGCACCCGGCGAACTTCGTCTACCTCTACAAGACGCCCAGCACCAGCGGCACACTGCCGACCGACCCGTACCTGGGCAGCGTGACGTGGAGTGAGGGCTCGAACTGGGCGAACAAGGTCCCGGCGGGCGGCGCGTACGTCGTCGCGGGTGTCCAGGGCGACTGGACGGCGATCTGGTACCAGAACCAGAAGCTGTGGTTCCACAACCCCGGCGGGCAGTGGACGTCCGTGCTGCCGCCGACGCAGGTGATCACCCCGAAGTCCGGCACCGTCCCCGTCTACGGCCGGGCGTACCCGGAGAACGCCGCCTACACCGGCACCAACGTGCCGGTGCAGGACAACAACACGGACTCGCTCACCAAGTACACGATCGCCGCGGGCCAGGCGTACGCGCAGGCAGGCCCGGAGAAGGCGGGCGACTACTGGTACGCGGGGACGTTCACGGGCACCGCGACCGGTGACCGCACGCTGGTGACGGGGACGAACCTCTTCTACCCGATCCGCTACAACCACCGCATCGCGTGGGTGCGCGCCTCCGACGTCACCCTCACCACCAGCGTCGGGCCGGTCTCCGCCGCCGGACGCCACAACCTGGTGGCCCGCGACACGGCCGGCGTGCTGTGGCAGTACCAGGGCACCGGCAGCGCCACGGCACCCTTCCTGACGCGCTACCGGGTCGGGGGCGGCTGGCAGGCGTACAACACGCTCGCCGCCATGTCCGTCCTCGGCGCGGACGGCACGGGCGACCTGGTGGCCCGCGACACCACCGGCACGCTCTGGTACTACAAGGGCAGCGGCAAGCCCGCCGGGCCCTTCCTCGCCAGGACGAAGGTCGGGACCGGCTGGGGCGCGTACAACAGCCTCGTGGGCTCCGGCGACCTCACCGGCGACGGCACGACGGACCTGGTCGCGCGCGACTCCGGCGGCAAGCTGTGGCTCTACCAGGGCACCGGCAACGCCACCGCGCCCTTCGCGGCCCGGACGGTGATAGGGCCGGGCTGGAACGCCTACAACGGCCTGGCCGCCGACGGCGACCTCAACGGCGACGGGAAGTCCGACCTGGTGGCCCGCGACACCACCGGCACGCTGTGGCTCTACCAGGGCACCGGCAACGCCGCGGCCCCCTACGCCGCCCGCACCAAGGTCGGGACCGGCTGGCAGATCTACAGCAACCTCGTCGGCACCGGCGACCTCAACGGCGACGGGAAGTCCGACCTGGTGGCCCGCGACAAGTCCGGTGTGCTCTGGTACTACCAGGGCACCGGCGACGCCGCGGCCCCCTACGCCGCCCGCACCAAGGTCGGGACCGGCTGGCAGGTCTACAACGTGCTCGCCTGACGGAACGGTCCCCGGTGCGCTAGGGTCGGGGACCGTGAACGCGATTCAGACGGCTCCGATGTCCCGCCAGTCCTGGTGGTGGACCGCTTCTCCGGCGGCCCAGCTGAATCACGCGTAGGCAAGCACTTCGCGAAGGCCGCCCGCAGGGGCGGCCTTCGGCGTTCTCCCGGCCGGTCGCCGCCCCTCCTCCCCCGTCAAGGAAGGACCACCGACCGTGCCGCACATCCCTGAGAGCCCCACCGCCGCCGCCCTCGTCGCGCGCCTGCTCACCCCGGGCCACCCGCCGTTCGCGCTGCTGCACCGCCGCACCCCCGGCCGCCCCGAGGACGTCGTGGAGGTGCTGACCGGGCCCGTCACCGCCGTGGACACGCTGGCCGGCATCCCGCTGCCGGACGGCAGCCCCGAGGGCGGCGCCCGGACCGACGCGCTCGCGCTCGTGCCCTTCCGGCAGATCCGCGAGCGCGGCTTCGACGTCCGCGACGACGGCACCCCGCTGGCCGTGATGCTCCCCGACGCCGCGTACGAACTGCCGCTCCCCGAACTGCTGGCGGCGCTGCCCGACACCCCCGTGGAGGTCGACGGCGGCGCCTTCGACACCTCCGACGAGGACTACGCGGCGATCGTGCGGCGGGTCATCGAGGAGGAGATCGGCCGCGGCGAGGGCGCCAACTTCGTCATCCGCCGCACCTTCCGCGGCCGCGTCCCGGACTACGGCCCGGCCACCGCGCTGGCGCTCTTCGCCCGGCTGCTGCGCGGCGAGCGCGGCGCCTACTGGACGTACGTCGTGCACACGCCCGAGCGCACCCTCGTCGGCGCGAGCCCCGAGGTGCACGTGCGGATGTCCGGGCACACCGTCGTGATGAACCCGATCAGCGGCACCTACCGCTACCCCGCGCAGGGCCCGAGCGCGGGCGGGCTGCTGGACTTCCTCGCCGACCCCAAGGAGGCCGAGGAGCTGACGATGGTCGTCGACGAGGAACTCAAGATGATGTGCACCGTCTGCGACCTGGGCGGCGTGGTGGTCGGTCCGCGGCTGAAGGAGATGGCGCACCTCGCGCACACCGAGTACGAGCTGCGCGGGCGCTCCACCCGGGACGTCCGCGAGGTGCTGCGCGAGACGATGTTCGCCGCGACCGTGACCGGCTCGCCCGTGCAGAACGCCTGCCGGGTCATCGAGCGCCACGAGGAGGGCGGCCGCGGCTACTACGCCGGGGCGCTCGCCCTCATCGGCCGCGACGCGGGCGGCGCGCAGACGCTGGACTCCCCCATCCTCATCCGCACCGCCGACATCTCCCCGGCCGGCGAGCTGCGGGTGCCGGTCGGGGCGACGCTGGTGCGGCACTCCCGCCCGGAGTCGGAGGTCGCCGAGACGCACGCCAAGGCGGCGGGAGTGCTCACCGCGCTGGGCGTGCGCCCGGCCCCGGCCCGCACCGCGGGGCCGCCCCGGCCGCGGCTGGCCGACGACATCCGGGTGCGGGCCGCGCTGGACGCCCGCCGGGCGCACCTGGCGCCGTTCTGGCTGCGGATGCAGGAGCAGCACCCCGCGGCCGCCGCGCACGCCCTGGTCGTCGACGCCGAGGACACCTTCACCTCGATGCTGGCCCACCTGCTGCGCTCCACCGGCCACGCGGTGACCGTACGCCGCTACGACGAGCCGGGGCTGCGGGAGGCGGCCCTCGCGCACCCCGGCCCGGTCGTGCTCGGCCCCGGTCCCGGGGACCCGGCCGACACCGCCGACCCGAAGATGCGCTTCCTGCGCGCCCTGACGGCCGAGCTGGTGCGCGACCACCCGCACGGACTGCTCGGGGTGTGCCTGGGCCACGAGCTGCTCGCCGCCGAACTGGGCCTCGACCTGGTGCGCAAGGCCGAGCCGTTCCAGGGCGCGCAGCTCACCGTGGATCTCTTCGGGCGCCGCGAGACGGTCGGCTTCTACAACTCCTTCACCGCGCGCTGCGACGACACCGCCGCCGAGGAGCTGGCGATGCACCGCGTCGAGCTGAGCCGCGACCCGGCGACAGGCGACGTCCACGCGATGCGCGGGCCGGGCTTCGCCGGGGTGCAGTTCCACCCGGAGTCGGTGCTGACGCTGAACGGCGTGGAGATCGCCGCCGGACTGCTCGCGGGGGTGCTGGCGCCGGTGCGGTGAGCGGCGCGCCCTACGCGGTCTCCCCGTAGCAGCTGGCGTCCACGGCCGAGTCGGCGAGCACCGGCTCGGCCAGCACCGGGCCGATCAGGGTGAGCACCTCGGCGATCATGGTGTACTCGTCGCCGGTGCCGTCCACCACCAGGTCGGCGAGCGTGCGGGACGGCGCGACGTGCGCGGCGTGCCGCTCGCGGCCCGTCGTCAGGTAGTTGAGCAGCGACACCCGGGGATCCTGCCGCTGGACCTCGATCTTGCGCAGGATCTTCCGGGCCAGCCGGATGTCGTCGGGCGTGTCCACGTAGACGCGCCAGGCGGCCCGGGCGGACACCGCGGGCAGCGTGAGCGCGAACAGGCCCTCGACCACGAGCAGGCGGTACCGCCCGGAGCCCGCGGCGGCGTCGAGGGCGGCCGTGACGGCGTCCTCGTCGATGGACCCCGGATGGTTCCAGTCCAGGGTCTCCGCGCCGGTCGCGCTGAGCGTCCGGACCCCGCGCCGCGGATCGTGGGCGGGTACGTAGAAGTCGTCGAGATGGATCAGGCCGACGCTGTCGGGGTGGTGCCGCGCCAGCGCTTCGGCAAGGGTGGACTTGCCGGATGCGGTGCCGCCTGCGACCGCCAGTACGGGCGTCATGAGCCCGCTCGTCACACCCGTCATACCGGGCGCTCCTCAAATGCTCAAAGGGGGGAACGAAGCGGCCGGACTAGCCGGGTGCAGGGAGGATAGGTCGGGCGGATCACTTGCGGCAAGCGGTGACCGGGTGCGTGTTCACGGCGGGGCCCGCGCTGGGCTGCCGCGGGCGGGACGCCGGGCGGGATTCCCGGTCCGGCGGTCAGCCGAAGAAGACGCCCGCCTCGGCGTAGAGGGCGGGGTCGACGGTCTTGATGCGGGCGATCGCGTCGCCGATCGGCACCCGCACGATGTCGGTGGCGCGCAGCGCGACCATGGTCCCGAAGTCGCCGTCCCGGACGGCGTCGACGGCGTGCAGCCCGAAGCGGGTGGCGAGCCAGCGGTCGAAGGCGCTGGGGGTGCCGCCGCGCTGGACGTGCCCGAGGACCGTGGTCCTGGCCTCCTTGCCCGTGCGCTTCTCGATCTGGGCGGCGAGCCACTCGCCGATGCCGGACAGCCGGACGTGGCCGAAGGAGTCGAGGGTGCCGTCCTTGAGGACCATGTCGCCGTCCCGCGGCATGGCGCCCTCCGCGACGACCACGACGGGCGCGTAGCGGATCTTGAAGCGGCTCTCGACCCAGCCGCACACCTCGTCGAGGTCGAAGCGGTGCTCGGGGATCAGGATCGCGCTGGCGCCGCCGGCCAGGCCCGAGTGCAGCGCGATCCATCCGGCGTGCCGGCCCATGACCTCGACCACCAGCGCCCGCATGTGCGACTCCGCGGTCGTGTGCAGCCGGTCGATGGCCTCGGTGGCGATGTTGACGGCGGTGTCGAAGCCGAAGGTGTAGTCGGTGGCCGACAGGTCGTTGTCGATGGTCTTGGGCACGCCGACGACCTTCAGCCCGGTGTCGGCGTGCAACCGGGCGGCGACGCCGAGGGTGTCCTCGCCGCCGATGGCGATGAGCGCGTCCACCTGCTCGGCCGCCAGGGTCTCCCGGACCCGCCGCGCCCCGCCGTCGACCGTGAGCGGGTTGGTGCGCGAGGAGCCGAGTATGGTGCCGCCGCGGGGCAGTATGCCGCGGACGGCCGGTATGTCGAGCCGTACGGTGTCCCCCTCCAGGGGGCCGCGCCAGCCGTCCCGGAAGCCGGTGAAGTCGTACCCGTACTCCTGGACGCCCTTGCGGACGATGCCGCGGATGACCGCGTTGAGGCCGGGGCAGTCTCCGCCGCCGGTCAGGACTCCGACTCGCATGGACTTTTCCCTTCGTCGCAGGCCAGCTGTGCCGGAAGTGCAACTCCCGCCAAGCTAGCGCGACTCGGGTCACATGTCGCCGTCCGCGCAAGTCCCCCGATCGTCGTCGAGACCGGCTTCGATCGCATACCGGACAAGCTCCACACGGTTGTGCAACTGGAGCTTTCCGAGGGTGTTCTGGACGTGGTTCTGCACCGTACGGTGCGAAATGACCAGGCGGGCGGCGATCTGCTTGTAGCTCAGCCCCTTCGCGACCAGCCGCAGCACCTCCGTCTCGCGGTCGGTCAGCCGCGGGGCCGCCGTGCCGTCCGCGGCGGGCGGCGGCGGCTCGGTGGCCAGCCGCCGGTACTCCCCCAGCACCAGCCCGGCCAGGCCCGGAGTGAAGACCGGGTCGCCCACCGCGGTCCTGCGCACCGCGTCCACCAGCTCGTCGCGGCCGGCCGACTTGAGCAGGTAGCCGGTCGCCCCGGATTTGACCGCTTCCAGTACGTCCGCGTGCTCGCCGCTCGCCGACAGCACGAGCACCCGCACCGCCGGGTCGACCGCCAGCACCTCCTTGCAGACCCGCACCCCGGATGCGCCCGGCAGGTTCAGGTCCAGCACCAGCACCTGCGGGCGGGCCGCCCGGGCACGGCGGATCGCCTCGGGCCCGTCGCCCGCGGTCGCCACCACCCGCAGGCCCGCCTCGCCCAGGTCGCGGGCCACCGCGTCCCGCCACATCGGGTGGTCGTCCACCACCATCACCGTGACCGGCGGCTGCTGCTCCGCCCCGTCCGCGCCCGTCATACCGCTCCCCCTCCGCTCGTACCGGCCACCCCGGCCTCCTGCCGCGCCTTCGGCAGCCGGAGCTCCACCTCCGTGCCCTCGCCGGGCAGCGACAGCCACTGCGCGCTGCCGCCCAGGTCGCGCAGCCGGCCGCGGATCGACTGGGCCGCGCCGAGCCGGCCCTCCGCCGCGGCCGCCTCCAGCCGCCCCTCCGGGATGCCCGGCCCGTCGTCCCTGACGGTCACCAGCACCGCGTCCGGCTCGTCCTCCACCAGAATCCACGCCCGGGCCCCGTCGCCCGCGTGCACCGCCACGTTGTCCAGCGCGGCCGCCACCGCCGCCGCCAGCTCCGCGCCCGCCGCGGGCTCCACCGTGACCGGGGTGCCCGGCGCGGACAGCGTCACCCGGGCCGACGCGTACGGCGCGAGCAGCGCCCGCAGGTCCGCCGGCCCGGACGGCTCCTCCCCCGCGCGCGGCGCCGGCACCGGGGCGCCGCTGATCAGGCTGCGCAGCGCCGCCTCCTGCTCGCCCGCCATCCGGCCCAGCTCCGCGGCCTCGCCGCCGGCCTGGTCACCGCGCCGCTGCACCATCGCCAGCACCTGGAGCACCCCGTCGTGGATGTCCCGCGCGAGCCGCTCCCGCTCCCGGGTCGCCGCCTCGATCTGGAGCGCGCGGGCGAGCGTGCGCTCGCTGATCCGGGCCACCTCCACGACGTAGCCGATGCCGATGCTGGCGACCCACACCAGCAGCACGTTGCGCAGCGTGTCCCGCCCCGCGCCGCTGCCGCGCTCCACCAGGTCGGCGACCGCCACCAGCGACGACGCGACGGCCGCCCACCGCCATCCGCCCTTGACCGCGAAGGCGAGCACGGAGCCGGCCGTCCAGATCGACGGCAGCGTGAAGGCGCCCTCCTCGATACGGGCGTGGGTGTCCACGACCGTCGTGAGGAGTATCCCGCTGAGCGCGAGCGCGAGGTCGGCCGCGAGGAAGCGGCGGGTGCAGCGCTCGGCCGACATCACGCGGCCCAGCGTGGACAGGGTCCACACCCCCAGCACGGCCAGGTAGATCCCCCCGACCAGCGGGTGCTTCAGGTCGCCGTAGGCGTAGCAGAAGACGGCGATCGCATAACCGCACGTCAGTACCCGGTACGCCACCAGGGCCCGCCACAGCGGGCCCTCCACCGACATGCGCACGCCGCCCCCCTTTTCCGGGGACGAGCCTAGCCCGTGCCGGGAAAGGCCTGCGCGCCCGGCGCGGACGGCGCCGCACTCCGCGACCGCGGCGCGGCCGCACCCGCGGAGCCGCTCACCCGGCGGAGGGTTTGGCGGACTCGGCGAGCAGCCGCTTGGCGGCCGTGGCGTAGATGTCGACGTACTCCTGGCCGGAGAGCTTCATGATCTCGTACATGACCTCGTCCGTGATCGACCGCAGGATGAAGCGGTCGGCCTCCATCCCCGCGTAGCGGGAGAAGTCCAGCGGCTTGCCGATCCGGATCCCCGGCCGCACCGACAGCTTCGGCACGACCTTCCCGACGGGCTGCACCTTCTCCGTGTCGATCATCGCCACCGGGATCACCGGCGCCCCGCTGGCGAGCGCGACCCGTGCCAGGCCGCCCGGCTTGCCCCGGTAGAGGCGGCCGTCCGGGGAGCGCGTGCCCTCGGGGTAGATGCCGAACAGCTCGCCGCGGGCCAGCACGGCGACGCCGCTCCTGACGGCGGCCTCGCCCGCGCCGCGGGCGCCGGAGCGGTCGACGGGGAGCTGGCCGACGCCCTTGAAGAACGCGGCGGTGAGCCTGCCCTTGACGCCCGGGGAGTTGAAGTACTCCTCCTTCGCGATGAAGGTGACCTTCCGGTCGAGCACCGCGGGGAGGAAGAAGGAGTCCGAGAAGGACAGGTGGTTGCTCGCCAGGATCGCCGGACCCTCGGCGGGGACGTGCTCCAGGCCCTCGACCCAGGGCCGGAAGGCCGCCTTGAGCGGGGAACCGATGGCGATCTTCATCGCGCCGTAGAACAACCGGACCTCCTGTAGCCGTCGCACCGACCATAGCGCCACGGGGCGGGTACGGCTGGTCCCGGCGGGGCTTACCGCCAGGTATCGCGGCCGCGTACGCTGAACGTCCGACCTCCGTGTACCTCGTGTACCCGGGTTCGCGGTTTCACGCCCGCGGATCCCCCCGGAAACACCCTCGGATCCCTTCAGAACAGGAGCCCAGCGGTGCCGCTGCTGCCAGGAGCCGAACCGTACCGCCATGACGGCGGAGGGACCGGCGTGCTGCTCTGTCACGGTTTCACCGGCACGCCGCAGTCCATGCGCCCGTGGGCCGGGTATCTGGCCGACCGCGGTCTGACGGTGTCGGTGCCGCTGCTGCCGGGGCACGGCACGCGGTGGCAGGACATGGCGATGACCGGCTGGCAGGACTGGTACGCCGAGGTGGAGCGTGAGCTGCTCGCGCTGGGCGACCGGTGCTCGCGGGTCTTCGTCGGCGGCCTGTCGATGGGCGGCACGCTCGCCCTGCGGCTCGCGGCCAAGCACGGTACGGCGATCAGCGGTGTGGTGCTGGTCAACCCGTCGGTGAAGGCCGACAGCCCGAAGCTGCGGGCGGCGGGGATGCTGCGGCACGCGGTGCCGTCGGTCCGGGGCATCGCGAGCGACATCGCGCGCGCGGGCGTCACCGAGACGGGCTACGACCGTACGCCGCTGGACGCCGTGCACTCGCTGACGAAGCTGTGGCCGCTGGTACGGGCCGGTCTGCCGCAGGTGACGCAGCCGCTGCTGCTCCTGCACAGCCGGGTCGACCACGTCGTGGACCCGTCGAACTCCGCGGTGGTGCTGGGCGCGGTGTCGTCCAGGGACGTCACGGAGGTCGTCCTGGAACACAGCTTCCACGTGGCCACCCTCGACAACGACGCGGAGCGGATCTTCGCGGAGTCGTACGCCTTCGTCGAGCGCCTGTCCGCGGGACGGGCGGCGGGCGGCGCGGGCGGCGCACTGAAGGAGGGCACCGCCGGTGGCTGACCGCGAGGACGAGGGCACCGCCCCGCAGGAGGAGGAACCGCCGCGTCCGGGCACCCCGCTGGACGAGGAGGCGGCCTGGGCCGCGCTCGTCGCGGGCTGGGACGAGGAGCCGGAGCCCGGCACCGTGGCCTGGCCGGAGGCGGAGAACGTCACGCCCGCGAAGGCCGCGGCCGCGGACGCCCAGCCGGAGCAGGGCCCCGACCCGACCGACCCGGCGGCGGTGAGCACCGCGCCGCCGCCGTCCGACCGGACGATCGTGATCCACCCGGTGATCCGCGGGCCGCGCGACTACGAACCGGCCGAGGACGAGGACGACGGGCACTTCGTGCCGCCCGAGCCGCCGCCGCTGCCGGAGGCGGACGTCACGACGAAGTTCGCCTGGATCGCGGTGCTGGGCGGCCCGCTGCTGCTGCTCGCGTTCGTGCTCTTCCAGTTCGAGATGACCTGGTGGGCGGTGACGGTGGGCGTCGGCGGCTTCCTGGGCGGCTTCGCGACACTGGTCGCGCGGATGCGCACCGGTGACGACGAGGACGACGACGACCCGGGGCGCGGCGCGGTGGTGTGACGCCCGGCGGGGGCGCCACACCCGGCGCCGCTCAGCGGGTGTACAGCGCCTCGACCTCGTCGGCGTAGTCGGCGAGCACCACCGAGCGCTTGAGCTTCAGCGACGGCGTCAGGTGCCCGGACTCCTCGGTGAACTGCCCCGGCAGGATGCGGAACCTGCGCACCGACTCGGCGCGCGAGACCGCGGCGTTGCCGTCGTCGACGGCCTGCTGCACGGCGGCCAGCAGGTCGGGGTCGGCGGCGAGTTCGGCGGCCGTGCGGCCGGCCTTGCCGTGCTGCTCGGCCCAGCGCGGCAGGAACTCCTCGTCGAGGGTGACGAGGGCGCCGACGAAGGGGCGGGCGTCGCCGACGACCATGCACTCGGCCACGAGCGCGTGCGCCCGGATGCGGTCCTCGATCACCGCGGGGGCGACGTTCTTGCCGCCCGCGGTGACGATGATCTCCTTTTTGCGGCCGGTGATCGTGAGGTAGCCGTCCTCGTCGAGGGTGCCGAGGTCGCCGGTGTGGAACCATCCGTCGCCGATCGCCTCGGCGGTGGCCGGCTCGTTGTTCCAGTAGCCGGCGAAGAGGTGCTCGCCGTACAGCAGCACCTCGCCGTCGTCGGAGATGCGGATGGTGGAGCCGGGCAGCGGCTGGCCGACGGTGCCCATCTTCGGGCGGTCCCACGGGTTGAAGGCGGTGGCCGCGCAGGACTCCGTGAGGCCGTAGCCCTCCAGCACCGTGAAGCCGATGCCGCGGTAGAAGTGCCCGAGCCGCTCGCCGAGCGGGGCGCCGCCGGAGATGGCGTGCGTGGCGCGGCCGCCGAGCACCGCGCGGAGCCTGGCGTAGACGAGCCGGTCGAAGACCTTGTGGGCCATCCGCAGCCGCAGCGACGGGCCGGCCGGGGTGTCCAGGGCGCGGCTGTACTCGACGGCCGTGGCGGCGGCGCGGTCGAAGATCCTCCCCTTGCCGCCGGCCTGCGCGGTGGCGCGGGCGGTGTTGTAGACCTTCTCGAAGACCCGCGGCACCCCGAGGATCAGGGTGGGCCGGAAGCCCTGGAGGTCGTCGGTGAGGTTCTTGACGTCGGGGACGTGGCCGAGACGGATCGGCGCCATGACGGCGGCGACCTCGGCGAGCCGTCCCAGCACGTGCGCGAGCGGCAGGAAGAGCAGGATCGAGGACTCGCCGGTGCGGAAGAGCGGGGCGAGGCGCTCCAGGACGTTGCCGCACTCGGCGAAGAAGCTGCGGTGGCTGAGCACGCAGCCCTTGGGGCGGCCGGTGGTGCCGGAGGTGTAGACGACGGTCGCGGGCGAATCGGCGTTGGCGCTCGCGCCGCGCTCGTCCAGCACCGCGTCCGAGACGCCGCCGCCCGCCGCCGTGAGGGCCTCGACGGCGCCGGTGTCGATCCGCCACACGTGCTTGAGCAGCGGCAGCCGCTCGCGTACGGATTCCACGGCGCGCTCGTGCGCGCCGGACTCGACGACGACGGCCACGGCGCCGGAGTCGGCGAGGATCCACTCGATCTGCTCGGGCGAGGAGGTCTCGTAGACCGGCACGGTGACCGCGCCGGCGCTCCACACCGCGAAGTCCAGCAGCGTCCACTCGTAGCGGGTGCGGGACATCAGGGCGACCCGGTCGCCGGGCTGCACGCCCTCCGCGACCAGGCCGCGGGCGGCGGACCGCACCTCGGCCAGGAACTCCCCCGCGGTGACGTCCTGCCAGTGGCCGGCGGGATCCTTGCGGCCGAGGACGGGGGTGTCCGGGTGCTGGGCGGCGTTGCGGCGGATCAGATCCGTCAGGTTGCCGTCGGCGGGGACCTCGTACAGGGCCGGAAGGCTGAACTCACGCAAGGCGGCTGCTCCTCATCGGTGCCACGGCGCACCCGGAGGGAAGGCGGGGGGACCTACTGGACGTTACCCATCGGTAAAGCTCCGGCGGTAGGGGGCGCACGGGAGATGTTCCCAGCGTCACACGCGCCGGCCGGCGCGGGTGGGCCGACGCCGGAAGAGTAGTCCAGCCGGTCACGGATCCGCAGGTGGACGGCGGTCTGGGGGCGTACGGCGCCGCGCTATAAGGTGAGGTCATGCGGGTGCATGTGGTGAGCGACGTCCATGGCGCGGCGCAGGCGCTGGCCGGCGCCGGGGAGGGCGCCGACGCGCTGGTGTGCCTCGGCGACCTGATCCTCTTCCTCGACTACGCCGACCACTCGCGGGGCATCTTCCCCGACCTCTTCGGCGTCGAGAACGCCGACCGCATGGTCGCGCTGCGCACCGCCCGCCGCTTCGACGAGGCCCGGCTGCTGGACGCGGAGCTGTGGGCGGGCATCGACCGCCGGGCCGCCATCGAGAGCGCCGTGCGCAGGCAGTACACCGAGCTCTTCGCCGCCTTCCCCACCCCGACCTACGCCACGTACGGAAACGTCGACATCCCCGGCCTGTGGGCGGAGTACGCCGGCCCGGGCACGACGGTGCTGGACGGCGCGACGGTGGAGCTCGGCGGACTCGTCTTCGGCTTCGTCGGCGGCGGCCTGCGCACCCCGATGCGCACCCCGTACGAGATCGGCGAGGAGGAGTACGCGGCCAAGGTCGCCGCGCTCGGCAAGGTCGACGTGCTGTGCTCGCACATCCCGCCCGCGCTGCCCGAGCTGTGCTACGACACCGTCGCGCGGCGCTTCGAGCGCGGCAGCGAGGCGCTGCTCGACGCGGTGCGCAGCGTGCAGCCGAAATACGCGCTGTTCGGGCACGTCCACCAGCCGCTGCTGGCCCGCACCCGGATCGGGCGCACCGAGTGCGTCAACGTCGGCCACTTCAACCACACCCGCAGGCCCTGGGTCCTGGAGTGGTGAGCCGGGCCCCGCGGCCCGGGCGGCGCGCGCGACCCGCTCCCATCTGGGCGCGGTAGCCTTCGGGGGCATCCTGCACCAGTAGTCCTGGAGGGCCACGGCGATGGCGGAACACACACGGTCGAGCATCACGATCGAGGCGGCTCCGGCCGCTGTCATGGGCGTCATCGCCGACTTCGACCGCTACCCGGAGTGGACCGGCGAGGTCAAGGAGGCCCAGGTCCTCGCGCGCGACGCCGAAGGGCGCGCCGAGCAGGTGCGGCTGCTGCTCGACGCCGGCGCCATCAAGGACGACCACACCCTCGCCTACACCTGGGTGAGCGCCGACGAGGTGCACTGGTCGCTGGTGAAGTCGCAGATGCTGCGCACCCTCGACGGCTCCTACGCGCTCGTGCCGCTCGACGGCGGACGCCGCACCGAGGTGACCTACCAGCTCACCGTGGACGTCAAGATCCCCATGCTGGGCATGATCAAGCGCAAGGCCGAGAAGGTCATCATCGACCGGGCGCTGGCCGGGCTGAAGAAGCGGGTCGAGTCGGGCGGCTCCGCACCGGCCGGGCTCGGCAAGGGTGCCGCCGGCACCGAGACCGCGGGCTGATGCCCCCGGAGACCGTACGCACCCTGCTGGTCACCGGCGGCGGAGGGGCGGGCCGCACCGCGGTCGCCGCCGCCACGGCCGCCGCGGCCGCCCGCCGCGGGACCCGCACGCTGCTGCTCACCGGCGACCGCACCGCGGCCGCCGCCCTCGACGGGGCGGTGCCGGGCCTGGCGGTGCGCCGCACCGACCCCGGCGGCGCCTTCCAGGACGCGCTGCTCGACCTGCAGTCCCGCGGCGGCACCCTGCTCGCGCTGCTCGGCGCCGCTCCGCTGGACCCGGAGGAGCTGACACCGCTGCCCGGCGCGGAGGCGCTGGCACTGCTGCGGGCCGTACGGGCGGCGCAGGACGCGGGCTGGGGGCTCGTCGTCGTCGACCTGCCGCCGGTGCGGGAGGCCGTGACGCTGCTCGCGCTGCCCGGCCAGCTGCGCCGCTACCTCGCCCGGCTGCTGCCCGCCGACCGGCAGGCCGCCCGCGCGCTGCGCCCGGTGCTGGCCCAGCTCGCCGGGGTGCCGATGCCCGCGGAGTGGGCGTACGACGCGGCCGCCCGCGCGGACCGCGAACTCGCCGCCGTCCAGGCCGTCATCGACGCCCCCGGCACCTCCGTGGCGGTCGTCGTCGAGCCCTCCGGCCACGGCGCGGAGACGCTGCGCACCGCCCGCACCGGCCTCGCCCTGCACGGCCTGGGCCCCGCCGCGGTGGCCGTCAACCGGCTGCTGCCCGCGGACGCCGCCGACCCCTTCACGGCCGCCCTCGCCGCCGCGCAGCACGAGCGGCTCAAGTCCTTCGCGGAGGCGTGCGCGGCCGACGCCGCGCCGCTGCACGAACTGCCGCACCTGGGGCGGGAGGCAGGGCCGGCGGAAGAGGCGCTGGCGCTGGCGTCCGCGGTCGGGGCCCGCCCCTCCGGGGCGGACGCCGGCGGTTCCGGCGAGCCCTGGACGGTCGTGGACCGGCTCGCCGGGGACGGGTACCTGGAGTGGTCGCTGCCGCTGCCGGGTGCGGGCAAGGAGGGCCTGGACCTCGTGCGGCGCGGGGACGAACTCGTCGTCGACGCCGAGGGCTTCCGCCGCATCATGCCGCTGCCGTCCGCGCTGCGGCGCTGCACCGTGCAGGGCGCGGCGCTGCGGGACGGCGTCCTGCGGGTGCGCTTCACGCCCGACCCCGGGCTCTGGCCGCAGCCGCGCTGACCGCGGGCCCGCGCCGCCCCGGCGCCCTCCCGGTGCCCGCCGTGGCCCCGCCATGACCCCGCCGTCGCCCCGCCGCACAGGCCCGTGCCGACACCGGCCGTCCGGGCGGGCGTTCGGGTACCGTCGAGAAGGGAGGCGCCCCGACCGCGGCGCCCCGTTGGGAGACCGTCATGAGCGAAGCCACCGACCGTCCGGACCCCGACGCGTGGGCGAAGGCCAGCGCGGAGGACATCGCGGCCGAGCACGCCAGGCGCCGCGAGGAGTCGGGCCAGGGCAGCGCGGCGGAGGAGCTGCGGCGTCTGGCCGATGCGGTCGGCGACGCGCTGGGTGAGCGGCTGGCGGCGCTGCGCAACCCCGCGGTGCAGCTCGCGGCGCAGGGGATGCTCTCCCAGGTGCGTTCTGTTGTCGAACCCATCAAGGAGCGGAATCCCGACGTCTTCGACCACCTCGCGGCCGCAGGGGCCGAATTGCTGGCGGCGTACCGGTCCGCGGTGGCCGGAGCGGAATCCCGCTGGACCTCGGGTGCGGGGTCCGCGCGTTCAACCGCTGAACACATCGACCTCGACTGACCCCCTCTCCGGTACGGTTCTCTTAGCGGGGAACGACCGAAAACTGAGGGACACATGGGACTCACCATCGGCGTCGACATCGGCGGCACGAAGATCGCGGCCGGCGTGGTCGACGAGGAAGGCTCGATCCTTGAGACCGTCAAGGTGCCGACGCCGCCGACTCCCGAAGGCGTCGTCGACGCGATCGTCGAGGCGGTACGCCAGGTCAGCACCGGTCACTCGATCGAGGCCGTCGGCATCGGCGCCGCCGGCTACGTCGACGACAAGCGGGCCACCGTGCTCTTCGCGCCGAACATCAACTGGCGGCACGAGGCACTCAAGGACAAGGTCGAGCAGCGCGTAGGACTCCCGGTCGTCGTGGAGAACGACGCGAACGCGGCCGCGTGGGGCGAGTACCGCTTCGGCGCGGGCCAGGGCCACTCCGACGTGATCTGCATCACACTCGGTACGGGCCTGGGCGGCGGCATCATCATCGGCAACAAGCTGCGCCGCGGCCGGTTCGGCGTCGCCGCCGAGTTCGGCCACATCCGCGTGGTGCCGGACGGGCTGCTGTGCGGCTGCGGCAGCCAGGGCTGCTGGGAGCAGTACGCGTCCGGCCGTGCCCTCGTCCGCTACGCCAAGCAGCGCGCCAACGCGACCCCGGAGAACGCCACCGCCCTGCTCGCGCTGGGCGACGGCACCGTCGAGGGCATCGAGGGACGGCACATCAGCGCCGCCGCCCGGCAGGGCGACCCGGTCGCCGTCGACTCCTTCCGCGAGCTGGCCCGCTGGGCGGGCGCGGGCCTGGCCGACCTGGCCTCGCTCTTCGACCCCTCCGCCTTCATCGTCGGCGGCGGCGTGTCGGACGAGGGCGAACTGGTCCTCGACCCGATCCGCAAGTCCTTCCGGCGTTGGCTCATCGGGGGCGACTGGCGCCCGCACGCCCAGGTGCTCGCCGCGCAACTCGGCGGCACGGCGGGGCTGGTCGGCGCCGCCGACCTCGCGCGGCAGGGCTGAAACCGGGCTAGGTTGATCACATGACCGTGGAGGATCTGCCGAGTTCCGCAACCGAGCACGACTCGGCGATCGTCCGCGTGCTCAGCTACAACGTCCGCTCGATGCGGGACGACACGGCGGCGCTGGCCCGGGTCATCCGAGCCTGCGCCCCCGATCTCGTCCTCATCCAGGAGGCCCCGCGGTTCTTCCGATGGCGGAAGGCCGCGGCCCGCCTCGCACGCACGACCGGGCTGGTGCACGTCACCGGGGGCGCGACAGCCGCAGGGCCGATGATCCTGTCGTCCCTGCGCGCGCACGTCGAACGCACCGAGGACGTGCTGCTGCCGCACAACCCGCCGCTGCACCAGCGCGGCTTCGCCACGGCGGTGCTGCGGATCGGCGGCGCGCGGCTCGCCGCCGTCAGCACCCACCTGAGCCTGGACCCGGCCGAACGCCACGAGCAGGCGGGCCTGCTGCTGGAACGCGTCGCCGCGATGGGCGAGCCCCACACCGTCGTCGGCGGCGACTTCAACGAACCCCCCGAGCGGGCGGGCTTCGCCCGGGTCGCGGCCGAGCTCCAGGACGCTTTCGCCGTCGCGCCCTGGGGCGGCGAGGTCACCAACGTCCGCGCCCCCTACCAGCGGATCGACGCGATCTTCGCGACCAAGGCGGTGCAGGTCCTCGGCTGCGGCGTCCCCCACTCCGTCCCCGGCGTCACCCACGCCGACCTCCACGCCGCGACGGACCACCTCCCCGTCCTGGCCGCGCTCCGCGTACCGCGCGGCTGAGACGCAGCGCCGCTCCGCGCCGGCACGGCGCGGAGCGGGCGGTCACAGGAGGGTGCGGAGGCGTTCCGCCAGCAGGTCCCAGCGCCAGGCCTCGTGGACCCAGGCGCGGCCGCGTTCTCCCATCGTGCGGCGCAGGTCCGGGTCACGGAGGAGGGCCAGGATGCGTTCCGCGGCCAGTTCCGGGGAGCCGCCGGGCACGACCCAGCCCGTCTCGCCGGGCAGCACCGCGTCGGGAGCACCGCCCGAGTCGCCCGCCACGACCGGCAGCCCGGTCGCCGACGCCTCCAGGTAGACGATGCCGAGCCCTTCCACGTCCAGGCCCCCGCGCCGCGTCCGGCACGGCATCGCGAAGACGTCACCCGCCCCGAAGTGCGCGGGCAGCTCCGCCTCCGGCACCGGCCCGGTGAACCGCACCGCTCCCGCGACCCCGGTCCGCTCCGCCAGCGCCTCCAGCTCGCTGCGGTACGGGCCGCCGCCCACGATCAGCAGCGCCGCATCCGGCTGCTCCCGCAGGATGCGCGGCAGCGCGAGGATCAGGGTGTCCTGCCCCTTGCGCGGCACCAGCCGCGACACACACACGACGACCGGCCGGTCCGAGAGCCCCAGCCGCGCCCGCACCACCGCACCGCCCGACCCCGGGTGGAACGTCTTCTCGTCCACCCCCGGCGGCAGGTGCACCATGCGGGCCGCCGCCCGCTCCGTGAGCGCCGAGGCGATCCGCGAGCGCGTGTACTCGCCGAGATACGTGAGCGTGTCGGTGCCCTCGCCGATCCGGCGCAGCAGTGTGCGGCTGCCCGGCAACTGGGCCCACGCCGCCTCGTGGCCGTGCGTCGTACCCACCAGGCGGGCCGCGCCGGCCCTGCGCAGGGCCGGGGCCATCAGGCCCAGCGGGGCCGCCGCGCCGAACCACACGGACGAGCAGCCGTGTGCCTGCAGCAGCTTCACGGCGGTACGGGTGACGCGGGACGTCGGGAGCAGCATCTTCGTGCGGTCCCGCACCACGGGGAAGGGCTGCTCGGCGTCGAAGCGGGCGGCTTCGGTGCCGTCGCGCCACGTGGAGGCGTAGACGACGACCTTCGCCGGGTCGAGGCGCAGGGCCATGCTGTGCACGAAGGACTGGATCCCGCCCTGCCGGGGCGGGAAGTCGTTCGTGACGATCAGGGTCTTCTCCATCCCGCCCGACCTTACCCTCCACGCGGGTTCGCTCCGCTCTGCTCGTTGCGGCCTGCTCGCGCCGCTCCGGGGGGGCGGCGGCTTGCGGTGGGCGGTTCGCGGTTCCGCCGGTGGGGGGTTGCTCGCGCAGTTCCTCGCGCCCCTGGGGGGAGTGCCGCTTGCGGTGGGCGGTTCGCCTTTCCCCCGGTGGGGGCTGGTCCGCGCCGTTCCCCGCGCCCCTGAGGGGGTGCCACTTGCGGTGGGCGGTTCGCCGTTCGCCCGGTGGTGGGTTGCTCGCGCAGTTCCTCGCGCCCCTGGGGTCATCCGGCGGGGCATCGCGCACTCCGTGCGGGGGTGGGGTCGGGTGCCACTCCGGGGGTACCTCCTCGGAATGCGCGTCTGACCTCTTCCTTGTCCGGTGAGCGGCGGGGTGCGCATTCCTGCGGGGGCACCCCCGGATCGTCCCCCTCCCGGTGTCTCGTGGGCGGCTGCCTGCCGGTGGGGGTGAATGTGGTTCGGGGACTGCGGTTCGCCCCCGACGGCGATGCACCCCCACGAGAAGGCCGTCAGCCGACATCGAATCTGCACGGGTGGTGGGGGTGGGAACACCCCGCGCCGCCAGGCGCGGGAAACCCCCCACGGCGGGGGAGCCGCCAACGCACGGGCAAGCGGGCACCGCCCGAAGGAGCACCGCCCGAGCGCGGTGGGGTAGCCGCGAGCCCCGCCCCAATCGGGCACCGCCCGAAGCGGCGCCGCCAGGCGTGGGCGCTGCCGGGGCGGGGTGGCCGCGCCTGCCGCGGAAGGCCCCCCGTCAGGGAGTGGCGCGGGCGGCGGCGATGCGGGCGGCGGGGGTGGGGTGCGTGCCCCAGAGGAGGTGGAGGAGGCGCGGGGGTGAGGGCTCGGCGACGTTCACCGCCGTGAGGCGGCGCTGCATGGCGATGAAGCCGGCGGCGTCGCCGGTGAGGGCGAGCGCGTGCCGGTCGGCGCGGCGTTCCACCCGGCGGGAGAGGGCGCAGCCGGGGGGCCCGGCGAGTGCGCCCCCGGTGGCGGCGGTGGCGGCGAGCAGCCACGCGGACCGGGGGTCGGCGAAGTGGGCGGTGTTCGCGGCGGCGAGGAGGGGGGACCAGGTGACGACGAGGGCGAGGGCGCACATCCCGAGGGCGGCTCCGGCCGCGCCGAGCGCGGTGCCGCGGGCGACGTCGCGGTGGACGACGTGCCCCAGCTCGTGAGCCACGACGAGTTCGACCTCGCGCGGCTCCGCGGTGTCGAGGAGCGTGTCGTAGGCGACGATCCTCCGGGTCCGCCCGAAGCCGGAGACGTAGGCGTTGAGGGCCGTGGTGCGGCGCGAGGCGTCGGCGACGAGGACGTCGCGCACGGCGACGCCGTCGCGGGCGGCGAGGGAGAGCAGCGCGTCCCGCAGCGGCCCTGCGGGCATGGGCGTGAAGCGGTTGAAGAGCGGTTCGAAGAGCACCGGCGCCGCCCAGGAGAGGACGACGGTGGCGCCCGCGGCGCCGAGGGCGGCCCACGCCCACCACCAGCGGGTGACCCCGGCGAGCGCGTACACGGCGAAGAGCGCCGCGGTGACGAGCGGCAGCGAGACGAGCAGGCCGCGCAGCTGGTCCGCCGCCCAGCCGCGCCAGCCCTGGGTCACCAGGCCGAAGCGGGCCCGTACGACGCGGCCGCGGGCGGCGAAGGGCAGGGCGAGGAGCTGGGGCAGCAGGACGAGGGTGAGTGCGGCGCCCGCGACGCGCCCGGCCCAGGTGCCGCCGAACGCGGCGACGAGGCGGGCGCCCGCGGGGGTGAGGCCGAGGACGAGGAGCAGCGCGAGGCCGGCGGCGCGGCCGGCGAGGGCGACGGGCCACACCCCCTGGCGCAGCGCCCGCGCGCGGGCGACGTGTTCGGGGCTGAAGTCCGCTTCCGCGGGGTCGTCCGGTTCGCTCATCGCGCCTCCTCCTGCGCTTCGGGCTGTTCCGGTCCCCCACCGTGGCCGCGCGGGCCCGGCGGGGGCGTGGGCCGCCTCATCCCAGCTCCTGCTGGACGTAGGTGCGCCAGCGGGCGGTGAAGGCCGCCAGGCTCAGGTGCAGGTGGGACCTGAGGACCGTGTCCAGGGGTGTGCCGGTGCCGGCGGCGCGGTAGACGGCCGTGAGGGCCGCCGGGGACCACTGGTCCGCGATCATGCGGTTGGCGAGCCAGCCGCCCTCGTACGCCTGCGGGAGCGCGGGTGCGGTGGGGCGGAAGTCGGCGTTCGCCGGGAGGGCGGCGGGGACGTGGCCGGCGGCGACGTCCTGGGCGAGTTCGGGGGCGATCTCGGGGGCGCTGCGGCCCGACTCGCGGTAGGCGACCCAGTCGGCGAATCCCTCGGAGATCCACAGCGGGGTGCGGGAGGTGGTGGCGAGCCGGGTCGCCACGTGCGTCGTCTCGTGGGTGAGCACGACCTGCCGGCCGAAGGCGGAGAGGCGACCGAAGGCGGCGGGGTTGAGGAGGACGCGGTCGGCGGGGGCGGCGGCGCGGCCGCCCAGTTCGCCGGTGGTGACGGCGGCGATGTCGCGGTAGTCGCCGGGGTCGGCGGCGAGCAGCGCGCCGAGCTGGTCGAGGGTCTTCGGCGCCTCGACGACGACGGTGCCGGGCCAGCCCGCCCTGCCCCAGGCCCGCTGCACCCGCGGCACCGCGCGGTCGGCGTCGGCGGCGTGGCCGCGCAGCGCGGTGGTGCCGGCGAGGCCGAGGACGAGGCTGTGCGTCCCGCGGACGACCGTGACCTTGCCCTGGTCCCACAGCTGCACGGCGGTGCGCTTTCCGGCGGCGTTCCCGTCGTCGTCCGCGGCGACGTACCAGTGCCCGGCGCGGTGGGTGAACGTCAGGTACGCGGTGGCGACGACGGGCTTGGCGTCGTAGCCGCGCAGCCGGTAGCTCAGCTCGACCTCGGCGGCCGTGCGGGCGGTGCCGGCGGCGCCGGCCGAGGCCGGGAGGGGGAAGGCGCCGGTGCGCACGAGGCGGTAGGACCACGCGGCGAGCGGGACGTCCGCGATGTCGTCGAACATGCGCTGCTGGGCCGCGTGGTAGCGGGTCGCCCGCGGGTCGACGTCCGCGAGGAAGGCCTGCCGGTCGCGCCGCAGCAGCGCCGCCGCGTGCCGGGTGAGGAGCTTCTGGAGGGCGGGGTCGGCGGTGGCCGCCGTCTCCCGGGGGCCCGCGCTGCCCTTCCCGCCGGTGCACCCGGCCAGTACCGGCGCGAGGGCGCCCGCGAGGACACCGGCTGCGGCACGTCTGGTGAGCGGCGCGGTCATGGGGGTGATCGTACGGGGCGGCGCCCGGCGCCGGGGTCAGGGGCGTACCACCGCCGTGACCGGCATCATCGACACCGGGTCGTAGCGGACGCGGGCGCCGGGGTAGGGAGCGTGGATGACGCGGCCGTTGCCGACGTACATCGCCACGTGGCTGGCGTCGCCGCGGTAGATGACCAGGTCGCCGGGGCGGGCCTGGGACAGGGGGACGCGGGGGCCGGCGTGCGCCTGCTCCTGGGAGGTGCGCGGGAGGGAGACGCCGGCGCGTGCGTAGGCGTACTGCATGAGGCCCGAGCAGTCGAAGGAGTGCGGGCCGGTCGCGCCCCACACGTAGGGGGCGCCGAGGACCTGGCGGGCGGCGGCCACGGCGAGGGCGGCGCGGCCGGAGGCGGCGGGCAGGCCGGCGAACGGCGGGAGGGGCGGGAAGGAGCGGGAGGCGCGGCCGCCCGCGCCGGGGGCGTAGCGGGCCCGCTGGTCGGCGGGGAGGGTGCGCAGCAGGCGCTGGGCCTCGGCGAGGGCGTGCTGCACGGCGGCCTTGCGGCGGGCCAGGTCGGCGGTGGCCTGGGAGAGTTCGGCGAGCTTGCCGGTGGCCTGGGCGCGCCGGCCGTCCACGGACTGCTGGGCGGAGCGCAGTTCGTCCAGCCGGGCGGCCTGCCGGGCGCCGAGGCGGTTGAGGGTCGCGGCCTGGTCGAGGAAGCCGCGCGGGTCGTCGGACAGCAGCAGCGCGAGGGTGGGGTCGAGGGCGCCGCCCCGGTACTGCGCGGCGGCGAGCAGGCCGAGTCCGGTGCGGATCTCGTTGACCCTCTGCTGGCTCTGCGCGGCGCGCTGCTGGAGGGCGGCGAGGTCCGCGCCGAGCTGCCGGGTGCGTTCGGTGGCGGCGTCGTAGGCCTGGGTGGCCGCTTCGGCCTGCTCGTAGAGCCGGTCGAGGCGGGCGGTGGTGCCGGCGGCGGTCGCGGCGGGGTCCGCGGCGGCGGTCTGGGCGGTGCCGCCGGTGAGCGCCGCGGTGGCCGCCGCGGCGGCGGTGAGCACGGTGAGCCGGGTGGCCCGGACTGCCGGGCCCGGCTGCGGTGCGCGTCGATGGGATGCCACGGCAGCCGACAGTAGCCATCCGGGCACGCACCGTACAAACACGGTGTGCGGCGCAGCGATCCGCACAGGTGCGCGAGGGCGGCAGCGCCGCAGGTCAGCGGGCTCGCGGACGGAAGGCGCCGGAAACGGCACCACCCGAACGCCGTAGCGCCCGGGCGGTGGTGGCGGGGGTCAGCCCCTCGGGGGACCGCTCAGATGCGGACGCCGAACTGGAAGGGCATGTTGCTCATGGCCTCGTAGCGCACGACAGTGCCCGGCTTGGGGGCGTGCAGCACCATGCCGTCGCCGGCGTAGAGGCCGACGTGGTGGTGGTCGCCGTAGAAGATGACGAGGTCGCCGACCTTGAGGTCGGACTTGGAGTAGATGCGCGTGCCGGCACTGGCCTGCTCGGCGGCGGTGCGCGGGAGGGACACGCCGGCCTGGCGGTAGGCCCAGGAGGTGAGGCCGGAGCAGTCGAAGGTGTTGGGGCCGGAGCCGCCGTAGACGTAGGCCTTGCCGATCTTGGTCTGCGCGTAGGAGAAGGCGCTGGCGGCGTACTTGCTGGCGGACGTGCCGCCGAGCGGGGCGCGGCCGGTGTCGCGGTTGGCGCGGGCCTGGTCGTTGGCTATCTGCTGGCGCTGGGCGGCGGTGAGCCCGTTGAGGATGGACTGCGCCTTCGCGAGTTTGTCCTTGGCCTCGGTCTTGCGCTTGGCCAGCTCGGTCTTGGTCGACTCCAGCTCGGCGAGCTTCGCCGTGGCCTGCGCGCGCTCCTGGTCCAGGGTCCGCTTGGCGTCCTGGAGTTGCTGGAGGGCGCCGGTCTGGATCGAGCTGACCTGGTCCAGGGCGGAGGCCTGCTCCAGGTAGGAGTCCGGGTTGGACGAGAGGAAGAGCTGCAGCGACGGGTCGATGCCGCCGGTGCGGTACTGCGAGGCCGCGATCACGCCGAGGCTGTCGCGCAGCGTGTTGAGGTGCGCCTGCTGCCGGGCCACCTGGTCCTGGAGCGCACTCGCCTCGCCCTGGAGCGACTTGAGCTTCTCGTTGGCCGCGTCGTACTTCTCGGTGGCCTGCTCCGCCTGCGTGTAGAGCGCGTCCACCTGGGCCTTGGCGTCCTTGACCGTGGTGGGCTTGCTGGGCTTGGCAGGAGCGGCGTTGGCAGCCTGGGCGGACAGCGCGACGGCCGCCGCGGCGGTCGCGGTCAGCACGGTCACACGCGTGCGGCTTGCCGGCTTGGGTCGACGGTGGGACGCCACGAAGGCGAGCTCCTTCTTCCTTCAGCCGCCTACCGGTTGACGACTGGCGGGCGGCCTCCGAGCGCCATCCGGATTGGATGATCGACTGCGCGGAGGTACGAGGCCTGACCCTAGTGACCTTTCCGTGATCGGTTCAAATCCCTGAAGGCAAAATTTCGACCGGTTCAAGTTTTCTTCACACGCCTTCGACACAGCGTGATGACCGGCTGACACAGGGTGCGCACTGGTGAACTGGTGAACACCCGCACGTGCGTACGGGGTTCGTCAAGGGCCCCGCGGACGCGCCCGCTTCAGACCCGGGCGAGGCGGCGCAGCAGCAGCGTGGACGCGACGGGACGGGCCCCGGCCTTGGCGACGCCGTCGGCGACCTCCCGGTCCGCGGAGACGACGACGATCTGCCGGCCGGGCGGTTCGGCCCGCACCAGCCGCCGGATCAGCTCGTCCGCGGTCTCCCCTGCCTTGCTGAACAGCACCCGCACCCCGCGCGGCGGCGCGAGCAGCACCGGCATGTCCAGGTCGGCGCCGTCGAAGACGCACGTGACCTCGGCGCCGCTCTGCGCGGCGAGCGCCGCGAGCCCGCCGAGCAGCCGCAGCCGCTGCTTCTCCAGCGGCAGCGCGGGATAGCCGGTCTTCGTCACGTTGTAGCCGTCGACGACCAGATGCGCCTGCGGCAGCGCCAGCAGCTGGTCGAGCAGCGCCGGATCGTCGGCGGACAGCGCCCGGGTGGCGATGTCCCGCGCGCTGAACGCCCCGGGCGCGACCGCGTCCACGGTGTCCGCGGGCCGTACGCCCATCGTGTCCCGCGGCGGGAGGGCCAGCTCGCGGCGCAGCCCGGACGCCGCGTCGAGGACGGTGTCGAGCAGCAGCCGCAGCCGTACGTCCTCCACGCTGCGCCCCTCCCGGGCGGCCCGGCGGCCGGCCTCGACCGCCGCCTCGGCCTCCGCGAGCCGGTTGCGCAGCCGCCGGGCCTCGCTGTCGGCGGCGGCCCGCTCCTGCGCGGCGGCCGCCCGCAGCTCGTCGAGCTCGGCCTGCAGCCGGCGCTGAGCGGCCTCGGCGCGCTTGACGTCACTGAGGGCGCTGCGCAGCTTGCGGTGCAGCGCGTCGCCCTCCCTGCGCACGGACTCCAGCTCGGCCCGCGCGCGGGCCGCCTCGACCCTGCCGTGCTCGTGCAGCGCCTCGACCTCGATGCGCAGCGCGGCCAGCTCGCGCAGCGCCTCCTCGTCGGCCCGCTCGGCGTCCGCCCGCTGGGCCTCCTCCCCCGCGGTGGCCACCAGCTTCGCCCAGCCCGGCGGGCGCAGCAGGTACGCGGCGGCCGCGACGTCCAGCGGATCGGCGGCGGGCGGCGGGGTGCCGTCCTCCAGCGCCCCCGCGAGCTCCGCCTGCGACTCGCGCAGCCGCCCGGCGACGCGCTGCCGGAAGGCAGGGTCGTGCTCCAGGGCGGCGGCCAGCGCGGTGCCGGCGTACTTCACCCGGCGGCTGGGCGTGAAGCGGGCGTAGGGGCGGAGCGAGACGGGGAGCTCCTGGTAGGTGAATCCGCCGAAGGCGTCGGCGGCGATGGCCACGACCCGGTGGCGTACACCCTCGGGCAGCGGCCGGTCGAGCGCGGGCTCGTCGGAGCCGGCGTCCGCGGCCTCCGGGCGCCCGGGATCCCCGGGGCCGGAACCGGCCCGCTCACCGGCCGACGGCCCGGCAGGCTCCACCGCGGCCCCGTCCGTCCCGGGGCGCGGAAAACCGCCGCTTCCGTCCACCAGTCACTCCCGTCCGAATCTGCCGACGACCCTCGGCGTCCTCCCGGCCCCCTTCGATCCCTCGACCCCGTCGACGACACCGCCTGCTTCCATTGTCCCCGCCCGGGGCTCAGCCAGACGCGGAACCGCCCCCGGCGGCACTTTCCGCACTGCCGTTCCCGTCGTCACCGCCCGCACCCGCACCCGGCCGGTCGACGAGCTCGATCCGGTCCACCGCGTTGCACCAGCGGCAGCGCACCGACTCCACGGTCTCCGCCAGCACCTCGGTCTCCTCGACGGACGGCTCGCCCGCGAGGTCCAGGTGCACGTACTCCACCACCCGCGAGGAACGGGTGACGTCGAAACGGGTCAGGTTTCCGCACAGCGTGCAGCGCCACCGCGTGGTCGCGGTCGGCAGGGGAACCGGCATGCCAGGTACCTCTTCCTGTCGGGAGCGTGCGTCCCGGTCACCCTACGGCCTTTCGTGTACGGCGCGCTGCGGCGAGGCGGCGTATGTCCGTTACGACCGCTGCGTCATGATCGGTGCATGGTCATCCCGGTACACGACAAGAACCCGGTCCGCCGTACGCCGGTCGTCACGTACGGACTGATCGCCCTGTGCACCGCGCTCTTCCTGCTCGGCCCGCTGTCCGGTTTCCTCCCCGCCTACGGCACCGGCCACACCCTCGCGTGCCGGCAGGCGCTCTACTTCGACCGCTGGGGGGTCGTCCCCGCCGAGCTGTTCCACGCCCGCCCCACCGCGGCCGCCCTCGGCCTGCCCGCGGGCTGCGGGGCCGCCGACCCCTACCCGTTCTCGCCCCACCTGTCCGTGCTCACGTCGATGTTCCTGCACGGCGGCTGGCTGCACCTGATCGGCAACATGCTCTTCCTCTACGTCTTCGGCGACAACGTCGAGAACCGCATGGGCCGGGTCCGCTTCGCCCTCTTCTACCTCGCCGCCGGCTACCTGGCCGCCTACGGCTTCGCCCTCGCCCACACCACGGACACCCAGAGCCTCGTCGGGGCGTCCGGCGCGATCTCCGGCGCCCTCGGGGCGTACCTCTACCTCTATCCGCGGGCCCGGGTCACCAGCCTCTTCCCCTTCCTCTTCTTCGTCCCGCTGCGCTTCCCCGCCTGGGTGGTGCTCGGCTTCTGGTTCGTCCTCCAGTGGTTCGCCGCCCAGTCCGCCGCCGCGGGCCCGGGCGTGGCCTACCTCGCCCACGTCGTGGGCTTCGCCTTCGGCTTCTGCTGGGCGTGGGCCTGCTACCGGCCCCGGTCTAAGCTGAGCGTCATCGCCGGGACGACCCAAGGAGACGCGCAGCCGTGATCACCGCGATCGTGCTCATCAAGACCACCGTGGACCGGATCCCCGAGATCGCCGAGTCGATCGCCGCGCTCGACAACGTCAGCGAGGTCTACTCGGTGACCGGGACGTACGACCTGGTCGCCCTCGTCCGCGTGGCCAAGCACGACGAGCTGGCCGACATCATCCCCGGCCGCATCAGCAAGATCCCCGGCGTCGAGGCCACCGACACGCACGTGGCCTTCCGTACGTACTCCCAGCACGACCTGGAAGCCGCCTTCGCCATCGGCCTCGACGCCTGAGCCGCCCTACGCGACAGGGGTCCCCGGGGCGACCGGCACACAGCGGCCGGCCTCGGTGGCGTAGGTCCACGCCGCCCCCTCGCGGACGAGGGCGGACAGCGCGGCCACGAAACGCGAGATGTCCTCGTCGGGCGTGCCGGCGCCGAAGCTCACCCGGATCGCGTTGCCGTTGAAGCCCGCACCCGGATCGGGGGAACCGCACGCGCCGAGGTCCTCGGTGTCCGTGCCGAGGAGGTGCCGGACGAGCGGGTGGGCGCAGAAGAGGCCGTCCCGCACACCGATCCCGTACTCGGCGGACAGCGCCGCCGCGAGGTGCGAGCTGTTCCACCCGCGGACGACGAAGCTGAGCACGCCCACCCGGGCGGAGTCCTCGCCGAAGAGCGACAGCACCCGGACCTCGGGGATCGCGGCGAGCCCGTCCCGCAGCAGCTTCAGCAGCCGCTGCTCGCGCGCTTCGAGCCGGCCGAAGCCGGCCTCGGTGAGCGCGCGGCAGGCGGAGGCGATGGCGTAGGCGCCGATGACGTTGGGCGATCCGGCCTCGTGCCGGGCGACGGTGGTGTGCCACTCGGTCTCCACGTGCCCGTCCGCCCGCCGGGCGACGGTACGGGTGGCGCCGCCGCCGGCGAGGTAGGGCTCGGCCTGGCGCAGCCAGTCGGCGCGGCCGGCGAGGACGCCGGAGCCGAAGGGCGCGTAGAGCTTGTGGCCGGAGAAGGCGACCCAGTCGACGTCGAGGGCGGTGATGTCGACGGCCTGGTGCGGCACCAGCTGCGCGGCGTCCAGCACGATACGGGCGCCGTGCCGGTGCGCGGCGGCGGCCAGTTCGCGTACCGGCCACAGCTCGCCGGTCACGTTGGAGGCCCCGGTGACGCACACCAGCTTGGGGCCCTTGGGCGCGCCGTGCAGGGCGACGTCGAGCACGGCGACGGCCTCTTCGGGGGTGTGCGGCGCGGCGAGGCAGACGACCTCCGCGCCGGTCGCGCGCTGCCAGGGCAGCAGGGCCGCGTGGTGCTCGGTCTCGAAGACGAAGACCCGGGTCCCGGCGGGCAGCGCGGAGGCCAGCAGGTTGAGCGAGTCGGTGGTGGAGCGGGTGAAGACGACCTGGTCGGCGGGGCGGCAGCCGAGGAAGTCCGCGACGGTGGCGCGGCTCTGCTCGAAGAGGTCCGTGGACAGCTGGGAGAGGTAGCCCGCGCCGCGGTGCACGCTGCCGTAGTAGGGGGCGTACGCGGCCACGTCGTCCCACACCCGCTGGAGGGCGGGGGCGCTCGCGGCGTAGTCGAGGGCGGCGTAGGTGACGTCGCCGCCGGTCACGAGCGGGACGGTGACGTCCCGGCCGAGGACGGGCAGCGGCTCGCAACAGGCGGGGTCGGCGGGACCGGTGGCTTCGGTGGCGGCGGGCACGGCGGTTGCGGTCATGGCGATCTCCTGGCACGTGTGCGGCGGACGTCGGCGCACCCCCGCGGAGCAGGCGGCTGGCCTGCGCGGGCGGCGGAGGACGTCGGGCGGCGTGGGATGGGCAGCGGACGAGGTGGTACCGGTGCACTGGCGGCACCGCTGGAGGGCGGAACCGGGGCCGAAAGGCCCTATCGCATTCGCTTGCGCATGAGAGAACTCCCCTGTCCGGCTTGCTGTGAGCCCTGCTGCTCACAGCCTGGTCATCACCCGGGGCACCCCGCCTCGGACGGAGGGTTGCCGGACAGCGAGCCGGGGCCTTTGCGCTGTCACTCGTGACCTGGGAGGGATTCTGCCACAGCCCCGCCCGCGCGCAAGGCGCCGTCCGCAGTGCGGACGGCGCCTTGCGCGTACGGCGGGTCAGGCGTTGCTGGCCGCGGCCCAGCGTTCGAGCGACGCGGCGGCGGCGCCGGAGTCCAGCGACCGCGCGGCCCGCTCGACACCCGCGGCGAGCTGCTCCTCCAGCGTCCCGTTGCCGGGTGCCAGCGCGACGAGCGCGGCCGCGGAGTTGAGCAGCACCGCGTCCCGGACGGGGCCGGTCTCGCCGGCCAGGACGCGCCGGGCGATGTCCGCGTTGTGCGCCGGCGAGCCGCCGCGCAGCGCCTCGACGGGCGCCAGGGCGATGCCGATGTCGCGCGGGTCGAAGGTCTGCTGGGTGACCTTGCCGTCGCGGACCCACCACACCTGCGAGGTCCCGGTGACGGTCAGCTCGTCCAGGCCGTCGTCGCCGCGGAAGACCAGCGCGGACGAGCCGCGCTCGGCCAGCACCCCGGCCATGATCGGTGCGACCCGGGCGTTCGCGACCCCGGTGGCCTGCGCCCGCACCCGCGCGGGGTTGGTGAGCGGGCCGAGGAAGTTGAAGGTCGTGGCGACCCCCAGCTCGCCGCGCGCGGTCGCCACGTGGCGCAGCGCGGGGTGGAACTTGACGGCGAAGCAGAAGGTGATGCCCGCCTCCTCGGCGACCTCGACGACCCGGTGCGGGGGCAGGTCGAGATTCACCCCGAGGTGGCCGAGCACGTCACTGGCCCCGCTCGCGGAGGACGCGGCGCGGTTGCCGTGCTTGACGACCTTGGCGCCGGTGCCGGCCACGGTTATGGCCGACATCGTGGAGATGTTGACCGTCTTGGCCCGGTCGCCGCCGGTGCCGACGATGTCGACGGTGGGCCCGGGCACCTCGATGGTGTTGGCGTGCGCGTACATCGCCCGCACCATGCCGGTGACCTCGTCGACCGTCTCCCCCTTGGCGCGCAGGGCGACAGCGAAGCCGGCGATCTGCACGTCGGTGGCACTGCCGGTCATGATCTGGTCCATGGCCCACGCCGTGTCCTCGGCGTCCAGGTCCTGCCCGGCGATCAGTGCCGTCAGCACATCGGGCCAGGACCGGTGCGTCCCGGTGCCGCCGCCTGCCGGGTTCACAACGCTCATGGTCCACGCTCCTACTTCGCCCTCTGGCCGAGGGGGCCTACCTTATCGGCAGGCGGCACCCCCCAGGGGCGCGGGGAACCGCGCGGCAGGCCCGCCGCCGGCGGGGGACGGCGCGCCCCCGGGAACGGAGAAGGCCGGGCGGGCGCCCCGTGAAGGGCACCCACCCGGCCGGGTGGATCAGGCGGCGGACCGCAGTCCGGTCAGTGGTGACCGTGGCCGCTCGTGATCTCCTCGTACTCCTCGACCGTCGGCTTCGGGATCTGGCTGTGCTCGCCGTAGTAGCTGCGCGACAGCTTGGCCCGGAGCTTGGTGACGGGGCTGGTCTTGCGCTCGACACCGTTCTCGTCGACCGCGGGACCGATCTCCAGCGGCTGCGGCTGCTCGTGCGCGGTGAGCTTGTGCAGCTGCTCCTGCGGCAGCGGCTCGTGGACCTCGATGAACTCGCCGTGCGGGAGCCGCTTGATGATGCCGGTCTCGCGACCGTGCAGCACCTTCTCGCGGTCCCGGCGCTGGAGGCCGAGGCAGATCCGCTTGGTGACCCAGAACGCGATCACCGGCAGGACGAAGAAGCCGATGCGCACGAACCAGGTGATCGTCTCGATCGACAGGTGGAAGTGCGTGGCCCACAGGTCGTTGCCGCCACCGATGAGGAGCGTGAAGTACAGCGTCAGCCAGGCGACACCCAGACCCGTGCGCACCGGACGGTTGCGCGGGCGGTCCAGCAGGTGGTGCTCGCGCTTGTCACCGGTGATCCAGGACTCGATGAACGGGTAGACGCCGATGGCGACCAGGACCAGCGGGAAGATTATCAACGGGATGAACACACCCAGGACGAGCGTGTGGCCCCATGCGTTGATCTCCCAGCCGGGCATCACCCGGATCAGGCCTTCGGGGAAGCCCATGTACCAGTCGGGCTGGGCACCCGTCGACACCTGGTCCGGTTGGTAGGGGCCGATCGTCCAGATCGGGTTGACCGTCGCGATGGCCGCGAGGGCCGCGATGACACCGAAGACCAGGAAGAAGAAGCCGCCCGCCTTGGCCGTGTAGATCGGCAGCAGCGGCATGCCGACGACGTTCTTCTCGGTCTTGCCGGCACCCGGGAACTGCGTGTGCTTGTGGTACACGACGAGGATCATGTGCGCGGTCACGAGGGCCGCCATGATGCCCGGGAACAGCAGGATGTGCACCGAGTAGAAGATCGGCACGAAGTTGTGGCCGGGGAACTCGCCGCCGAAGATGAACATCGACAGGTACGTTCCGATGACCGGCGTGGAGAGGATCGCGCCGTCGACGAACCGGACACCGGTGCCGGACAGCAGGTCGTCGGGCAGCGAGTAGCCGGTGAAGCCCTCGAAGCAGCCGATGAACAGCAGCGTCCAGCCGAAGAGCCAGTTCAGCTCGCGCGGCTTGCGGAACGCACCCGTGAAGAAGATGCGCATCATGTGCACGAGCATGCCCGCGAGGAAGATCAGAGCCGCCCAGTGGTGGATCTGACGGATCAGCAGGCCGCCGCGCACCTCGAAGCTGATGTGCATGGTGGAGGCGTACGCCTCCGACATCCGCTGGCCCTGGAGCGGGGCGTACGGGCCGTGGTAGATCGTCTCGGCCATGCTCGGGTGGAAGAACAGCGTCAGGTACACACCCGTGAGGATGAGGATGATGAAGCTGTAGAGGCAGATCTCACCCAGCATGAACGACCAGTGGTCGGGGAAGATCTTCCGGAGGTTGGCCTTGCCGACCTTGTAGAGCCCGAGCCGCGCGTCAGTCCACTCCGCGACTCGCTGCCCTGCAGGCTTCGGACCCCGGCGAGTGCTCGTCGAGGCGGTCTCAGTCGATGTACTCATCCGCGCTCCCAGAAGGCCGGACCGACGGGAACCTCGAAGTCGCCCATGGCGACCAGATTACCCTCACCATTGACGCTGATACGCAGCTGGGGCAGCCGGTGCCCGGCCGGACCGAAGAGCACGCGCGCACCGTCCGACAGGTCGAACGTCGACTGGTGGCACGGGCACAGCACGTGGTGCGTCTGCTGCTCGTAGAGGCTGACGGGGCAGCCGACGTGCGTGCAGATCTTCGAGAAGGCGACGATCCCCTCGTGGGACCAGTCGAGCTCCTTCTTGTCCTTGATGTCCTCGGGCTTGATCCGGACGACCATCAGCGCGGCCTTGGCCAGCTGCTCCTGGTAGTCCTCGTCGTCCTCGCTGAGGCCCTCGGGGTTGGCGAAGGTGAGCGAACCGACCGCAATGTCCTCGGGACGCAGCGGCTTGTTGGTGTTCGGGTTGATCAGCGCCTTGCCCTTGGACCACGCGGTGTGGCGGAGCTTGTCCTCCGGCAGCGGGCCGAGGTCGCGCAGGATCACCACGGCGGAGAGCGGGACCAGCGTGAGCGCGCCGAGCATGGTGTTGCGCACCAGCTTGCGGCGGCCGAAGCCGCTCTCCTGCACGCCCTGCTTCCACTGCGCCTCCATCGTGGCGCGCAGCTCCTCGTCGGCACCCGCGGGGTGCCGCTCGTCGGCCATCTCCTCGTCGGACATCAGGGTGCGGGCCCAGTGGACCGCTCCCGCGCCGAGTCCCAGCAGGGCGACGGCGAGCGTCAGGCCCAGGGAGAAGTTCAGCGCGCTGACGTGGCCGAACGGGAAGATGTAGACGTACTTGCCGACCGGGAAGATCACGAAGCTCGCGATGAAGGCGATGGTGCCGATCATCGAGAGGGTGAACAGCCCGGCGACGACGCGCTCGGAGTGCTTCGCGGCCTTCTCGTCGATGTCCTGGCGGCGGTACTCGTGCTCGGGGTGGCCCGGGTCGCCGAACGGGTCGCGGTGGACCTCCGTCTCGGCTCCGTGGTCGCCGCCGGCGGCCGGCAGGTGCTCGTGTGGCTCTGACACGTCGTTGGATCCGGTTTCGCTCATGACTTCTTGGCCTTAGTCGTCCGGGCCGCGATCCAGGCGGCGATGGCGATCAGCGTGCCGAGGCCGAAGACGTAGGCGAACAGACCCTCGGGCACGGGGCCGAAGCCGCCGAGCGTGAAGCCGCCCGGGTTCTTGGACTGTGCGGTGTCGACCTCGTTCAGGTACGCGATGATGTCCTGCTTCTGCTGCTGCGGCATCGTCGTGTCCGGGAAGGACGGCATGTTCTGCGGGCCGGTCTGCATGGCCTCGTAGATGTGCTTGGGCTCGACACCCTTCAGCGTGGGGGCGTACTTGCCGTCGGTGAGGGCGCCACCCCTGCCGACGAAGTTGTGGCACTGCGCGCAGTTGGTGCGGAACAGCTGGCCGCCCTTGGCGACGTCACCGCCGGCCGGGTCGTACTGGTCCGTCGTCGGGGCCACCGGACCGGGGCCGAGCGAGGCGATGTACGCGGCCAGCTGGTCGATTTCCTTCTGCGTGTACTGCTTCGGCTTCTTCTGGACCTGCGGGCCGGGCTGCTGCGCGGGCATCCGGCCGCTGCCGACCTGGAAGTCCACCGCCGCGGAGCCGACGCCGACCAGGCTCGGGCCGTCGGAGCTGCCCTGCCCGTGCGCGCCGTGGCAGCTCGCGCAGCCCACCGAGAACAGCCTCTGGCCCTCGGTGATCGCGATGGACTGGGAGGAGTCGTCGGCCTGCGCCTTCGGTGCCGGAGAGAGCGCGGCGTACAGCCCCCCGGTGACCGCTAGCGCGAAGAGTAGGACGACGAGCGCCGCCAGCGGGTGGCGCCGTCGTGCGGAGAGCTTTTTCACGGATTACCCCGGTGTCAGGATCTCTTGTCTCGATGCTTCGGGTTGTGCCTAGTCCGGCACCGTGCTGTGGTACGCGACCGACTACTTGATCAGGTAGATCGTGGCGAAGAGGCCGATCCAGACGACATCGACGAAGTGCCAGTAGTAGGAGACGACGATCGCAGCGGTGGCCTGCTGGTGGGTGAAGCGCTTGGCCGCGTACGTGCGGCCCAGTACCAGCAGGAAGGCGATCAGACCACCCGTCACGTGCAGCCCGTGGAAGCCGGTGGTCAGGTAGAACACCGAGCCGTACGGATCCGAGCTGAGGGAGATCCCGTCCTTCTTGACCAGGTTCGTGTACTCGAAGATCTGCCCGCCGATGAACACCGCGCCCATGACGAAGGTCACGATGAACCAGGAGCGCAGCTTCTTCACGTCACCGCGCTCGGCGGCGAACACGCCCATCTGGCAGGTGAAGGAGGAGAGCACCAGGATCGTGGTGTTCGTCGCGGAGAACGGCACGTTCAACGCATGCGCGTGTTCCTTCCAGAAGTCGGCACCCGTGACCGACCGAAGGGTGAAGTACATCGCGAAGAGGGCCGCGAAGAACATCAGCTCGGAACTCAGCCAGATGATGGTTCCGACGCTGGTGAGGTTCGGCCGGTTGACCGACGGGTGCGCGTGCCCGGTTTCTACTGCTGTTGCTGTCGCCACGTCCGTCATTATGTCGGTCGCTTATCTGGCGCTCACTCCGGGGGTCCCCTTCGGTGTGTCAAGGTCCTTCGGGGGACCGTGTCCAGCGGCGTTGAGGTCACCCGGACGGGGGACGGCCGGACGCGCCCGCGGATCCGGGGGCGCCCCGGCCCCTCCACGGACGGCCCTCGCGGGAGTAGCATCCGGAAGCACTTGAGAAAGCGTTCACGAGCTTCGAGGAGCCAGGATGCAGGCGACTGCCACGGTGCTGGTCTACAGCGACGACGCCAACACCCGGGAACAGGTCCGGCTCGCCGTCGGCCGCCGGCCCGCCGCGGACCTGCCCCCGGTGGAGTTCGTGGAGTGCGCGACGCTGCCCGCGGTCCTGACCGAGCTGGGCAACGGCGGGATCGACGCCTGCATCCTGGACGGTGAGACGGCCCCGGCGGGCGGGATGGGCGTGTGCCGCCAGATCAAGGACGAGATCTTCCGCTGCCCGCCGGTGCTGGTGCTGATCGGGCGCCCGCAGGACGCCTGGCTGGCCACCTGGAGCCGCGCCGACGCGGCCGTCACGCACCCGGTCGACCCGGTGGCGCTCAACGACACGCTCGCCGTGCTGCTGCGCCGCAGCGTGGACGGGGCGGACGGTCACTCGACGGCCGTCGCGGCCCGCTAGGCCCGCTCAGGCCGTCTCGGGGCGCAGCCGGGCAGGGTTGGACATCGGGTTGCGCCCGGAGGTCGCAGAGCCCTGCTGCGCGCTCGGCGCGGTGGCCTTGCCCAGGGCGCTGCCCTTGAGCCACTGGGCCTCGTCGAGGTTCCAGTCGCCGAAGCCGTTGTCGAAGGGCGTCATCGTGGCGCCCTGGCTGTTGACGACCTGGACGATGTCGCCGGGGCGCACGTGGTCGAAGAACCAGTGCGCGTTCTCGGTGCTCATGCCCGTGCAGCCGTGACTGACGTTGGCGTACCCCTGCGAGCCCTCGGACCAGGGCGCCGCGTGCACGTACTCGCCGCTCCACGTCACCCGGGTGGCCCAGTAGACGGGCAGGTCGTACGAGTCGGAGCTGCCCGCGGCGATGCCGACGGTGGAGCTCTTCATCTGCACGAAGCTCTCCTTGGCCAGCACGACCTTGATGCCGTTGCGGGTGTCGAAGCCGGGCTTGCCGGTCGTGACGGGCAGGGTGCGGACGACCTTGCCGTCGTCCTTGAAGGTCATCTGGTCGGTCGCGGCGTCCGTGATCGCCTCGACGCGGTCGCCGGTCTGCATCGTGAGCGGCTTGTCGGCGCCGCCGAAGAGCTTGCCCTGCACCCTGACGCCGCTCAGCGTGCTGGTGGCCGTGATCCGGGCGTGCGCCGGCCAGTACCGGCTGGGGCGGTAGTGCAGGGTGCGGTCGTCGACCCAGTACCAGGAGCCGGGCGCCGCGGCCGGGGCGCTGCTCACCTGGAGGTGGGCCTCCACGACGGCGCGTGCCGCCGGGTCCTTGACCGGCACACTGAGGGCCGCGGTGACGGGCTGGCCGACGCCGTACGTGCCCGCGTCGGGGCCGAAGGTGACGTGCAGGCCGGCGTCCGCCGGGGTGGTGTCGAAGGTCAGCGTCTTGCGGCCGGGGTGGCCGTCGGAGTCCTCGGTGCTGACCCGGACCGTGTAGTGGGCACCTGCCGCCAGCGCGGTGGTGGACTGCCAGCTGAGACCGTCCTGGCTGAGCTTGCCCGCCACGTAGCGGCCCGCGGCGTCCGTGGCCGTGACGTCGGTGATCCGGCTGCCGTCGTCCTTGACCGTGACCTTGAGCGGCTTGCTGGGGTCGGCCTTGCCGCCGTCCGCGATGGAGTACGCGACCTTGGCCGCGGATTCGTGCGGAGGGGCCGCCAGCGGGTTGCCGTCGCCGCTGCATGCGGTGAGCCCCACCGCGAGGGGAGCCGCGAGCAGGGCGCAGCTCAGCGCTATCCGGTGTCGTGAGTTGTGGCTCATGGGCTCAACGTATGAACGCCGGGGCCGTTCCGCACGGCGGAGGGGTGCAAAAGGGGCGGGCCGCGGCACCTGAGGTGGTGCCGCGGCCCGCCCGGGGCAGCGGTGCGGTCAGACCGCGGTCACTGCGTGCGGTCCACGCCGCGGTAGTACTCGAACACCCAACCGAAGACGCCCATCAGGATGACCGGCATCGAGAAGAACAGCAGCCACCAGCCGAAGATGATGCCCATGAAGGCCAGGGCGCCACCGGCGGCCAGCATCAGCGGCTGCCAGCTGTGCGGGCTGAAGAAGCCCAGCTCGCCGGCGTCGTCCGCGACGTCGGCCTCCTCGCGGTCCATCGCCCCGGTGTCCGCCCGGTTGGCGGTGAAGCCCAGGTAGAAGGCGATCATCGTGGACAGGCCGAACGCCAGGAACAGCGCGGTCGTGCCGGCCGGCTCCTTCGACCACAGGCCGTAGACGACGGCCACCGCAAGGATGAAGACCGCGAAGCCGGCGAACATCCACGCTTGAATCTTCACTGGTCCGCCCCCTTGCTGTTGCCCTCACTGCCGGACAGCGCCGCGTTGCCCGCGGTGTGGCCCGCCAGGGCGTCGATGGCCGAGATCTCCGGGTGGTGCAGGTCGAACGCCGGGGATTCGGAGCGGATGCGCGGCAGCGAGGTGAAGTTGTGCCGCGGCGGCGGGCAGGACGTCGCCCATTCGAGCGAACGGCCGTAGCCCCACGGGTCGTCGACCTCGACCTTCTTGCCGTACTTCGCCGTCTTCCACACGTTGTAGAGGAACGGCAGTATCGACAGGCCGAGCAGGAACGAGCTGATCGTCGACACCGTGTTCAGCGTGGTGAAGCCGTCGGCCGCCAGGTAGTCGGCGTAGCGGCGCGGCATGCCCTCGACACCGAGCCAGTGCTGCACCAGGAAGGTGCCGTGGAAGCCGAAGAAGAGCGTCCAGAAGGTGATCTTGCCGAGCCGCTCGTCGAGCATCTTGCCGGTCATCTTCGGCCACCAGAAGTGGAAGCCCGCGAACATCGCGAAGACGACGGTGCCGAAGACGACGTAGTGGAAGTGCGCCACCACGAAGTACGAGTCCGACACGTGGAAGTCCAGCGGCGGGGCGGCCAGGATGACACCGGTCAGACCACCGAAGGCGAAGGTGATCAGGAAGCCGATCGACCAGAGCATCGGTGTCTCGAAGCTCAGCGAGCCCTTCCACATGGTGCCGATCCAGTTGAAGAACTTCACACCGGTCGGTACCGCGATCAGGAAGGTCATGAAGGAGAAGAACGGCAGCAGCACACCGCCGGTCACGTACATGTGGTGCGCCCACACCGTCACGGACAGGCCCGCGATGGAGATGGTCGCGGCCACCAGGCCGATGTAACCGAACATCGGCTTGCGCGAGAAGACCGGGATGACCTCGGAGACGATTCCGAAGAACGGCAGCGCGATGATGTACACCTCTGGATGGCCGAAGAACCAGAAGAGGTGTTGCCACAGCAGTGCGCCGCCGTTGGCCGAGTCGAAGACGTGCGCCCCGAATTTCCGGTCGGCCTCCAGGGCGAGCAGCGCCGCGGCCAGCACGGGGAAGGCGAGCAGGACCAGGACGGCGGTCAGCAGCACGTTCCACACGAAGATCGGCATGCGGAACATCGTCATGCCCGGTGCGCGCATGCAGATGATCGTGGTGATGAAGTTGACCGCGCCGAGGATGGTGCCGAAGCCGGAGAAGGCCAGACCCATGATCCACATGTCGGCGCCGACGCCCGGCGAGTTGACCGCGCTGGACAGCGGCGAGTACGCGAACCAGCCGAAGTCCGCCGCGCCCTGCGGCGTCAGGAAGCCGCCGACCGCGATGAGCGAGCCGAACAGGTACAGCCAGTAGGCGAACATGTTCAGCCGCGGGAAGGCGACGTCCGGGGCGCCGATCTGGAGCGGCATGATCCAGTTCGTGAAGCCCGCGAACAGCGGAGTCGCGAACATCAGCAGCATCACGGTGCCGTGCATCGTGAACGCCTGGTTGAACTGCTCGTTCGACATGAACTGGTTGCCCGGCCGCGCGAGCTCCGCGCGCATCAGCAGCGCCATCACGCCGCCGATGAGGAAGAACGCGAACGACGTGACCAGGTACAGCGTGCCGATGGTCTTGTGGTCGGTGGTGGTGAGCCACTTCACGGCCACAGAGCCGGGGCTCTTGGTGCGGGCCGGGATCTCGTCCTCGTAGGAGTCGTCGGCCGGCGCCGCCCCGTGCGGTTCGTTGAGAATGCTCATGTGGTCTTGGGCTCCGAGTTCTTCGCGTTGCCCGTCGTGGCGATTCCGGACGGGAGATACCCCGTCTTGCCCGCCTTGGCGAGGTCCTTCAGGTGCTGCTGGTACTGCTCGGGCGTCACGACCTTCACGTTGAAGAGCATCCGCGAGTGGTCGACGCCGCACAGTTCGGCGCACTTGCCCATGAACGTGCCCAGCTTGTTCGGGGTCACCTCGAAGACGTTGGTGTGGCCCGGGATGACGTCCTGCTTCATCAGGAAGGGCACGATCCAGAAGGAGTGGATGACGTCCCGCGAGGTCAGCACGAAGCGGACCGTCTCACCCTTGGCCAGCCACAGCGTCGGGCCCGGGTTGCCGGTGTCGGGGTCCACGCTCGCGGGGGTGCCGACGTCGTAGACGCCCTCGGCGCCCTTCGGGAAGAGCAGCTTGTTCGCCGGGATCTCGGACAGCTCCGGCGGGACCGTGGCGCCGGTCGACGGGTCCCCGTCGACGTTCTCCAGGTAGTTGAAGCCCCAGCTCCACTGGAAGCCCACCACGTTGACGACGTGGTCGGGCTTCTTCGACGTCGACAGAAGCTTGTTCTCGTCGCGCGCGGTGAAGTAGAAGAGGACCGCGATCACGACGATCGGGACGATCGTGTAGAGCGCCTCGATGGGCAGGTTGTAGCGGGTCTGCGGCGGAACCTCGACCTTGGTCCGGCTGCGCCGGTGGAAGATCACGCTCCACAGGATCAGACCCCAGACCAGGCAGCCGGTCGCCAGCGCCGCGGCCCAGGAGCCCTGCCACAGGGCGAGGATCCGCGGAGCCTGTTCGGTGGCCGGGCTCGGCATGCCGAGGCGGGGATAGTCCTTGTAGGAGCAACCGGTGGCCATAGCAAGGACCAGGCCCGCAGCCAGCGCCTGCGGGAGCCTCCGCCGCAACCCGCGCCGTGACGTGGAGGAACCTCCCACGCCCTTGGGGCTGTGGGCGGGGGTACCTCCCATGCCCTCCGGGCTGGGGGGGAGGTCGGAGCCGTTGGGACTCACGTAGCGCCTTCCCGAGAGTCTCGCCCGCTCGTCCGGGTGTTCCGGCCGTGTGCTGGTCGGTCGGCCCGAGCTGCAGGCATTGAGGTGTGGATGTTTATGCGGACCAAACCCTACTGGACGCTATTTGGGGCCGCGCGGGGAGGGGGTCCAACGCGCCGGGGCGCACCCCGAAGGGGTGGAATCCCGCGCTCAGGGCACCTTTCTGACGCCCGCTGACCGGCCGCCGGCCGCCCCGGGCGTCACCGCGGTGGCGGTACGCCCGCGGTGCGCGGCACGGCCGGGGGTAGCGTGCGGGGGTGCCCTACTTCGACACGGCCTCCGCCGCTCCGCTGCACCCCGTCGCGCGCGAGGCGCTGCTCGCCGCGCTCGACGAGGGGTGGGCGGACCCGATGCGCCTGTACCGGGAGGGGCGGCGCGCGCGGCTGCTGCTGGACGCCGCGCGGGAGACCGCCGCCGAGGCGGTCGGCTGCCGCCCGGACGAGCTGGTCTTCACTCCTTCGGGGACGGTCGCGCTGCACTCCGCACTCGCCGGGGTGACGGCCGGGCGGCGCAGGACGGGGCGGCACGTGGTCGTCTCCGCCGTCGAGCACTCCGCCGTCCTGCACGCCGCCGAGGCGTACGACGCCACCACCGTGGGTGTCGACCGCACCGGCCGGCTCTCCCCCGCCGACCTGGCCGCGGCGCTGCGCCCCGACACGGCGCTGGCCTGCGTCCAGTCCGCCAACCACGAGGTGGGCACGCTCCAGCCGGTCGGCGAGGTGGCCGAACTCTGCCGGGCCGCGGGGGTGCCGCTGCTCGTGGACGCGGCCCAGTCGCTGGCCTGGGGCCCGGTGGCGGAGGGCTGGTCGGTGCTCGCCGGCAGCGCGCACAAGTGGGGCGGGCCGCCCGGGGTGGGGCTGCTCGCCGTCCGCAAGGGCACCCGCTTCGCGCCCGTGCACCCGGCCGACGAGCGCGAGTCGGGCCGCTCCCCCGGCTTCCCCAACCTCCCGGCCGTCGTCGCGGCCGCCGCGTCGCTGCGGGCGGTGCGCGCGCAGGCCGCGCAGGAGGCCGCCCGCCTCTCCGCGCTCGTCGACCTCATCCGCACCCGGGTGCCCCTGCTCGTCCCCGACACCGAGGTCGTCGGCCACCCCACCGAGCGGCTGCCGCACCTGGTGACCTTCTCCTGCCTCTACGTCGACGGGGAGGCGCTGCTCGGCGCCCTCGACCGTGAGGGCTTCTCCGTGTCCTCCGGCTCCTCCTGCACCTCCAGCACGCTCACCCCGAGCCATGTCCTCAAGGCGATGGGCGTGCTGTCCGAGGGCAACATCCGCGTCTCCCTCCCGCCGGGCACCTCCCGTGCGGACGTCGAGCGCTTCCTCGGCGTACTGCCGTCGGTGGTCGCCGAGGTCCGCGCCCATCTCGGGGCGCCGGCGGACGCCGCCACGGCTGCGGGCCCGGCCCCGGAACCCGCCGGGGAGTCTGCGGGGCTCGTCGTCGACTCGCTGGGCAAGCGGTGCCCGATCCCGGTGATCGAGCTGGCGAAGGTCATCGACCGGGTACCTGTCGGGGGGACGGTGACCGTGCTCTCCGACGACGAGGCCGCCGCGCTCGACATCCCCGCGTGGTGCGAGATGCGGGCCCAGGACTACCTGGGCCCGCGCCCCGCCCCCCGGGGGACGGCCTACGTGGTCCGCCGCCGGACCTGAGCGTGCTGCTGCACAGGGGAGATCAGCTCAGGTGGGCGCGGACTTCCTCGGCGGCGGCGTCACCGTAGGCCTTGGTGAAGCGCTCCATGAAGTTCGTGCGCTTGAGCTCGTACTCCTGCGTGCCCAGCGTCTCGATGACCAGGGTCGCCAGCATGCAGCCCACCTGCGCGGCGCGCTCCAGGCTGACGCCCCACGCCAGGCCGGACAGGAAGCCGGCGCGGAAGCCGTCGCCGACGCCGGTCGGGTCGACCTTCGCCTGCTCCTGTGCGCAGCCGACCTCGATCGGCTCCTCGCCCTTGCGGTCGATCCGGACACCGCGCGCGCCGAGGGTCGTGACGCGGACGCCGACCCGGCCGAGGATGTCCTCCTCGGTCCAGCCGGTCTTGGACTCGATGAGGCCCTTTTCGTACTCGTTGTTGAAGAGGTACGCGGCGCCGTCGACGAGGACGCGGATGTCGTCGCCGTTCATGCGGGCGATCTGCTGGGAGAAGTCCGCGGCGAAGGGGATGCCGCGCGAACGGCACTCCTCGGTGTGGCGGATCATCGCCTCGGGGTCGTCCGCGCCGATGGAGACCAGGTCGAGGCCGCCGACGCGGTCGGCGACGTGCTGCAGCTCGATGAGCCGGGCCTCGCTCATGGCACCGGTGTAGAAGGAGCCGATCTGGTTGTGGTCGGCGTCGGTGGTGCAGATGAAGCGGGCGGTGTGCAGCACCTCGGAGATGCGTACGGAGGCGGTGTCGACGCCGTGCCGCTGGAGCCAGGCGCGGTATTCGCCGAAGTCGTTGCCCGCGGCGCCGACCAGGACGGGCTGGGTGCCGAGCAGGCCCATGCCGTAGCAGATGTTCGCGGCCACCCCGCCGCGGCGGACGTCCAGCGAGTCGACCAGGAAGGACAGCGACACGGTGTGCAGCTGGTCGGCGACCAGCTGGTCGGAGAAGCGGCCGGGGAAGGTCATCAGATGGTCGGTGGCGATGGATCCGGTGACGGCGATGCGCACGGCGGCGGGCTCCTGGTGACGGGGGAATGGGATCCGGGGGTTGCGTGGGTCCGGGCAGTCCTCCACGCTACCGGCAATCCGCCGGGCGGCCGGGAGATCCGCCGTTCGCCCGGGGTCATGTGTGCCGGGACCGGGCGCCCGGCGGAACTACCCGATAGTAGGGCTTTCTCCCCCGGCCGGGGCGTGCCAGTGTCGGAGGTATGAGCGCTACGCCACACCGCACGGCCACCACGTCCCCGATCGCCCCCGCCCCGCTCGCCGGGCCCGATTCGATGGAGGAGCTGATCGGCGACTGCCGGAAGATGGCCGCGCACTGGCACACCGCCCCCGCCGCCGTCCCGGCCGAGCGGGCCGCGGGGCCGCGCGGCATCACCGTCCCGGACGCGACCGCCCACGTGGTGGCGGGCATGGCGGACTACGGGGACTGAACCGCCCCCCGCCGCGGAACCGCCGCACGGTCCGCCGCGTCCCATCGGCACCTGACGGTGACGGAGCCGAGGAGGGCGCGCGATGAGCGGCGAGCACGAACACGCGGAGGTGGCCGGCCGGGCGGCCGGCCGGGCGGCCGGCCGCGGGGACGGCATGCGGCGGCTGGTGATCGGCGCGGCCGTGGCAGCGGTGCTGGCTGCCGGTGCGGGCGCGGCCCGCCTGGCGGTGAGCGCGGTCGGCGGCGGCCCCGTCCACCCGGTCGCGCCGGTCGAGCACACGCCCTACGCGCGTTCGGACCCCGGCGTCACGTTCCCCGCGCCCGCACTGCCCGCCCGCTCCGGCCCCTACCGGCTGACGGGCACGCTGCCCGACGACGTCCCGGGCCCGACGCCCCTCTACCGCCCCGCGGCGGCCGGCCCCGACCGCGCGGCGGTCGTCCGGCTCGCCACCGCGCTCGGCCTGACCGGGCCCGCCGTCGAGGACCACGGCTCCTGGTGGGTCGGCGCGCGGGACGGTACGGGCCCGGCGCTGATGGTCGCCGCGGACGCGCCGGGCACCTGGTCCTACGCCCGCAACGGGCAGAGCCTCCCCGGGCCCGGCACGATCGCGCCGCCGGCGAAGCCGAAGGTGCCGCCGCCCGCGAGGGACGGCAGCGGCAGCTACCGCGCCACGCCCGTGGCCCCCGGCACGGTGATCATCCCCTCGGACCGCCACGAGCCGGTCGGTGAGCGGCAGGCGAAGGCGGCGGCCGCACCCGTCCTCGACGCGCTCGGCCTGTCCGGGGCGGAGGTCGATGCGTCGCGCACCGCCGGGGCGTCCCGGACGGTGACCGCGGACCCGGTCGTCGGCGGCCTGCCCACGAGCGGCTGGGAGACCGGCTTCAGCGTCGCGATGGACGGGCACCTCGTCAGCGCGCACGGGCACCTCGCGCGGCTCGTCGCGGGCGGCCCGCAGCAGGTGACCGGCGCGCGGCGGGCGTTCGACGAGCTGCCGGAACCCCAGGCCGTGCATCCCGGCGGCTCGGCGTGCCGCAGCGAGCCGGTCACGGACGCGGGCGCCGCGGGGACCGCCTGCCCCGCCACGCCGGGGGCGCCGGGCGTGCCGGTGGACGTCAGCGGGGCCCGTTTCGGGCTCTCCCCGCAGTTCCTCCCCGGCGGGGGCCAGGCCCTCGTCCCGTCGTGGCTCTTCACCGCCACGGCTGAGGGCTCGCACACCCCGTACGTGATCGCCCGGCCCGCGCTGGGCTAGCGGTTCCCCGCGGGGGGTGGGCAGGGACGCGGGGGGGGCTTGCGCCTCCCCCGCGGGGTGAGCGTGTGCGGTGGCGCGGGGGTGCGGTTGCTTCGCGGCCGGCGCCGCGGGGGCGTGATGGGGCCGCCGGGCAACAGGCAGGGGCGCGGGGAACTCCGCGAGCAGCCACCCGCCGGCCGGTGGCCCGGCTCCGCCGGACCGCCCTTTCGGGCCGGTGACGACGTGACAGCACGTCGTGGCTGGTCGCGCGGTTCCCCGCGCCCCTGGAAAAGCTCACCCGGCGCGGAGCGCCATGGGCTCAGCTGAAGGAGTCGCCGCAGGCGCAGGAGCCCGTGGCGTTCGGGTTGTCGATGGTGAAGCCCTGCTTCTCGATCGTGTCGACGAAGTCGATCGACGCCCCGCCGAGGTACGGCGCGCTCATGCGGTCGGTGACGACCTTGACGCCGCCGAAGTCCTTGACCACGTCGCCGTCGAGCGAGCGCTCGTCGAAGAAGAGCTGGTAGCGCAGGCCGGAGCAGCCGCCGGGCTGGACGGCGACCCGCAGCGCGAGGTCCTCACGGCCCTCCTGCTCCAGCAGGCTCTTGACCTTGGCGGCCGCGGCGTCGGACAGGATGATGCCGTCCGTGGTGGTGGTCTCGTCCTGAACCGTCATCTGCTTCACTCCCGGGTTGTACGGACTACTGGCTTACCGACTGCTAACCGGCGCCCTTCCGGATTCATTCCGGCGCCCGCGGCGGGGCCGCGGGGGTGTTCGTCCCCCCATGCTCGCACAGAGCGCCACCGGAGCGGCAGCACCGCTGCCCGCGGTGACGGGCGGAGGCGCGTGCCGGTCGAATGCGTCACACTGACGCGTCCGGGCATCGTCAATGTGACGCGAACGGGCTATGATAGATAGCGTCAAGTAGACGAAAAGGTCTGCGCTGTCGAAGAAAGGGCGTCGAGCCCGTGACCACCACCACCGAAACCCTGGACGTACAGCCCACGCCGCTCGCGCTGCTGCTCCTCGGCCGCGAGTCCGACCCACGCAGCGAGCGCGGCGTGGAGTGCCCGGGCGACCTTCCGGCTCCGTCCGACCCGGATCTGGTGGAGCGCGCCCGCGCCGCGAAGGCCCGCCTCGGCGACAGGGTCTTCGTCCTGGGGCACCACTACCAGCGGGACGAGGTCATCGAGTTCGCGGACGTCACCGGCGACTCGTTCAAGCTCGCCCGGGACGCGGCCGCGCGGCCCGAGGCGGAGTACATCGTCTTCTGCGGCGTCCACTTCATGGCGGAGTCGGCCGACATCCTGACCTCCGACCGCCAGCAGGTGATCCTGCCGGACCTGGCCGCGGGCTGCTCGATGGCCGACATGGCCACCGCCGAGCAGGTCGCCGAGTGCTGGGACGTGCTGGCCGACGCCGGGGTGGACGGCGTGACCGTGCCCGTCTCGTACATGAACTCCTCGGCCGACATCAAGGCCTTCACCGGGCGGCACGGCGGCACCATCTGCACCTCCTCCAACGCCCGGCGGGCCCTGGAGTGGGCCTTCGCGCAGGGTGAGAAGGTGCTCTTCCTGCCCGACCAGCACCTGGGCCGCAACACCGCCGTACGGGACATGGGCCTGTCGCTCGACGACTGCGTCGTCTACAACCCGCACAAGCCGAACGGCGGGCTGACCACCGAGCAGCTGCGCGCCGCGAAGATGATCCTGTGGCGCGGCCACTGCTCCGTGCACGGCCGCTTCTCGCTGGAGTCGGTCGAGGACGTCCGCGCCCGCATCCCCGGCGTCAACGTGCTGGTGCACCCCGAGTGCCGGCACGAGGTCGTCGCGGCCGCCGACCACGTGGGCTCCACCGAGCACATCATCGCCATGCTGGACGCCGCCCCCGCGGGCTCGGCGTGGGCGATCGGCACCGAGCTGAACCTCGTCCGCAGGCTGGCCAAGGCGCACCCGGACAAGCAGATCGTCTTCCTGGACAGGACGGTGTGCTTCTGCTCGACCATGAACCGCATCGACCTGCCCCACCTGGTGTGGGCGCTGGAGTCGCTGGCCGACGGCAAGCCGGTCAACCGCATCCAGGTCGACGCCGAGACCGAGCACTACGCCAAGCTCGCCCTGGAGCAGATGCTCGCGCTGCCGTAAAGGGAGCCTCGGCCCCCTGGAGCGGGCGGCGGAGCGGCGCGATGATGGGGCGGTGATCCTTCGACCGGTACGCGACGACGACGCGGACGCCGAACTCGTACGGGAGATCACCGCCGCGGCCTCCGCCGCCCCGCACGCCCTCCCGGCCGCGTCGGCCGTGCCTCCCCGCCCGGCCGACGAGCGCGAGCGCGACCGCACCCGGCACCTGGCCCGTACCGACCCGGGCGGCTGCTGGATCGCCGAGGACGAGACGGCCGGCCCGGTCGGTGCGGTGCTCTCCTCCCGCCGGGAGGGCACCTGGGGGCTGTCGCTGCTGGTGGTGACGCCGGGCGCGCAGGGCAAGGGCGTCGGCAAGGCCCTGATGGCGCGGGCCCTGGTGCACGGCCGGGCGTGCCTGCGCGGTGTCGTCTGCGGCTCCCGCAGCCCCGTCGCGGCCCGTACGTACCGCAGGGCGGGCTTCACGCTGCACCCGGCGATGCGGCTGAGCGGCGTGGTGGACCCCTCCCGGCTGCCGCCGCCGGACGGCGCGGTCCACGAGGGCACGGAGCGGCACCGCGACCTCATGGACTCCGTCGACCGCCGTACCCGCGGCGGCGCCCGCGGCCCCGACCACGAGCAGCTCCTGCGCCACTTCCGGCTCCTCGTCGTCGACGACCTCGCGGGCAGCGGCTACTGCTACGCCGACGACCGCGGCGTCCAGGCCCTCGCCGCGACCTCCCGCCGCCTCGCGACCCGCCTGCTGACCGCCGCGCTCCTCACGATGCCCGAGGGCCACCCCGTCCGCGTCACCGAGCTCACCGCCGAGCAGGAATGGGCCGTCGACGTCGGCCTCGCCGCGGGCCTGGAGGTCACCACCGCCGGCTACCTCTGCCTGCGCGGCATGCGCCCGCCGAACCCGTTCATCCCCTCACGCCTCTTCGCGTGAGCCGCGGGCCCGTTCTGCGCTTCGGGGTGCCACGTGCGGTGCGGTGCGCGATCTTCCCGCCGCAGGCCCCCGCGCCCCGGAAAAACGCTCACCTGCGCGGTAGGAGCGCGCTCACGCCGCGCGGGGCGGCGACGAGGGGCGCGGGTAACCGCGCGCGCAACCACCCACCGGCGGACGGTCCCGTCGCACCAGGCACCCCCGTGGGCAACCCCGCGACCGGGGCTACGCCCCCTCCGCGGGAGCCCCGACGCACGTCCGCCGCGCCAGGGGCAACCGCACCCACACCCGGAAGCCCCCGCCGGGCCGCGCGCCCGCCCGGCACACGCCCCCGAGCGCGCTGGCCCGCTCGTACATGCCCAGCAGCCCGTGCCCGCCCGCGTCGGCGGGCGGCGCCGCGGACCGTTCCCGCGCGGGCGCCTGCGCGGCAGCCGTCTGCGGGCACCTGCCGTCGTCGTCCACGACGACCTCCAGCGCGCCGGAGTCGCGGCGGATCCGGACCACCGCCCCGGCACCGGGCCCGGCGTGCTTGCGGACGTTGGTCAGGGACTCCTGGATGACCCGGTAGGCGGTGAGGTCGACGCTGACCGGCAGCGGCGGCCCGCACGTGTCCGCCGCGGGCTCCCCCGCCTGCGACGACAGGCACTCCACCGTGACCTGGAGGCCCTCGCGGCGGAAGCCGTCGAGGAGCTGGTCGAGCAGGCCGAGGCCGGGCGCGGGCTCCATGGGCACGTCGGGCTCGCCGCGCAGCCGGAGCAGTCCGACCGTGGCGCGCAGCTCGTCGAGCGCCGAGCGGCTCGCCTCGCGGACGTGCGCGAGCGCCTGCCGGGCCTGGTCGGGACGGCGGTCCATGACGTGCGCGGCGACCGAGGCCTGCACGTTGGCCAGCGCGATCTGGTGGGCCACCACGTCGTGCAGCTCACGGGCGATCCGCAGCCGCTCCTCCGCGACCCGGCGCCTGGCCTCCTCCTCGCGGGCGAGGGCGGCGCGGCGCTCCCGCTCGGCGGCGGAGGCGGCGTAGGCGCGGCGGCTGCGCAGGGCGTCGCCGAAGGCGGCGGCGGCACCGCCCCAGGCCACGAGGGCGACGATCCAGCCCTCGACGGCACCCAGCAGGGCGAGCAGCACGGACAGGGCGCAGCACAGCAGCAGCCCCGCCCACAGCGCCCGGCGCGGGAGCCGCGCGGGCGACCGCAGCGACCGGGAGGTCCTAGCCAGGGATCAGCCCGTCGTCGTGCAGCATCTCCCGGACCTCGTCGAGCGTGGCGTCCGGCGCGGGGAGGATGAGCTGCGAGGGCTCCAGCGCGTCGTCGGGAAGCGGTGCGCCGAGCCGGCGGACGGAGTCGAGCAGGGCGCCCAGCGTGCGCCGGAAGCCCTCCTCGTCGCCGGCCTCGACGGCGGCGAGCAGCTCGTCGTCCAGCGTGTTGAGCTCGGTGAGATCGGCATCCGCCAACCTCACCTGACCCTCCCCCATGATCCGCGCGATCATGACGGCCTCCTCGTTGCGGCTCCACTGCGGCTGATGGGCGGTACGACTGCGGGAGAAGTGCGGGAACAGCGGCGCGGCCCTGGCGGGCGTACGGGGACCGGGCGGGTCGAGAGGTACCGGAGCCTGCGGGCGTACGTACCCGGAAGGGGCCGGCCGCGCCGGTGCGGTGTCCGCCGCCGGGCGTACCCGGCGCTGCGGTCACCGCCCGCCGTCACTGCTTGTCGAACCTCGGGGTGTCCTGCGGCCGGCCCTGGGCGTCGCTGCCCTGCCGGCCGCCCTCGATCGCCTGCGGGGTGCCCGTGCCGCCGGCCAGCTCCGCCTTCATGCGCTGGAGCTCCAGCTCGACGTCGCTGCCGCCGGACAGCCGGTCCAGCTCGGCCTGGATGTCGTCCTTGGCCAGGCCCGACGGGTCGTCGAGGGCGCCGGAGGCGATCAGCTCGTCCAAGGCGCCGGCCCGGGCGCGCAGCTGCTCCGTCTTGTCCTCCGCGCGCTGGATCGCCATGCCGACGTCGCCCATCTCCTCGGAGATGCCCGAGAAGGCCTCGCCGATCTGGGTCTGCGCCTGCGCGGCGGTGTAGGTGGCCTTGATGGTCTCCTTCTTCGTGCGGAAGGCGTCCACCTTGGCCTGGAGGCGCTGGGAGGCGAGCGTGAGCTTCTCCTCCTCGCCCTGGAGCTGGGTGTGCTGCGTCTCCAGGTCGGTGACCTGCTGCTGGAGAGCAGCGCGCCGCGACAGCGCCTCGCGCGCCAGGTCCTCGCGGCCCAGCGCCAGCGCCTTGCGGCCCTGGTCCTCGTAGGTCGCCGACTTCTTCTGCAGTTCGGTGAGCTGCAGTTCCAGCCGCTTGCGGGAGGTGGCGACGTCCGCCACGCCCCGGCGCACCTTCTGCAGCAGCTCCAGCTGCTTCTGGTACGAGTAGTCAAGCGTCTCGCGCGGGTCCTCGGCCCTGTCCAGAGCCTTGTTGGCCTTCGCGCGGAAGATCAGTCCCATCCGCTTCATGACACCGCTCATGGGCCTCGCGCGCCCCCTTCTCCGGCAACTGCTCCAGCACCTCTACAGACCCCAGCCTACGGGCCCTGGTTCCATTACCGCACTGTTCGGGACCGGATGCGCTCCTCCCCAAGGACGATCACGGTTCGGTGTCCCCCGCCCCGAGGAGTAGGTGAAGGGCTGGGGTAGCGCGGCCGGACCACGTAACCTGGGAGATGTGTTCCGACGTCGTACCCCAGATGAGCAGGCCCAAGCAGTAGCCACCGTGCTTGAGGCCCAGATCCGCGACCCGCAGGCTCCCAAGGGTCGCCCCACGCCCAAGCGCAGCGAGGCCCAGAGCGGCCGCCGCAAGGCGCTCAACACGCCGAGCGACCGCAAGTCGCAGGTCCGCGCCGCCCGCGAGGCGCGCCGCCAGGACCTCGCGAAGCGCCGCGAGGCCCTCGCCAACGGTGACGAGCGCAACCTCCCGGCCGCTCACCAGGGACCCGTGCGCAAATTCACCCGCGACTACGTCGACTCGCGTTACCGCGTCGCGGAGTTCTTCCTGCCGATGGCGATCGTCATCCTCATCGGCAGCCTGCTGCCCGCTCTCCAGAGCCTCTCGCTCATCCTGTGGCTGCTGGTCATCGTGCTCATCGTGATCGACTCGGTGGTCACCGCGATCGCGCTGCGCCGCCGGCTCGCCGAGCGCTTCCCCGACCAGAACACCAAGCGGGCGGTCAGCTACGGCCTGATGCGTACGCTCCAGATGCGCCGGATGCGGCTGCCGAAGCCGCAGGTCGCGCGCGGCGCCAAGCTCTGAACGCCGGGCTGGACGCCGGGCCGCCCGGCGCCGCCGGCTTCCACGGCGGCTCCGGCACGTGGCTGGGCAGCCTCGGCGGGCTGCGGAACACCGTCCGCCAGGAGCTCGTCTCCCGGCAGCTCGACGAACAGCTCGCCCTGCACTTCCCGCCGCCCGCCGGCGCGCACGCCGCGCGCCGGCGGCTGCGCGTCCTCGACGTCGGCCCCGGGCAGGGCACCCAGGCGATACGCCTGGCCCGCGCCGGGCACCTCGTCACCGGCCTCGAACCCGACCCGGCGATGATCGGCGTGCTGCGCTCCGCCGTCACGGCCGAGCCCGCCGACGTGCAGGCGCGCATCGTCGTCCTCCAGGGCGACGGCCGCGAGACCGGCCGGCACTTCGGGCCGGCGTGCTTCGACGTCGTCCTGTGCCACGGCGTGCTCATGTACGTGGCCGACCCGGAGCCGCTGCTCGCCGCGCTCGCCCGGGTCCTCGCCCCCGGCGGGCTGCTGTCGCTGCTCGTCCGCAACGGCGACGCGCTGGCCATGCGGCCGGGGCTGCTCGGCGACTTCCCCTCCGCGCTGCACGCGTTCACCTCCGAGGGGTACGTCAACCGGCTCGGGCTCACCACCCGGGCGGACCGGCTCGCGCCGCTCAGCTCGACGCTCACCGGCATCAACGTGCCGCTGCACACCTGGTACGGCGTGCGGGTCTTCACCGACACCGCCCCCGACCACGCGACGGCGCCTTCCGCGCCGGGTGCGCTCGCCGCCCTCCTCGACGCCGAGGAGACCGCGGGGCGGACCGACCCCTACCGCGCGGTCGCCGCGCTCCTGCACGTCTGCGGAATCCGGGCGTAGCCCGCCCCGCCCGCACACCGGGCCGATCCCCCTCCCCCGGTGGGGCCCGCGCCCCGCGCTGCCCGGCGCGGTGGGCCGCGCGGTCTTCCGCGGGCGGCGGCCCGGGGCGTGCCCCCGGGACACGGATGGACGCTGCGGGCGGGTGCGCGCGCAGCGGAAGGGCGAGGCTCTTCCCATGAGCGCATTCCGGAGCCCCCGCGTCCTGGCCGGCGCAGCCTGCGCCCTGCTCGTCGGAACGGTGACGGCCTGCTCGGGCGGCGGCGGGGCCGAGGACACGGCGAGCGCGGCCCCCGGCGCGACGGCCGCGGCGGTCGCGGCCTCCGGAGGCGGCGGCGAGCTCCAGTCGGCCTACGAGAGCACCGTCAAGGAGGTGCTGCCCTCGGTCGTGCAGATCACCACCGACGAGGAGCTGGGCTCCGGCGTGGTCTACGACGACAAGGGCGACATCGTCACGAACGCCCACGTCATCGGCAACGCCACCGACTTCCGGGTGTCGCTCGCCACGGGCGGCAGCCCCCTCGCCGCGAAGCTCGTCTCGTCCTTCCCGGCGAACGACCTCGCCGTCATCCGGCTGGACTCGCCCCCGAAGGGGCTCAGGCCCGCACGGTTCGGCGACTCGTCGAAGGTCGCGGTGGGCCAGATCGTGCTGGCGATGGGCAATCCGCTGGGCCTGTCCAGCAGCGTCACGCAGGGCATCGTGTCGGCGACGGACCGTACGGTGAGCGAGAGCGGGTCCGGCGGCGGGACGGGCGCGACGATCCCCGCCATGGTGCAGACGTCCGCGGCGATCAACCCCGGCAACAGCGGCGGCGCGCTGGTCAACCTGGACAACCAGGTCATCGGCATCCCGACGCTCGCCGCGACGGACCCGCAGCTCGGCAGCGGGGCGGCACCCGGCATCGGCTTCGCGATCCCGGCGTCGGCGGTCAAGCGGATCGCCGACCAGATCATCAAGAACGGCAAGGTGACCGACTCCGGCCGGGCGGCGCTCGGCGTGACGGTCCGCGGGGTCATCGGCCCGGACCAGCAGCCCGCCGGTGTGGCGGTCGTGTCCGTCACGAAGGACGGGGCGGCCGCGAAGGCGGGGCTGGAGGCCGGGGACGTCATCACCGGGCTGGGCAGCACGCGGATCACGACCGTCCAGTCGCTGACCGCGGCCCTCGCCGGACTCGAGCCGGGCCAGAAGGTGAAGGTCACCTACGACCGGGACGGTTCGACGAAGACCGCGGAGGCCACGCTGTCGTCGCTGGACCAGTAGGGCCCGCCGCCCGGTTCAGGCCTCGGCGCGCAGGCTCATCGGGCCGTAGATCTTCGTGTCACCGTCGCTGAGGACGACCTGCTCCGCCCCGCCCTCCAGCAGTTCCTTCCAGTACAGGCCGAGCCAGGACTCGGCGTCCCCCTGTGTGGTGAACTCCTCGGGCTGCACCGCGGGCTCCACCGCGGTGCCGTCGGCCGTCTCGAACCGCCACGTCCACGCCATGTAGGTCTCCTCGTACGTCTGCTGACGGGGCCTGCCCCGGCAGCGTAGCCGCACTACGGGCGGGTGTGGGCGGTCGCCACATGGCGGACCCCGCGCGCCCGGGCCGGCCGGACGCGAGACGATCGTGTCCGTGGAAGCGACTCTGCTCGGCACCGGGGGGCCCGCGGGCCTGCCCGTCCCCGACTGCCCCTGCGCGGCGTGCGCACTCGCGACGGGAGACGGCGGCCGCGCGCCCAGCGCCGTACTCGTCGACGACGTGGTGCTGCTCGACCTCACCCCCGGGGCGGCGCTGGCCGCCGCGCGGGCCGGGCACAGCCTCGCCGGGCTGCGGCTCGTGCTGCTCTCCCACCCGCACGACGGGCCCGCCGTGGAGATCCCGGCGGGCCTGCCCGCACCCGCCCGCGTGCCCGACGGGCAGCGGCTCACCCTCATCACCGGCCACAAGGTGCGGGCGCTGGCCATGGACGCGCCCGGCACCGGCTACGGCGTCGAGTCGCCCGCGGGTCTGCGGCTGCTCTACCTGCCGCCCGGCTGCGCGCCCGCGGGCCTCGCGGAGGGCCCGGGCGAACCGCCGTACGACCTCGTGCTGCTCGACGCGGTCGGGCGGCCGGACGCGCTCGCCCGGCTGCGGGCGGCCGGCGCGGTCACCGGCACGACCGACGTCGTCGCCCTGCACATCGGCCACGACGCGCCCCCGCAGCCGGAACTCGGCCGCCGGCTCGCCGCGTACGGGGCGCGGGCCGTCCCCGACGGGACGACGCTCGTCGCAGGCGACTACCACGAGGTGCCGGACGTGCCGCGCCGCACCCTCGTCACCGGCGGCGCCCGCTCCGGCAAGTCCGCCGAGGCGGAACGGCGCCTCGGCGCCTTCCCGGAGGTCGTGTACGTCGCGACGGGCGGCACCCGCGAGGGCGACGCGGAGTGGGCCGACCGCGTCGCCCGCCACCGCGAACGCCGCCCCGCGGGCTGGCGCACCCTGGAGACCCGCGACCTCGTCCCCCTCCTCGCCGACGCCGGCGGCCCGCCGCTCCTCATCGACTGCCTGGCGCTGTGGCTCACGCACGTCCTCGACGAGGAGGGCGCCTGGGACGACGCCACCTGGCGCGGGGGCGCCGCGCGCCGCGTCCGCACGCGGGTCGACGAGCTCGTCACCGCATGGCGCGCGACCCGTCGCACCGCCGTGGCGGTCACCAACGAGGTGGGCGCGGGCGTCGTCCCCGCCACGTCCTCGGGCCGACGCTTCCGCGACGAGCTCGGTCTGCTGAACGCGGCGGTCGCCGCGGAGTCCGAACACGTCCTCCTGACCGTCTCGGGCCTCCCCCTCCCCCTCCGCTGACCCCGCCCGGCCGGTCACGGCCGCGCCGCCGGGACGGCCCAGGGAGCGCGGGGAACGGCGCGACCAACCCACCACCGACCGCCCGCCCGGAAACGACCGCAACCCCTCCGGCGCCGCCGACCACGCGGCTGCCCCTCCGCTGACCCCTGCCGGGGACGGCACCACTGGGCCGGGGGACGGCCCAGGGAGCGCGGGAAACGGCGCGACCAACCCACCACCGACCGTCCGCCCGGAAACGACCGCAACCCCTCCGGCGCCGCCGGGCAGACGGCTGCCCCCGCCCCGGGGGGGAACCGGCGGCGTGGCCGCATCCGCTCCCCGCGCAGGGGGAAGGTCCTTCCGCCGGACGGGGGCGGTAACGTTCGGCGGGTGAGTGGGATTGAACTCGACGACTTCGGCTCCCTCGTGGAGCGACCCGACGCGCGGGCCCGGCGCGACTCCCAGGAGCGGTGGGGCTCGCTCGTGCGGCCCGCGACCGGGCTCGGGAAGGCCGCGGAGATCGCGGACTGGCTGACCGCCGTGCAGGGAGTGGTCCCGGCGCGGCCGATCAGCTCGCCCCGAGTGCTGCTCTTCGCCGCGGACCACGGCGTGGCCGCGCTCGACGTGTCCGCGCGGCCCGCGGGGACGGCGAGCACGCTGGTGCGGGGGGTGCTCGACGGTACGGCCCCGGTGAGCGTGGTCGCGCGGCAGTTGGGCGGTGTGCCCGTCGAGGTCGTCGACATGGCGCTGGACTGCGATCCGGCGGAGCTGCCCGCCGAGGTGACGGCGCATCGGGTGCGGCGCGGCTCGGGCCGTATCGACGTCGAGGACGCCCTCACCCGCGAGGAGGCCGAGGAGGCCTTCCGGCGCGGTATGGCCATCGCCGACCGGCACGCGGACAGCGGCACCGACCTCGTCCTGCTGGGCGATCTGAGCGTCGGCGGCACGACGGTGGCCGGCGTGCTGATCGCCGCGCTGTGCGGCACGGACGCCTCCGTGGTGACCGGCCGCGGCTCGGGCGTCGACGACCTGGGGTGGATGCGCAAGTGCGCCGCGATCCGTGACGCGCTGCGCCGGGCCCGCCCTGTGCTGGGCGACCAGATCGCGCTGCTGGCGGCCGTCGGCGGCGCCGACTACGCCGCGATGACGGGCTTCCTGCTCCAGGCGGCGGTCCGCAAGATGCCCGTGGTCCTCGACGGGGTCGTCGGCGCGGCCTGCGCGCTGGTGGGCCAGCGGGTCGCCTTCCGGGCCCCCGACTGGTGGCTGGCGTCGCACGCGACGGGCGAGCCGGGCCAGGCGAAGGCGCTCGACCGGGTGTCGCTCGACCCGCTGTTCGACCACGGCCTCCATGTGGGCGGCGGCGTCGGCGCCCTCCTCGCCCTGCCCCTGGTGCAGTCCGCCGCGGCGCTCTCCGCCGAGCTTCCCGCGGAGGAGGCTCCCGCGGAGCCGGTGGAGGAGGACGCGACGGCGTAGACGCGCCGCACTCCCCGCGTAATGCCATAAATAGGACATTACGCCTTATGCTCCCCAGTCATGGGACGTGCGCTGCCGGCGGACCCGCGCCCCCGCGGCCCGGTCGCGGAGGCGCGGCGGCTCCTCCCCGCCGTGTGGGCGCGGGTGCGCGCGGGCGGCCTGCGCGGCCTGCCGGTCACGCTCGCCGCCTGCGCCGGCGTCCTCGCCCTCCAGCTCCTCCAGCACCGCCCCGCCACGACCGCCCTGGTGGAGCACCTCGGCGGGGTCTACGCGAGCCTGCCGTGGTGGCAGGCGCTGCTGCGCACGCCGGTGTCGCTCCTCCTTCCGGACCCGGAGCTGCCGGTGTGGGGCCTGGTCCTCCAGGTCGTCGTGGTCTTCGGCGCCGCCGAGGCGACGGTCGGCCCGCGCCGTACGCTCGCGGTCGCGCTGCTGGCCACGCTCGCCGGCACCGGCTTCGCCCGCTGCTGCCTGTGGGCGGGCCCGCCCTGGCCGCTCGCCCTGCCGCACGCCGAGCTGCTGGTGCGCGACACGGGGCCGTCCGCGGCGGTCGTCGCGCTCGGGGTGTACGTCGCGCTGCGCCACCGCGCGTGGTGGACGGCGGGTGCGATCGTCGCCGCGATGGTGCTGGAGGCCGTGTCCGTCCCGAATCTCGCCGGGTACGAGCACCTGGCCGGCATCGTCCTGGTGCTGCTGCTCGCCGCGGCCCGGGCGGCGGGGCGGGGAGGCGGGGCGGATACCCTCGCGCGGTGACCGACGACTCCCGCCCCACCGCCGCGGACGCCCTGCGGTTCGCCTTCGGCACCCTCACCGTGCTGCCCGTGCGGGTGCGCCGGTGGGACCGGCGCGCGGCCCGCGGCGGCATGCTGGCCGCGCCGCTCGCGGGCGCCGTCGTGGGACTCGCCGCCGCGGGCTGCGGCGGCCTGCTGTGGGCGCTCAGCGCGGGTCCGCCGCTCGCGGCGGTGGGCGCGGTGGCCGCCCCCGCCGTCCTCACCCGCGGGCTGCACCTCGACGGGCTCGCCGACACCGCGGACGGCCTCGGCTCCGGCAAGCCGGCACCGGACGCGCTGCGCGTCATGAAGCAGTCCGACGTCGGGCCCTTCGGTGTCGTCGTGCTCGTCCTCGTCCTGCTCGCCCAGGCCGCCGCGGTCGCCGGGTGCTACGGGCACGGGTGGGTCTACGGGTGCGCCGCCGCCGTGACCGCCGCCGTCACCGCGCGCACGGCCCTGACGCTCGCGTGCCGCGCCGGTGTCCCGGCGGCCCGCCCGGAGGGCCTCGGGGCGGCCGTCGCCGGTACGGTCCCGGTGCCCGCGGCCCTCGCCGTCCCCGTGGCCTGCACGGCCCTCGCCGCCGCGGCGTACATCCCCTTCGGCGGCCTCACCCCCCTGCGCGCCGCCCTCGCCGTCGCCCTCGCCCTCCTCACCGCCGAGGCCCTCCTGCGCCGTTGCGTGCGCCGCTTCGGCGGCGTGACCGGCGACGTCTTCGGCGCCCTCGCCGAATCCGCGGCGACGGCGGCCCTCCTCCCCCTCGCCCTGCGCTGAGCCCGTCCCCGCGGAGGGCGGTGCCCGTCGGGGGCGCGGGCCGTCACCGTGCCGCAGGGGCGGCCGCCGCCGTCCCGGGAGCACCGGCCGGCGAGCGGAGCGGGAGGGGGCGTCCCGGGCGGGGCCGCGGGGAGGATCGCCCGCGCGGTGGCCCCTCTCCCCTGCCGGCTGCCCGGCGCGCGGCCGCACCCCCGTGGCGAGGGCGCGGCGGAGGACGTCAACTCGCCGCGGAGCGGCGTACGCTCGGTTGGTCGCCCGCGAAATGCCCCGATGGTGCGGCGGAATACCATGCGGAGACGGCCCGGCCGGGCCACCCACCGGCCACCGATGCGGACCTCGACCGAATAGGACCCTACCGACCGTGACAGCTCTGACACTCAGTACCTCCGCCGCCGCAGCGTTGCGCGCGGACGCCGTCGTCGTGGGGGTGAGCAAGGCCGCCAAGCGCGGCCCCGTGCTCGCGCCCGGCGCGGAGTCGGTGGACACCGCCTTCGGCGGCAAGCTCGCCGCGACCCTGGAGAAGCTCGGCGCGTCCGGCGCGGAGGGGGAGCTGACGAAGCTCCCCGCGCCGGACGGCGTGAAGGCTGCGGTCGTGGTGGCGGTGGGGCTGGGCGAGCCGCCCGCCGCAGGCGAGGGCTTCGACCCCGAGGCGCTGCGCAAGGCCGCCGGCACGGCGGCGCGGGCGCTGGCGGGTGCCAAGAAGGCCGCTTTCGCGCTGCCGGCGGACGAGCCGTCGCAGGTGGAGGCGGTGGGGATCGGCGCCCTGCTGGGCGCGTACAAGTTCACCGCCTACCAGGCGGACGCCGGCAAGGCCCCGCTGGGCGAGGTCGCCGTGGTGGGCGCCAAGCCGCGGGACAAGGCGTTCAAGGCCGCGGTGGAGCGCGCGGCCGCGGTGGCGGCGGAGGTGAACCGGGCGCGTGACCTGGTGAACACCCCGCCGAACGACCTGACCCCGAAGGCGTTCGCCGCCGAGGTGCAGGCCGCGGCCAAGGAATTCGGCCTGAAGGTCGAGGTGCTGGACGAGAAGGCGCTGCTCAAGGGCGGCTACGGCGGCATCATGGGCGTCGGGCAGGGCTCGGCGACGCCGCCGCGGCTGGTGCGGGTGGCGTACACGCACCCCAAGGCCAACCGTTCGCTCGCCTTCGTCGGCAAGGGCATCACCTACGACTCGGGCGGCATCTCGCTGAAGCCGCCGGGCCACAACGAGACGATGAAGTGCGACATGAGCGGCGCGGCCGCCGTCTTCGCGGCGGTCGTGGCGAGCGCCAAGCTCGGCCTGGAGGTCAACGTGACCGGCTGGCTCGCGCTGGCCGAGAACATGCCGGGCGGCGGCGCGACGCGTCCGGGCGACGTGCTGCGGATGTACGGCGGCAAGACGGTCGAGGTGCTGAACACCGACGCCGAGGGCCGCCTGGTGCTCGCGGACGCGCTGGTCCGCGCCTCGGAGGAGACGCCGGACGCGATCGTGGACGTCGCGACGCTGACCGGTGCGATGGTGCTGGCGCTGGGCGACGGCCGCTTCGGCATCATGGCGAACGACGACGGCTTCCGTACCGCCGTGCACGCCGCCGCGCTCGCCGAGGGCGAGGACTCGTGGCCGATGCCGCTGCCGCAGGCGCTGCGCAAGACCTTCGACTCCCCGACCGCGGACATCGCCAACATGGGTGTGCGCCAGGGCGGCGGCCTGGTCGCCGGGCTGTTCCTGCGCGAGTTCGTCGGCGAGGGCATCACGTGGGCGCACCTGGACATCGCGGGCCCAGCCTTCAACGAGGGCGGTGCCTCCGGCTACACCCCGAAGGGCGGCACCGGTTCGGCCGTACGGACGCTGGTCGCGCTGGCCCGGCGGACCGCGGAGGGCGAGCTGCTCTGAGCGCGGCCCGTCACCTTCCCCGTACGCCCCGCGCAGGCCGCGGTACGGGAGGGTTCTGACAACAGCGGGCAGCAGGTGAGATGTGTCACGCGTACGGCCCCCGGCGGCATGTCGGGGGCCGTACGGCATGTTCCGTCCGGCAGGCCCGGTGCCCCGCGGGGCCGCGAGAAGTGCGAAGATGTTGTCTCGGCACGACAGGGCCCCCCTTTGAGACAAAGCGGCCGAACCAAAGCCGCCGTCCGGTCATGGTGGACCGGCTCCGGCGAACCCATGCATGGAGGACGTGACGTGGCGAACGACGCCAGCACTGTTTACGACCTAGTGATCCTCGGCGGCGGCAGTGGCGGCTACGCGGCCGCTCTGCGTGCCGCGCAGCTGGGACTGGACGTCGCCCTGATCGAGAAGAACAAGCTCGGGGGCACCTGTCTGCACAACGGCTGCATTCCCACCAAGGCGCTGCTGCACGCCGGTGAGATCGCGGACCAGGCTCGCGAGAGCGAGCAGTTCGGTGTGAAGGCCACCTTCGAGGGCATCGACATCGCGGCCGTCCACAAGTACAAGGACGACGTGATCTCGGGCCTGTACAAGGGCCTGCAGGGCCTGGTCGCCTCGCGCAAGGTGGCCTACATCGAGGGCGAGGGCCGGCTGTCGTCGCCGACCTCGGTGGATGTCAACGGGCAGCGGATCCAGGGCCGGCACGTGGTGCTGGCGACCGGTTCCGTACCGCGTTCGCTGCCGGGGCTGACGATCGACGGCGACCGGATCATCTCGTCCGACCACGCGCTGACCCTGGACCGGGTGCCGAAGTCGGCGATCGTCCTGGGCGGCGGCGTGATCGGCGTCGAGTTCGCCTCGGCGTGGAAGTCCTTCGGCACCGACGTGACGATCGTCGAGGGCCTGCCGCACCTGGTCCCGGTCGAGGACGAGAACAGCTCGAAGCTGCTGGAGCGGGCCTTCCGCAAGCGCGGCATCAAGTTCAACCTGGGCACCTTCTTCCAGAGCGCGGAGTACACCGCGGACGGCGTGCGGGTGACGCTGGCCGACGGCAAGACCTTCGAGGCCGAGATCCTGCTGGTGGCCATCGGCCGCGGCCCGGTCTCGCAGAACCTGGGCTACGAGGAGCAGGGCGTCGCGATGGACCGCGGCTACGTCCTGGTCGACGAGTACATGCGGACGAACGTGCCGACGATCTCGGCGGTCGGCGACCTGGTGCCGACGCTCCAGCTCGCGCACGTCGGCTTCGCCGAGGGCATCCTGGTGGCCGAGCGGCTGGCGGGCCTGAAGGCCGTGCCGATCGACTACGACGGCGTGCCGCGCGTGACGTACTGCCACCCCGAGGTCGCCTCCGTCGGCATCACCGAGGCGAAGGCCAAGGAGATCTACGGCGCGGACAAGGTCGTGTCGCTCAAGTACAACCTGGCGGGCAACGGCAAGAGCAAGATCCTGAAGACCTCGGGCGAGATCAAGCTCGTCCAGGTCCGCGACGGTGCCGTCGTGGGCGTCCACATGGTGGGCGACCGGATGGGCGAGCAGGTCGGCGAGGCCCAGCTCATCTACAACTGGGAGGCGCTGCCCGCCGAGGTCGCGCAGCTCATCCACGCGCACCCGACGCAGAACGAGGCCATGGGCGAGGCCCACCTGGCTCTCGCGGGCAAGCCGCTGCACTCGCACGACTGACCCTCAGCACGCCACCCATCCGCACAGATCGCAGAGGAGTAACCGCAACCATGGCGGTTTCCGTAACCCTGCCGGCGCTCGGCGAGAGCGTGACCGAGGGCACCGTCACCCGCTGGCTCAAGGCCGAAGGTGAGCACGTCGAGGCCGACGAGCCGCTGCTCGAGGTGTCGACGGACAAGGTCGACACCGAGATCCCCTCGCCCGCGTCCGGCGTCCTGGCGTCCATCAAGGTCGCCGAGGACGAGACGGTCGAGGTCGGCGCCGAGCTGGCGGTGATCGACGACGGCAGCGGCGCGCCCGCCGCCGCTCCCGCCCCGGCCGCCGAGCCCGCCCCCGAGCAGCCCGCCCCCGAGCAGCCCGCGCAGGCGACGCCGTCCACCGAGGCCGCCGCCCCGGCCCCGGCCCCCACGGCGCAGGCCGCCGAGGGCTCCTCCGGCGCTTCCGGCACCGACGTGGTGCTGCCCGCGCTCGGCGAGTCGGTCACCGAGGGCACGGTGACGCGCTGGCTGAAGGCCGTCGGCGAGACGGTCGAGGCCGACGAGCCGCTGCTGGAGGTGTCGACGGACAAGGTCGACACCGAGATCCCGTCGCCGGTGTCCGGCACGGTGCTGGAGATCCTGGTCCAGGAGGACGAGACGGCCGAGGTCGGCGCCCGGCTCGCGGTGGTCGGCGAGGCCGGTGCCGCGCCCGCCGCCGCCCCGGCGCCCGCCGCTCCCGCCCCGGCTCCGGCCGCCCCGGCTCCGGCTCCCGCCCCGGCCGCCCCGGCTCCGGCTCCCGCCCCGGCCGCCCCGGCTCCGGCTGCTCCGGCTCCCGCCCCGGCCCAGGCGGCCCCGGCCCCGGCGGCCCCGGCTCCCGCGCCGGCTCCCGCCCAGCCGCAGGCCGCCCCCGCCGCTCCCGCGGCCACCGCCCCGGTGGACGAGGGCGCGTACGTGACCCCGCTGGTGCGCAAGCTCGCCGCCGAGAACGGCGTGAGCCTGGGCTCGGTGCGCGGCACGGGCGTCGGCGGCCGGATCCGCAAGCAGGACGTGCTCGCCGCCGCGGAGGCCGCCAGGGCCGCCGCGAGCACCGCCGCCGCCCCGGCCGCGCCCGCCGCCGCGCCGAAGGCCGCCCCGGCGGCCTCGCCGCTGCGCGGCCAGACGGTCAAGATGACCCGGATGCGCAAGGTCATCGGCGACAACATGATGAAGGCCCTGCACTCGCAGGCGCAGCTCACCAGCGTCGTCGAGGTCGACGTCACGCGGCTGATGCGGCTGCGCGCGCAGGCCAAGGAGGCGTTCGCGGCCCGCGAGGGCGTCAAGCTCTCGCCGATGCCGTTCTACGTCAAGGCCGCGGCCCAGGCGCTCAAGGCGCACCCGGTGATCAACGCCCGGATCAACGAGGACGAGGGCACGATCACCTACTTCGACAGCGAGAACATCGGCATCGCCGTGGACTCCGAGAAGGGCCTGATGACCCCGGTCATCAAGGGTGCGGGCGACCTGAACATCGCGGGTATCGCCAAGAAGACCGCGGAGCTCGCGGCCAACGTCCGGGCCAGCAGGATCACCCCGGACGACCTGGCGGGCGCGACCTTCACGATCAGCAACACCGGCTCGCGCGGCGCGCTCTTCGACACCGTGATCGTGCCGCCGAACCAGGCCGCCATCCTGGGCATCGGCGCCACCGTCAAGCGCCCGGTGGTCCTGGAGACCCCGGACGGCACGACGATCGGCGTCCGCGACATGACGTACCTGTCGCTGTCCTACGACCACCGGCTGGTGGACGGTGCCGACGCGGCCCGCTACCTGACGGCGGTCAAGGAGATCCTGGAGGCCGGCGAGTTCGAGGTCGAGCTCGGCCTGTAGGGGTCCCGCACGGCCGCCTGCCACCGGCTGCGCCCCCGTCCCGGCTTCCGGGGCGGGGGCGCAGCCGTCTGACATGCGGTCCGGTGGGCGGCAGCGCCGCCTGCGCGTCGTATCGTCTAAAGCACGCCACCCGTGAAGGAGCGCGCCCCATGACCCATGCCGCAGTCCCCCACCTGGTCGTGCACAGCCTCCGCGACCAGATCCGCGAGCACATCCTGGAGGGGATCGTCAGCGGCCGCTGGAAGCCGGGCGAGCGGATCGTCGAGCGGCGGATCGCCACCGAGCTGGAGGTCAGCCAGACGCCCGTACGGGAGGCGCTGCGCGAGCTGGAGACGCTGCGGCTCATCGAGTCCGCGCCGAACAAGGGCGTGCGGGTGCGCAGGCTCACCGCGGCCGAGCTGCGCGAGAGCTACCCCGTGCGCGCGGGCCTGGAGCAGGTCGCGGCCGAGCTGGCGGCCCCGCGGCTGGCGGCGGACCCCTCGGCGCTGGAGCGGGAGGTCGAGGCGCTGCGGCTGGCGGACGCGGATCTGGACGGCGAGGCGCAGGCCCGGCACACGGTGGCCTTCCACCACGAGATCGTCCGGGCGACGCACAACAAGGTGCTGCTGCACGCGTGGGAGGCGCTGGGCATCGAGGTGTGGACGACGCTGTCGATCCGCTGGCTGAGCCCCGCCCCGCGGGCGTACGCGGCCGAGCACCAGGAGATCGTGGACGCCTTCACCCGGCGCGATCCGGACATCTGCGCGCTCATCAAGTCGCACGTGCTGAGCTGCGCTCCGCAGGTATAGGCATGCCGCTCACCGCATGATCCTCCGGGACGGACGGGGCGCGCGCGGGATTCGAAGGTGAAGCCATCGAGGCACGGCGTGCCTCGAAGGCTGGCACCCCGTGCCGACTTTGAATTCACCCCTTGAGCAGCATTGATCGATCATCGATCGCAGAGGTATCGTCGTGCGCAGAGGGCGAGCCCTGTCTGCCGACGAATCCATCGCTCCTCATCACCTCCCTCCGTCCGGAAGGCGGCACCCCATGCCTGACGCCGTTGGCCGTACCCGGCCAGGTCAGCTCGATCAGATCCCGGATCGGGACCCGGAAGAGACCGCGGAATGGCTCGCGTCGTACGACGCGGTCACCCAGGCCGCCGGCCCGCACCGGGCCGCGTACCTGATGCGGCGCGTCCTCGACCACGCCTCGGCCGGCGACACCACCGGCCCCGGCGGCGGCCCCGCCCTGCCCGCCCTCCTGGAGACGGAGTACATCAACACCATCCCCACCGCCGCCGAGCCCGCCTACCCGGGCGACGAGGCACTGGAGGCCCGGATCACCGCCTGGACGCGGTGGAACGCCGCGGCCATGGTCACCCGCGGCAGCAAGCTCGGCCTCGGCGGCCACATCGCCACCTTCGCCTCGGCGGCGTGGCTGTACGAGACGGGCTTCCAGCACTTCTTCCGCGGCAAGGAGGGCGCCGGCTCCGGCGACCAGCTCTACATCCAGGGCCACGCCTCCCCCGGCGTCTACGCCCGGGCCTTCCTCGACGGCCGGCTCTCCGAGGCGCAGCTCGACCACTTCCGGCAGGAGGCCGGCGGCGACGGCCTGCCCTCGTACCCGCACCCGCGGCGGCTGCCGTGGCTGTGGGAGTTCCCCACCGTCTCGATGGGCCTCGGCCCGCTGTCCGCGATCTACCAGGCGCGCTTCAACCGCTACCTGGAGCACCGCGGCATCAAGGACACCTCCGGCTCGCACGTGTGGGCCTTCCTCGGCGACGGCGAGATGGACGAGCCCGAGTCGACCGCCGCCCTGGCGCTCGCCGGGCGCGAGGGCCTGGACAACCTGACCTTCGTCGTCAACTGCAACCTGCAGCGCCTCGACGGCCCGGTCCGCCCCAACTTCAAGATCGTGCAGGAGCTGGAGGCGCAGTTCCGCGCCGCCGGCTGGAACGTCGTGAAGGCCCTGTGGGGCTCGGCGTGGGACGCCGTCATCGCCCAGGACACCGAGGGCGCGCTGCTGCGGCGGCTGCGCGAGGTGCCGGACGCGCAGTTCCAGACGTACGCCACGCGCGACGCCGCCTACATCCGCGAGCACTTCTTCGGCGCCGACCCGGCGCTGCGCGCGCTCGGCGGCACCCTGGCCGACGCCAAGCTGCTGGAGCTCTTCCAGACCTCGCGCGCCGGGCACGAGCCGCGCAAGGTCTACGCGGCCTACCGCGCGGCGGTCGAGCACAAGGGCGCCCCCACGGTGATCCTGGCCCAGACGGTCAAGGGCCACACCCTCGGCGCGGGCTTCGAGTCGCGCAACGCCAACCACCAGATGAAGAAGCTCACGCTCGCGCAGTTCCGCACGATGCGCGACCTGCTGGAGCTTCCGATCCCGGACAGCGCGCTGGCCGGGGACACCGTCCCGTACTGGCACCCGGGCGAGGACTCCGCCGAGATGCGCTACCTGCGCGAGCGGCGCGCCGCGCTCGGCGGCCCGGCCCCGGCCCGCCGGGTCACCCCGAAGCCGCTGCCGCTGCCGGCCGCGGACAACAAGGCGTACAAGGCGCTGGAGCAGGGCTCGGGCAGCCAGGAGATCGCCACCACCATGGCGTTCGTCCGGCTGGTCAAGGACCTGATGCGGGAGAAGGAGACCGGCCGCCGCTGGGTGCCGGTCGTCCCGGACGAGGCGCGCACCTTCGGCATGGAGTCGCTCTTCCCGTCCGCGGGCCTGTACTCGCCCCGGGGCCAGACGTACGACCCGGTCGACCGCGACCAGCTGCTGTACTACAAGGAGGCGAAGGACGGCCAGATCCTCAACGAGGGGATCACCGAGGCCGGTTCGCTCGCCGACTTCACCGCGGCGGCCACCTCGTACGCCACGCACGGCGAGCCGATGATCCCGTTCTACATCTTCTACTCGATGTTCGGGTTCCAGCGCACCGCCGACCAGTTCTGGGCGCTCGCCGACCAGCTGGGCCGCGGCTTCGTCATCGGCGCGACCGCCGGCCGCACCACCATGACCGGCGAGGGGCTCCAGCACGCCGACGGCCACTCCCACCTGCTCGCCTCCACCAACCCGGCGGCGATCTCCTACGACCCGGCGTTCGCCTACGAGGTCGCGGTGATCGTCCGCGAGGGCCTGCGGCGGATGTACGGGCCGGGCCGTCCGGAGGAGGACGCGGACGTCTTCTACTACCTGACGGTCTACAACGAGCCGAAGGTGCAGCCCGCGATGCCCGCGGGCGTCGAGGAGGGCATCCTCAAGGGCCTCTACCGCTACCAGGAGGCCGCCGGCGCCGCGGCCGGTGCGCCGCGGCTCCAGCTGCTGGCCTCCGGCACCGCGATCCACTGGGCGCTCGACGCGCAGCGGCTGCTCGCCGAGGACTGGGGCGTGGCCGCCGACGTGTGGTCGGCCCCGTCCTGGACCGAGCTGCGGCGCGAGGCGCTGGAGTGCGACGCGGCGCGGCTGCGCGGCGAGGAGCGCATCCCGTACGTGACGCGGGCCCTGGAGGGCGCGCCGGGCCCGGTCGTCGCGGTCAGCGACTGGATGCGGGCGGTGCCCGACCAGATCGCGCCGTGGGTCGAGCAGGACTGGACGTCGGTCGGCACCGACGGCTTCGGTCTGTCCGACACGCGCGACGCCGCGCGCCGGCACTTCGGTGTCGACCCGCAGTCGGTGACCGTGCAGGCGCTCGCGGCGCTCGCGCGGCGCGGCGACATCGAGCCGGCGAAGGTCAAGGAGGCCGCCGAGCGGTACGGCCTGTGAGCGCGGCGGGTGCGGGGCCGCGTGCCCCGCACCCGCCGTCCGCCCACGTGCCGCCGCCGCTCCGGGCGGTCCCGGGCGACCGGAGCCGTCCGGAGCCGCCCGGAGCGCCGCAAGTGGCCCGCGGCTGCGGGGAATTGGGCAACATTGGTGGCCCGAAAGGGATTGCGGGCGCTTACACGTACCCGCTAGCTTGCCCCGGATGCCTGCCAACCCCAGCCCGCTGAGCGCTCCCACGGCGGAGGACCTGCACGCGTGGTACCGCGTGCAGTCGGCCGCGTTCGCGCACGACCGGCCCGGTGAGCCGGTGCCCTCGCACGCCGCCGTCCAGGCCCGGCTGACCGCACCCGGCGGCCGCCGGCAGGTGCTGTGGCTGCTGCGCAGCCCGGCGTCCGACCCGGTGGCCACCGCGTCACTGCGCCTGCCGGCGGGCGGCGCCGCCGGCAGCACTCCCGGGGACGCCCCCACGGACCGGAACGGCGGGGTCGCCGGCGAGATCCGGATGACCGTGCACCCGGCGCACCGGCGGCTCGGGACGGGCTCCCGGCTGCTCGCGACCGTCACCGAGGCCGCGGCCGCCGAGGGCTGCGGCACCCTCGTCGGCGAGGTCACGTCCGGCACGTCCGGCGAGGGCTTCCTCGCCACCCGCGGCTTCGTCCCCGTCCTGCGCCGCACCTGGCAGCGGCTGGCCCTGGAGGACGTCCCCGCGCCCGTCGCCGAACTCCCCGGCGTGCCGCACCCCGGCTACCGGCTCACCGCCTGGGAGGGCGCGGCCCCCGGCGCCCTCGCCGAGGGCTTCACCGCGGCCCTGCGCTCCCTCCCGCCGCTCCCCCCGGAGGCCGGGCTCGCCCCCGGTGCGACCCGCTGGGACGCCTCGTGCGTCCACGAGACGGCCGAGCTGGCCGCCCGCCGCGGCGACCGGCTCCTCACCGTCGCCGCGCTGCACGACACCGGCGACCTCGTCGGCTACGCCACCGTGCTGCTCCCCGGCGACGGTGCCCGGCGCGCCCGCCAGTACGACACCGCCGTCGTCCCCGGCCACCGCGGCCACGGCCTCGCCCTGTGGATGACCGCCGAGCTGCTCCGCCGGCTCACCGCCGCGCACCCCGGCCTGACGGAGCTGCACACCGCCGTCCCCGACGACAACCGCCACCTGCTCACCGTCAACGCCGCGCTGGGCTTCCGCCCGCTGCGCCGCACCGTCCGCTACCGGCACCGGCTGCGGACGCGCTGAGCGGTGCCCTCCGGGCGCGGCGGCCGGGCGCGGGAGCGCGCTCGCGCGCCGTGCCGCGCTCCGGTGTGCGCAACGACACGGTCCCGTCCGGCGGAGAGCGCGTGCATGCGCCCGCGGCAACCGGGAAGCTGGAGCGGTGATGGACGAGACGGAGTTCTGGCAGATCGTCGACAGCACGCGCGAGGCGGCGGGCGGCGATCCGGACGAGCACGCCGACCTGCTCGTCGACCACCTCACCCGGCTCGACCCGGAGGCCGTGCTCGACTTCGCCCGGCACTTCGAGACCCGCTTCCTGAGGGCCTTCACCTGGGACCTGTGGGCCGCCGCCGACATCATGCTCGGAGGCGCCGACGAGGAGTCCTTCGACTACTTCCGCTGCTGGCTCATCGCCCAGGGCCGGCACGTCTTCGAAGGCGCCCTGGCCGCCCCGGACGACCTCGCCGAGCTGGTGCCGGGCTTCGACCCGGACACCGACGGCGACGCCGAGGACGTCGGCTACGCCGCCGACGAGGCCTACGAGCGCCTCACCGCGCTCCCCCTCCCCGACCTGGGGCTGCCGCCCCAGGACACCCCCGGGGGCGAGGCCCTCGACTTCGACGACTCCGCCGCGATGTCCGCACGGCTGCCGCGCCTGTGGGACGCGTACGCCTGAGCCTCCCGCGGCGCCGCGGCAGGCGTTCCCGGTGGGGGCCGGGCCCCCGCCGGGGCCCCCTCGGCACACGTGCCCGGAACCCGCGCGCCGCGGCCGCGCCGCCGCGGGCCCCGGGAGAGGATGGGGCCATGCGAATTGCCGTCACAGGTGCGTCGGGGCTCATCGGGGGTGCGCTGCGGGCGGAGTTGGCCCGCGACGGGCACGACGTCGTGACGCTGGTCCGGCGGGAGCCCGCGGCGCCGGGCGAGGTGCGGTGGGACCCGGCGGCGGGCCGGCTCGACCCGCGGGACCTCACCGGCTGCGAGGCCGTCGTCCACCTCGCGGGCGCCGGCGTCGGCGACCGCCGCTGGACCGCGGCCCGCAAGGAGGTGCTCTACGACAGCCGGGTACGCGGCACGCGGACGCTCGCCGACGCGCTCGCGGCGATGGACGCCCCGCCGGCGGTCCTGGTGTGCGGTTCGGCGATCGGCTACTACGGCGACACCGGCGACCGTGCCGTCGACGAGACCGCCCCCGCGGGGCACGGCTTCCTCGCGGAGCTGGTCCGCGACTGGGAGGCCGCGGCGCAGTCCGCGGCGGCGGCCGGGATCCGTACCGTCCTCGCCCGTACCGGACTGGTCGTGGCGCGCGAGGGCGGCGCGTGGGGACGGCTCTTCCCGCTCTTCAGGGCGGGCCTCGGCGGCCGGCTCGGCAGCGGCCGGCAGTTCTGGAGCTTCATCTCGCTGCACGACGAGCTCGCGGCGCTGCGCTACGCCCTCGACACACCCGCGCTGTCCGGCCCCGTCAACCTGACCGCGCCGGAGCCGCTGACGAACCGCGAGGTCACCGCCGCGATGGGCCGCGTACTGCACCGTCCGACGCTCGCGGCCGTGCCCGCCCCGGTGCTGCGGGCGGCGCTCGGCGAATTCGCCGGGGACGTGCTGGGCAGCCAGCGGGTGCGGCCCGCGCGGCTGCTGGAGTCCGGTTTCACCTTCGCCCACCCCGGGATCGACGACGCGATCCGGGCCGCGTTGCGTAACGGATAAGGCCGGATCAGGGCTGTTGCGCCCGCATCAAGGGCCTTTGATGGGGGCATGACCCTTACCAGCGTTCCGCGCCGGGCGCGCCCCACCGACCGAGCCGCACCGGTCGTACGCCCCGCGCCGGGCGCACACGAGCGGGGAGTCGGCCCGAACCTCGGGGAGGGACATCGTGCTGTCAGCACGCGGCAACACCACGGCGCCTGTGGACGTCATCGTGATCGGAGCGGGCCTCGCGGGCCTCGCCGCAGCGCACCACCTGCTGGACGCGGGCCTGACCGTCCGCGTGCTGGAGGCCGCGGACCGGGTCGGCGGCCGGATGGCCACCGACACCGTGGACGGCTTCCGGCTGGACCGCAGGCCGCAACTGCTCAACACCTCCTACCCGGAGTTCCACCGGGTGCCCGGACTGCGCGGGCTGCCGCTCGCCCCGCTCGCGCCCGGCGCGCTCGTACGGTCCGGCGGGCGCGGCTACCGCATCGGCGACCCGCGCGGCATACGCTCCGCGGGCCTCGGCTCCGCGCTGGAACGCGCGCGGCTCGCCGCGACCCTCGGGCGGCTCGCCTCCGCACCCGACGGGCGGCTCGCGGCCCGCCCGGAGACGACCGCCGCGCAGGCGCTCACCCGGCGCGGTTTCGCGCCGCGCAGCATCGAGGGCTTCCTGCGGCCGCTGCTGGCCGCGCTGCTGTGCGATCCCGAGCTCCAGACGTCCAGCCGGGTCGCCGACCTGGTGCTGCGCGGCTTCGCCCGGGGCCGCGCCTGCGTGCCGGCCGGGGGCGCGGCGAAGCTGCCCGAACGGCTCGCCGCGGCGCTGCCGCCCGGGGTGCTACGGCTGGGTACGCGGGCGGAGCGGGTCGCGGTGCACAGCGTGCGCACCGTCGAGGGCACCGAACTGCCCTGCCGGGCGGTCCTCGTGGCGACGGGCGCGCGGGCCGCGGCGGAGCTGCTGCCGGGGTTGCGGGTGCCCGGCTTCCACCAGGTGACGGTCTACCACCACACCGCGCCGGTGCCGCCGCTGCGGGAGCCCGTGCTCGTCCTGGACGCGGACCGGCTCGGGCCCGTCTCGCACTCGCTGCCCGCCTCCGCGATCGACCCCACCCGGGCACCCGCCGGGCGCCCCCTCGTCACCTCGGTCGTCCTCGGCCCGCCGCCGGACGGCGACTCCGACAAGACCGTGCGGGCCCATCTCGCCGAGCTGTACGACACCGCGACGGACGAGTGGGAACTCCTCGGGGTCCACACCGACCCCGAAGCGGTCGCCGCGATGCCGGCGCCGCACGACCTCCGCCGTCCCGTCCGCCTCCTCGACGGCCTCTACGTCTGCGGCTCCCACCGCACCTCCAGCACCGTGCAGGGCACGCTGATCTCGGCACGCCGCGCCGCTTCCACGCTGATCCGCGACACCCTCCCGTCCCGCTCCTCCCAGCAGGCCGCGGCCTGACCCCACCCCGAGGACGCGGCTGCACCGAGGGGAGGCCCCCAGGGGCGCGACGGCACCACCGGCCGAATGGGGCCGTTCGCTCCTGGCCCACCGGCCGGCCGCCCCGGCAGGCCGCGGCCTGACCCCACCCCGAGCGCGGCTGCACCGAGGGGACGTCCCCAGGGCGCGCGGTACCGCGCCACCGGCCGGAAGGGGCCCACCGGCCGGTGGCCGGCGTCGTTCCCCGCGCGCCCCGCGCGGACCGGCGCCCCGGGGGGTCAGAGGGGCAGCCCCGCCGGGGAGGTGCGGGTGAAGAAGGCCCGGGCGGCGGCGGTGTCGCGGTAGGGGTCGAGCCGCCGCGCGAAATCCCGCGCGTAGTCCGCCGCGCGGGCGGACCGCATGTCGGCGGCCCCCCGCACGACCTCCGCGCCGAGGGCGCACGCCGCGTCCACCTCGCCGAGGGCGAGCCGCGCTGAGGCGAGGACGGCGCGGCAGAAGAGCCGGCTGCGCGCGTACCCGGGGGCCCGCAGCTGGAGGGAGCGTTCGGCCTGCGCGACCGCGGCCCGGTACTGGCCGAGGTCGCGGTGGCAGTGCCCGAACTCGTCGGCGAGCTGCGCCTCGTCGAAGAAGCGCGCCCATGCGGGGAGCTCGTCGCCCGGCCGGGCGGCGGCGTAGGCGCGTTCGGCGCGGGCGAGCGCGGCGGTGCAGGCGCGGGTCTCGCCGAGCACGCCGTGCCCGCGCGCCTCCGCCGCGTGCAGCAGCGCCCGTACGGCGGGCGGCGCCGACGTCCCGACGCCCTGCTGCGCGACCCGCGCGAGCTGCACGGCCTCCCGTCCGTGCCCGAGGTAGACCGCCTGGCGGCTCATGGTGACCAGGACGTATCCGCCGTAGAGGCGGTCGCCCGCGGCCTGGGTGAGGCGCAGTGCCTGGACGAAGTAGCGCTGGGCGAGCCCGTGCGCCCCGATGTCGTAGGAGGTCCAGCCGGCGAGCCGGGTGAGGTCGGCGACGGCGCCGAAGAGCCGGCGGCCCTGCGTCTCGCCGTAGCTGCCCCGCAGCATGGGCTCGGCCTCGTGCTCCAGGTAGCGGACGAGGGCCTGGCGGGCGTGGCCGCCGCCGTAGGCGTGGTCGAGGGTGCGGAAGAGGTCGCCGACGGCGCGCAGCGCGGCGATGTCCCCGGCTCCGACCCGGCCCGCGGCGGCGGGCGGGAGGACGCGCGCGTCCTGCCCGGTGCCGCGGTGCGTGCCGCGGCTCTGCGCGGGCACCCGCATGCCGCCGGCGGCGTCCCCGTCGCGCCCGGCGCCCGCCGCGGCCGGGCCGCGGGGGCCCGTCACCGGACCGTACGCGGCGCCGTACCCGCGCGCGGGGACGCCGTACGCCCCGCCCGGAGCACGCGGGGCGGTGCCCGCGCCGTGCGGCGCGGTGCGCGGGGCGGCGGTGGGGCGGGGCGGCGCCGTGGGCGTGGACAGGCGGCTCACGGAGTCGTCGGCGGCGCCGATGAGCCAGTCGCGGCTGGGCACGACGAGGCCCGCCGGGGAGAAGGCGATCTTGCGCAGCTCGGCCTGGTTGCCGGTGTCCTTGCGCCACAGGCCGCTCACGATGTCGACGGCCTCGGCCGCGCCGGCGGCGTATTCGAGCCCGGCGTAGACGGGCGCGCACGCGTCGAGCCCGAGGTCCTGCGCGGACAGGCGGCGTCCGAGGCGCTGGGTGAAGACCTCGGCGATGAGCGCGGGCGTGGTGCCGCGCGGCTGCTGGCCGCGCAGCCAGCGCGTGACGGAGGTCTTGTCGTAGCGCAGGTCGAGCCCGTGCTCCTGGCCGAGCCGGTCGACCCGGCGGGCGAGCCCGGCGTGGGAGAAGCCGGCTTCGGCGATGAGCGCGGCGAGCCGCGCGTTGCGGTGCTGGGTGCGGCCACCCCGGCCCGTGCCGCCGGGTGCGGCGGCGTCGCCGTCGGTCCCGGGGCCGGGGTCCGCCGCTCGCGCCTCCCCGTCCGGTGCGAACTGCGCGGGCGGGGGGTGGTGACCGGAGGCGGTGGGGCGCCCGGGCCCGGGGGCCGGGACGGCGGAGGGTCCGTTCGGGATGCGCTGCGTGACACGGTCGGCCATCGGCGGTACGGCCCTCTTCCTCTGCGGGAACGTCGGATCGGCGCGAATGTAACGGCCGGCGCCGTCCGCCTCGCCACAAGCGCCCCGTATTCGTCCGATTGAGCGACAACGGTCCGCATTGCCGGGTGGGGCGCCCCCGCCCGTAGTAGCCCCGTGGCAGGGGTCACGCCGTTTCCCGCCGTGCGGGGCCGCCCCGCGCAGGGCGGCCTCGCACGGCCGCCGTACAGTTGACGGGGCGCCTCACGACAACCAGCGTCGGCCGCGCCGCCGCACCGCAGAGGAGTCGCCGTGAGTGAGCTGAAGTTCGTTCACCTGGGTTTCGGACCCGACGCCGTGGAGTACGAGGAGGCGTGGCAGCGGCAGCGGACCGTGCACGCCGCGCGGTTCGCCGACGAGATCCCGGACACCTGCCTGCTGCTGGAGCACCCGCCGGTCTACACCGCGGGGCGCCGTACGGAGGACAGCGAGCGCCCGCTCGACGGCACCCCGGTGGTCGACGTCGACCGCGGCGGCAAGATCACCTGGCACGGCCCCGGCCAGCTGGTGGGCTACCCGATCCTGAAGCTGCCGCGCCCGGTGGACGTCGTCGCGCACGTCCGCCGTATCGAGGAGGCCCTGATCCGCGTCGCCGCCGACTTCGGCGTCGAGACCTCCCGGGTGGAGGGGCGGTCGGGGGTGTGGGTGCTGGGTGACCCGGTCCGGCAGCAGACGGGCGGCCTGACGCTGGACTTCGACCCGCGGCTGACGGACGACGAGTTCGACCCGCGGCTCAGCGGTCCGGAGTACGCGCCCTCGAACGCCGGCCAGCGGCGCGAGGACCGCAAGCTCGCGGCGATCGGCATCCGCGTCGCCAAGGGCGTGACCATGCACGGCTTCGCCTTCAACTGCAACCCCGACACCACCTGGTACGACCGCATCGTGCCGTGCGGCATCCGGGACGCGGGGGTCACCTCGCTGGCGGAGGAGCTGGGGCGGGACGTCACCGTCGCCGAGGTGCTGCCGGTCGTCGAGAAGCACCTCGCGGAGGTCCTGGCCACGGCCGTCCCGCTGCCCCGCACCATCGACACGCCTTCCAGGAATTCCGCGGCGTAAGCTGGCGTTCACCGAAGAATCAAAGCCTCAGGCACAATCTCAGCTTTAGGGAGCCGGTCGTGTCCGCAGTCTCACCCGACGGACGCAAGATGCTGCGCCTGGAGGTCCGCAACAGCGAGACCCCCATCGAGCGCAAGCCCGAGTGGATCAAGACCCGGGCGAAGATGGGCCCCGAGTACACCCGGATGCAGTCGCTCGTGAAGCGCGAGGGCCTGCACACGGTGTGCCAGGAGGCCGGCTGTCCCAACATCTACGAATGCTGGGAGGACCGCGAGGCGACCTTCCTGATCGGCGGCGACCAGTGCACCCGGCGCTGCGACTTCTGCCAGATCGACACCGGCAAGCCGCAGGCGCTGGACCGCGACGAGCCGCGCCGGGTCGGCGAGTCCGTCGTCACGATGGACCTCAACTACGCCACGGTCACCGGTGTCGCGCGTGACGACCTGGAGGACGGCGGCGCGTGGCTGTACGCCGAGACGGTGCGGCAGATCCACGCCATGACCGCCGGCCGGGCCGACGGCCGCACCAAGGTCGAGCTGCTCGTCCCGGACTTCAACGCGGTGCCCGAGCAGCTCGCCGAGGTCTTCGGGGCGCGCCCCGAGGTGCTGGCGCACAACGTCGAGACCGTGCCGCGGATCTTCCGCCGCATCCGCCCCGGCTTCCGCTACGAGCGCTCCCTCGAGGTCATCACCCGGGCGCGCGAGGCGGGCCTGGTGACCAAGTCGAACCTGATCCTGGGCATGGGCGAGGAGCGCGCCGAGATCAGCCAGGCCCTGCAGGACCTGCACGACGCCGGCTGCGAGCTGATCACCATCACGCAGTATCTGCGCCCGTCCGTGCGGCACCACCCGGTGGAGCGCTGGGTGAAGCCCGCGGAGTTCGTGGAGCTGCAGGAGGAGGCCGAGGAGATCGGCTTCGCCGGCGTGATGTCCGGTCCGCTGGTCCGCTCGTCCTACCGCGCCGGGCGCCTCTTCCAGCAGGCCGTCGACCGCCGCGAGCAGCTGGGCGCGGTCCGCGCGGGCTGAGCCGCGGGGGGCTCCGTGTGAGTCCCCTCACCTGGCCCTGCCCGGCTGCCGGAAGAGTGACCTGGCCGGGCGGGGTGCGGGCCGCGGTGGGGGTTTCATGTGAGATTGACCCGGTGGTCACCGGCTGGTAACACCTTGTGGCGAGCCTGGTTCTCACGGCCGGTGAGGGAATCCCGCCCACCCCGTCCGCGCCATGCACGCCACAGCACTGCGCACTCCGGTTCGTCCGTTGCTCCTGAGGGGGACGCCATGCCGTCCGAGTCGGTCCACGCCCGTCCGCATCTGCACCTGCCCACGCACACGCCGGTGGCCGGCGCGCTGCGCGCTGTCGAATCGTTTCTGCTGCGGGGCGGCCAGCAGACCGCCCGGCGCAACGCCTGGGCCTCCGTCGTCGCCGACCGGCAGCGCGCCAAGGACCGCCGGGAGGCCGAGCACGAGATGGCGGCCCTGACGGCCGGCGCCGTCCGGGACCCCGCGGCCGCCCTGGCCACGGCCGCGCGCGAGGACGCCGTACGCGACTGAGCGGCCCCGCGCGCAACAGGTGGTCGCCGTGACGGGCGCGCTCGCGGCCACGTATCCTTTGCCCCATGGCGAGGAAGACATCCGAGAACCCTGGGCGACTGGCACAGATCGCTCAGACGTACAAGATGACCCGGCAGGCCGACCCCAGGGTCGGGCTGATCGTGGCGGCTGTGGGAATCGTCACCTTCGGTGTCATCCTCGCGCTCGGATTCCTGATCGATCATCCGATCTGGGCCGGGATCCTGGGCTTCCTGCTGGCCTTCCTCGCGATGGCGGTGGTCTTCGGCCGCCGCGCCGAGAAGGCCGCCTTCGGCCAGCTGGAGGGCAAGCCCGGCGCGGCCGCGGCGGTGCTCCAGAACGTGGGCCGCGGCTGGACCGTGACACCGGCGGTGGCCATGAACAAGAGCCAGGACGTCGTGCACCGGGCGGTCGGCAAGGCCGGCGTCGTGCTGATCGGCGAGGGCAACCCGAACCGGGTCAAGGGCCTGCTGGCCAACGAGAAGAAGAAGGTCTCCCGGATCGTCTACGACGTGCCCGTGCACGACTACGTCGTGGGCACGGCGGAGGGCGAGCTGTCCCTCAAGAAGCTCCGCACGACACTGCTGCGCCTCCCCCGCACCCTGACCGGCCCGCAGACCACGCAGGTCAACGACCGGCTGCGGGCGCTGGGCGACCCGATGTCGAAGCTCCCCATCCCGAAGGGCCCGCTCCCCAAGGGCATGCGCATGCCGAAGGGCCGCTGACCTCTTCCCTCTCCTGACCCGAAAAGGGCGCTCCCGCTACGGGGGCGCCCTTTCCCGTGTCCGCGGCGGGGGCGCCCGCGCGCGCAGGACTCAGACGCGGATCTGCACGGTCTTGACGGCCTTGTCGTGGAGACCGCGGGTGTCGCGGTCGAAGACGACGGCCGGGACGACCAGCAGCACCAGCAGGGTGCGCAGCACGGCGCCCAGCAGGGTCATCCGCGTGCCGTCGACCTGGACCACCCGCGTCCGCATGACCAGCTTGCCCGGTGTCGCACCGACGAGTCCGAGACCGATCATGCTCACCGCGCCGAACACCAGGAGTGCCCAGTTGTTCGCCAGATGTACGTCACGGTGCGCGAGCAGACCGTATGCGATCAGCACGCTGAGGAACCAGTCGATGAACAGCGCGGCGATGCGCCGGCCGACCGGCGCGATGGAGCCGGGTCCGCTCTCCGGGAGCCCGAGCCGCTCACCGCGGTACCCGAACTCCACGCCCATCTTCTCGGCTGCCGCACGGGGCCCCGAGAGCCACGATCCGATGACTTCCCTGTTGTCCACCCGACCACGGTAACCCCCGGACGGCCCAGCGCCGCGCGCCGGGGACCCGGCGCGCCACCACCTGGTTAACGCCCACGAAACAAATGGGTCATGCTTGAGAAATGCCAGGTCCTTATGGTCAGGACAGTGTGGGCCGCCGCAGCGGCCGCACCTCGATCGCCACCCCCGGCCGGCCGGCCGGGCCTAGGAGGAGTGGGATGTTCCAGAACGCCGACGAGGTCAACAAGTTCATCTCGGACGAGGGCGTCAAGTTCGTCGACGTCCGCTTCTGCGACCTGCCAGGTGTCATGCAGCACTTCACGGTCCCGGCGTCGGCGTTCGACCCGGCCGAGGAACTCGCCTTCGACGGCTCGTCCATCCGCGGCTTCCAGGCGATCCACGAGTCGGACATGGCGCTGCGCGCCGACCTGTCCACGGCGCGTGTCGACCCCTTCCGCCGGGACAAGACCCTCAACATCAACTTCTTCATCCACGACCCGATCACCGGCGAGCAGTACAGCCGCGACCCGCGGAACGTGGCGAAGAAGGCCGAGGCCTACCTCGCGTCGACCGGCATCGCCGACACCGCGTACTTCGGCCCGGAGGCGGAGTTCTACGTCTTCGACAGCGTGCGCTTCCAGACGTCGTCGAACGAGTCCTTCTACCACATCGACTCCGAGGCCGGCGCCTGGAACACCGGTGCGCTGGAGAACAACCGCGGCTACAAGGTCCGCTACAAGGGCGGCTACTTCCCGACCCCGCCGGTCGACCACTTCGCCGACCTGCGCGCCGAGATCAGCCTGGTGCTGGCGGAGTCCGGCCTCCAGGTCGAGCGCCAGCACCACGAGGTCGGCACCGCGGGCCAGGCCGAGATCAACTACAGGTTCAACACGCTGCTGGCCGCGGCCGACGACCTGATGCTCTTCAAGTACATCGTGAAGAACGTCGCCTGGCGCAACGGCAAGACGGCGACCTTCATGCCCAAGCCGATCTTCGGTGACAACGGCTCCGGCATGCACGTCCACCAGTCGCTGTGGCAGGGCGGCAACCCGCTCTTCTACGACGAGCAGGGCTACGCGGGCCTGTCCGACACCGCCCGCTACTACATCGGCGGCATCCTCAAGCACGCCCCGTCGCTGCTGGCCTTCACCAACCCGACGGTGAACTCCTACCACCGCCTGGTCCCCGGCTTCGAGGCCCCGGTCAACCTGGTGTACTCGCAGCGCAACCGCTCGGCGGCGATGCGTATCCCGATCACCGGCTCGAACCCGAAGGCCAAGCGCGTCGAGTTCCGCGCCCCCGACCCGTCCTCCAACCCGTACCTGGCCTTCGCCGCCCTCCTCCTGGCGGGCCTGGACGGCGTGAAGAACAAGATCGAGCCGGCCGAGCCGATCGACAAGGACCTCTACGAGCTGGCCCCCGAGGAGCACGCCGGCGTCCCGCAGGTCCCCACCTCCCTCCCCGCGGTCCTCACCGCCCTGGAGGAGGACAACGACTACCTGCAGGCCGGCGGGGTCTTCACCGCCGACCTGATCGAGACCTGGATCGACTTCAAGCGCACCCACGAGATCGCCCCGATCCAGCTCCGGCCGCACCCGCACGAGTTCGAGCTCTACTTCGACCTTTAAATCGGGTCCTCGGCCCCTCTGCCCGAGGGGCCGCCACAGAGCCTCTGAGCTGCGAAAACGCCGCTCAGAGGCTCTCGTCGCCGCTCGTCCGCCCTCACCCTCGTGCGAGATGGATGCGCACGGCAGGGCCAACTGCCGTCGCATGGCGTGACGGCCGGCGGCCCTGCCCGTCTCCCGGGTGACGCAGACGTCGGCCCGGGCCTCAACCGGGAATCCCCCGTCGTCACCCCCAGCGGCCTTTCCAGGCATCCTGCTCGTCCTGCACCCCGGGATCTCCTGGGACACCTGCCGCGGGAACCCGGCCTAGGGTCGGGCATGACCTGCCGGCGCCGCCCGGCCGAGTGGACCGAGGCAGGCGTGGCCCCGGCCGCAGGCCGATGTCGATGGCCTGGGGCCGGCCTCAGGCCGGCTTGCGCCATACGGAGATGTGCTTCGCGGAGTCTTCGGTGAACGGGGAACCGTCCCAGTCCGCGACGCGACGTTCCAGTTCGAGCCCTGCGATCCGCGCCATCAAGTCGAGCTCCGCCGGCCACGCGTACCGGTGCCGGGAGGCGCCGCGGCGGTAGCGGCCGTCTTCGCCGTCGCGGGTGAGATGGTGCGAGACGAGGATCTGTTCGACCAGGTCGAAGGTGTCGAAGCCGAGATGCCGGTCGGAGACGTCGAACGGCACCGCGACCTGCCCGGGCGGCAGGAACCGCAGCGGCGGCACGCCCAGCTCGATGACGAATCGGCCGCCAGGGGTCAGGTGACGTGCGGCGTTGCAGAAGCACTCGACCTGCTCGTCCTGCGTGAGGAGGTTCGTGATCGTGTTGTAGACGAGATAGACCAGGGTGAACCCGCCGGGGACGACGGTCGTGGCCATGTCTCCGATGGCGACGGGGAGCGTGTCCTTGTCGATCTTGCGCCGCAGGACCGCTGCCATGTGCTCGGACAGTTCGATGCCCACGACGGGCACGCCGCGTTCCCGGAGCGGGACGCCCACTCGTCCGGTTCCGATGGCGAACTCCAGTGCCCGACCGTCTCCGGCGAGTTCGGCGAGGAAGGCCAGCGTGGGTCCGAGAACGGCAGCCGAGGACGATTCGGCTTCCTCGGCGTCGTAGCGGTCGGCGGTCGCGCGGGTCCACAGTTCACTGCTCGTCACGGGTGGCCACTGTGCCGGGTGCCGAGGGGCGCTGTCGACGCATTTAGGGCCTCCGCGGTACGGGTGTTCAAGGGCTGCTCGCCGGGTGCCGGGCCGGCTACGCCGTCGTCGTCATCGCCCCGGGGGCCCGGCCCGCCAGCCGTTCGCCTCCGCGATGACCGCGCCGGCGAGCTGCGCGGACCGGGTGGCGATCTCCCGGGGCGGGACCGGGCGTCCGCCCTCCAGCCACCAGGTGATGGAGGCCGCGAACACCGACGACAGCACCGACGGTACCAGACCGGGGGCGACGGAGTTCTCCGGCGGCGGGAAGTGCGGGGCGACCATGTCCGCGAGTGCGGCGCGCATCCGCTGGGCGAACCACGGGCTGCCCCTGCGGCCGAGCAGCGCGCCGTACATCCGGTGGTAGGCGTCGAGGTGCTCGAAGAAGGCCACCCACCGCTCCAGCGGCGGCTGTTCGTCGGCCTCCACCGTCCCCCGGACCTGCGCCATCGCCTCGTCGAAGATCTGCTCGACGAGGTGGTACTTGTCGCGGTAGTTGCGGTAGAAGGAAGCCCGGCTGACCATGGCGCGCGCGGTGATCTCGCCCACCGTGACCTGGTCGAAGCCGCGTTCCTCGATCAGGTCCACCAGGGCCTCGCGCAGCAGCTTCCGCGTGCGCCGCACCCGCAGGTTCTCCGTCGGCGAAGACACTTCGCGCTCCCTGTCTCGTTCGGGACGATCCGGCGGAACCGACGCTTGTCCGCCGTCTCCGTGACCGGAAAGACTCCTGATGAGGCAACCGGCCCGGTCGGGACACGCTGTCCCGTTCGAGAGCCGATGTCAATCCTGCCGAGGAGCCGATGATGAGGGTCGTACAGGTCCGCAGGACCGGGGCGCCGGACGTGATGCGCGTGGAAGAGGCCGCCGAGCCGCGGCCGGGGCCGGGCGAGGTGCTCGTCGCCGTGGAGCGGGCGGGGGTGCTGTACGGCGACGTGCTGCTGCGCTCGGGCGCGTACCCCAGGCCGTTGCCGTACGTGCCGGGACTGGAGGTCGGCGGCCGGGTGGTGGCGCTCGGCCCGCGGGTGGACCCCGCGCTGCTGGGCACGCGGGTGGTGGCGACCACGGTGGGCAGCGCCGGCGGGTACGCCGAGCGGGCGGTGGCGCGCGCCGCCGACGTGTACCCCGTCCCCGCGGGGCTGGCGCTCGACCACGCCGTCGCCGTGTTCCAGGCGGGCGCGGTCGCGGTGGGGCTGCTGTCGGCGATGCGGGTCGCCGCGGGCGAGTCCGTTCTGGTCACCGCCGCCGCCGGGCGTATCGGATCGCTGCTGGTCCAGCTCGCGCGGGCGGCCGGTGCGGAGCCGGTCGTCGGTGCGGCGGGGGGCCCGGCGAAGACGGCCGCGGCTCGGGAGCTGGGCGCGCACGCGGCCGTCGACTACGACCGGCAGGACTGGCCCGAGCAGGTGCGGAAGGCGACGGGCGGCCGGGGCGCGGCCGTCGTGCTCGACGCCGTCGGCGGCACGATCGGCGCGCAGGCCCTGGAGGCGGCGGCGGACGCCGGCGGACGCGTCGGCATCTACGGCTTCACCTCCGGCACCTGGACGGCGCTGGACACCATGACGCTGGCCCGCCGCGGGCTGACCGTCACCGGCCCGCTCGGCATCACCTTCGCCAAGCCCGCCGCCCAGCAGCGGGCCGACGCCGAACAGGCGCTGGCGGCCGCCGCGGCGGGCCGGCTGGTGCCCCGCATCCACGCCGTGCGCCCGCTGGAGGAGGCGGCCGGGGCGCACGCCGAACTGGCCGCCCGGCACTCCGTCGGCGCCCTCCTGCTCGCGCCCTGACGGCCCTCCGGGGCCGCCGGTCGGGCATGTTCCAGGGCCGTGACCCGGGCTGCCGCGGCAGCAGGCGCGGGGCACCCGCCGGCGCCCGCGCACCGCTGCGGCAGATGTCAGGGGGGTGGTGCCGCAGGGGGCACTGACGCATCATCAGCGTCAGGTTGTCGGACGGCATGACAGGAGGCACGGGATGGGCGTGGGCGGACGGGGTGTCGGGCGGCGCGGGTTACTGGCCGGAGCGGTGGCCGGGGTCACCGGGCTGGCGGTGGCGCCGGCCCGGGCGGCGGACACGGTGGGGGTGCGGCAGTACGCTTCGGGCCGGCACACGGTCCTGGCGCGGCCGCTGGCGAACGAGGACGGGTCGAACCCGCTGGTCCAGATCAGGGACGTCAACCGGCCCGGTCAGGTGCTGGGGATGCTCGACGCGGGCGAGGGCGCGACCCCGCGGTGGCCCAGCGCGATCTGGGCGGAGGGCCGGGTCACCGTGCTGCCGCCGCCGGTGGAGGACGCCGCGGACTGCGGGGCGACCCGCCTCAACGACGGCGGGCAGGCGGCCGGCTACTACACCGTGGGGGGCCGGGAGCACGCCACGCTGTGGACCGGCGGGGTGCCGCGCGTGCTGGACATCGGCACCGCCCACAGCAGGGCCTTCGCGCTGAACAACGCCGGGCAGGTGGGCGTGCGCGGCTACGACCAGCCGAGCGGGGACACCGCCACCTGGAACACCGTCTGCCTGGTCGACGGGACCACCGTCACCACCGTCGAGGCGCTGAGCGGCAAGGGGCTGTCGGTGGTGGACGTCAACGACCGGGGCGAGGTCCTGGTGGGCACCTTCGTGCCGCAGGGCGGTCCGGGCGGCGCGTTCCTGTGGCGGGACGGGGCCGTCGTGGCCGACTTCAGCAACGTGGACGGCGATCCGGGCTTCCTCGGCTTCCAGGGCGTCGCGGGCCTCAATGTCTGCGGGGACGTCGTCGGGAACTACTACTCGCCGCTCGGCGCCCCCAACCCGCGCGTCTTCCGCTGGTCGAACGGCACGCTCACCACCGTGACCGGCCCGGACGGCAGCGGAATCTGGGTGGCCGACGGCCTCGTGCGGCAGGCCCTCAACGACTGCGGCGACTTCGTCGGCTTCGTCAACGGCCCGGCCGGCAACCGCCCCTTCCTGTGGAGCAGCGGCACGTTCACCGACCTCGGCTCCCTCGGCGGCTTGGTCGCCTACCCGGTCGACGTCAACAACGCCCGGCAGGTCGTGGGCGCCTCCCAGCACACGGACGGCTCCTCCGGGGCTTTCCTGTGGCGCGCGGGCGAGTTGATCGACCTCACCCCGCCGCCCGGCTTCGACGGCATCTCCGTCGACGCGGTCACCGAGCAGGGCGACGTCCTGGGCAGCGCGTGGCGCACCGGGTCCGCGCGCGTGTACTTCCGCTTCACGGTGCTCTGAGGCGGTTGCCGCCAACCCCCGTGCCGTCACCGGATGTTGTACGCATCGCAACGTTCCTGAGCTAGTCGGACCGATGCGTAGCGGCGCCGGTGGCGGCCCCACTATCCCAGTGCTTGACCGCGTGGGTCGGTCCCCGCGGACGAGCCGCCGAAGGGATAGGTCAATGGGGCTTTCGCACCAGCCGTTCCACCGCACGGTGCTGTCGATCCTGTGCAGGGTCCTCGCCGTACTCGCTCTCGCGGCGGGGACCCTGAGCCTGGGGTCCTCGCAGGCGCACGCGTCCACCAGCCAGTTCAAGGGCGTGAACTGGGCGGACCAGCGCGACAACTTCGTCAACGGTGTGCTGTACGTCTCCGGGCTGTCGGCGTCGGACACCTACGCCTCCGCGAGCGCCACGGCCGACCAGGTGGTCGGCCAGCTGTACTCGGCCACCGGTGCCAACACCGTGCGGATGCCGGTGAACGAGCCCACGGTGTCGAGCTACTGGGGGACGTACACCGGCGCGATCGACACGGCGCTCGGCAAGGGCAAGGTGATCCTGGCCTACTGGGCGTACAGCAACGGCAAGCCGGCGTCCACGACGGCCTTCTACCAGATGTGGGACACCATCGTCGCGAAGTACGGCGGCAACCCGAACGCCTACTTCGAGGTCATCAACGAGCCCTACGCCTACGGCACCTCCGACCTCGACAACTTCTACAACGACTGGCTGAACAGGTACCCGGGCGTGCCGCGCGGCCGCGTGATCCTCGACGGCGCCGGATACGCGCAGAACGTCGCGGCCGTCGGCGGCGACAGCCGGCTGGGCAGCACGCTGCTCGCCGTGCACGACTACTCGTTCTTCGCGGGCTACGAGGACGAGACGAGCTGGGCCAACCACCTCGCCGGCTACGTCGGCAGCTACGCGAGCCGGACCGTCGCCACCGAGTGGGGCGGGCCGATGGGCCCGGGCAGCAAGAACGGCGTGCAGTACGACGCCATCGACTACAGCATCCCGAGCGGGTCGTTCTTCGCCGACTACGTCCGCGGGGTCAGCAGCGAGCTGCGCGCCCTCGGCATGGGCAGCGTGTACTGGCCGGGTCTGCGGGACGGCGACTGGTACAGCCTGACCACCCGCTCCGGGAGCGGCTCGGCGACCAGGCTGTCCCTGGTCAACGCCTCGGGCCTGACGCGGCTGCAGTACGCGTGGGGTGTCGGCAGCGGCGGGGGCACGTACGTCAGGATCGCCAACGCCGCCACGGGGCTGTACCTCGACGGGGCGGGCCGCACGTCCGACGGGTCCGCCGCGGACCAGTGGAGCAGCAGCACCAGCCGCGCCGAGGAGCAGTGGACCGTCGAGAACGACGGCACCTACGTGCGGATCAGGAACCGCGCCACCGGGCTCTACCTGGACGGCATGGGCCGCACCTCCAGCGGCTCGGCGGTGGGCCAGTACAGCGGCTCCAACAGCACCAACCAGCAGTGGAGCGTGCTGACGGACGGGAACAACGTGCGGATCAAGAACCGGGCCACCGGGCTGTACGTCGACGGCATGGGCCGCACGGCCTCCGGCGCGGACCTCGGGCAGTACGCCGACAGCACCTCCGCCAACCAGCGGTGGCGGATCACCGCCGCGAGCTGAGCGGAAGCGGCCGGGCAGGCACGGGCCGGGACCCCGTCACACGGGTCCCGGCCCGGTCCGCACGGCCTCGAAGCGGATCCGGCCGTCGCACCCCGGCCCGCCCGCGGTGCCGCGCGTCACGAGCGTGAGGCGGGTCAGCGAGTGGCCCCAGGAGGCGCGCAGTTGCGGGTCGTCCAGGACGCGGTGCTCGACGCGGGCGGTGAACAGCCCCGGCTCCCAGCTCATCCGCAGCACCCTGCCCCCGGCGGCCACCAGCGCGGTGCCCGCGTCGCCGTCCACCGTGACCTCGCCGGCCAGGACGTGCCGCAGCAGCGCACCGCCCGCGGGCAGGTGCGGGGCCCGGTCGTGCACCTCCACGTACCCGGCGGCGCCACCGGCGGCCCGGACCAGGCGCACCGTACGGCGCCAGGAGCGCACGAGCCCGGCGGGGTAGGCGGCCGCCAGGTCCACCGTGCAGCGGACGCCCTCCCCGGTGACGCGGACGTCGGCGCCCTCCGCCCGGTACCGGGCACCGGGCAGCTGGCCCCGGCCACCCGGCTCGGGCACGTTGTGCCAGTCGGAGCGCAGCGGCCAGGCCCGGTAGCGGTCGGGTCCGAAGCTGGCGGCGGTGTACGTGGGCTTGCCGACGTCCACGACCAGCGGCCGGCCGTCGAGGGCGACGGTGTACGAGCCGACGTCGAGGTGGTTGTGCCGCTCGCCGTTGTGGCCGCCCTTGAACGCCAGCACCAGGCCCTCCGCGTCGCTGTCCGTCTCCCTCGCCACCAGCACCTCGACCCGCGGGAGCCACACGACGGTTTCCGGCCGCCCGGCCCGCGCGCCCGGCGCGGCACGCCGGGCCGCGCGCCAGCGCGGGTCGGCCAGGCCGGTGAGGGCGCGGCCGAGGCCCTGCGCGGGGTGGGCGTCGACGGCGTCGGCCCTGCCCTGCGCCACCGCGTGCGCGGCCACGTCGGGGGCGCCGAGCAGCAGGCCCCAGCGGTGGAGCAACTGCCAGGGCTGCGGGCCCGGCTGCCGCGCGGGGGCGTCGCCGACGTTCACGTACCAGGGCCCGCCGAGGTGCATCCGGCGCGGGTAGCGGACGAGCGGGGCGAGCACCGGCAGGTCGCGCGCGTCCAGGGCGGGGCCGCCGGCGGCGGCGAGCAGGTCGAGGCACTCCAGCAGCTGGCCCGCGCCGAGCCACCAGTAGGCGACGCCCTCGTCGATGCCGCCGTCGTCCGGCAGCACGGCGAGGTAGAGGTCCAGGCCCGCCACGACCAGCCGTACGAGCTCGGCGCGTTCGCCGTCGTCGTCGACGAGCAGCAGCGCGCAGCTGAGGACGGCGTGGTGGATCCAGGCGTTCCAGTTGTGCGCGTCGCCCGCGAGCCCGAGCCAGTGCCAGTCGCGCACCTCCCGGAAGGGGCCGAGGACGCGCTGCCGGACCTCGCGCCTGATCCGCCGGCGCAGGCCCGGGAGCCGGGCGTCCAGCCGGTTGCCGAGCGCGTGGTCGGCCCAGGCCAGCAGCAGTGCGGCCTCGGCGGCGCCGAGGTCGAGGAAGGGCCGGTCGGGGTCGGGGAGCTGCTCGCCCTGCCGCGCGGTGAAGCGGTCGTGCGGCGCCCAGCACCAGGTGCTCGCTTCGAGCAGCGCCACGAGGCCGTCCGCGGCGGCGTCGAGGTACGGGGCCGCGCCCGGCGGCGCCGTGGCCGGTGCGGACTCGTCGCGGAGCACGGCCGCGACGGCGAACAGGGCGGTCCGCCCGTACAGGGCGCCGATCCGGTCCTCGTACGCGGTGCGTACCCCGTCGCGGAAGGTGCGCGCCCAGTCCGAGGCGCGCAACTGCGGTGCGGGCCGGGCGAGTTCCTCCTGCGCGTCGTGCAGGATCCGCTCCCGCGTCACCCGGTCCACGGCGTCCCAGACGGCGCGGTCCTCCACGGTGGGCACGGCCGGCCTACCAGTGCGGGGGTATCCGGCCAGGCGCGAGCCGGGCGCGAGGACGGAGGCGAAGCGGCGGCTCAGGACGCCGTCCGGCGCGGGCGGGGAGGTCACCGGGACTCCTGGCGGGGACCCGGCAGGGTCACGGCCGTCCGCACGCCGTCCGGCCACACCACCGTGACCTCGTGCGCCCCCTCCCCCGCGTCCCGCACCAGCACGGCGGGCTCCTCCGCCTCCCCGGCGCCCCGGTCGAGGCGTACGGACGCGGCCAGCACCTCGCCGAGCGGCAGCGGCCCCTCCGTGGCCAGCCACGGGGTCGCCGTCCAGGCCGCCAGCGGGCTCGTACCGGGCTCCGGCGTGACGCCGGCCCGGGTGAAGCCGCGCAGCCCGGTCACCCGGCTGCGCACCCGCGAGCCGCTCGCCACGGCCCGGACCCCTTCCCCGTCCTGGTGCGGCGCGGGTTCGGCGCCGGCGGGGACGGGCCAGCCGCCCAGCCGGACCGCATGCCACGACGGCGCCGCGCCGCCCTCGGCGTCGACGCGTACGAGCCGGACCTCCGTTCCGTCGCGCAGCACGGAGGCGACGGTGACGAGCGGTCCGGGGACGTACGCGCCCGTACGGCCCGAGCCGTGGTCGGGCGTGGTGTCCTGGCCGGTGTCGACCCAGCGCACCGGGCCGCGTGAGGCGCCCACCAGGACGCCGCCGGGGCGCCGGTCGGTGAGGAGGGTGGTGAAGCCGCTGCGGTGGGTGGCCCGGCCCGCGCCGTCCAGGACGACGACGCTGTTGTCGAGCGGGTCGCCGGTCGTGGGGCCGGTGAGCGGCGGCAGGGTGGCGGTGGAGTACCCGAGGCGGGCGTAGAGGGGGCTGTCGCCGGAGGTGTCGCCGGGGCGGGCGTGGTCGGTGCCGTGGTTGACGGCGACGGCGATGCCGTCCGCCCTCCGGGCGGAGACGAGCCAGCCGGGGGCGGTCACCGCACGGGCCACGTCGCCGCGCTCGACGGGCAGCGGCTCCTCGGTGGCCGTCCACACCGGGTGGCCGGCGCCGAGCAGGAGGCCGAGCATGCCCTTCGCGGCCCAGTACGGGGAGCCGGGGCCCGAGTACGCCTGCCGGATCGGCGGCCACGCGCCGAACCAGCCCAGCCGCAGCAGCCCGTCCGGGCGGAAGGACCCGGCGTCGTGGAAGTGGCGCAGCATGCCGCTGGCCGCCCGCCGCACCAGGCCGGGCCCGAGACGGCCGGTCCCGGTGAGCGCGGCCGTCCACAGCGGGGCCGCGGCGGCGAAGCGGTAGGTGAGGCTGCGGCCCTGGAGCAGCGGTGAGCCGTCGGCGCCGATCAGGCACACCGCGTCGTCCAGGTACGCGGCGAGGTCGTCGGCCCACCGGCGGCGCAGCGCGGGCGGGCAGAGCGTCCCGGTCACGTCGAAGAAGCGCGTCCACAGCAGCGGGTAGAGGTGCAGCGCCCAGCCGGTGTAGTGGTCGTAGGCCCGCTCCTGGCCGTCGCTGAGCCAGCCGCCGGGGCGGCGCAGCGAGGCGTGGACGGCGAGGTCGGCCTCGATGTCGGCGGCGCTCCAGGAACCGCCCGCCTCGCGCAGGAAGGACTCCACCACGATCCGGAACCACACCCAGTTGATGGGCGGGTAGGGCTGCCCGACGACGGCGCCCAGCCAGCCGGCGACGCGCTCGCGCACGGCGCCGTCCAGCCGGTCCCACAGCCAGGGCCGGGTGATCTGGAGGACCAGGGCGATCGACGCGGCCTCGACCTTGGCCTGGTCCAGCACGTCCGGGCGCGGCCAGGCCTCCGGCCCGTACGGGTCGGTGCCGGCCGCGAGGCCTTCGGCGTAGCGCTCCAGCAGTCCCGCCGGATCGGCGCCGCCCTCGCCCGCGACGCGGAAACCGGCGAGCAGGAAGGTGCGGGCGAAGCCTTCGAGACCGTCCGAGCGGCGGCCGTTGCGGCTGGCCGGTCCCGGCAGGTCGACGTACGCGCCCTTCGGGGAGCGGTAGGGCCCGACCGCGGCGAGGCAGTCGTCGGCGAGCGACGTCCAGTGCTCCCGCGTCCAGCCGGTGAAGGGCGACCGGCTGCGGTCTTCTGGCGGCAGGGCGGCCGGCATGGCGGACTCCGTACGGGAAGGGGCCGGGGAGGGGTGCGCCCACCCAAGCCGCCGGGCACCGCGGCGTCAACAACCCCGAACGGTTGCGCAACCATTCGTTCACGACCGAACACGCCCGCAACCGTGGGCCTCACGCGTACGGCGCCGCGTCCCCCGTGGGCGCCGACCAGATCTGCGCCGCGGAATTCACCGAGGAGTTGCGGATGACCAGTTCGGGCAGGATGAGGACGCGCTGTGGCGGGCGGCGCCGGCCCTCGATGAGGCGGGCGACCATCATCTCCACCGCGACCCGGCCGACCCGCGCCTTCGAGGGGCGGATGGCGGTCATGGCCGGTTCGGCGAGCTGCGCGACCTCGTCGTCGTAGCTGACCATGGCGATGTCGCCGGGGATCGACACCCCCTGCTCGGCGAGGTACTGCGCGATCGAGATCGCGTCCGGGTCGCTGTGCACGATGAGCGCGGTGGTGCGGTGCCGCCGGCAGCGTTCGAGGATGCCGGCGATGATCTCGCGGTGCCCGGGGACGTCGAGGGCGACGCTCTCGCGCACGACGAACTCCGCGGGCAGTCCCAGCGCCGCGCAGGCCCGCCGCCATCCGACGCTCAGGTGCGCGGAGGTCGGGCTGCCCTTGGACAGCACCAGGCCCATCCGCTGGTGGCCGTGCTCGTACAGGTGCCGCACGGCGGTCTCCAGCCCGAGGGCGTGGTCGCTGCGCACCCACTCCAGCTGGCGCGGGGTGGGCGTCCAGTCCGGGGTCTGCCGCTCCACGAGGATCGTCGGGACGGGGAGGTTGCCGATCCAGTCGATCAGCTCGTCGGCGCCCTCCCCCTCCAGGTTCGGGGCCAGCAGCAGGCCCTGGACCTGCTGGGCGGCGATCAGCCGGGATATCTGGCGGCGGTCCTCCGCCTGGTCGTAGCTGGACCCGCGCAGCTGGATCTGCACCCCGAGGGCGGCGGCCGAGGCGCGGGCCCCGGCCACGATCGGCGGCCAGTAGAAGTCCAGCGAGGGCACGACCATGCCGATCGTGAACGCCGCCGCGGGCCCGCGCGGGCGGCGTGCGGGCACGGCGGCGGCGGGCGGCTCCAGTTCGGTGGGCAGTGTCGCGCCGCCGTGCACCCGGGTGAGCAGCCCGCGGGCGGCGAGCGCGGCGATGTCGCGCCGGGCGGTCAGCTCGCTGACGCCGAGCAGCCGGGCCAGGTCGCGTACCCGGACCGCGCCGTGCCTGCGCAGTTCGTCCATCACCCGCTCGCGCCGCTGGAGTGCGAAGAGCCGGTCGTCGCCCATGGAGGCGCCTTTCGCCGTGTTCGGTTCCGAACGTTTGACGTCGGGTCTGTTCGGAGTCTGGTGACCGTCGATCGAACACCACTATCCCTGTTCCAACGTATTTGGAACGGACCTCATCGGAAACACCGGTGCAGCAGCCGCTCCGAGGAAAAGGATCCGACGCCCCATGCAGACCAAGCCGCACGCGCTGGTCGCGATGAGCCGGTCGAGTTTCGAGGCGCACTTCGACCAGCGCCGCCTGGAGCGGCTCGCCTCGCTGGTGACGCTGGGCGACCCGCTGTGGACCGACGACCTGGACAGCCGCGCGGCCCGGGCCCGCCTCGCCGGCGTCGAGGTGCTGCTCACCTCGTGGGGAGCCCCCGAGCTGACACCCGCCCGGCTCGCGGCGGCCCCGCAGCTGAGGGCCGTGCTGCACTGCGCGGGCAGCGTGCGCGGCCTGGTCGGCGAAGGGGTGTGGCAGCGCGGCATCCGCGTCACCAGCGCGGCGGACGCCAACGCCGTCCCGGTCGCCGAGTACACCCTGGCAGCCGTCATCTTCGCCGGGAAGAAGGCGCCCTTCCTCGCCGCCGACGAGCGCTTCGCCTACGGCGGCTGGGGCAGCGTCACCGGCTACGGCGACCTGTCGAACTTCGGGCGTACGGTCGGCGTCGTCGGCTTCTCCCGGATCGGGCGCCGGGTGGTCGAACTCCTGGGCCTGCTGGACGGCACGACGTGCCTGGTGGCCGACCCCTACGCCGACCCCGCCGAGGTCGCGGCGGCGGGCGCCGTCCTGCTGCCGCTGGACGAACTCCTGCCCAGGGCCGACGTCCTGACCCTGCACGCCCCCGAACTGGCCGAGACCCGGCATCTGATCGGAGCCGCGGAGCTGGCCCTGCTCCCGGACCACGCGACCGTCATCAACACCGCGCGGGGCAGCCTCATCGACGACGCCGCGCTCGCCGCGGAGTGCGCGGGCGGGCGGCTGTTCGCGATCCTCGACGTCACCGACCCCGAACCGCTGCCGCCGGACTCCCCGCTGCGGCGGCTGGCCCGGGTCATGGTGACGCCCCACGTCGCCGGTTCGCTGGGCAGCGAGATCGGCCGGCTGACCGACCACACCCTCGACGAGCTGGAGCGCTGGACGGCGCACCAGCCGCTCACCGCCGAGATCACCGCGGAGAACTGGGCGCTGGGTCTCAGCGCCTGACCCTTGTTTGCGCAACCACGCTGCGCCACCATCCTGTATCCCCTCGCCCGCCACACCCCGGGCACCCCCCGCCACCCCGGCACAAGGAGCCGCTTCCCATGAGTCCCACCAGAACCACCACCGCGAGAGCCCTTCCCGTCGCGCTGGCCGCCCTGCTCTTCGGCGCCGCGGCCTGCGGCGGCGGCGGTTCCGGCACCACGTCGGACGGCCGGACCACCATCAAGGTCGCGCTGTGGAACTACCGGACCACCCCGGAGTTCAAGGCGCTCATCGACGGCTTCGAGGCGAAGCACCCGAAGATCCACGTCGAGCCCGTCGACATCCTCGCCGACGACTACCCCGACAAGGTCACCACCATGCTCGCGGGCGGCGACCGCACCGACGTGCTGACGATGAAGAACGTCACCGACTACGCCCGCTACGCCACCCGCGGCCAGCTCCTCCCGCTGACCGACGACGTGAACAAGCTCCCGGACAAGGCGTCGTACGCCGGCCTGGACAACTTCGACCTCGACGGCAAGTACTACGCCCTGCCCTACCGGCAGGACTTCTGGGTGCTCTACTACAACAAGGCGCTGGTCGGGAACACGGACATGTCCCACCTGACCTGGGACCGGTTCGACGCGCTCGCCAAGCAGCTCACCAAGGGCTCGGGCTCCTCCAAGGTCTACGGCGCCTACCTGCACACCTGGCGCTCGGTGGTGCAGGCCATCGCCTCGGCGCAGACCGGCGGCGATCTGCTCAAGCCCGACTACGGCTGGATGAAGGACCAGTACACGGTGGCGCTGGACATCCAGAAGGCCGGGGCGGCCATCCCCTTCGGCACGGCGAAGAGCCAGAAGATCACCTACGACTCGCAGTTCACCACCGGCAAGGCGGCCATGGTCCCCATGGGCACGTGGTGGGGCGCGGCGCTGCTGGCGGAGAAGGCGCAGGGCAAGAACCCCGTCGACTGGGGGATGGCCCCGATCCCGCAGGTCAGCGCCGATGGCAGCGCAACCACCTTTGGCTCGCCGACCGCCTTCGCCGTCAACAAGAAGGCCCGCAACGCGGACGCGGCCACCACGTTCGTCGAGTGGGCCGCCGGTCCCGAGGGCGCCGCGACGGTCGCGAAGATCGGCATCGTGCCCTCCTACCACAGCGACTCGGTCATGAACGCGTTCTTCGCCGTGAACGGCATGCCCACCGACGCCCTGACCAAGCAGGCCATGCAGCCCTCCAAGGTCCAGCTGGAGATGCCGGTCAGCGACACCTCCTCGGACATCGACCAGATCCTCACCGAGGAGCACGAACTCGTGATGACCGGCGAGAAGTCCGTCGACGACGGCATCAAGGAGATGGACAGCCGCGTCAAGAACGAGGTCCGGTGACCACCGCCCCCACCCCCTCGGTGCCGGTGCGCGCGCGGGACAGCGCGTCGCGCCGCCGCCGGCGCAACGTGCTGGTCGGCTGGAGCTTCATCCTGCCGAACTTCCTGGGCTTCGCCGCCCTGACGCTGGTCCCGGTGGTGGGGGCGTTCGTGGTCGCCTTCACCGACTGGGACTCCTACTCCACCCCGCACTGGACCGGTACGGCCAACTTCCGCCGGATGTGGCACGACGACACCTTCTGGACCGCGGTGCACAACACCTGCTGGTACGCGGCCGGGCACATCCCGCTCACGCTGGCGGCCTCGCTGGGCCTGGCGGTGCTGCTCAACCAGAAGCTGCGCGGGGTGGGCCTGCTGCGCACCGCGTTCTTCTTCCCCTACGTCACCTCGCTCGTCGCGGTGGCGGTGGTGTGGAACATGCTGCTCAGCCCGGACGTCGGCCCGGTCAACCAGCTGCTGCGGCACCTGGGGTGGTCGCACCCGCCGGGCTGGACCACGTCCACCGACTGGTCGCTGCCCGCGCTGATCCTCACCAGCGTGTGGCGGGACATGGGCTACTACATGGTGCTCTTCCTGGCCGGCCTGCAGACCATCCCCGCCGAGCTGTACGAGGCGGCGCGGATGGACGGGGCGGGCCCGTGGAAGCGGTTCCGCCACGTGACGCTGCCGGGCCTGCGGCCCACCACCTACTTCGTGACGATCATGCTCACCATCTCCAGCTTCAAGGTGTTCGACCTGGTGCAGGTGATGACCGAGGGCGGGCCCGGCCGGTCCTCGCTGGTGCTGTCGCAGCTGATCTTCCGCGAGGGCATCACGCAGGGCCGCTTCGGCTACTCGTCGGCGATCTCGCTCGCGCTCTTCGTGATCGTGCTGGCCGTCACGCTCGTCCAGTTCCAGTTCCAGCGCAGGAGCGAACGATGAACACCACCGTGCTGCGCAAGGGCCGCCTCCCGGCGGCGGCCGCCCCCGCCCCGCACGCCGCCGCGGCCCGGCGGCACGCGGGGCGTACCGCCGGGCGGGCGCTGGTGTACGCCTTCCTGGTCGTGCTCGCGGTGGCGATCCTGCTGCCCTTCGGCTGGATGGCGGTCTCGTCGGTCAAGGCCGACCGGGACGTCTTCACGGTGCCGATCCAGTGGCTCCCGCACAGCTACCACTGGCGGAACTTCACCGACATCTGGACGCAGATACCGCTGGCCACGTACCTGGAGAACTCGCTGCTGCTCAGCGTGGCGATCACCTTCCTCCAGGTGCTCACCGGCAGCTTCGCCGCCTACGGCTTCGCGAAGATGCGCTTCCCGGGCCGGGACGCGCTGTTCATGGGCTACATCGCCACCATCGCGGTGCCCTGGCAGGCGTACATGGTGCCGCAGTACATCATCATGCAGAAGCTCGGCCTGGTGAACACCCGCTGGTCGCTCATCCTCATCCAGTCGTTCGGGGCGTTCGGGGTCTTCCTGATGCGGCAGTTCTACCTCACGATCCCGGACGAGATCAGCGAGGCGGCCCGCCTGGACGGCCTGAGCGAATACGGCATCTGGGCGCGGATCATGCTGCCGCTGTCCAAGCCGGCCCTGGCCAGCCTGGCGCTGCTGACCTTCGTCAACACCTGGAACGACTACATGGGCCCGTTCATCTACCTCACGGACAACAACCTGTGGACGGTCCAGATCGGACTGCGCTCGTTCATCGGGCAGTACGACGCGCAGTACGCGATGATCATGGCGGGTTCGGTGATCTCCGTCGTCCCGATCCTGGTCATCTTCCTGCTCGGCCAGCGCTACTTCGTGCGCGGCATCGCCACCACCGGAATGAAGGGGTGACCCGGCCATGACCGCACCCGCAACCTCCGCCTCCTCCGCCGCCGAGGGCGGGCGGCGCCTCCGGCTCAACGTGTCCTACGGGTCGTGGGAGCTGCTCTGGTCCCATGTCCACCTGGTCCTGGTGGTGAACGCCGGCATCGCGGCCGGCTGCCTGCCGCTGCTCGCGGGTCTCGCGGCGACGCACCAGCCGTGGCGCCACCCGCTGCCCTTCACCGTCCTGTGGCTGTGCGTCGGCCCCGCCCTCGCGGGTGCCTTCGGCTACCTGGAGCGGGCCGCGGACGACGACGGCTCCGCGCGCGCGATCGGCCTGCTCCGCGCCTACCGCCGCCTCTTCCGCCGGGCGGCCGCGCTGTGGACGCCCTACGCGCTGCTGGCGGCGGTCTGCGGCACGGACGCGGTGCTGCTGCGGCACACCGCGCCGGGCCTCGCGGTCTGCCCGGCGCTCGCCCTCGTCGCGGTGCTCGCCGCGCTGTCCGGGGTGCACGCCATGGCGCTGGCCGCGTCCGGGGAGGCACCGCCGCTCTCCCCCGCCCTCTACCTCGCCGCCCCCTACGGCGTGCTCCGCCGCTGGCCCCTGGCCCTGCTGAACCTCGCCCTCCTCCTCGCCGCCGCGGCCCTGGTCGCCCGCTCCCCGCTGCTGGGCCTCGCGACCCTCCCGGGCTGCGCCCTCTACGCGGTGTGGCGCAACGTCCGCGCGGCGGGCCCGGGGGGCGCCGGGGGCTGACGGCGGCCGGGCGGCGCCCCGTTCCGGCCGCGGCGCGGCACACTGGTGGGTATGCCGGAATTGCCTGAGGTCGAAGCGTTGCGGGGGTTTCTCGGGGAGCGGGTCGTCGGGGAGACCGTCGAGAAGGTTCATGCCGTGGGGGTGCACGCGCTCAAGACGTACGAGCCCGGGGTGGGGGTGCTGGAAGGGCGGCGGGTGGACGAGGTGGGGCGGTTCGGGAAGTTCCTCGGGCTGCGGGCGGGGGACGTGTGGCTCGTGATGCACCTCGCCCGGGGGGGCTGGGTGCGGTGGAGCGACTCCGTGCCGGAGGCGCCGCCGCGGCCGGGGAAGGGGCCGCTCGCGCTGCGGGTGCGGCTGGCGGGCGGGGCGGGCTTCGACGTCACGGAGGCCGGGACGCAGAAGCGGCTGGCCCTCCACATGGTGCGCGACCCCGCGGAGGTGCCGGGGGTCGCGCGGCTTGGACCCGACCCGCTGGCGGCGGACTTCACGCCGGAGGTCTTCGCCGGGCTGCTCGCGGGCGAGCGGCGGCAGATCAAGGGCGTGCTGCGGGACCAGAGCGTGATCGCCGGGATCGGCAACGCCTACTCCGACGAGATCCTGCACGCCGCCCGCATGTCGCCCTTCAAGCTGGCGGCGAGCCTCACGCCGGAGGAGGCCGCGCGGCTGTACGAGCTGGTGGGGACGACGCTGACCGACGCCGTGGAGCGCTCGCGCGGGCTGCCGCTGCGCGACCTGAAGGCCGAGAAGAAGAGCGGGCTGCGCGTGCACGGGCGCAAGGGCGAGCCCTGCCCGGTGTGCGGCGACACCGTCCGCGAGGTGTCCTACCGCGACTCCGCCCTCCAGTACTGCCCCACCTGCCAGACCGGCGGCAAGCCGCTCGCCGACCGCCGGATGTCGCGGCTGCTGAAGTAGCGGCCGCGCGGCGCGGGCGGGGTCAGGCCCTGTCGATGTGGACGTTTGTCGACTTCACCCGCGCCACCGCCTCCGCGCCGACCTCCAGGCCCAGTTCCTCGACGGCCTCGCGGGTGACCAGGGAGACCAGGCGGTGCGGGCCCGCCTGGATCTCGACCTGGGCGGCGACGTCGCCGAGTTTGACGGCCGTCACGATGCCGGGGAAGGCGTTGCGCACGGAGGTGTGCGCCGGCTCGGCGTCGGGGTCGGCGGACTGGGCGATCTCGACCGAGAAGGCCGCCAGGTCCCGGCCGTCGACGAGCCGGCGGCCCGCCTCGTCGCGGTGGGTGGCGACCCGGCCCGCGTCCGCCCAGCGGCGCGCGGTGTCGGGGCTGACGCCGAGCAGGCGCGCGGCCTGCCCGATGGTGTACGACGGCATGGCGCCAGCCTAGGGTCCGCGGACGGGGTTTGCGGCCCGAAGACATTCCGGACCGCCGCCGCTCGGGGCAGACTTGCCGCATGACGTCGAAGCCGCTGAGCAAGGGTGCCAACACACCGGTCACCGCGACCGCCGTACGGGTGGTGCTGACATGGGCCGCGGGGCCGCCGGGAGGTACGGATCCGGACGCCTCCGCGCTGCTCCTGGCCCGGGACGGGAAGGTGCGCGGCGACGACGACTTCGTCTTCTACAACCAGCCGCGCCACTCCTCGGGCGCGGTGCGCCACACCGGCAAGCAGCAGGCGGGCGGCGCGCACACCGACACCGTCGAGGTCGAGCTGTCCCGGCTGGAGGCGGCGGTCGACCGGGTTGTCCTCGCCGCGTCCGTGCACACGGGCACGTTCGGCTCGCTGAGCGGCCTCGGGCTGCGGCTGGTGGACGCCGCCACCGGTGCGCAGTTCGCGCACTTCGACGTCACGGCGACGACCGAGACCGCCCTGGTCGGCGGGGAGTTCTACCGGCGCGACGGGGGCTGGCGCTTCCGCGCGATCGGGCAGGGTTACGCGTCCGGCCTCGCGGGGCTCGCGACGGACTACGGGATCAGCGTCGACGACGACCCCGCGCCCGCCGCCCCCCTGCCGCCGCAGGCCGCGCCCGCTCCCCCGCCGCACGCCGCGCCGACCCTCGCCGGGCCCGTGCCCCCGCCGCCGCCCGCCCAGCAGTGGCCGGCCCCGCAGCCGCCCCCGCCCGCGTACGGGCAGGCCCCGGCCCCCGCGTACGGCCAGGCGCCGCCGCCTCCGCCCCCGCCGCCCGCCCCGTACGGTGCGCCCCCGGCCCCCACCGGCCCGGCGGCCCCGCTGCCGCCCCCGCCCCCGCCCGCGTACGGGCACGCCCCGGCCCCCGCCTACGGCCAGGCGCCGCCCCCCGCGTACGGCCAGGCGCCCCCGCCCGCGTACGGCCACGCGCCGGCCCCGGCGTACGCGGCGCCCTCCTACGGCGGCGGCACCCCGCCCAGCCTCGTCAAGGGCGAGGAGCACCTCCCCCCCGACATGCGCAAGCGGCTCTCGCTGCGCAAGGAGCAGGTCGCCGTCAGCCTGCGCAAGCACGGCGCGGAGAACGCCCGGGTGCGGATCGTGCTGGTGCTGGACGCGTCCGGCTCGATGTCGCACCTGTACTCGACCGGCGTGGTCGGCGGGGTGGTGGAGCGGATGGCGGCCGTCGCCGCGCAGCTCACCACGGACGGCACGATGGAGGCCTGGACCTTCGCGACGAACGCGGCGCGGCTGCCGACGCTCATGCTGGGCGACCTGCCGGCCTGGATCGCGCTGCACGTGCGGGTCGGCGAGTTCGCCTTCGGCCGCAAGCGCAAGAAGCCCCCGCAGGGGCTCCAGCCGGGTCAGGTCGACATGCGGCAGATCGGCATCCAGAACGAGGAGCAGAAGGTCATCGCGCAGGTGCGGGACTTCGTGCGGGCGGCGCCGTCGCCGTACGGCACCTTCGTGCTCTTCTTCTCGGACGGCGGGGTGCACCGCAACGCGGCGATCGAGCAGGAGCTGCGGGCGGCGGTGGAGGAGCCGATCTTCTGGCAGTTCGTGGGGCTCGGCAACGGCGGCTACGGCGTTCTGGAGCACCTGGACACGATGACCGGGCGGCGGGTGGACAACGTCGGCTTCTTCGCCGTCGACGACATCGCGCGGCTGTCGGACCCCGAGCTGTACGACCGTATCCTCACCGAGCTGCCGGCCTGGCTGAGGGCGGCCGCCGCGGCGGGCATCCTGCGCTGATCCGGCCCCGGGCGGGCGCGCACGCGGGTGCGGCGGCGGTGCGGCCACGGGATGGCGTCGTGGCCGGGCCGCCGCCGCGGGCTGTCAGGGCCCGTAGACGTGCAGCCCGGAGGCCTGGCCCGCGGGCCAGCCGGTGTTGGCGGTGAAGACCAGCCGGACGTAGCGGGTGGTGACCGCGGCGGGCAGGGTGAGCGTGGCGGTGTTGCCGGTCGCCGGGTCGAAGGTGACGGGGGACGCGGCGAGCAGCGTGCCGAAGGTGCCGTCGGTGCTGCCCTGCACGCCGATCGTCTGGGTGCGGGTGGCCCAGGCGGCGGCCGGCGGCAGGTCGACGACGACGCGCGTGACGGGCCGGGCGCTGCCGAGGTCGACCTGGAGCCACTGGGGGAAGGCGTTGTTGGCGCTCTCCCAGTAGGTGTTCCGGTCGCCGTCGACGGCGTTGCCGGAGCCGTAGTCCTGGGTGTGGCTGCTCTCGGCGGTGGGCTTGCCGCGGGCCAGGTCGGTGGTGCCGCCGCCGGGTGAGGTGCCGGTCGTGGGCGGGGTGGGCCGGGTGGCGGTGAGGGGGATCTGGCCCTTGAGCATGCGGCCGCCGTCGCCGGTGAGCCGCAGGTAGTAGTCGGAGGAGCACGCGGTGCCGTCCTCGTCGAGGGCGAGGAAGCCGGAGCCGGCGGGCACCCAGGCCTGCGTCTCGGCGGTCTTGGCGATCTGGTTGCCCTCGTTGAACTCGTCGAACATCGAGATGTAGACGCCCTGCACGCCGGCGCGGCACATGTTGTAGAACTGCCGCCACATGAAGTCGCCGTGGGCGCGCTGCCGCCCGGTGACGGAGCCGGGCAGCACGCACGGCTGGTAGTCGATGCCGTGCGCGGCGCACTCGGCGAGGTCGGGGACGGTCGCGGCGCCGTAGAAGGTGTCGGCGTCCGCGACGTTGCCGATCCGGCCGACCATCCACGGGCTGAGCATGTCGAAGGCGTGGTAGACGTCGGAGAAGCCCGGCCGCGAGTCGCGGTCGCCGGTACGCCACCAGGTCGGCACGCCGCCGATGACGTAGCAGCCCTGCGCCTTGAACCAGGTGACGACGTCCAGGCACGGCCCGGGGGCGAAGGGGCGCTGGTCGTCGGCGAAGCCGAAGCCCCAGACGCACACCACCGGCCTGCCGTTCTGCCTGGCGTACGCGGGGGAGGCGGTGTGCGCCTTCATCCTGCCGGTCCAGTCGGCCTTGATGTCGGACTGCATCGTGAGCCAGTCGGACACGTCGTACATGACGTAGAACTTCCGCCCGTACGTCTCGGCGGCGCTGCGCACCTTGACGGCCATCGCGTCGCGGTTCGGGCCCTCGGCGCCGGTGGGGTTGAAGCGCTGGAGCGCGGCGGTGTCGATGCCGTTCTGCTGCATCCACAGGAAGTGGGTGTCGACGGTCTGCTGGTCGTACGACGAGAAGAGCGTCGCGGGCTGCCCGTTGCCGAGCGCCGCGTAACCGGTCGGGTACGTCCTGGTGTACTCGCGGACGTCCGGCCAGGCGACGATCGTGGTGTTGGACGGCGACGGGGCCTGCCCGCCGTTCCGGCTCCAGTGCCACCACGAGTTAATGGGCGAACCATCACCAATGCAGGCAAACCACCCCTGGTAGCCGACAGTGATCTTGCCCACAACATCCCCCGCGGAACTGGCCGCGGAGGCGCTCGCGGCGAGGGCCGACCCGCCGAGTCCGGCCGTTCCGGTTGCGCCGGCCGCAAGAGCGGCCCGTACCACCGCCCGGCGTGTGACACCCATGTCCGGTCCCTTCGATCGGCTGGCAACTCCCTTGCCGCGCGGCCGATCCAGCGCCGGCGGCGGTCCGGGAGTCCGTGGTCCGGGGGATCGTAACGACGGGGTTACGCGTCCGCAATAGATCGCGCATCAGGCGAAATATTTGGCGGAAGTTACGCAAGAAGCGGGCACGCCCCCTTGGCCGTCTGACCTGCGGTTGACACGCACCTCAGCCAACTCGGTACGAAAATCTTAGGAGAATGAAATATTCCGCTCTTACGGTCGTGCTCCATGACGCATGCACCACGACCGCCGGGCGGCGGGCACGCCGGAGGGCGGTCCCGATCCCACCGGAGGAGGCCCAAGCCGCGTTGGTGGAAGCGCCCGGTGGTGGTCGGCGCCGCCGTCCTCGCCACGATCGGACTGGTCACCCTGGCCGTCGTCAACCGGTCTCCGTCCTCGAAGGACGACGCCGCCGACGCCGGGCCGCCGGCCGCCACCACGACGGCCACCACCGCCCCGAGCAGCCCCCCGGCGTCCACCACGCCGCCCGCGCCGACCACCACCGCGGCCCCCACGACGCCGAGCGCCAAGACACCGGCCGAGGCCACCAAGGACCTCAGCTCGGCGATCAGGACGCTGTCCGGCGAGCACAGGGGCCGGCTGTCGGTCACCGTCAGCGAGCTCGACGGCGATCTGAAGGCCACCTACGAGGACGGCTCGACGACGTACGACACCGCGAGCATCGTCAAGGTCGACATCCTCGCCTCGCTGCTGCTGCGGCACCAGAAGGCCGGCACCACCCTCACCTCGGCCGAGCGGTCCGAGGCCACGGTCATGATCCGGCAGAGCGACAACAAGGCGGCCACCGCGCTGTGGCACGCCATCGGCGGCAAGCCCGGGCTGGACGGGGCCAACAAGACCTTCGGCCTCACGCACACCTCCGGCGGCGCCGGCGACCTGTGGGGCCTGACGCAGACGACGCCGGCCGACCAGCTGAAACTGCTCCGGGTGGTCTTCGACGGGGACGGCTCGCCGCTGTCTTCTGCCTCCCGCGACTACATGACGGGCCTGATGAGCACGGTCACCAAGGGCCAGCAGTGGGGCGTGTCCGCGGCCGACCAGGACGGCTCCGGCTTCGCCCTCAAGAACGGCTGGCTGCAGCGCAGCGCGACCGGCCTGTGGGACATCAACAGCATCGGCAAGGTCCAGTACCACGGCCACACGCTGCTGGTGGCCGTCCTGTCGAACGGCAACAAGTCCGAGACGTCCGGGATCGACAAGGTCGAGGCCGCCGCCGAGGCCGCCGCCGAGGCACTGCTGTCCTGACGCGGGGCCCCGCGCGGCGCTCGGAGGTACCCGCGGCACCGGCCGGGCACGGTGGACCGAGCAGGCCGCGGACGGGTTCCCCGGCACCCTCCACGGGCGCGGGAGGGGTTTCCGGCGGCCGGGGCGCCGAGGACCGGCCGCCCGGCCGCCGCCCGGCGCGTACGGCTCAGCCGAGAGCCGCCTCGGCCGCCGCGAGGATCTCGGTGACGCGCAGGCCGAAGCGGACGTCGCACGCGTGCGGTTCGGGCGCGAGGAGCGCGTCGACGGCTCGGGCGTAGGCCTCGTCGCCGTCGACACCGGCGGCGCCGGGGTACGTGGCGACCCCGTGGGTGCCGCGCAGTTCGCACGCGACACCCGCGGCGGCCGGCGGCGCGGCGAGGGTCAGCGCGCAGGTGCTGGACGCCCCGCCGGCGTGCCGCAGGGCCAGGTGGACGAGGTCGCCGGCGCCGCGGAAGGCGGCGACGTCCGTGACGTCGCCGAGCACCGGCAGCAGCACCGACAGCGCGTGCGGGCCGACATCCCACAGCCCGCCCTTCTCCCGGCGCCAGGGCGAGGCCGCGAACGGGCCGTCCTCGGCGCCGCCGAACACGGCCCCGTACCAGTCGGCGCGGCCGGTGAGCCAGCCGCCGGCCGCGGCCTGCCCGGCGATCCAGGCGGCGCCGGCCGGGTCGAAGCGGACGGTGAAGAAGACCACCGACCGCACCCCGGCCTCCTCCACCGCCGCGACGACCTCGCGTGCGTCCTCCACGGTCGCGGCGAGCGGCTTGTCCAGCAGCAGGTGCCGCCCGGCGCGGGCGGCGCGCGCGGCCAGCGGCGCCTGGAGGGCGGGCGGCAGGGCCACGGCCACCGCGTCGCAGTCGGCGATCAGCGCGCCGGCGTCCGCGTAGGCGCGGGTCCCGAGCGCCGCCGCGGCCTCGGCGGCGGCACCGGGCCTGCGCCCCCACACACCGGCCAGCTCGACGCCGGGGTGCGCCGCGAGTCCGGGGCCGTGCACGGTGCGGGCCCACGGCCCCGTGCCGAACAGCCCGACCCGCAGCGCGGGCGCCGTGCTCACGAAGCCGCTCTCGGCTCTTCGTGCCGGGCGTAGGCCTCGCGGTCGAGGTCGCGCAGGTCGACGGAGAACTGGACCGCGTACTGCGGGGTGGGAGCGGTGTGCGCGCGCAGCGCGGCGAGGACCGCCTCGGTGACGGCGCGCTTGGTCTCGGGGGTGCGGCCGGACAGCAGCGCGATCTCGACGTGGATCATCGCGTGGTGCGGCCCGCCGTCGGCGATGTGGAGATCGTCATGGCGTACGAAACGGGTCTTGCACCCGTCCGCCCGGCCGCCCGCGACGGTGACCAGGACCTCGTGCAGGGTTGTGGCGAAGCCCGGTTTGTCCAGGGCGTCGGCGAGCGTTCCGGAGTATTCCACGGTGGTATGCGGCATGCCCGGACCCTAGTACCGCCGGGCCGGCGGGGGTACGGGCGTCTCACGTCGCAGACCGGTGACAACCGACGCCTCGGTTACATCCTGTTAACACAAGGGCAATGGCTGGGAAAACCGTCCTTGCGACGCTGCGAGCGGTCCGATCAGCGCAGCTCGGCAGCCGACCCCGCGCCCACGTTCGACAAGGATGGCGTCACCGTGACCTACAAGGCTGAGTACATCTGGATAGACGGCACCACGCCGACCGCGAAGCTGCGTTCCAAGACGCGGATCCTGGCCGACGGCGCGGAGCTGCCGATCTGGGGCTTCGACGGCTCCAGCACCAACCAGGCCGAGGGCCACGCCTCGGACCGCGTGCTCAAGCCGGTCGCGTCCTTCCCCGACCCCATCCGCGGCGGCGACGACGTCCTCGTGCTGTGCGAGGTCTTCAACATCGACGGCACCCCGCACGAGTCCAACACCCGCGCGGCGCTGCGCGAGGTCGCCGAGAAGTACGCGGGCCAGGAGTCGCTGTTCGGCATCGAGCAGGAGTACACCTTCTTCCAGGGCTCGCGCCCGCTGGGCTTCCCGGAGAACGGCTTCCCCGCCCCGCAGGGCGGCTACTACTGCGGTGTCGGCGCCGACGAGATCTTCGGCCGGCCCGTCGTCGAGAAGCACCTGGAGAACTGCCTGGCCGCCGGCATCGGCGTCTCCGGCATCAACGCCGAGGTCATGCCCGGCCAGTGGGAGTTCCAGGTCGGCCCGCTGAGCCCGCTGGAGGTCTCCGACCACCTGTGGGTCGCCCGCTGGCTGCTCTACCGCACCGCCGAGGACTTCGGCATCTCCGCGACCCTCGACCCCAAGCCCGCCAAGGGCGACTGGAACGGCGCGGGCGCCCACACCAACTTCTCCACCAAGGCGATGCGCGAGGACTACGCCGCGATCATCGAGGCGTGCGAGGCGCTGGGCCGCGACGACAAGCCGCTGGAGCACATCAAGAACTACGGCGCCGGCGTCGAGGCGCGGCTGACGGGCGCGCACGAGACCGCCCCGTGGAACGAGTACAGCTACGGCGTGTCCAACCGCGGCGCCTCCGTGCGCATCCCGTGGCAGGTCGAGGTGGACCAGAAGGGCTACATCGAGGACCGCCGCCCCAACGCGAACGTCGACCCGTACGTCGTCACGCGGCTCATCGTCGACACCTGCTGCACCGCGCTGGAGAAGGCCGGCCTCGTCTGAGCCCCCGCGCTGCCTACGAAGGGCGCCCGTCACACGCGTGACGGGCGCCCTTCGGCGTACGCAGGGTGACCATCGGCGGGGACACTCGTTTGACGCACCGTGAAGAGCCGACCCGTGCAGCCGACCGGAACGACCGCGAAGAAGCATGCCGCGCAGGGCGCGGTGGCGGAGGCCGAGGCGGCACTCGTCGAGCACTATCCGCGGCTCGTGCGCCTGGCGTATCTCGCGCTGCCGGCGAGCACCGCGCGGCACCGCCGGGTACTCGTCGCGCACCGCATCGTGCAGCGCGCGCTGCGCGCCGGCGCGGTCGCGGGCAACGGCACCGAGGCGTACGAGCTCCTGCGCCGCGAGGTGCTGCGCGGGGCGCTCGCGCACGGCACCGGCGGGCGGGTGCGGGAGGCCCTCGCCGGGGCGGCGCTGCCGTACGTGCTCGGGCTGCGGCTGCACCCGCGCGCCGGCGGCAGCGACGAACTCGCCCTGGACCGCGCCCTCGCCGCGCTCCCCGCGCCCGCGCGGGCCGCGTACGCGCTGCTCGGCTTCGAGGGCCTCGACGAGCCCGCCGCCCGTGCGGTCCTCGACGCGGCGGGCGCCGCCGACCCGCGCGGGGCGGTCCGCACCGCCACCGGCCTCGGCGGTGACGCGGCCCTGCTGGCCGCGGGCGAGTTCGACCCCTGCACGGTGCAGATGCGGCCCACCGACCTGCTGCGCCGCCGGCAGCGCGCACGCGCCGGGACGGCGGTCGCCGCGGCGGGCGTCGCCGGCGCCCTGCTGCTCGCCTTCGCCGGCGGCGGCTCCCCCTCCCCCACCGGCGCGGCCGGACCCCCCGCCGCCGCGTCCGGCGCCGCCGCCCGGGCCCTCGACCCGGCGGCGCTGGTACGCGTCGCCCCCACCGCGTGGACGGCCACCGGGCGGCTGGAGTTCACCGTGTGGCCGGCGCGCGGCGGCCGCGCCGGGGACACCGCGCTGCTGCGCCGGGCCCTCGCGGTGTGGGCGAGCCCCGGGCCGTCCGTCCAGGTCTCCGCGACCCCCGGCACCCCGCGCACCGCCCCCGCGACGCCGCCGCAGCTCCTCTACGCCGGGGACGCCGACAAGGCCACCGTCGTCCTCTTCTACGACGGGCTGCGCATCATCCGCTACGCCGAGGCGCGCGGCGGCAACGGCAGCGGGGGCGCGGCGCTGGACTTCGCGCAGGTCCCGGACGCCGACATCACGACCGCCGCGGCCGTCGTCCTCGACCGGATCGACGGCAACACCCGCTACCTCACCGCGCCCTGGGTCGCCCAGGCCGAGACCCGCGACCTGCTCGACCCCGCCCGGAAGGCCGCGCCGCTCGCCCTCGCGGCCGACGGCACCACCGGGCCCGTCCGCATGCCGGGGGCGGGCGTGCCCGCCGGGCAGTGCGGCACGGCGTGGACGGCGATGCAGCTGCACTCCTCGGCGAAGGTCGCCGAGCAGCACGCCTTCCTGCTCACCGACCTCGGCGACCTCAGCCCCGTCCACCTCACCTTCACGCCGCCGCCCGCGGCCACCGCGGCCGCCGCGCCCGCCGGGCCCCCCGCCGCGCCCGCCGAGGCCACCGGTGCGGCCGCCCTCGCGAGCTGGGCGCACAGTGCGTGCCGGCTCGGCGAGCTGCGCGGCGAGGGCGTGCGGGCCGTCGACGACTGGCAGTTCGCCCGCAGCGTGCTCCCCGAGAAGGCCGGCGAGGGGCTGTGGACGTGCGACCGGGCCGACACATGGCGCGGGCCCGGCCGCGCGACCGTCCAGTTCGTCCCGCCCAGCGCGCTCGCCGGGGCGCCCGGCACGCTGGCCGGGCAGCAGAGCGACGGCTCCGCCTGCAGCCGCTTCGGGCAGCACGTCATGGCGGGCGTCATGTGGCAGTCCCCCGCGGGCAAGTGGTACCTGCTGGCCGCGGGCAGCAGTGACGTGACGTCTATCACCGCCTCCGCCGGCGTCACGGCCCGCGGCAAGGGCCCGACCCTCGCCGCCCCCGCCGCGCGGGGGGCCCGGGCCACCCTGACGGCGACCACGAGGTCGGGCCTGACCCTGCACCCCCTCGCGGGCAACTGACCGCTCCGGCCCGGTTCCCCCGGCGGTGACGCGAGGGCCCCCTGCGGCGGGAAGGTCGTGCTTCCCGCCGCAGGGGGCGGCCCGGCGCGCGGCCCCGCGGTGGCGTCAGCCGGCCCGGAAGACGGCCACCGTGCGGGCCGGCACGGTGAAGGTGCCGGTCGCGGGAGCGTAGGCCGCCGTCCTGACCACCGGGTCGGAGCCGTGGGCCTGCACGGGGTGCAGTCCGTACGGGCGCCCGGCCAGCGCGCTGACCCGCTGCGAGGTGGCCCGGGGGGTCGCGTTGAAGACGACCACCAGCGGGCCCGCCGTCATCGTGATGACGCCCGGCGTCTCGTCCGCCCCCGACAGCGGGAAGCCGACCTGGCGCTGGACCTCCTCCGCGGTCGTGAGCCGGAAGGCCGGTTCGGTGGTGCGGATCCGCAGCAGGTCCTGGTACGCGGCGGAGGCGGCGCCGATCTCACCGCACCCGGGCACCGCCGCGGAGTCGGTGAGCAGCGGCGTGGCGTAGGGCCACTTGTCCTTGTTGTCGGCGGCGGGGGGCAGGCCCCGTCCGATGCCGTTGCCCTGCGTGCAGTCCCAGTGGATCGCGTTGAACCAGTCGCCGGAGTCGAAGGAGTTGCGGTCCAGCGACTTGGAGCGCAGCAGGTCGGAGCCGGCCTGGTAGAGCGCGGGCCCCTGGGAGAGCGCCGAGGTGGCCTCGGCGAGGACCTGCATGCGGGCCCGGTCGGCGGCGGAGGTGCCCTGGGGGAGCTTGTAGGTGAGGGCGTCGTAGAGGGATTCGTTGTCGTGGGCGTCGGCGTAGGCGAGCGCGTCGCCGGGCGCGTCGGCGTATCCGGCGGGGGCGCCGTTGTAGTCGATCTCCGCGCCGGTGACCTTCTTGCCGGCGGAGTCGGTGAAGCCGAACTGCCGCAGGTTGCCGGTGAGTCCGACCTTGATGAGGTCCTGGTAGTGCAGGAGGCGGGCCTTCTGCTCCTGCGGGGTGCCGTTGGCGGCCGAGGAGTTGGGGTCGGTGAAGAGGCCGGAGGCGAAGCCCTGGACGCCGGGGTCGGCGTCGAAGGGGCTGCCGCCGCGCACGGCGTCGCGCGACCGGTCGGAGAAGGTCGCGATGCCGGTCCCGGCCATGTTCGCCTGCGTGGCCTGCACGAAGCGCGCGTCGTCGGCGACCTCGCCGAAGTTCCAGCCCTCGCCGTAGAGGATGATCTTCTTGCCGTCGACGCCGTCCCTGGCGGGGGTGAGCGCGTCGAGGGCCTTGCGGACGGCGAGGATGTTGGCCTTGGGGTGGTGCCCCATGAGGTCGAAGCGGAAGCCGTCGACCTTGTACTCCTTGGCCCAGGTGACGACGGAGTCGACGACGAGCTTGCCCATCATCGCGTTCTCCGGCGCGGTGTTGGCGCAGCAGGTGGAGTTGGCGACGGAGCCGTCCGGCATGAGCCGCTGGTAGTAGCCGGGCACGATCTTGTCGAGCACGGAGGTTGCGGCCTGTCCGGCGGCGGACGTGTGGTTGTAGACGACGTCCATGACGACGCGCAGCCCTGCTCCGTTGAGCCCCTGCACCATCTGCCGGAACTCCCGCGTGCGGCCGGCGCCGTCCGGGTCCTTGGCGTACGAGCCCTCGGGCACGGTGAAGTGGTACGGGTCGTAGCCCCAGTTGTAGGCGTCGGTGGCCTGCTGCGCGGTGACGCAGGCCTGCTGGGCGTCGCTCGCCGGCCCGTAGGAGGACAGGTCGCATTCCGGGGTGGTCCGGTCGCCGGTGCGCTCGGGGACGGTGGCGAAGTCGAACGCCGGGAGCAGGTGGACGTAGCTGATGCCGGCCTTCGCGAGGTCGCGCAGATGCGTCATGCCCTTGGACGAGGTGTCGGTGAAGGCGGCGTACGTGCCGCGGTCGGCGGCCGGGACGGTGGTGTCGGCGCTGGAGAAGTCCCGGATGTGCAGCTCCTGGATCTGCGCCCGGCTCATGGGGACGGCGGCGGGCTTGCGCTCGCCGGACCAGCCCTCGGGGGCGAGCTCCGGGTCGTCGAGGTCCACCAGCAGGCTCTGCTCCGAGTCGGCGGTCAGCGCGACGGAGTAGGGGTCGGTGACCTTGTTGACGACGAGCTGCCGGACGCTCGGCGCCCACACCGTCACGTCGAACAGATAGGCCTTGCCCGTCCAGGACGCCGGGCCGCTGACCGACCAGACGCCGCTCGCGGCGTCCTCGCGCATCGGGACGGTCTTCCCGCCGATCTCCAGCGCGACCCGGTGCGCGGTCGGTGCCCACACCGACAGGCTCGGCCTGCCGTGGGCGTCGAACACCGGGCCCAGCACGGCCTGTCGGGCGGAGGCCGCGTAGAGGTCGTCGAGCACGCCCTGCGTCTGCACGCCGGTGGCGGCCAGCAGGGCGCCGTTCGCGGCGCGCTGGGTCGCGACGATCTGGCCGCGCAGCGCCTCGCGCACGCGGGCGCGGTCGCGCGGGTCGACGGTGAAGGCGGAGTAGCCCTTCAGCTGCGGGAACGCGGCGAGCTGTGCGGCGGTGAGGCCGCCGGGCACCTTCACCAGCCGCAGCCACCTGCCCTCACCGGACAGCGCGCCGTCCTTGACCGTGATGCCGCCGTCCGCCGCGTAGACGAGCTGCTGGGAGGCGGAGGGGGCGCTGGTCTGCCAGGCGACGGTGTCGCGGTCGATCCACTGGGCCTGCGCCTTGCCCAGGTCCAGGTCGGCGCCGCTGCCCTGGGGCTGCGGCAGCAGGCGGGCGGGGGTGGCCTCCAGCAGCCAGACCTCGTGGCCGGTGCCGGTGAGGTCGAGGGACTGGTCGCTGGGCAGGTCCTTGGTGTCGCCCTTGTGCAGGATGTAGCTGAGCGATGTGGCGCCCGCGGCGAGCGGGACCTCGTAGACGGCGCCGTAGGAGTCGATCCGGGCGGGCTTCAGCGGCGCGGTCCAGTCGGTGGGGTTCGCGGCACCGGTCCAGGTGTGCAGGCCCCAGCCGTCGTAGTCGCCGTCCGCCCGGTGGTAGTGCAGGATCGCCGTGGTGGTGTCCTGCGGCGGGTAGGCACCGTCCGGCGCGCTGGTGGCGACGGCCGGGCTGCCCTGGCTGATCCACACCTCGCCACCGGTGGTGAGGTCGACGGTGCGGTCGCCGTCGGTGTCCTTGACGCCGTCCTTGTTCACCACGATGAAGCCGACGGTGGACGCGCCCGGCTTGAGCCTGACGTACGCGAAGGCGCCGTAGGCGTCGCGGCCGGTGAAGGGGTGCCCGGCGGGCCAGGTCGTGGCCTCGCCGTCGGCGATGTCGCCCCAGGCGTAGAGGTTCCAGTCGGCGTAGTCCCCTCCCCCAGCGCCTTCGGCCTGGGAGGTACCCCCATGGCGCTTGTAGTGCACGATCGCGTAGTCGCGGCTGACCGCGGTCGGCGGCGCCGTCACGGGGGCCGCGCCGGTCACCGTCGCCGCGGTCGCGGAGGCGGTGCGCCCGCTCGCGTCCACCACGACGGCCTTGTAGCGCACGGGCGTTCCGGCGGCGGTACCGGCGTCGAGAACCTGCGTCACCCGGTAGGGGGCGTGGTCGGCCGAACCGAGCACCTTCCACGGGGCGTTGCCGACCTGCGCGGCGAAGACGACGCGGTTCAGGCCGCCCCCGGTGGCGACGGCGGACAGCTCCACGGTGCCGGTGGCTCCGGCGGCGGGCGCGGTGAGCGCCAGGCGCGGGGCGGTCGCGGGCTTCGGCAGCGGCCCGGCGGCGTGCAGCACGACGGCCTGGAGCGGCGGCACGGTCAGGGTGACGCTGCCGCCGCCGTCCGCGGTGAAGGCGCCGGTCGTGCCGTAGATGCCGGTGTAGGCGGCGCCCGCGGTGTTGCCCGTGGGCACGGTCACCTTCTGCGCGGTGGTGGCGTTGTTGACGGCCACGAGGTAGTCGTCGCGGCTCGCGGCGTCGGTGCGGGAGTAGGCGTAGACGCCGGGCCCGTCGCCGGGGGCGGTCCAGCGCTCGGTCTGGACGCCGTCGCGCAGTGCCGGATGGGCCTTGGTGAGCTGCGACAGCGCGGCGATCGTGCGGTAGAGCGGGTGCTGCGGGTCGTAGGCGTCGCTCGCGGCGGTGCGGTCGGTGCCGATCTCGTCGTCGTCGAGGTAGTCGGCGACGTGCGAGGCGAACATGGTCTGCCGGGCGTTCTTGTCGCCGCCGGGGGCGCCGGTGAAGCCCTGCTCGTCGCCGTAGTAGACGACCGGGTTGCCGCGGCCGAGGAACATCACCTCGTTGGCCAGCTCGTCCCGCTTCAGCAGCTCGGCGTCGCTGGCGCCCGGGTTGTCCTGGGCGAGGAAGCTGCCGATGCGGCCCATGTCGTGGTTGCCGAGGAAGGTGACCTCCTCGTACGCGTTGGCCTTGTCGGTGGTGTACCGGTAGTCCTGGCCGTAGACGCCCGCGAGCCCGGCGGGCGAGGCGCCTTGCGAGGCGTAGCGCCGGGCGGCGTCCTGGAAGGGGAAGTCGAGCGTCGCGTCGAGGCGGCCCTGCGTGACGTACGGGGAGGTGACGGCGGGGTCGGCGGAGTAGGTCTCGCCGAACATGAAGAAGTTCTTCCGGCCGTGCCGCGCGGCGTACGCGTCGAGGGCTGTGGCCCACTGCGTCCAGAAGGGCATGTCGACGTTCTTGACGGTGTCGATGCGGAAGCCGTCGACCGCGAAGTCCCTGACCCACTTCTCGTAGATCTGCTCCATGCCGTGCACGACCTCGGGGCGCTGCGTCCACAGGTCGTCGAGGCCGCTGAAGTCGCCCTGGTCGGCGCTCTCGCCGGCGAAGGTGGAGTCCCCGCGGTTGTGGTACATCGTGGGGTCGTTGAGCCAGTCCGGGACCTTGGCGTGCTTCCGGTCCGCGGGCACGGTGGGGGTGCGCGGGAAGGACGCGGCGGTGACGTCCGGGAAGCCCCTGGACCCGTCCGCGTAGGTGTCGTCGTCGAAGGGCGTGCCGTCGGCGGCGATGTACGGGAAGGCGCCCTTGGAGAGGTAGGCGGAGGTGCTGTCGGTGGTGCCGATGACGTCGGCGGTGTGGTTGGTGATGACGTCGAAGAAGACCTTCATGCCCTTGGCGTGGGCCGCCGAGATGAGCGTGCGCAGGTCGTCGTTGGTGCCGAAGTGCGGGTCGACCTGTGTGAAGTCGGTGATCCAGTAGCCGTGGTAGCCCGCCGACGCTCCCCCGGTTCCCGCGCCCTGCACGGGCTGGTTCCTGAAGATCGGCGCCATCCAGATGGCGGTGGTGCCGAGGCCCTTGATGTAGTCCAGCTTCCCGGTGAGGCCCTTGAGGTCGCCGCCCTGGTAGAAGCCCTTGTCGGTGGGGTCGTAGCCGGTGGCGAGGCGGCTGCCGGTCAGGCCGCCGCGGTCGTTGGACGGGTCGCCGTTCGCGAACCGGTCCGGCATCACGAAGTAGAACTGCTCGCGGGTGTCGTCGTGCCGGGCCGCCTGCCCGGCGAGCGCCGTGTCGGACGGCGGCGCGGGCGGCGGCGGTGCGCCGTGCGCGGCCGCGGCCGGTCCGAGGGGGACGAGGGAGGCCAGCGCCGCGAGGGCGGTGGCCGTGGCCACGCGCCGTATACGGCCGCGGTGCCTGTTCCGGTACGCGGGCAGCCTGAAGTCCAGGGCCACGGGCGGTTCTCCTTGCTGGGGACAGCCTCGCGCCCGGGTCCACGCGCATGAACCGGTCGCCACTGCGGCGTCGGTGCCGAAGCTGTCCGGGAAGGTATCGCCGCAAGGGCCTTTGCAGCAAGAGTCTGTAACCACTTCCCGTCACCTGGGGGTTCACCCCCCGCGCGGGCACGGTCCGGATCCCGTCGCCGCCCGCCGGGCCGGCGCCCGCAGAGCTCGGGCTTGCGTTCGGACGGCCCGCCGTACGGCGTACGCCAGAGCACGCCCAGGTCACGGCGGTGTCACGGATGCAGGATCTTGCAGGAAATTTCTTGCAGCCTCTTTCGCAAGGCATTACAACGCTGTTACCTTCCTGCCCAGCCCGACGGCCCACAGGGACGACATCGGCCGGCAGTCAGCCTGGCCAGGGCGAACGGGCACTTCCCTCATCAAGGAGTCAGGTATGCGACGCGGCATATCCGCCGTGGCGATGGCCGCGGCCATCGTTCTCGGGGCGACCGCCTGTGGCGGTAGTGGTAGCGACGACACGAGCGACAAGGGGGCCGCCAAGGACCCGGCGGCCGTCTCCGGGACGATCACCTACTGGGACACCTCGGACGCCAAGAACGAGGCCCCGACCTACCAGGCCCTCATCAAGGACTTCGAGGCGAAGTACCCGAAGATCAAGGTCAACTACCAGAACGTCGACTTCACCACCGTGGAGCAGAAGTTCAAGGCGGCGGCGCAGAGCGGCAAGGGCGCGCCCGACGTGATCCGCACCGACGTCGGTCTGATCCCGGAGTACGCCTCGCTGCACTACATCGCCCCGCTGGACGGCACGGCGGCGCTGAGCGACACGCAGGACTTCATCGCCGGGCCGATGAACACCACCAAGTACGACGGCAAGACCTACGGCGTGCCGTCGGTCACCGACACGCTGGGCCTCCTCTACAACAAGGAGATCTTCGCCAAGGCCGGCATCACCAAGCCGCCGGCCACCTGGGACGAGCTGATCGCCGACTCGGCCACGATCAAGGCGAAGGTGCCGGGTGTCGCGGGCACGTACGTCAACCCCGACTCGTACTTCCTCTTCCCGGTGCTGTTCGGTGAGGGCGCGGACCTCGCGGACCCGGCGGGCAAGAAGGTCACGATCAACTCGCCGGAGGCCGTCAAGGCCGTCACCGAGGCGAAGAAGGTCTACGACACCTCCTCGCTCAAGGTCGACTTCGCGAGCGCGTACGACAACATGCAGACGTCCTTCAAGACCGGCAAGGTCGCGATGCTGGTCCAGGGCCCCTGGTCGGTGGGCGACGACCTGACCGGCTCGGCCTTCAAGGGCAAGGAGGACAACCTCGGCTACGCCCCCGTCCCGGCGGGCTCGACCGGCAAGGCGCAGGCCCCGACCGGCGGCCACGACCTCGCGGTCTACCAGGGCTCCAGGAACCTGGACGCGGCCTACCTCTTCACCCAGTTCATGACGTCCTCGGCCAGCCAGCAGACGATCGCCGCGAAGAACGGCACGCTGCCCACCCGGACGTCGGCCTACACCCCCGAGGTGCTGAAGAACCAGACCATCGCGGGCTTCAAGCCGATCATGGACACCGCCCGGCCGCGCGTCGCGCTGCCGCAGGTCGGCAGCCTGTTCACGCCGCTCCAGCAGGAGTACATCAAGATCCTCCAGGGCAAGAGCTCGGTCCAGGACGGCCTGGACGCGGCGGCCAAGGAGTTCGGCAAGCTGCTCCCGGGCTACACCGTGCAGTAGCCGCCCGCGCACTCCGGACCGGCCGGCCGGGGCCCCGCCCGCACCGCGGGCAGGGGCCCACGCGCCCGGCCGGCCGGTCCGGTCCCCCGCCGCCGCACCCCACCGCCGCCACCCCGCCACAGCCGCGCACCGCCGCGGCCCAGCCGAGAGAGCCGAGGAGCGATGACCACCGCCACCATGGACGACCCCGCCCCGGGGACGTCCGCCCGCCCGCCGCGCCTGCCGCGGCCCGGCCTGATGACGTCGATCAGGCGCTCCTGGGACCGGTACTGGTACGCCTGGGCGATGGTCGCCCCGGTCGTGATCGTGCTGGCGGTCCTGGTCTTCTACCCGCTCGGCTACGGCGCGTACCTGTCGCTGACCAACGCCAACGAGACGAACGTCGCCAAGGACATCGGCCCGGTGCACATCGGCGCCACCTACCACTGGGTGGGCCTGCACAACTACTGGCAGGTGCTGGCCGGCAAGGACGGCGACTTCTACCCGCGCCTGGAGTGGACGCTGGTGTGGACGGTCGCGTGCGTCGCGATCACCTACGCCATCGGCCTGGCCATGGCGATGCTGCTCAACCGCAAGGTGAAGTTCCGGCTCTTCTACCGGCTGTGCCTGATCATGCCGTGGGCGGTGCCGGCCTTCATCGGCGTCTTCGCCTGGCGGCTCATGCTCAACTCGCAGTACGGCGTCTTCAACGACATCCTCACCGGCGTCGGGCTGCCCGCGCAGGACTGGCTCGGCTCGCCGCTGTCGCAGAAGATCGCGGTGATCATGGTGAACATCTGGGTCGGCGTGCCGTTCATGATGGTCGCCATGCTCGGCGGCCTCCAGGCAATCCCCGGCGAGCTGTACGAGGCCGCCGAGATGGACGGCGCCTCGCCGTGGCAGCGCTTCCGCAACGTCACCGTCCCGGGGCTGCGCCCGGTGACCAGCACGGTGGTGCTGCTCAGCACCGTGTGGACGTTCAACATGTTCGCGATCATCTACCTGCTGCTGGGCAACAACACCACCGGCGACACGGACATCCTGGTCACCTACGCCTACGAGAAGGCCTTCACCGGGATGTCCGACTACTCCGGTGCGGCCACCTACGGAATCGTCATCCTGCTGATCCTCGTGGCCTTCTCCACCTTCTACCGCCGCAAGTTGAAGCCCGAGCAGGCCTAGGAGCCGGATCACCATGACCGCCACCACCCACACCGGCCCGGCCGCCGCTCCCACGACCGCCCGGCCCGCCGCCGCCCCGCGGCGCCGCTCCCGGAACGAGCGCAGCCGGGGCGCCTCGATAGCCCTGCACGGCACGCTGCTGGTCGCGAGCGCGATCGCCGTCTTCCCCGTGCTGTGGATCCTGTTCATCTCGCTCGGCCCCAGCACCGCCTGGCAGCAGCCGCACGAGGTGCTGCACCACCTGGGCCTGGGCAACTACCGCTTCGTGCTGTTCCACTCGCACTTCCCGACCTGGTTCCTCAACTCGCTGATCGTGGCCGGTGCCACCACCGTGCTGGGCGTGCTGGTGTCGGCGAGCGCCGGCTACGCGATCTCGCGCATGCGCTTCCCCGGGCACAAGTCGCTGATGTGGACCTTCCTCGTCACCCAGATGTTCCCGATGGCGGTGCTGATCGTGCCGCTGTACAACCTGCTGGCGCAGCTCGACCTCATCGACACCTACGCCGGGCTGGTCCTCGTGTACTGCACGATCGCCGTGCCGTTCTGCGCGTGGATGCTCAAGGGCTACTTCGACACCATCCCGCGCGACATCGACGAGGCGGGCCGGGTCGACGGCCTCACACCGTTCGGCACCTTCTGGCGGCTGATCGTGCCGCTGGCCCGCCCGGGCCTGGCCGTCACCGCCTTCTACAGCTTCCTGACCGCGTGGGGCGAGGTGGCCTACTCCACCCAGTTCATGAGCAGCGACCACTACACCCTGGCGTCGGGTATCCGCACCTTCGCCTCCGACCAGCGCGCGGACTGGGGCTCCATGACCGCCGCGTCGGTGCTGATCGCGATACCCGCCTCCCTCGTCTTCCTGCTCGTCCAGAAGCACCTGGTGACCGGTCTGACGGCCGGCGGCACCAAGGGCTGACGCACCGCACGCACTCCCCCGCAGCACTCCCGCACCGCACGTACGTACGTACGTCCGCCCCCGCCCCGGTCGCTCCGGGGCGCCGGGCGGACCCGCACCCGACAAGGGAATCCATGAGCCAGCACCTCTCCGACGCGCCCCGCTCCGCCGCCGCTCCCGCTGCCGCCGCCGGGCACAGAGACTGGTGGCGCGATGCGGTCATCTACCAGGTGTACCCGCGCAGCTTCGCCGACGGGAACGGCGACGGCATGGGCGACCTGCCCGGCATCACCGCCCGGCTGCCGTACCTGCGCGACCTCGGCGTGGACGCGGTGTGGCTGTCGCCCTTCTACGCCTCCCCGCAGGCCGACGCCGGCTACGACGTGGCCGACTACCGTGCGGTCGACCCGATGTTCGGCACCCTCAGCGACGCCGACGACCTGGTGCGCACGGCCCACGGCCTCAGCCTGCGGGTCATCGTCGACCTCGTGCCCAACCACTGCTCCGACCAGCACGAGTGGTTCAAGCAGGCGCTGCGCGAGGGCCCCGGCTGCGCGATGCGGGACCGCTTCCACTTCCGTGCGGGCAAGGGCGCGAGCGGCGAACTGCCGCCCAACGACTGGGAGTCCATCTTCGGCGGCCCGGCCTGGACGCGCACCACGAACCCGGACGGCACCCCCGGCGAGTGGTACCTGCACCTCTTCGCGCCCGAGCAGCCGGACTTCAACTGGGACCACCCGGCCGTCCACGACGAGTTCCGCTCCGTGCTGCGCTTCTGGCTCGACCTCGGCGTCGACGGCTTCCGCATCGACGTCGCCCACGGCCTGGTCAAGGCCGCGGGCCTGCCCGACATCGGCCACGCCGAGCAGCTCGCCCTGCTGGGCAGCGCGCCCATGCCGTACTTCGACCAGGACGGGGTGCACGAGATCTACCGCGGCTGGCGGCGGATCCTCGACGAGTACCCCGGCGAGCGCATCGGCGTCGCCGAGGCGTGGACGCCCACCCTGGAGCGCGCCGCGCTCTACCTGCGGCCCGACGAGCTGCACCAGGCCTTCAACTTCGAGTACCTGGGCACCTCGTGGGACGCCGCCGAGCTGCGCCGGGTCATCGACCGCTCGCTGACGGTCATGAGCGCGGTCGACGCCCCCGCCACGTGGGTGCTGTCCAACCACGACGTCACGCGGCACGCCACCCGCTTCGCCAATCCGCCCGGCCTGGGCACGCAGCTGCGCGAGGCCGGCGACCGCGAGCTGGGCCTGCGCCGCGCGCGGGCCGCGACGCTGCTGATGCTCGCGCTGCCCGGTTCGGCGTACCTCTACCAGGGCGAGGAGCTGGGCCTGCCGGACGTCACCGACCTGCCGGACGAGGTGCGGCAGGACCCGTCGTTCTTCCGCGCCGCCGGGCAGGACGGCTTCCGCGACGGCTGCCGGGTGCCGATCCCGTGGTCGGGCAGCGAGCCGCCGTACGGCTTCGGTCCGGTCGCGGGCGGCCCGAGCTGGCTGCCGCAGCCGGCGAGCTGGGCCGGGCTGAGCGTCGAGGCGCAGACCGGCGACCCGGACTCGACGCTGGAGATGTACCGCTCGGCCCTGGAGCTGCGCCGGCGCCTGCCCGCGCTGGGCGCGGGCACGCGGGTGGAGTGGCTGGACGTGCCCGAGGGTGTGCTGGCCTTCCGGCGGGACGCGGCGGACGGCGGCGAGGGCTTCGTGTGCCTGGTGAACCTCACCGCGGAGCCGGTCACGCTGGCGGTGCCCGGCGGCCGCGCGCTGCTGTCCAGCGCCACCGGGCGGGCCCGGACGCACGACGGCCTTCAGGGCAACGGCGGCACCGCCGTCACCATCGCCGCTGACACGACGATTTGGTGGGCGATCTGACGTGGTGGCATTCCGTCCAATAGCATCCGGTGCTGTGACCGCGCGGCTCGCAGACATCGCAGCGCAGGCGGGGGTCAGCGAAGCGACGGTCAGCCGGGTTCTCAACGGCAAGCCCGGCGTCTCCGCCACCACCCGCGAATCAGTGCTGGCCGCGCTCGACATGCTGGGGTACGAGCGGCCCGTGCGGCTGCGCCAGCGCAGCGCCGGCCTGGTCGGGCTCATCACGCCCGAGCTGGAGAACCCGATCTTCCCCGCCTTCGCGCAGATCATCGGGCAGGCGCTGACCCGCGAGGGCTACACGCCCGTGCTGGCCACCCAGACGCCCGGCGGCTCCACCGAGGACGAACTGGTGGAGATGCTGGTGGAGCGGGGGGTGGCCGGCATCATCTTCGTGTCCGGCCTGCACGCCGATTCGACGGCGGACATGGAGCGCTACTCCCGCCTCCAGGGCCAGGGCGTGCCCTTCGTGCTCATCAACGGCTTCACGGAGAAGGTCAACGCGCCCTTCGTGTCGCCCGACGACCGCGGCGCCATGCGGCTCGCCGTCACCCATCTGGCGGCGCTCGGGCACCGGCAGATCGGCCTCGCGGTCGGGCAGAAGCGTTTCGTCCCCGTGCAGCGCAAGATCGAGGGCTTCGTCACGTCGATGGCCGAGGTGCTCGGCCTCGCCGAGGACGAGGCGCACGGGCTCATCCGGCACTCGCTGTTCACCCTGGAGGGCGGGCAGGCCGCCGCCGGGGCGCTGATATCGGCGGGCTGCACCGCGATCGTGTGCGCCTCCGACATGATGGCGCTCGGCGCGATCCGGGCGGCCCGTCAGCAGGGGCTGTCCGTGCCCGGGGACGTGTCGGTCGTGGGCTTCGACGACTCGCCGCTGATCGCCTTCACCGACCCGCCGCTCACCACCATCCGGCAGCCCGTCACGGCGATGGGGCAGGCCGCCGTCAACGCGCTGCTGGAGGAGATCGCCGGTACCCCGGCACCGCACAGCGAATTCGTCTTCCTCCCCGAACTCGTCGTCCGGGGCTCGACCGCCGCGGGCCCGAGCGGGCAGGGCACGCCGAGCGCGCCGCTGCCCGCGCAGGGCTCCCCCGCGCGGGCCACCCGTACGGGCGACGACCCGGCGGGAGTCTGAGCCGCACCAGGGGACAGATCTGGCAGACTGGTGTCCTATGGGGGAACCGACTGCGAAGACCGCGAATGAGACGGATGACCACTCCGTCTCGGCGCAGCACTCCAGCGGATCCCGGGCCGCCCTCGGCACGTCCGGCGAGAGCGGCACCGGTGAGCCGGGCCTGGCCCGTACGCTGCTGGAGCGGCTGCGAACCCCACGGCAGCCCAAGTTCTGGTTCGAGATCCTGCTGATCGGCGTCAGCTACTGGCTGTATTCGCAGATCAGGAACGCGGTCCCGGAGCAGCAGGTCGTCGCGCTGCGGCACGCCGACGCCGTGTGGGCGCTCGAACACCACCTCGGGTTGGCGTTCGAGCGCTCGGTCAACCACGCCGTGAACTCGGTGACGTGGCTGATCGTGGGAATGAACTACTACTACGCCACGCTGCACTTCTTCATCACCATCGGCGTGCTGGCGTGGCTCTACCTCTACCACCCGTCGCGCTACGGGCCCGCCCGGCTGGTGCTGTTCGTGACCACATGGGTGGCCCTCGTCGGCTTCTGGGCCTACCCGCTGGCGCCGCCCCGGCTGATGACGGGCGGCGGCTTCGTCGACACCGTGCTGGTGCACCACACCTGGGGCTCGCTGTCGCAGGGCAGCCTGGCGAAGGTGTCCAACCAGTACGCGGCCATGCCGTCGATGCACATCGGCTGGTCGCTGTGGTGCGGGATCACCATCGTCTCGCTGGCCAAGCCGCTGTGGGCGCGGATCCTCGGCGGCCTCTACCCGGTGTTCACGCTGCTGGTGATCGTCTCGACCGGCAACCACTTCTGGATGGACGCGGTGGGCGGCGCGGTGTGCCTGGGCTTCGGCTTCGGCGTGGTGTGCCTGGTCTACGGGCGGTGGGTGTACGCGCTGCCGAAGTACGCGACGGGCGCGCTGATACTGGAGGACCCGGCCTGACGCCCCCTGCGTGCGTCAGCCCTGGTAGAAGATCCGCTCCACGACCGCCCTCGCCCGGCGGGTGCGGCGGCGGTAGTCGTCGAGCATGTCGCCGACGTGGCCGGGGGGGAAGCCCAGGTAGCGGGCCACCGCCGCCAGCTCGCGGCCGTCTCCGGGGAAGGTGTCGCCGGGGCGTCCGCGTACCAGCATGACGGCGTTGCGGACCCGGGTGGCCAGGACCCACGCCTCGTCCAGCACCTCCGCGTCCGCCGCGTCCACGAGCCCCGCCGCCGCCGCGGCGGCCAGGGCCTCCCGGGTGCCGGTGGTACGCAGCTCGGGGAGCCGGCCGGCGTGCTGGAGCTGGAGCAGCTGCACCGTCCACTCGACGTCGGACAGCCCGCCGCGGCCCAGCTTGGCGTGCAGCGTCGGGTCGGCGCCGCGCGGCATCCGCTCGGACTCCATCCGCGCCTTGAGCCGGCGGATCTCGCGTACGGCCTCGTCCTCCAGGCCGCCGGCCGGGTAGCGCAGCGGGCCGACCAGCTCGGTGAAGCGCTCGCCGAGCCCGGTGTCCCCGGCGACCGGGGTGGCCCGCAGCAGCGCCTGGCTCTCCCACACCAGCGACCAGCGCCGGTAGTAGGCGGCGTAGGAGGCGAGGGTGCGGACCAGGGGGCCGCTCTTGCCCTCGGGCCGCAGGTCGGCGTCCACCAGCAGCGGCGGATCGGCGGTGGGGATCTGGAGCAGGCGGCGCAGCTCGTTGGCGACGGCGAGCGCGGCGCGCCCGGCCTCCTCCTGGTCGGCACCGTCGCAGGGCTCGTGGACGAACAGCACGTCGGCGTCGGAGCCGTAGCCGAGCTCGCGGCCGCCGAAGCGGCCCATGCCGATGACGGCGAAGCGGGTGGGCATCGGCCGGGTGTCGTCCCCGGTCACCGCGTTGACGGCGGCCCGCAGCGCGCCCGCGACCGTCGCGGAGGTCAGGTCGAAGACCGCGCGGCCGACACGGTCGACGAGGTCGGCGGGGGGCACCCGGTCGGCCTCCCGTGCCACGTCGTCGCCGTAGGTGTCGATGAGGTCGGCCGCCGCGGTGCGGAACAGCTCGCGGCGGCGCACCCCGCGGACGGCGGCGATGGCCTGCTCGGGGCCTTCGGCGCGGCCCACCGCGGCCAGCACCTCCTGCTCCAGCGCGGTGCCGTCGCGCGGGGCCAGGCCCTCGGCGGAACCGAGCATCGCGACCGCCTCGGGGGCGCGCATCAGCAGGTCGGGGGCGAGCCGCCCGGAGGACAGCACGCGGGCCAGCCGCTGGGCGGTGGCGCCCTCGTCGCGCAGCAGCCGCAGATACCAGGGGGTCTTGCCGAGCGCGTCGGAGACCTTGCGGAAGCCGAGCAGGCCGGCGTCCGGGTCGGCGGAGTCCGCGAACCAGCTGAGCAGCACGGGCAGCAGGGTGCGCTGGATCGACGAGGCGCGGCTCACGCCGCTGGCGAGCGCCTCCAGGTGGCGCATCGCGGCGGCCGGGTCGTCGTAGCCGAGCGCCTGGAGGCGCTGCCGGGCGGCGTCGGTGCTCAGGCGGGTGTCGTCGGTGCCGAGCTGGGCGACGGACTCCAGCAGCGGGCGGTAGAAGAGCTTCTCGTGCAGCCGCCGCACCTCCACGGCGTGCCGCTTCCACTCCCGGTTGAGGCTCGCGACGGGTTCGGAGCGGTAGCCCAGGCCCCGGCCGAGCCGGCGCAGGCCCGCCTCGTCGTCGGGGACGAGGTGGGTGCGGCGCATCCTGTACAGCTGGATGCGGTGCTCCATGAGCCGCAGGAAGCGGTAGGCGGAGTCGAGTGAGGCGGCGTCCGCGCGGCCGACGTAGCCGCCCTCGGCGAGCTGCGCGAGCGCGGTGAGCGTGGTGGGGCTGCGCAGCGAGGCGTCGGTGCGGCCGTGCACGAGCTGGAGCAGCTGCACGGCGAACTCGACGTCCCTCAGGCCGCCGGGACCGAGCTTGAGCTCGCGGTCCACCTGCGCGGCGGGGATGTTGTCGACGACCCGGCGGCGCATCTGCTGCACGTCGGTGACGAAGTGGTCGCGCTCGGCGGCCTGCCACACGAGCGGGCGGATCGCGGCCGTGTACTCGGCGCCGAGCGCGGGGTCGCCCGCGACGGGGCGGGCCTTCAGCAGCGCCTGGAACTCCCAGGTCTTCGCCCAGCGTGCGTAGTACGCCAGGTGGCTGGACAGCGTCCGCACCAGCGGCCCGTTCTTGCCCTCCGGCCGCAGGTTGGGGTCGACCGGCCAGATCGTGCCCTCGGCGGTGGTGTCGGAGCAGATCCGCATCATGCGCACCGCGAGCCGGGTCGCCGCCTGGAGCGCCTCGGTCTCCGCGACGCCCTCCGCGGGCTCGGCCACGAAGATGACGTCGACGTCCGAGACGTAGTTCAGCTCGTGGCCGCCGCACTTGCCCATGCCGATGACGGCGAGGCGCGCGGCCGCGGCGTCCTGCGGGGTCTCGGCGGAGGCGATGGCCAGGGCGGCACGCAGCGTGGCGGTCGCGAGGTCGGCCAGCTCGGCGGCCGTACGCACCAGGTCACTGGTCCCGCACACGTCGCGCGCGGCTATCCCGAGCAGGCACCGCCGGTACGCCGCGCGCAGCGCGTCCGGGTCGGTGGCCGCCGCGAGGCCCCGCTCGAACTCCGCGACCCCCGGGTGCAGGTCGGCCGCCTCGTACGTGACGAGTGCGTGCCAGTCCGCGGGGTGCCGGGCCAGGTGGTCGCCGAGCGCCTCCGACGCGCCCAGCACGCCCAGCAGCCGGTCCCGCAGCGGCTTCGCCGTCGTCACGGTGTCCAGCAGCACCCGGCGCTCCTCGGGCGCGAGCGCCTCCACCAGCCGCACCAGGCCCAGCAGCGCCAGATCCGGATCCGCCGTCGCCCCCAGCGCCTCCAGCAGCACCGGATCGGTCCTGGCCTCCGCGAGCGCGTCCCCCTCGAGCAGCCGCTCGGCCCCCGCGGGGTCGGTGAACCCGTGCCGGAGCAGCCGGGTGAACGTACTGCTGCGGCGTCCCTGCATCGGCCCTCCCGGTCCGTCCCGTCCACCATATCGGGCCGCCTTGCGCCCCGCGCCCCGGCGTGGGGGCGGGGCGGAAGGCGGCCCCGGGGCCGGGAGGAGCCGGGTCAGCCGCGGTAGGGCGGGGTGACGCCCCAGTCCCAGCGCGGCATCGGCGACTCGGGCAGCGGCGGCGGGTTCGGGCCGGAGTAGAGCAGCGCCATCCGCGTGCCCCACTCCAGGTAGTACGCGAAGACGGCACGGAATTCCGGGTCGTCCGGGAGGCCCACCTCGTCCGCGGTGTCGGTGAGCAGCCCGACCCAGCGGCGCCGCTGCTCCTCGGTGAGACCCCGGCCCAGGTGCCGGGAGGCCATGTGGCGGTGGCCGCCGTGCCCGGTGCTGTAGACGGCGGGGCCGCCGAAGACCTCGCCGAGCCAGGCGGCGACGTGCCGCGGGTGGTCCGGGTGCATCCCGGCGAAGACCGGCGCGAGCACGTCGTCCTCGGCGACGCGCGCGTAGAAGCGGGTGAAGAGCCTGTCGAAGGCCTCGGCACCGCCCGCCCACGCGTACAGCGTCGGCAGCGAGGCGCCCTTCCCCGCCACATCGGTGACCTCGTAGTGCCGCATCTCCTCGACGGCCCCGACGTACGGCCGGATCTCCGCGAAGAACGCCGGGAAGTGCCCGCCCTTGCGAAAGCCGTCGAGGTGGCCGGCGGCGGAGGTCCAGCGGATGCGGAGGACGTAGGCGCCGGGGTCCTCGGCGCAGCGGGCCAGCTCGTAGTCCACGCACTGCTCGGCCTGCCCGAGCGGTACGGCGGCCCGCGCGTAGGCCTGCTCGAACGCCTCCCGGTCGGATGCGGCGATCCGGTAGCGGATGTACTCGACAATCATGGGAGGACCCAAACAACGCGCCGGGACGGGTGGCAAGAACCCACCCGGTGGTGAGCAGCCGGAACAGGACACGCCAGATGACGACCGTACCGCCGCCCCGGGAGCCGTCGTGCCCCGTCGAGCTGACCCTGGAGGTCATCGGCGGCAAGTGGGCCACGGTGATCCTGGCCCACCTCAAGGAGGGCGTCCACCGCTACGGCGAACTGCGCCGCCGAATCCCCGGGGTGAGCGAGAAGATGCTGGTCCAGCGCCTGCGCGGCCTGGAGTCCCGCGGCCTGGTCGAGCGCCGCGCGGCCGGCCCGAAGGGCTCGGAGGTCGTCGAGTACCGCCTGACGGAGGAGGGCGCGAGCCTGGTCCCGGTCCTCGATGCCCTCTATACGTGGGGCCTGTCCCGGGCCGCCCGGACCGGTGTCCGGTTCCCGCCCCCGGAATGAGTGATTCCGCAGCCGCGGGGCGCGGGGAGGTCGCTCTTGCGCCGCGGCGCTCAGCTCCCGAAGGCGTACGCCGCCGCACCTTGACCCCGCGCATGCGGGTCCTCGCCGACGCGGTCAACTTTCCGCTGTGACCGGCACTTCATCCTCACCGCACCCCACGAGGAACGGGGCACGGCACCCCGAAACGGGGTGGAGCCGCGCGCGATTAGCATTCCGCCGTGGACCTCTACTTCGACGCGGTGCCTCTGCTCGGCGACGCCCGTGATTCCTTTCGGGGGCAGTGGTCGGAGCGTCAGTGGCTCAACGTACCGGGGCCGTTCTACGGGGCCGAGACCGACAACTGCGGGACGGGGCGGATCCACGCCCCGGGGCTCGTTCTCTACGAGGCCGACTACTTCACCGAGTACGTGTACCGACAGCCGCGGAATCCGGAAGAGCTTCGGCAACTGGTCGACGCGGCCCAGCAGGAGGTCTTCGGCGGTTACGGCTGCGACGGGGACAGCCACTGGACGCCGGCGTCGGTCCGGGAGTGGTGGCGGGAGCGGCGGCGGGTCGTCGAGTATCTGGCGGATCGGCGGGCCGACTGGGAGGCCGACGACGCGAAGGCCGGGCAAGGGGTGGCCGCCGCCGCTCTGGAGTACACCGCCTACATCGAGGGCGGGTTGGCGTCGCACCTCCGCGTCTACCTCTTCTGGCTGGAGGAGCGGCGTTCCCCCGCGGCCACGGACCGGCTGCCCGTGCTCTGACGGACGGAAGCGCTCCGGTCCACCGGCAGGGGATGCGGGGTCTCTCTCCGCCCGGAGCCCCCGCGCGATGCGCCGGTACGTCGCGTCCGGCCGGACCTCGGCGGACTGCCCCGGTACGCCAGGGCCTACGCCAACGGCAGCTCGACGATCATCACGGCGTACACCGGCGAGTCGGGGAACGGCTGGCGCTCGCCGACCTTGCGGTACCCCCAGGACTCGTAAAGGGCCTGGACGCGGGGGTGTTCGACGTCCACCAGCAGCACCGCCAGGTCCTCCACCCGGCCCTCCATGAGGGCGCGGGAGAGCAGTTCCGCGACACCCTTCTTCCGCCAGCGCGGGACGACGGCCAGCTCCGAGTACGAGAACGTGCGGTGCTTCTCGGGCGCGGGATCGAGGTGGTCGCGCCACCACTCGCGCCCGGGTGTCCCCGGGGCCCCGTACGCGAAGCCCACCGCGTCGTCCCCGTCGTAGGCGATCACGCAGGCGAAACCGGGGTTGCCGCCCCAATGGTCGACGAACCAGGGGAAGCGCTCGTCGAATTCCGTCATCTCCCCGGCGTAAGCAGCGGCGTGGACATCGAGGATCGTCTGCCGTATCCGCGGCAGGTCGTCGTGCGTGTAGTGACGAAGGTCGAGAGCGGGGGCGGTCGTCATGCACGGCTCCATTCGAGTCGGTACCGGTCGCCCCACTCTCGCGCGACCGGGGACTTCGGCGCCAGGGTGATCAGGTCCCGGTAGTAGTCCCCGAGCAGCGACCTCATCCGGCCGGGGATTGGGGAGGTGGCCATCAGGCTGAAAACGCTGGCAGCCGTGTCGCAGGACTGCTCGACGTCGCGCTGGTGGAGTTGAGCGAGGGCCAGCCTGGCGGTGGCGAGGGCCCGGTTGCGGCGGAACTGCACGGGGATCGCGGAGAGCGCTTGGTGTGAGGCTGCCTCAGCCTCCGCGGGGTCTCCGATGCGGTCCCGGACGATGGCTGTGATGGCATTGAGTTCGGCTGAGCCGTAGAAAGCGACCCAGCTCGGGCGGGGCGGCAGCGGCTCGGCCTTGATGAGCGCTTCCCGGGCGTAGCCAAGAGATCGCAACGCGGCCTGCCGGTCGCCAAGGTTCGCATGCCCGATGGCGGTGCGTGCGTGCGCGAGAGAGGCGAACAACGGGTCCCGGCGAGTGATGGCAGTAGCCTGGGCTGCCTGGGCGGAGTCCACGGCCTGATTGAAGTCCTGCCGCTGGTGGGCAAGCATCGCGAACGAGTTCCAGACGCGCAATTCGGCTACCGGGTCCTGGGCCAGCCCTGCGAGGTAGAGGGCCCTGTTCAGGTGTTGCTCGGCCCGGTCGGAGTGCCGGGCGTCCAGGGCGGACCAGGCCGCTGTGGCAGTGAAGTCAGCTGCCACGGAGAAAAGGCGCTGGCGGATTCTCTGAGAGGCCGCCCGTCGCTGCATCTCCAACGCTTTGGATGCCCCGGACACGGCCGAATGCTCCAGGCTCTCGTGACCGCCACGGGTGTCGTCGAGAGCCATCAGGTCATCAAGACCGTCGCGCAGTCGTATCACGTCGGAGATACCGACGGTGGAGGGCCGGGAGTCAAGGGGGGCGAGCACTCCGGCAGTCGTGCCGGTAGTCGCGATCAGGAAGGTGCGGCGCTCCACGTGCTGCTCCGATTCGCGAGGGTGGCCGGGTCGGCTCGGCGGGGTGAACCCCAGTTCCGCAGCCGTGCAGCCGAATACTGCCTCCAGAGCCGCACGTTGGCGCGGGTGGGGCCACCGGGTTTTTCCGGTGACCCAGTAGCGGACGGTGCGGTCGCTGACCGTTCCCTCGCAACCGTCCAGTCGTAAGCGGGCGTTCATGGCATCGGCCAGCTCGGACTGCGTAAACCCGGCTTCGGTCATGGCCTGGGTCAGTTCCTGGTTCGGCAGCACTTACCCAACGTAGCTACCTGAAACGCTTCCGTGAAAGCGGGCGACGGGAAATTTCCGGTCCGGGCAGACACGAACCAAAACAGCATTTCCTCCCGCACTGCGCATCGCTGTCGTTCACTCGGCAACGGCGGCCGTTCCCTGACGGCCCGGAGGGGCGGGCTCCTCCCGCCGCCGACTGTGCCGACTGATGAGGTTCTGATGACCGTGAGCGAGAGCGTCACCGGCGCCCGAGACCACCCCGATTACTCCCGTACTCTGCCCTGCGCAGCAGAGAGCGCGGAGGACGCCCGGTACCTGGTGCGTACCGCCCTGCGCGCGTGGGGACTCGAACAGCTGGCGGACGACGGCGCCCTCGTCGTCACGGAGTTGGTCGCCAACGCCGCCCGGCACACCCGGGGACGACTCATCCGCGTCACGATCAGCCGCCCGGCGCACGCGCAAGTCCGGATCGACGTCGTCGACCGTTCCAAGACCCGGCCCGAGCGGCGCCACGCCGGCGAGCTCGCCGAGTGCGGGCGCGGCCTGAACCTCGTCGAAGCCCTCACCGCCCGATGGGGCACCGACCCGCTCCCTTTCGGCAAACGCGTCTGGGGCCTGCTCGAAGGAGACCCCCTCGCATGACCCGCAACGGCAAGCCCTGGGTCGGCGACCAGGTCACGGACAAGGCCACCGGACGCGAAGCCGTCATCACCGACATCCGGCAGGGCGTCTACGTACTCAGGCCCGTGCGTGGGCCCGTCGTCACCTGGACCGCCGACTCCGACGAGCACCTGACCCTCACCGCACCCCGCGAGCAGCGGCGGCACGACACCCTGGCAGAGAGGTGAACCGTGGAGTCCTTCGAACGCGCCCGCCTGGACACCTACTTCAGCAAGATCGCGTCCCGCTTCCGCCCGGACGAACCGCCCGTCTCGTTCCTGATCACGCACCTGCTGCCCGAACGCCCCAGCTTCGTCCGCGCCGTGGCCACCGCCTCCAGCCTGCGGGCGGTTCTACCGAAACCCAAGTCCGTCTCCCCCACCGCCAAGCGCGAAGCGGAGCGCATCGCACCCTGCGACCCGCTCTCCCGCGAGACCTTCGCCGACCCGGACCAGGCCGTGGAGTACGTCGAATCCCGGGCCGCCGGGGAACGCGTCGTCCTGCTCGACGTCGGGGGCTACTTCGCGCCCACCCTCAGCGCCCTCGCCGAGCACTTCTCGGGAACGATCCTCGGCGTCGTCGAGGACACCGAGAACGGCCACAAGCGCTACGCCGAACTCGACAAGCTCCCCTGCCCCGTCGTCTCCGTCGCCCGCTCTCCGCTGAAGGACCCCGAGGACTACCTGGTCGGGCAGTCCGTCGTCTTCTCCACCGAAGCCCTCATGCGCGAACGCGGCGACATCCTCCACGGACGCCCCGCCCTCGTCATCGGCTTCGGCAAGCTCGGCTCCAGCATCGCCCGCCTTCTCCACGCCAAGGGCGTCCAGGTCACCGTGCACGACATCGACCCCATCCGCCGCACCCAGGCCCTCTCCCAGGGCTTCACCGTCGCTCGCGACCGCGACCGCGCCCTCCACAACGCCGGCCTCGTGCTGTGCGCCACCGGATCGCTCTCCCTGCGCGCCGAGGACTTCTCCACCCTCCGTAACGGCGCCTACGTCGCCACCGTCACCAGCAGCGAGGACGAACTCGACCTCGACGGAATCCCCTCGGTCTACCAGCGCGCCCGCGACACCGACCACATCACCCGCTACCAGACCACCGGCCACTACTTCTATCTGCTCAACGGCGGCAACGCCGTCAACTTCCTGCACGGCGCCAGCGTCGGTCCGTTCATCTTCCTCGTGCAGGCCGAGATACTCGCCGCCCTCCACATGCTCACCCGTGGCAATCTCGCGGCTGGTATGCACGACGTGCCCGCCGTCGACCGGGCCGCCATCGCCGACGCCTGGCTCACCGCCTTCAACCGCTGAGAGGCACCCGTGACCGTCACCGCCCAGCACATCCGCGACACCCTGAGCCGCTACCTGGACCGGCACCCCGAGGACGAGGGCGCCCTCTCCGCCCTCACCGGCTCCCTCGCGGACACCCCCGACACGATCACCTCGCGCAAGGAATTCCGCGGGCACGCCACCGCCGGGGCCCTCCTGCTCCGGCCCGACGGGCACGTCCTGCTCATCGAGCACAAGGCCCTCGGCACATGGCTCTTCCCCGGCGGGCATTTGGAGGACACCGACACCACCCTCATCGGCGCTGCCCTGCGGGAGTTGGGCGAGGAGACCGGCATCCCGGCCGGGAGCGTCACCCCCGCCGGTCCGGTCCCCCTCCACGTCGACGTCCACCCCATCCCCGCCAACCCCGCCAAGGACGAACCCGTGCACCAGCACTACGACTTCCGCTACCTCTTCCGCACCGACACCCCCCACCTCATCACCCTCCAGGCCGAAGAGGTCACCGGCTGCGCCTGGCAGCCCGCCGGCACCCTCACCGCCGAGCCCCTGCGCAGCCGGCTCCTGACGGCCCTCACGCGCTGAGCGCCCCTGCCGGGCGGACGAATTCCTGGGCGGCCTCGGGCCGTGCCGACTTCCAAGGAAGTCCTAAGGTGCGGCGAGGGCGGCCCGAAGTGCCGGTTGGTGTGCTGGAGGCAGCCAATCGAGAGGAGGCGCACGATGCGCCACAAGACCACCGCGCTCGCCGCCGCGACCGCCCTGCTCCTCACCGCCGGGGCCACGGCCGCCACCGCCGCCACCGCCGGGACCGGGGGCGCCAAGGGCTCCGGCAAGCCCGGCGTCTGCGCGCCGGACCGGCCCGACAGCAGGCTGGAGAACGCGCTCCGGAACGTCAAGATCGCGCTGGGCGCGAACGGCGGGAAGCTCACCGACAAGGTCGTCGCGGGCTTCGCCAAGGACATGGGGATCTCCACGGCCCAGGCCCGCAAGCAGCTCACGGCCATCTTCTTCGAGGCGAAGCCCGGCGAAGGCGGCAAGCCCGGCGACGAGAAGGCCCGGTTCCCCTTCACCGCCACGCAGTTGGCGAAGGTCCTGGGCGTCCCGACGGCGAAGGCGCAGGCCGCGCTGGACGCCCTGGCGAAGCTGGCGACCGGTCCGAGGGGGACCATCGACGAGAGAACTCCCGCCTACGCGGCCGTCGCCGCCAAGCTGGGGGTGAGCCCGCAGCAGCTCACGAAGGCGCTCATCCAGCTCAAGGTGGCCGCGGGCAAGCCCGCGCCCGGCGGGGAGAAGGACACCAAGGCAGGCAAGGGGGACAAGGGAAGCCACAACGGAAAGGGCGAGGGCAAGGGGAAGGGCAAGGGCAAGGGGAAGCCCGGCCCGTGCAAGCCGGGCGACGGCAAGCCGGGCCCGGTCGCTCCCGGCAAGGGCAAGGGCACCGACCCCGGCAAGGGCACGGACGAGGGCAAGGGCACGGGCGGGAAGACCGCACCGGCCGGAGCCGAACAGGCGGCCTCGCCCACGCTGATCGCGCGCTGACGCGGCGTACGGCACCCTTGCGCCATGCGGCTGCTGGTGGTTGACGACGATGACGCGGTGCGCCGCTCGCTCGCGCACGCCCTCACCCGGGACGGGTACGAGGTGACGGTCGCGGCGGACGGTGCCGCCGCGCTCGCGACGCTGGCCGCCGGCCGGCAGGACGCGGTGGTGCTGGACATCCTCATGCCGGAGCCGAACGGCCTGGAGGTGTGCCGCCGGCTGCGGGCGCGCGGCGACCGCACGCCGATCCTGATGCTCACCGCCCGCGACCTGGTCGACGACCGGGTCGCGGGCCTGGACGCGGGCGCGGACGACTACCTCGCCAAGCCCTTCGCGCTGGACGAGCTGCGCGCCCGCATCCGCGCCCTGCTGCGGCGCAGCGGCGCCGACCAGGAGGTACTGCGCTTCGCCGACCTGGAGATGGACACCGCCGCCTGCCGGGTGACCCGCGGGGGCCAGCCCCTGGACCTGACGCGGACCGAGTACGCGCTGCTGGAGCTCTTCCTGCGCAATCCGCGCCGGGTGCTGAGCCGTACGCTCATCTTCGACTCGGTGTGGGGCTACGACTTCGGGCCCTCCTCCAACGCCCTGTGGGTGTACATCAGTTACCTGCGCGGCAAGCTGGAGGCGGACGGCGCGCCGCGGCTCGTGCAGACCGTGCGGGGACTGGGGTACGTGCTGCGGGAGGAGCCGTGAGCCTGCGCAACCGGCTCGCGCTCGCAGGGGGCGCGGTGGTGCTCGCGGCGCTGGTGCTGGCCTCGCTCGTGCTCTACCCGGCGCTGGGCGCGAAGCTCAACGAACAGCACGACGCCGATCTGGTGTCGGCGGCGGGCCAGGCGCCGGACCTGATCCGGGCCTTCAAGCAGAAGGGCCAGGCCGCCGCCGAGGAGGCCGCGTCGGGCGGTGCCACGGACGGCACCAAGGGCCGGGCCAAGGACGGCACCAAGGACCCCGCCAAGGACAATTCCAAGGACGGTTCCAGGGACAGCGGCGGAGACGGCGGCGAGGTTTCGCCGCAGGCCGTGTTCCCGACCGGGCCGGTACAAGTCGGCTCCGCACTGCTCCAGTTCGTGCTGCCGCCGGTGGCGGTCGGCCCGACCGACGGCTTCGTCGGGGTCAGCGCGCTGGACGTGCAGGTCGCCCGGGGCACGCGGACGGCGTACTTCCACGACGCCGACTACGCCGGACGGCACTACCGCATCTACACCACGGAACTGGCGGACAGCCCCGGCGTCCTGGTGCGCACCGCGGTGCCCACGGCGGTGGTGAGCAGCACGCTGCGGCGGCTGTCGATGCTGCTGGTCGCGATCACCGCGGGCGGCTGCGTGCTGGCGGCGGTCGCCGGCCGGCTGGCGGCCGGACGGGTGCTGCGGCCGGTGCGGCAGCTCACCGAGACCGTCGAGCACGTCACCGCCACCCAGGACCTGACGGCCCGTCTGACGGCGGACGGGCGGGACGAGATCGCCCGGCTCACCCGGTCCTTCGCGGCGATGATGGCGGCGCTGGAGGAGTCGGTGGGCGCGCAGCGGCGGCTGGTCGCGGACGCTTCGCACGAGCTGCGCACCCCGCTGACCAGCCTCACGACCAACCTCGAACTGCTCGGCGAGGGGCCGGGACTGGCCGATCCGCAGGCGCCCGCGCTGGTCGCCGAGGCCCGGGCGCAGGCCGCGGAGCTGACGTCGCTCGTCAACGACCTGGTGGATCTGGGCCGTTACGAGCAGGCGCGGCCTCACACCGAGGACGTCCGCCTCGATCTGCTGGCGGCCCGGGTACTGGAGCGGGCGGCGGCGCGCTCGCCGCGGGCGGACCTCGCGGCGGAGCTGGCACCGTGCCTGGTCCATGCCGACCCGGACGCGGTCGAGCGGGCGATCGGCAACCTGGTCGACAACGCGGTGAAGTGGAGTCCGGAGGGCGGCCGGATCACGGTGGCCACCGACGCCGCGGGCAGTGTCACGGTGAGCGACGAGGGGCCCGGTATCCCGGCCGCAGACCTGCCCTTCGTCTTCGACCGCTTCTACCGCTCCCCCGCGGCGCGCTCCCTGCCCGGTTCGGGACTCGGGCTTGCGATCGTGCGGCAGATCGCGGAGACGTACGGTGGAGAGGTCACGGCGGAGCCGCTGCCCCAGGGCGTACGGATGCGGCTGCGGCTGCCGCCGGTGGAGCCGGCCGCCGGGAGCTGAGCCGGGAGGCGCCTGGGAGGAACGCGGGGCTCACCGCGCGTACACCGGGCGTACCGCAGCGTTCGCCCGTTCTTCACCCCGCGCACCGCTCGGACGTACCCGGGACGCCCCTAACTTTGGCATGCACATCGCACGTTCGTCCCCCACCCCCTCACCGGAGGTAACCCCGTGCGCAGCCGTAGCCGTACCGCCCTGTTGACCGCCGGCGGCCTCGCCGCCGCCTCCGCCGGCCTGTGGGCCGGTCTCGGCGGGAACGCCCAGGCGGCCGGTTCCGTCCCCACGCCCGACCACACGGTCGTGGTGGTCATGGAGAACCACGCCTACAGCCAGGTGATCGGCAGCTCCAGCGCCCCGTACATCAACTCGCTCGCGACCGGCGGCGCCAACCTGACGCAGAGCCACGCGATCACGCACCCCAGCCAGCCGAACTACTACGCCCTCTTCTCCGGCTCGACGCAGGGGATCACGTCCGACAGCTGCGTCACCATCGGCTTCAGCTCGGCCGCGAATCTTGGCTCCGAGGTCGCCGCCGCGGGCAAGACGTTCGGGAGCTACAACGAGACGCTGCCGAGCCAGGGTTCGACCACCTGCAAGAGCGGCAACTACGCGCAGAAGCACAATCCGTGGTTCGGCTTCTCGAACGTGCCGACCTCGTCCGCGAAGACCTTCGCGCAGTTCCCGACCGACTACTCGACGCTGCCCACGACGTCCTTCGTGGTGCCGAACCTGTGCAGCGACATGCACGACTGCTCGGTGGCGACCGGCGACACCTGGATCAAGAACAACCTGGGCGCGTACGCGACCTGGGCCAAGACCCACAACAGCCTGCTCGTCGTCACCTTCGACGAGGACAACTCGCTGAGCGGCAACCGGATCCCGACCGTCTTCTACGGACAGCCGGTCAAGGCGGGCTCGTCGGTCTCGACCACCTACAACCACTACAACCTGCTGCGGACGCTGGAGGACCTGGCGGGCACGTCCTCGCACGCCGGGCAGGCCGCCTCGGCGTCGGACATCACCGGCATCTGGTCCAGCTGACCGATGTACGTCAGCGAGAGCCGCGCGAGCACACCCGCGGTGGCCTCGCCGGCCGCCGCCCGGGGCGCAACCCGCCCCGGGCGGCGGTCCGCCGTGGCCCCCACTGTGCTCGCGCTGGGCGCGGTCAGCCTGATCACGGACGTCTCCTCGGAGATGGTCACCGCGGTGCTGCCGCTCTACCTGGTCACCGGACTCGGCCTGTCCCCGCTGGGTTTCGGTCTGCTGGACGGCGTCTACAACGGCTTCAGCGCGCTGGTACGGCTCGTCGGCGGGCACCTCGCCGACCGCGGCGGGCGGCACAAGCGCGTCGCCGTGCTCGGCTACGGGCTGTCGGCGCTGTGCAAGCCGCTGCTGCTCGCCGTCCACACCCTGCCGCTGATCGGTGCGGTGCTCGCCGCCGACCGCACCGGCAAGGGGCTGCGCACCGCGCCGCGTGACGCGCTCATCTCGCTGTCGAGCGAGCCGCGGGCGCGCGGCCGGGCCTTCGGCGTGCACCGCGCGATGGACACCACGGGCGCGCTGCTGGGCCCGCTGGCCGCCTTCCTGATCCTGCGCCGGGCCGCGGAGGGCTACGACGCGGTCTTCACCGTGAGCTTCTGCGTCGCGGCGGTGGGCGTGCTGGTGCTGCTGCTGTTCGTGCCGTCGCGGGTACGGCAGGCGGGCGCGGGCGGGCAGGAGGCGGACGCGCCGCGTGCCTCGCTGCGGGCCGCGGCCGGTCTGCTGGGGCGGCGGGAGCTGCGCGGGCTCGCCCTGTGCGCGATGGCGCTCGGCCTCGCGACCGTCAGCGACTCCTTCGTCTACCTCATGCTCCAGCGCCGCCTGGGGGTGCCCGACCGCTGGTTCGCGCTGCTGCCGCTGGGCACGGCGGCGGCCTTCCTGCTGCTGGCGGTGCCGCTCGGCCGGTGGGCGGACCGGGTGGGCCGCTGGCGGGTCTTCGTCGGCGGCCACCTCGCGCTGCTGCTCGCGTACGGGCTGCTGCTGTCGCACCTGCGGGCGGGCGTGCTGCCCTACGCGGTGCTGGCGCTGCACGGCACGTTCTACGCCGCCACGGACGGCGTGCTGATGGCGGCGGCGGCCGGTTCCGTACCGGCGGCGCTGCGCTCCAGCGGGCTCGCGCTGGTGCAGACGGGGCAGGCGGCCGCGCGCTTTTTCTGCTCGATCGCCTTCGGCGCGGCCTGGACCGCGTTCGGCGACCGCTCGGCGCTCACCGGCGCGGCGGTCGCGCTGCTGGCGAGCGTGGCGCTGTCGGTGCGGCTGCGGCCCGCGGAGAGGCCGGCATGAGCGAGGAGATCACGGTGGCCACGGGCGAGGACGGCCCCGGTGGCGGCGACGCGCCCGGCGACGCCCCCCTCGGCACGCGCGCGAAGCTGCTCGTGCTGCTCACGGGCGTCCTGGTGCTCGCGCTGGTCGCCGGGGTCGCGGTGTGGCGGGCGGCGGGCCGGGCGGACCGGAAGAACCAGGTGCAGGCGGGCGGGCCGGCGGTGCACGCGGGGGACGTGTCGCTCGCGCCCGGCGCGGGGCCGCGGATCGTCTTCCGCTCCATGGCGTGGGGCCCGCACCGCGACGAGCTGGCCGGCGTCCCGGCGGCCGACCCGGACGGGCCGCGCACGGCGTCCGGCGTGAAGTGCCTGCGCTTCTACGCCGCGGGCGGCACCGGGGTGTGCCTCCAGGCCGAGCGCGGCGCGGTCAACGACTCCTACCGCGCCCTGATCCTGGACAGCCGTCTGCGCACCACCCGGCGTGTCGACCTCGCGGGCATCCCGACCCGCGCCCGGGTCTCCCCCAGCGGCCGGATGGCGGCCTGGACGGTCTTCGTCGGCGGCGACTCCTACGCGGGGACCGACTTCTCGACCCGCACCTCGATCCTGGACACCCGCACGGGCGCGCTCCAGTCCACGCTGGAGGACTACGCCCTCACGCGCGACGGCAGGCGGGTGCGGGCCGCCGACGTCAACTACTGGGGCGTCACCTTCGCGGACGACACGCACTTCTACGCGACGGCCGCGACGGGCGGACGCACGTACCTGATCCGCGGCGACACGTCGACGCGGACCGCGGTCACGCTGCGCTCCAACGTCGAGTGCCCGTCCCTCTCCCCGGACGGGACGCGCATCGCCTTCAAGAAGCGCGTGCCGGGCCTTTCCGCCGACGCCCCCTGGCGCCTGTACGTGCTGGACCTGGCCACGCTGGAGGACCACCCCACCGCGGAGACCCGCAACGTCGACGACCAGGCGGTGTGGGCCGACAACCGCACGCTGTCCTACTCCCTCCCCGGCGACTACGGCTCGGACCTCTTCACCGTCCCGGCCGACGGCACCGGCGCCCCGGTCCTGCTGACGCCCTCGGCCCTGTCCCCGTCCTGGCTGGGCTGACGGCCCGGACCGCACGCGGGCACAAAAAAAGGACCGCGCGGCCCGGGGGGCCGCGCGGTCGGGGGTTTTCAGGGCCGGTCGGCGGTGCCGCCGCCGGCGAGGCGGGTTTCGAGGTCCTGCCACCAGCGGCGCTCGTGGTCGGGCAGCGGCACGAGCTTCTCCGGGTGGCCCGGCGCGGGCGGCGCCCCCGGCGGCGGGACCAGCGGGGGCGGACAGACGTGGACGTAGCCGTAGTCGCGCAGGGCCCGCCCGAGGAAGAGCAGGACCAGGCGCAGCGGTGCGGGCACGGGCGCGCTCTCCTTTCCCGTGCGGAGGGGGCTCTCAGGCCAGGCAGTCCGCGGCGATCCAGCCCATGGCGGACGGCACGGGCAGGGAGCGGTGGGCGACGGCGGCCGCGCGGACGGAGATCTCCCAGCGCGGCGCGTACGGGTCGCGGTCCGTCCCGGCGGCGTAGGCGCACTGCAGCCCGGCCTCGGGACGTACGGTGACGCCGAACTCGGCGCTCGGGCCCTCGCCGTCGATGTCGCCGAGGCCGAAGACCAGCGTGGCGCAGCGTACGGCGTCGACGCTGCCGCGGCGCAGCGGCAGCGGCAGCGGTCCGAGGCCGGTCAGGCGCAGGCTGCCGCCCGGGCCGGGCTCGACGGCCACGTCGAGGTCCACCGCGCCGGGATCGGTGGTGTGCGGGGTGGCACCGGTCCGCAGGACCACGCCCGCCCGCCCGGGCCGGGAGCCCAGGCGCAGGGTCAGCGGGTGGATGAGCGCCCGGGTGACGCCGTACCCGCGGTAGTCGCCGGCGCGGGTGTCGAGGATGGCGAGCGCCTGCCGGGTGAAGTCGGCGGTGTCGGCGATCCCGTAGCGCAGGGCGACGGTGCTCTCGTACCGGCTCAGTCCGCGCATCGCGGGTTACCGTCGGCCGGCTTCGACGGCGCGTTTGACGCGCTCCAGGGTGGTGCGCATGCCGTCGACCATGATCTGCTCGCGGTCCCGCCCGAGGAGCTTGGAGGCGGTGAACAGGCGGGCGGCCACCGGCATCGGCCCGGCGTGCTCGCGCCATTCGGTGAGCAGCGTGCCGCCGGCCTCGGGCTCCAGGCGGTAGCCCCAGCGCATGTTCGACTCGGCGACCTGGAAGGAGAAGCGCTTGGGGGCGTCGTACTCCAGCACGGTGCAGGTCGTGGTCCAGCGCATGACGCCGCGCTTGTTGGTGCCCTTGAAGACGGCGCCGGGGCGCGGGACGGACGCGTTGGCCCAGCGGCCGCCGATGTTCTCCGGGCTCAGCTCGCCGTAGCGGGTGGGATCGGCCACGAGGGCCCACACCGTTTCCGGGGCGGCCTTCACCCAGATACTCGCCTCGTCCATGGTCCTTGTCCTCCTGAGGTGACGCGCCGCGGCGGGCGCGGCAGCAGGTACGTGGTCAGTGCGGCCACCGGTCCGAGCGCGCCGATCGCGACCACCAGCCACACGGCGGGCCGCAGCCCGCCGCTGCCGCTGCCCAGCCCGTTCTGGAAGAGGGCGGCGGCCAGCGCCGGGGCCACGACCGCGGCGATCTGGACGGCGCTCTGGTAGAGGGCCGCGGCGGCGCCGCGCTCGGCGGGGGCGAGTCCGGAGGTGGCCTGGGTGTTGAGGGCGGCGAAGGACAGCACGAAGCCCAGGCCGACCAGCAGCATGGTCGGCAGGACCGCGGTCGCGTAGCCGGGGTGCGCGGGCAGCCGCAGGTAGAGCAGGTAGCCGGCCAGCGGCGGCAGGGAACCGTAGGCGATGAGCCGGCGGGTGCCGAAGCGGGCGATCATCCGCCCGGAGTGCAGGGCCACGAGGGCCAGCGGGACGCTGGCCGGGAGGATGGCCAGCGCCGTCTCCAGCGCCGACCACCCGCGGGTGGCCTGGAACTGGAAGGTGACGACGACGAGCAGGCCCAGGTAGGAGCCGTTGAGGGCGCCGGCGCCCAGCGCGGAGCGGGCCATGGTGCCGCCGGTGCGCAGGGGCAGCTGCACCAGCGGGTCGGTGCTCCTGCGCTCGACGGCGACGAAGAGGGCGCCGAGCACGGCGAAGCCGGCGGCCGCGGCCGCCACCTGGGCGCTGAACCATCCGTGCGCGGGCGACGAGGCGATGGCCAGGTCGAGGCACACGAGCGCGCCGGTCGCGCTGAGGGCCCCGGCGACGTCGTAGCGGCGGCGCGGTCCGGGGGCCGGGGCCGAGCGCGGGATCATGCGCAGGCCGAGGAGGAAGAGCAGCAGCGCCGCGGGGGCGGGAGCGGCGAGTGTCCAGCGCCAGCTGATGTCGGTGAGCACGCCGGACAGCAGCAGGCCGGTGGTGAAGCCGCCCGCGCCGAAGACGGTGTAGACGGAGATGGCACGGCTGCGGTGCGGGCCCTCGGGGAAGGTGTTCATGATGATGGCCAGGCCCGTGGGCGCGGTCAGCGCGGCGCAGAAGCCCTTCACCACGCGGCAGGCGACGAGCAGCGCGAAGCTGCCGGTCACGCCGGTGACCAGCGAGGCGGCGGCGAAGGCCAGCAGCGCCCACAGGTAGGCGCGGCGGGCGCCGTGGACGGCCACGACCCGCGCGCCGAACAGCATGAGGCCGCCGAAGCCGATGGCGAAGGCGGTCATCGCCCACTGCGCGGTGCTGGGTGCGAGGTGGAAGTCCCGGCCCAGGGCGGGCAGGGCGACCAGGGTCGCCGAGACCTCCAGGGCGTCGATGAGCATGTTGCCGGCCAGGACGGCCAGCAGGCCCCCGCGCGGGGCTGCGGTGCCGGGCGCGGTCCGTTGCGGCGCGGTCTTCATGGCGGCTCCCGCGGTCGGGGGAAGGCGGTCTCGGGGGACGGCGCTTCCCGGGGGACGGCGTACGGCGGTCGGGCAGGCCCGCCGTACGCCCGGCCCCGGGGTCAGAGCAGCGTGCCGCCGCTGGCGTCGATGAAGGCGCCGGTGATCCAGCGGGCGTCGTCCGAGCACAGGAACGCCACGACGTCGGCGACGTCCTCGGGCTCGCCGACCCGGTTGAAGGCCGACAGCGCCGCCATCGCCGTGACGACCTCGGGCATCTGGAAGACCGGGTTGTCGTTGCGCGTGATGCCGGGGGCGACGCTGTTGACGGTGATGCCGCGCGGGCCGAGGTACTTGCCGAAGTGCAGGGCGAGCATCTCGACGGCGGCCTTCGACATGGCGTAGGCGATCTCGTCGGGGTTGGAGGTGCGCGTCAGCCCGGAGGAGATGTTCACGATGCGGCCGCCGTCGGGCATGTTCTTCAGCGCGCGCTGGATGAGGAAGAACGGCGCCTTGGCGTTGACGGCGAGGATGCGGTCGAACTGCTCGGAGGTGGTCTGCTCCGGGTTGATGCCGCCCAGCACACCGGCGTTGTTGACCAGGATGTCCAGGGTGGTGGCGCCGGCGTGCTCGGTCAGGCCGGCCTCCAGGGCCGCGAAGAGCGTGTCGACGTCGCCGGGGACGCCGAGCTCGGCGCCGATCGCGAAGGCGTTGCCGCCGGCCTGCCGGGCGGCCTCGACGACGGCCTCGGCCTCGTCCTTGGCGGTGTTGTAGTGCACGGCGACGAGCGCGCCGTCCGCGGCCAGGCGCAGCGCCATGGCGCGGCCCATGTTGCGGCTCGCCCCGGTGACGAGCGCGGTCTTGCCGGAGAGCTTGCCCATGTGGTCCTCCTCGTGTGGTGGTGCTGCCGGGGTCTCAGGCGCGCGATTCGGCGTAGGTCTTGGCGTAGCCGAGGGTCGTGCGGGAGTTGGTGCTCAGGGCGTGCTGGACGTGCTCGCGGCCCTCGGCGACACCGGCGTCCGGTCCGAGGACGGACGTGACGTTCTCCGGGCGCAGCACGACGGTGTGCCGGGAGGTGGCGGCGACGCCGGAGGCGGTGGGGCGGAAGCTCCAGCGGCCGGTGTGCAGGCTCATCAGGACCGGCAGCGTGGTCTGCTTGTAGACGATCCGGTCGTACGGGAAGCACACCCGGTAGGACTTGGTGGTGTGGACGGTGCCATTGGGCGAGCGGGTGTCCATCTCCAGCTCCTGGAGGCCCGGTTCGGGCTCCTGGAGATTCACCCGGGCCACGTGCGGCAGCCGCTCGGACCACAGGTCGGCCTCGTTGATGAAGTCGTAGACGTCCTTGGGGCTGCCGTGGATGTGCACGGTGTCCTCGAAGGACCAGGTGAGCTTCTCGGAGCCGACGACGAATTCCAGGTTGGCGCGCAGCGCGGCCAGCTCGGAGCGGGAGTTGCCGTCGACGGCCTGGTCGATCCACGCCAGCCCGTCCGGGTCGTCGTCGATGGCCCGGTAGTCGTGCAGCAGCCGCACCCGGGACTGCCCGGCCGACAGCGGCTCGATGATCCAGGCGCCGCCCATCGCGGCGACGGGCGGCGTGGAGACCTCCTGGCGGAAGTCGATGCGCAGGGTGTCGGGGTGCAGGGCGCGCTGCGACGTCCAGTTCTTGGGGGCGCCGTTGGCGGTCGCCCAGACCCGGATGCGCTCCCGGCCGGCGCCCTGCGACGCCTGGTCGACGTGGATGGTGGGCGGGAAGATCCGCGGCCAGTTCTCCACCTCGGCGATCAGCCGGTAGACCTCGCGGGCCGGGGCGGCGACCGTGATCTCGTGCTCGACTTCGCGGACGACGGGCTGTGTCATGCTCGTTCCTCCTGTCGCGGGGCCACCAGCGCGGCCGTGGGCGGGGCCCTGGGCAGGGCCGGGAGCGGGTTCAGAAGTTGCCCAGGCCGCCGCAGACGTTGAGGGCCTGGGCGGTGATGGAGGCGGCCGCGTCCGAGGCGAGGTAGCCGACCAGGCCGGCGACCTCCTCGGGCGTGGAGTAGCGGCCGAGCGGGATCTTGGCGGTGAAGCGCTCCAGGATCGCCTGCTCGGTGGTGTCGTACGCGGTCGCGTAGCCCTCCCGGACGCGCTGGGCCATGGGTGTCTCGACGTAGCCGGGGCAGACCGCGTTGACGGTGATGCCGGTCGGGGCCAGCTCGTTGCCGAGGGCCTTGGTGAAGCCGACGACACCGTGCTTGGAGGCCGAGTAGGGGGCGCCGAGGACGACGCCCTGTTTGCCCGCGGTGGAGGCGATGTTGATGATCCGGCCGCGGCTCTTGTGCCGCATGCCGCCGGTCGTCAGCACCTCCCGGGTGAGCCGGAAGACGCTGTTGAGGTTGGTGTTGATGACGTCGTGCCACAGCTCGTCGGGGATGTCGGCGGTGACGCCGCCGCCGCTGCGCCCGGCGTTGTTGACCAGGACGTCGACGGTGCCCAGCTGGTCGACGGCGGCCGCGACGAACTCGCGGACGGCGGTGTCGTCGCGGACGTCGAGGGCGCGGCCGGCGGCCTCGTGGCCCTCGGCCCGCAGCTCCTTGACCGTGGCCTCCACGTTGCCCGCGTCGCGGGCGCCGATGAAGACCCGGTGCCCCTGGACGGCCAGCAGCCGGGCGACGGCCAGGCCGATGCCGCTGGTCGCCCCGGAGACAAGGGCGACGGGGCGGTCCGCGGCGCTCATGCCGAGACCGTCAGCAGCTCGTTGACGGCCGCGATCAGCTCGCGGGGGGTGACGTGCACCGTCAGCACGGCCTCGTCGATGATGACGTCGTACTCGTTCTCGATCCGGCCGCCGGTCTCCAGGATGGCCAGCGACTCGTAGCCGATGTCCTCGAAGCCCTGGTCGAGGATGTCGCCGTCGAGGTCCACGGCGTCGTCGGCGCCGGCGCACTCGACGAGGATGCGTTTGAGGTCGTCCAGGGTGAACTCGCGGGCGGTCATCAGCGTGTCCCTTCTGCGGGGTCCGAACCGGAGGTGGCGCGCCGGCCGGCCCGTACCAGCAGCGCCGAGTTGAAGCCGCCGTAGCCGCGGGCCAGGACCAGCGCGGCCCGGACCGGGCGCACCCGGGGCCGGCCGGTGACCAGGTCGATGCCGTAGTCGGCGACCGGGTCGGTGTTGACGGTGGGCGGGATGACGCCGTCCCGGACGGCCAGCAGCGCGGTGGCGGTGTCCAGGGCGCCGGCGCCGGAGTAGAGCCGGCCGGTCATCGTCTTGGGCGCGGTGACGGGCACGCCGCGCTCGCCGAAGACCTGGTTGATCGCCTCGGCCTCCGCGCGGTCCAGCTCCGGGATGCCGGCGGCGTCGGCGAAGACGACGTCGACGTCCGAGGCGTCCGCGCCGGCGTCGGCGAGGGCCACCTCGATGGCCTTGCGCAGCGCCCCCTCGCGGCCGGTGCCGGCGGGGGCGTCGAAGGTGGCGCCGTAGCCGGCGAGTTCGCCGTAGACGCGGGCGCCGCGCAGGGCGGCGGCGTCGGCCTCCTCCAGAATGAGGATCGCGCCGCCCTCGCCGGGCACGTGGCCGCAGGCGTCGGCGTCGAAGGGGAGGTAGGCGCGGGCTGGCTGGTCGCTGGTGCTCATCCGGCCGCCGGCCAGCTGCGCCACCCAGCCCCAGGGGCAGATGGTCGCGTCGACCCCGCCGGAGACCATCAGCCGGGTGCCGCTGCGGATCTTGCGGCGGGCCTGGGCCAGTGCGTCGAGGCCGCCGGCCTGGTCGCTGACGACGACGCCGCTGGGGCCCTTCATGCCGTGGCGGATGGAGATCTGGCCGCTGTTGACGGCGTAGAACCACGCGAAGGACTGGTAGGCGCTGACGTACTGGCTGCCCCGGCTCCACAGCTTCTGCAGCTCGCCCTGGCCGAACTCGAAGCCGCCGGCGGAGCTGGAGGTGACCACGCCCATGCTGTAGCCGTCCAGGCCGCGCGGTTCGATCGAGGCGTCGGCCAGCGCCCAGTCCGCGGCGACCAGCGCCATCCGCGTCATGTGGTCGGTCTGCACGATCATGCGGCCCGGCAGGTGGTCCTCGGCGACGAAGCCCTGGACCTCGCCGGCCAGCCGGGCGGGGTACTGCGACGGGTCGAAGCGGGTGACGCGGCCGATGCCGCTCTTGCCGCCGCGGGTGGCGTCCCAGTAGGCCGCGGCGCCGAGCCCGTTGGGGGCGACGACGCCGAGCCCGGTGACGACGGTGGTGACGGTCATGTCGTCCTCCGGTCGGCGGCGGCCAGCACCATGGCGCTCTGGAAGCCGCCGAAACCGCTGCCGACGGTCAGGACGGCGTCGGTGCGCCAGTCGCGCGCGGTGAGCGGGACGTAGTCGAGGTCGCACTCGGGGTCGGGGGTGTGCAGGTTCGCGGTCGGCGGGACGACGTTCTCGGCCATCGCGAGCACCGAGGCGGCGATCTCGATCGAGCCGATCGCGCCGAGCGAGTGCCCGACCATCGACTTGATGGAGCTGACCGGGACCTGCCGGGCCCGCTCGCCCAGGCTCAGCTTGAACGCGGCGGTCTCGTGCCGGTCGTTCTGCTTGGTGCCCGAGCCGTGCGCGTTGATGTAGTCGATCTCCTCGGGGTTCATCCGCGCCTGGTCCATGGCGACCCGGATGGCCTCGGCCATCTCCAGGCCGTCGGGCCGCAGCCCGGTCATGTGGAAGGCGTTGCACCGCGAGCTGTAGCCGGCGATCTCGGCGTAGAGGTGCGCGCCGCGGCGGCGGGCGGCACCCAGCTCCTCCAGGACGAAGACCGCGGAGCCCTCGCCCAGGACGAAGCCGTTGCGGGTGCCGTCGAAGGGCCGCGAGGCGTGCTCGGGGTCGTCGTTGCGCGGGGTGGTGGCCTTGATCGCGTCGAAGCACGCGAGCGTGATCGGCGAGATGGGCGCGTCGGTGGCACCGGCGACCATGACGTCGGCGGCGCCCTCGCGGATCACCTCGACCGCGTAGCCGACCGCGTCGATGCCGGAGGTGCAGCCGGTGGAGACGACGGAGGTCGGCCCCTGGGCGCCGGCCTTCCAGGCCACCTCGGCCGCGCCGGCGCTGGGCACCAGGTAGTTGTACAGGTGCGGTACGGCGTACTCGTGGTCGACCAGGTCCTGCCGGCCGCCGTCGCTGACGACGCGGTACTCCTGGTCCAGGCCCATGGTCGCGCCGACGGCGCTGCCCAGGGTGACACCGGTGCGGAAGGGGTCGAGCGCCTCGAAGTCCAGGCCGCTGTCGGCCACCGCCTCGGCGGCCGCGACGACCGCGAGCTGCACGGAGCGGTCCATGCGGCGGATCTCCTGCGGGCTCAGGCCGAACAGCTCGGGGTCGAAGTCGATCTCGGCGGCGACCTGTGAGCGGAAGGGGGCGGGGTCGAAGAAACTGACCCGCCGGGTCGCGGTGCGGCCCTCGGACAGCAGGCTCCAGAAGTTCTTGACGCCGATGCCGCCGGGGGCCAGCACGCCGACCCCGGTGATGACGACTCGCCGGGTGGCCACCGTCAGGCCTCCCAGTTGTAGAAGCGCGTGGCCAGCGCGTCGGCCGGGGAGCGCCAGGTGGCCGGGTCGTAGGCCTGGATGTACGGCTTGAGGTCCTCGCTGATCTGCACGAAGCGCGGGTCGGCCTTGGCCTCCTCGATGCGCTCGCCGCCGTTGTTCTCGTCGAAGTCCTGGACGTGGAAGTACAGGCCGCGGAACTGGAACAGCTGCCGGCGCCGGGTGCCCATCAGGTGCGGCATCTCGGTGCGGTCGAAGTCCGCGAACAACCGGGCCACGTCGCCGCCGCCGCCGGGTTCGATCCGCGCGACGATCAAGCTGCTGTGCATGTCAGTACCCTCTTTCGGTCCGGTCCGGGTCCTGGTACCTGCCGAGGAGCCGGCGCGCTGGGGATGGTCAGGCGAACAGCGACCGCATGTGCTGCGGGGACTGGGTGGTGCCCCACTGGCCGAGCCGTTCCAGCAGCTCCGGCGTCGCCTCGAAGTGGTGGTTGTCCGGGTCGCCCAGGGCGAAGGGCGCGGGGACGAACTCGCTCTCGCGCAGGTGCGCGAAGATGGCGTCGGCCGCGGCGGCCGGGGCGAGGGTGCCGGCCTCCACGGCCTGGCAGGTGGTGCGGGTGAAGGCGAGGAGGTCGAAGATGTCCTTGGCGACGGGGGCGGGGAGCCCCGGCGTGTCGTTGTTCTCCAGGTCCAGGAGCACCTGCTCGTCGCGGGTCTTCTGGTAGTCGCGCAGGGCGTTCTCGATCCGCATCGTGGGCAGGATGCTGGTGACCTTCCACACCCGCAGGACCGCGTTCCACAGCTCGTAGTGGCGGAAGCCCACGAAGGAGCTGTAGACGATGTCGTCGTGGACGTCGTACAGGCCCTGCTGGACCTTGTCGATGTACGCGAACCGCTCGGTGGACCAGTCGCCGTCGCGGGAGGCCGCGATCAGGCGCCAGGCCAGGGAGTTGACGACCTCCAGGGTGTTGGTGATGCCGCGCGAGTAGAGGGCGTCGATGAAGCCGGCCGCGTGCGAGGTCAGGGTGTAGCGCTCGCCGACGGTGTTGGACGCCGAGTACTGGAGCCGGCCGGTGCTGATCCACGGCCGTACCGCGCGGGCGCCGGTGAACTGCTCGGCGATCTGCGGGAAGCGGGCGAGGAAGTCGTCGAACTCCTGCTGCGCGCCGACCTTCGGGTCCTTGGGGAAGACCCGCTCGTCCAGCGTCAGCCCGACGCTGCACAGGGTGCTCAGCGCGCCCTCGTGGTTGTCGAACGGGATGACCCACAGCCAGCCGCCGTCGAAGACGTGGTGCAGGGTGCCGTGGTGCCAGGGGCTGGGGTTCTTGTGCGCCTGGGCGGCACTCGCGTCGTCGAACGGCGTCACGCCCACCATGTGGGTGAACATGCTGCGCGAGTGGTGGCGGGCCCGCGGCGGGTCGTCGCGCAGCCCGAACGCCTCGGCGGTCGGGGAGCGGTAGCCGCCGCCGTCGACGAGGTACTTCGCCCGGTACTCGGTGCCCTGCGCCGAGCGCAGCACGACACCGGTGGCCGGGTCGATGTCGATGCTGGTGATGCGGGTGTCCAGGCACGGCTCGGCGCCGTAGCGGACGGCCAGGTTGAACAGGTACGCGTCGGTGTCCTGCCGGAACAGGTGGCACTCGGTGCGCTGCCACTCGGGGATCACCAGCTGGTTGATCTGGTCGGGCTGCTGCGGCCGGCCCTGCTCGTGGTAGACGAACCCGAAGTTCGACTTCCGTCCGGACATGGGGCTGACGTGCTCGTTGACGCCGCGAAAGCTGGCCAGCGGGGCGATCTCGGGGACGTCGTAGCGCTCGGCGATGATCTTGGTCATCGAGGAGGTGTACGGGATCGTCGACTCCCCCACCGCGAAGCGCGGGTGGGTGCCGGCGTCCATCAGCAGCACCTTGACGTCGTTGCGGGCCAGCACCGCGCCGAGCATGCCGCCGGCCATGCCGGCGCCGAGGATCGCCACATCGTAGGTGTCGTCGGCCAGCTCCTTGCCGGTCTCGTCCATGATTCGTCCTCCACGGGGGTGCGGTCGGTTCGGCTCAGGAGTGGTAGGGGCGCTTGGCCTTCGCGGTGCGCAGCGCGTCGGCCCACCAGACGAGCTGGTCGAGCATGAGCTTGGCCGCGGCGTTGCAGCCCTCCAGCTCGGGGGCGAACGCGCCGGCGGTGTCGAAGTGGCTGAGGATCCGCGGGAAGATCGCGACGTCCTTCACGCCGACGGAGTGGAACTCCGCGAGGATCTGCCGCAGGTGCTCCACCGCCCGCACGCCGCCGGCCATGCTCAGGCCGTACGTCACGAACCCGGCGGGCTTGGCTTCCCACTCCGCGTTGTAGTTGTCGATCAGCGTCTTGAGCGGCCCGGGAATGCCGCGGTTGTACTCGGGGACGACGAAGACGAAGGCGTCGGCCGCGGCCAGTACCGGCCGCAGGGCGACCACCGCGGGCGCGGTGTCGTCCAGGTCGTCGGGCATCGGGTGGTCGAGCAGGTCGACCACCTCGGTCACCAGGTCGGCGCGCTGCCCGGTCTGCCCGACGAACCACTGCGCCACCTGCGGCGCCAGGCGTCCGGCACGGGTGCTGCCGACGATGACCACGACCCGGATCGGTTCGGTGGACACGGGTGCTCCTCCCTTGGGGGACCGGTGACAGCCCCGGGGCCGCGGCCGCGCCCGTCACAGGCGCGGCCGCGGCCCCGGGAGCTGGTCAGGAGGGGGAACCCGCCGGCTGCGGGCGGCCGCCTGCCGGGGGGCCGCCCATCGGCGGGCCGCCCATCGGACGCCCGCCGGGGCCCCCGGGGCCACCCGGGCCGCCCGGACGGCCGCCGGGGCCGCCGAGCGCGCCGGTGATGCCCTGGAGGGTGCGCATCAGCGTGAAGTTGTCGACGATGCCCCACCGCTCGGCGATCCGGTCGTCCTCGAACCGCAGGATGAGCAGCGCGTGGTGCTCGACCTCGCTGTTGGTGGCGGGGATGCCGAGGAAGGGCCCGGTGTGCTTGCCCTTCATGACCCAGCGGATCGCGGAACGGTCGCCCTCGCTGACAACGTCGAGGACCTCGTACTTGATGTCGGAGAAGGACCGGTGCTGCATCTCGATCGTCATCTTGAACGAGGCCGGGCCGCGCACCGAGTCGTCGTAGGAGCCGTGGCTCTGGTAGTCGGGCGTCAGGTAGCGGTCCGCCACCGACAGGTCCCCGTCGTTGAGGCCCTTGTTGTAGACGATGTCGATGATCTCCCGCTGCCTCTCGACACTGGGAATCTGCTTGGTCATGCTCTCGCGTCCTTCCATGTGGTGATTACCTGTTCTCCGTCGGTACCGGTCATGACCTGGGCGATCTCACGGATCCCGGGCCCGGTGGTCCACACCACGCGCAGCTGGAGCCGGCACAGCCGCCAGCCGTCGTCCGTGCGCCGCGCCGCCCCCTCGAACCGGCCGCCGAGGTAGAAGTGCGGCGCGGAGGCGGGCGGCGGCGGCGAGCCGGGGTGGACGTGGATGGCGACGACGTTCCAGGCGACGGTGGCCCGGTCGCCGTCCGGCTCGATGGCGTAGTGCGAGACGTTGTGGTGGGTGCGGTCCCAGTGGCCCATGAAGCCGCGGGTGAAGTCCGCGACCCCCGCGATGCCCTGGTGGCTGCCCGGCGGGAAGTCCAGCTCGATGTCGCCGGTGAAGACCGACCGCGCCCACTCCTCGTCGAAGTCGCCCCCGTCGAGGGCGCGCAGGTAGCGGTCGGCCAGGTCGGCGAGGTCCGCGCGGTCGGTGAGCCGGCGCAGCGCGGCGACGGCCCCGGCCGGCAGCGAGAGGTCCAGGTCCGTCACGGCCGTGCCCCGGCGGCCGGCCGCGGGGCGCCGAACCAGCGGCGCAGGGCGTCCTCCAGGCCGGCGGCCGAGCCCGGCGCCGTCCAGGCGATGTAGCCGTCGGGGCGGACGAGGACCGCCGCGGTGTCCGTGAGCGGGTCGTCGCCGGCCAGGCCGGTGAAGGGCGCGGCGACCACGTCGACCCGGTCGGTCCAGGGCTCCGCCACCCGCTGGAGCTCCGCGTCGCCGGAGGTGTCCAGCAGGATCGGGCGGGCGGTGTGCATCAGCTCGTAGAAGGGCCGGGGGCCGGTCGCGGTGGCCAGCTTCCGGTTGGGCATCCGCCGGCCGAGCAGCGGGTGGTCGCCCGCCCCGACGTCGTAGCGGATCTCCAGGCCGCTGATCATGCCGATCAGGTGCTTGGCGACCACGTCGTAGCCGATCAGCTCGGTGAACAGGTCGCGCATCGGCTGCACCTCGTCGCCGCTGAGGAACAGCAGGCCCTGGGCCTGGGTGTTCATCAGCAGCCGCTGCCCGATCCGGTGGCGCTCGTCGTGGTAGCTGTCCAGCAGGCCCTCGGGGGCCCAGCCGTGGACCTGGGCGGCGAGCTTCCAGCCGAGGTTGACGGCGTCCTGGATGCTGGTGTTCATGCCGAGCCCGCCGGCCGGCAGGTGGATGTGGGCGGCGTCGCCGGCGAGCAGGACCCGGCCGCGCCGGTACTCGGTGGCCTGCCGGGTCGCGTTGCCGAAGGAGCTGAGCCACACCGGTTCGGCGTGGCTGATGTCCTCGCCGGTCAGGCGCTTCCAGGCGTCGGAGATCTCGGCGAACTCGATCGGGGTGGTGCGCCGCTTGGGCAGTGTGCCGCGCTCGCACACGATGAAGCGCTGCACGCCGTTGGTGGGCGGGGTGGCCATGACCATGCCGCCGGGGTAGGACTCGCCGATCATCCGCGGCCGTACGTCGGTGCCGCGCAGGTCGGCGAGGAACATCTCCATCGACGCCGCCGTGCCGGGGAAGTCGAAGCCGGCCGCCTTGCGGACCGTGCTGCGCCCGCCGTCGCAGCCGACCAGGTACTTCGCCCGTAACTCCTCGCGGCTGCCGTCGGGCCCCTGGATCTCGGCGGTCACGCCGTCGTCGTCCGCGGACAGGGCCACGCACTCGTAGCCGCGGCGGAAGGTGGCACCGGGGCCGGGGGCCCAGCCGGCGAGCATCGCCTCGGTGTCGGACTGCGGCAGCGTCTTGCCCGCGAAGTGCGCGCCCTCCAGCTGCCCGAAGTCCAGGGGCAGGCCGCCGAAGTGGCCGACGTTGCTCAGCTCGAAGTGCGGCAGCCGCGGCAGCAGCCCGCGCTGGTCGAAGACCTCCATGGTGCGGGCGGTGAAGCCCAGGCCTCGCGACTCACCGGTCGGCCGCGCCAGTCGCTCCAGCACGACCACCTCGACCCCGGCCAGGCGCAGTTCGCCGGCCAGCATCATGCCGGCCGGTCCGGCGCCGACCACGATCACATCCGTATTCATGGGTACCTCTCTTGTCGAACCCGTCGAAGCCGTCGAAGCCGTCGAAGCCGTGAAGTCCGCACCGGGGACGCGGCCGGCCCGTCACTTGGCCGGCGAGAGCTGCGCCCTGGTCTCGGCGGCGATGGAGAAGATCACGTTCCCGGCGGCGTCGAAGACCTCGGCGGTGCCGGTGCCCAGGAAGGCGGTGTCGAAGAGCTTGGCGTCGATGTTGATGATCAGGTGGTCGATGCCGGTGACCTCGGTGTCGCCGGAAACACCCGAGTCGCCCTCGTCGAGGCGCTCGGTGATGGTGAAGACGAAGGTGTCCTCGCCCGTCATCCGCCACGTGCCCTCACCGCCGGTCTCCGCGGTCTTGAGCTGGGCGGAACCGTCGCTGTGCAGGTTGACGGTGAACTCCTCGACCGTCGTGCCGTAGAAGACCGTGCCGGCCCACAGGCCGACCGGCGCGTCGACGACTTGGGACATGACTTCCCTACTTTCTGCAGCTGTCGTGGGTGGGCGTGGGCAGCACAAAAGCGGCCCGCCCCGGGGGGGCGAACCGCTTGCGTGGGATAACTCGCGTGGAACGAAGGGAAAACGGGGCGCCTGGGCGCCGGGGGCTCAGCCGGCCTGGTCGGCTCCGGCGGCCACCGGTGCGGCCAGCATCTTGTGGATCAGGGCGTGCAGCTCCGTCTCGGCCTGCGTGCCGCCGAGGGTCTGCACGATCTCCGCCTGCATGCGGTCGACCGCGCCGGTCAGGTACGCCAGCCGCTCCCGGCCGAGGGCGGTGAGCTCCAGGGCGTAGCGGCGGCGGTCGTCGGGGTCCTGCCCACGGGTCACGAGCCCCTTCTCGACCAGCTCGTCGACGATCAGCGCGGCGGCGGGCTCGGTGAGCGCGAGGTAGCGCGCGAACTGCTGCTGCGGGCACGGCCCGAGCCGGCCGATCGCGGACAGGGCGCCGAAGTCGCGCACCCGCAGGCCGGCGTCGGACACCAGCGCGTCACCGCGCCGTCGCAGCAGGTAGAAGGCCTGGGTGATCAGGTACTCGGTGCTCAGGCCGCTCGGCGTGCCGTCCGGCTCGCCGAGGACGGTGCGCAGCAGCTCGTTGAGGCGTACGCGCTCGTCCTCGGTCAGTTTCGCCGTGAGCGCCCGGTCGCGCTCCAGGACCGCGGGCTGCATACGGGCCAGCTCCCCGCGGCCGGCGTCGGTCAGGGCGAGCAGGTAGGAGCGGCGGTTGTCGGGGTTGCGGGTCCGGGTGACGTACCCGGCGCCCTGGAGCCGGTCGATCAGCTTGACCATGATCGTCCGGTTGATCTCCAGCCGCTCGGCGAGCGCCTGCTGGGAGGTGCCGTGCCCGTCCGCGAGCGCCGCGAGGACCGCGTAGTCACGCGCCTGCGTGCTCCGCTCGGCGGCGGTGACGTGGGCGAACGCCCTGCGCATCAGGTAGGGCAGGTAGCGCGTGAGCTCCGGGGCCAGTTCGACGCCGGCCAGCTCGGCGGTCCCGCGCCCGTGGCCGTGCGGCTCCGCCATGCGCGTACGCCTCCCTCCGGCCGGTCCGGGCTCCGTGATCAATCATAGAACGAATGCGCGCTGAGGAATTTCCGCAGCCGGGTCGTCGCCGCGTTGGCCGCGGCCGCGTACCGGTCGTCGGGCCGGAGCGCCTGGTGGCGCACGGCGACCTCGGCGAGCTTGATCGCGTGCTCGTCGCCGAGCTCGACGGCTTCGGCGATGAGCTGGTCCTCCCGCGGCACCGCCGCGGCGGGGGCGGTGGCGGGGCCGCGGGAGGAGCTGTAGTAGCCGCGGATGCCGTCGCTGCAGTGGCGGGCCGCCAGGTAGGAGGTCCACTGCAGATCGGCCGGCAGGTGCGGCAGGACCAGGCGGACGGCCGCCGGACCGGTGATCGCGTGGATCAGCGGTACGGGGTGGCCGGTCTGCACGGTCGCGTAGTGGCCGCAGGCGTCCGCGACCAGTTCGTCCAGGGCGGTGTAGGCGGCGCCCTCGGGCCGGGCCGGGCCGGGGGTGCCCCGGCGCAGCTCGGCGTCGACGGCCTGGGCGTCGCTGAGCGAGTAGCGCGCGGCCCAGTAGCCGAGCCCGTGGGCGAGTTCCTTGCGGTAGAGGGCGTTGTCGGACTCGCCGGCCCGGGCGATGGCCCGTACCGCGTGGGCGGTGCGGATCACGCCGTGCGTCATGACGCCGGACATGCCCGACACCAGCCGCGGCCACCAGAGGTTCAGCACCTCCTGCCAGGGCTTCTCGGCCAGCTCGCGGTCGAACATCTCCCACCAGTCGGTGACCCGGTCGAAGTCGCCGAGGGCGGGCCGCCAGTCGCTCTCGTCCGTGGCGGACAGCGGGAAGCGGGGGGTGGGCAGGTCCTTGTAGCGGCGATGGGCGAGGTTGTCCTCGACCCAGGTCGCGATGTCGTCGGCGTAGCCCAGGGTGGCCATGGCCTCGGCGGCCATCGGCGCGTGGTTGACGAGCATGGTGCCGTGCTCATAGCCGATGCTCCGGAGCCGGTCGAGCGCCCCGCTCATGGCGTCGGTGTACGTCAGTCCGGTCATGTCCGCTCCCAGTGCCGATGGTGCCGCCGAGTTCCGCCCGCTCAGGCCTTCTGCGCCCGCACCTCACCGCCGCCCTTGAACGGCTTGACGGTGAGCAGGGCGACCAGGATGCCGACCACGTACAGTCCGACGGCGACCTTGAAGCCCGCGGTGTAGCCGTTGACCAGTGCGTCCGGCAGGGCGGTGCCCGCCGCGGCGTGCCGGGTCGTGGTGGCCGCGACCGTGGCCAGCCCGGCGAGGCCGAGGGCGCCGCCGATCTGGCTGCTGGCCGTCAGCAGCGACGAGCCGATGCCGGCCTCCGAGCTGTCGATGCCGCGCACGCCGATCGTGGTGGCCACGACGGTGGTGGCGCCCAGGCCGATACCGGTGATCAGCGAGGCCGGCATCACCATGGACCAGACGTTGGAGTCCTTGGTCAGGAAGGTGAACCAGCCCGAGCCGGCGGCGGCGATCGCCAGCGCCAGGGAGAGCGCGATCCGCTCCGGGGCGCGGGCCATCAGTACCGGGCCGACACCGCCGGCCGCGATGCCGAAGCCCACCGCGAGCGGCAGGTACATCAGGCCCGTCCGCAGCGCGGAGTAGCCGAGCACCTGCTGCATGTAGAGGGTCAGGAAGTAGTAGGTGGCGAAGCTGCCCGTCGACATCAGCAGCGTGACGACGTTCGCGCCGGTGCGGCCGCGGTCGCTGAGCACCTCGCGCGGGATCATCGGCTCCGCGCCGGTGCGCTGGATGAACGCGAAGACGGCCAGCAGGACGCCCGCCGCGATCAGGCAGGAGATGACGGTGACGTCGCTCCAGCCGTGGTCGCTGACCCGGTTGACGCCGAAGACCAGCGAGCCGGCGCCGAGCGTCGCGGTGATCGCCCCGGGGATGTCGATCCTGACCCGGCGGGCCGGTTCGCCCTCCTTGAGCGCGTTGAGCCCGAAGATGATGGCGACGACGACGGGGACGTTGACCAGCAGCACCCAGCGCCAGCTGGCGTACGTGGTCAGCACACCGCCCAGCACCAGGCCCAGGACCGACGCCAGACCGGTCACCCCGCCGTAGATCCCGAGCGCCTTGGTGCGCGGTTTGCCCTCGGGGAAGGTCGCGACCAGCAGCGACAGCGCGCCGGGGGTGGCGATCGCGGCCCCGACGCCCTGGAGGAGGCGGAAGGCGATCAGCGTGCCGCCGTTGGGCGCGAGGCCGCCGGCCAGCGAGGCGGCGCCGAAGAGCACCAGGCCGGTGGTGAAGACCTTCTTGCGGCCGTAGACGTCACCGACCCGGCCGGCGACCAGCAGCAGCCCGCCGAACGTCAGCGAGTACCCGTTGATCACCCAGTTCAGGTTTCCCGGGGAGATCTTCAGCGCCTTCTGGATGCTCGGGAGAGCGACGATCATGATCGTGCCGTCGAGCACGACCATGAACCGCGCCAGGGCGATGACCATGGTGGCGACACCGAGCCTGGCGCCCTCTTCCGGAGCCGGCGAGGCGGCCTCCACCGGCGGGTCGGCCGTGGCTCCTTCGTACTGTGACATGTCGGGGGTCCCTCCGGGAGAAGCTGAAGATCAGCCGGTGGTGCCGGCTGCCGGCGTCCAGAGAGAGAGCTGGTCGTACGCGGCCTTCCACTCGCCCTCGTACTTGACCCGGCCCCAGCCGGGCAGCCGGCCCAGCACCGTCTCGACCCAGTCCGCGGCGGCGTCGTCGAGCAGCCAGGGCATGTACGTGCCGATGTCGTCGCCGACCTTCTTGAGGTGGACGGCCGCGAAGTGGCTCCACTCCTCCTGGGTCAGCGTGGAGTCGACCAGGGCAAGGCCCTCGGCCTCCTCGTGCTGGAGGTGCCCGCGCAGGCCGGTGTTCAGCTCGTCGACGAGGCCGCCGAGCCGCTCCGTGCCGTGCTCGGGGTCGGCCAGCGCCGCGTCGATGCTCGCGAGCAGCGGGTCGATGGCGGCGTGCTCGGCCTCCATGGCGTGCAGCAGCGCGACATCGGGGGCGTCGGCCAGCCGCTCCTCCATCAGGCCCCACACCGTGTCGTCCTCGGAGGTGTGGTGGATGTGCAGGTAGGTCTTGAACAGCTTCCAGCCCAGCGCGGTCCGCATCACGGTCCGGGGGTCGTCGCTGACGCCGTCGGCCACCTTGGCGATGCGGTCCAGCTCACGGCGGAAGGCGTCGTGGATGGTCAGCATCATCGTCATGTCGAGCTTGTACTCGCCGCTCATGGGACAGCTCCTCTCTCCGGTGTCCACGCTACGGGAAACACCGGCAACCATCAACCCCAACAACTAATCATTCTCGTAACCACACACCGATGTAACCGTCAAGGGTGATAACAGGTGGCCGCGGGGTTACGGGCGGGCCGGGCCCGCCGCCGGCCGCGGCGCGGTGCCGCGGCCGGGGGCGCCGGAACGGGTCAGGCCTCGACCTCGTCGGGAGAGGGGGTGTCGAAGGAGTAGACGTGCAGCTTGATGCCGTCCGGGTCGTGGAAGAAGACGATGTAGCCGATGGCGGCGATCCGCAGGCCGGAGTTCTCGACCCCCTCGGCGTTGAGGTGGTCGACCCAGGCCTGGACCTCGGCCTTGCCCTGGACCGCGAAGCTGACCGGGTCGAAGCCGGACAGCGACTCCGACAGCTCCGCGTTCTCGCGGAAGGCCAGCAGCGTGTTGTCGAGGCCGGTGAGCTTGCCCACCGAGCCGCGCACGATGCCCTCGTCGTCCTTGAACTCCATGGTGGTGGTGAAGCCGAAGACGCGGCCGTACCAGTCGATGGACCGCTGGATGTCGCTGACCGCGAACTTCACGTGGTGGATTCCGCCGAGAGCGGGCATGTCAGTTTCCCTTCGCTTGTGAGGTCTGTCGTGCGTCTGTCGTCGGGTGTGTCACGGGGTCGGCCGCGGGGACCAGGGTCAGGAACTCGCTGACCCGCAGGACCGAGAGCGCCAGCCGCAGGCTCCGGCGGATCCGCACCGACCCGTCGTCGGCGACGACGACCGGGTCGGTCATGTGCAGCCGGCGGCGGCGTACGAGCAGGTCGCAGCCGCCCGCGGCGCGCACGTTGCGCACCCAGTCGGTGCGCGAGCCGTACGGCAGGGTGATGACGTACGTGCCCTGGTGGCGGAAGACCTTGACCGGGGTCCGGTACTCCCGTCCGGACTTGCGTCCGCGGTGCAGGACCAGGCCGAAGCCCGGCATCCGCCCGAAGAGCGGGCCCGCGACGCGGTTGCCCACGGTCTTGTTGAAACGCGCCCATCGTCGGCCGAGTGTCATGGGTGCTCCTCCCGGAGGCAGGGGTGTGGGGTGACAGTGGCGGAAACCCAACGGTCCCACCGGGAACGGGCGGCGCGGCGCTTTCCCGCCAGCCGCCGCGCGTCCCCTTGGCTCAGCCGTCCCACCGTGCGTACGCTGCTCGCAGCTCCTCCTCCAGGCGCCCGAAGGACCCCTCGAAGAACGTCAGCGGTTCCTGCCGCTGGCGGTGCACCCCCAGTTCGGCCACCTCGCCCAGCACGATGACGTGGTCGCCGCCGGGATACTCCGCCCGGATGTCGCAGTCCATGTAGGCCAGCGACTCGCCGAGTACCGGCACGCCCCGGCGGCTGCGGCCGGAGAACACCCGCTCACTGGCCGGGACCTGCCGGCCGGCGAAGGTCGTCGCCAGCTGCTCGTGCCGGCGCGCCAGCAGGTTGACCGCGAAGCGCCCGGTGCGCGACAGCTCGCCGCGCAGCCGGGAGTCGCGGTGGATGCAGAAGAGGATCAGCGGCGGATCCAGGGAGACGGAGGTGAAGGAGTTCACGGTGGTGCCGTCGCCCTGCTCGCCGTCCCCGGTGGAGATGACGGTGACGCCGGTGACGAACAGCCCGCTCACCGTCCGCAGGGACCGGCCGTCGACCGGGAAGACCTGGTGCGTGGGTCCGGGCGGGTCGAGGTGCCCGCCGGGGCGTGCGGTGCCCGCCGCCGGCACGGCTACAGCAGCTTCCGCGCGCGCGGCCCGGCCTTGAGCCCGCCGGAGACCACGAAACGGGTCAGCTTGCGCATGTCGGGGCCGGCCGACATCAGGCCCCACCGCACGAACTTGGCGAGGTCCCAGGTGCTGGGCGCCACGAAGCGGGTGGCCGGGTCCTTCCAGCCGAAGGTCGGGTTGACCTCGGGGCTGTCCTGGACGACCTTGAGGATGATGTCCGCGGCCTGGTCGCCGGTCAGCTCGCCGACCTCGAACTTCTCGCAGGTCTCGGCGGTGACCTCCAGGATGCGCTGGAAGGTCTTGCTCTCCGGCCACCACAGGCCCGGGTTGTCGGTCTTCTCCAGCGCGTCGAAGTGCTTCTCGTCGCCGTCGACGACGTAGCGCAGCCGGGCGCCGGTCAGGCGCATGACCCCGGGGGTGATGAAGCAGCCCCACACCCGGAAGACCGCGTTCCACAGCCGGAAGTGCGAGAAGGAGATCATCGCGCTGTTGACCAGCTCGTCGTTGAAGTCGAGCAGGCCGGCCTCCAGCTTCTCGACGTAGGAGAAGCGCTCCTCGGAGAAGTCGTTGTCCTTCAGCGCCGCCAGCACCCGGGAGGCCAGCGCGTCCACGACCTCCATGGTGTTGGACAGGCCGCGCGAGAACAGCGGGTCGATGAAGCCGGCCGCGTGCGACATCAGGCACCAGCGCGGGCCGACCGACTTGCGCGAGGAGTACTGGAGCCGGTCGGTGGAGATCCACTCGCGGACCGGGCGGGCGCCGACGAACTGCCGCTTGATCGCGGGGTACTTGTCCAGGAAGGAGTCGAACTCCTGCTGGGGCGTCATGTCCTTCGGCTTGGGGTAGACCCGCTCGTCCAGCTGGAGGCCGACGCTGACCAGCGGGTTCTTGGACTTGCGGTAGTTGTTGAACGGGATGATCCACAGCCAGCCGCGGTCGATCATGTGGTGCATGGTGCCCTTGTGCCACTTGATCGGCGGGCGGTGCTCGGGCGGGAAGTCGACCACGTCGTCGAACGGCTTGATGCCGATGAAGTGGTTGAACAGCGACCGCGAGTGGTGCTTGAAGCGGGCCGGCTTCTCGCGCAGGTCGAACTTCTCGGCCAGCAGCGAACGGAAACCGCTGGCGTCGACCAGGTAGCGGGCCCGGTAGACCTCGCCGTTGGTGCCGCTGATGGTCACGCCGTCGTCGTCGAAGTCCATGTCGGCGGCCCGCCACAGCTGGCGCACCTGCACGCCGTACTTGACCGCGACGTGGAACATCCACGAGTCGGTGTCCTGGCGGAACATGTGGCTGTTCTGCGCCAGCAGCCGCGGGATCGCGAACTGCGTGGACTCCGCGGGGTCCGGCTCCTTGCCGACGTCGTGGCGGACGAACCCGAAGTGGACCTTCACCCCGTGGGTCGGGCCGACCACCTTGTTGGTGACGCCCACCTTGGCGAGGGCCGCCAGCTCGGGCACCCCGTAGCGCTCGGCCAGGATGTGCAGCCACTCGGCGAGCTGCGGGGTCTGGGACTCGCCGATCGCCATCCGGGGGTGCTGGGCCGCGTCGACGAGCACCACCTTGGCGCCCTGCGCGGCGAGGACCGTGGCGATCGTCGAGCCGGCCAGGCCGGAGCCCAGGACGAACACGTCACAGTGCTGCGCCTTGCTGAGGTCCGCTCCCGAGGCCGCGGGCGGCGGGGCTTTGGTCGCCATGAGATTCTCCCATCGTCAGACTTGGGTTCGTACGGGGATGGCACCGGCCGCCGCGGGGGAGGCGGCGCCGAACCAGTGGGCGACCGCGGGCCCGGGATCGCTGTAGCGGTCACCGGCCCAGGCCACGTAGCCGTCCGGGCGGAGGAGCATCGTCTCCAGCCCCTCCAGCGGACCGCCGGGCGGCGCCGTCGCCGCCACCAGGTCCACCCGCGGCGCGAAGGGGGCCGTACGGCCGGTCAGCCAGTCGTGCCGGCCGGCGCATGCGGCCAGGTCCAGCAGCACCCCGCGGCCGTCCCGCAGCAGGGCGGTCGTGCTGGTCGCCGCGCCGTCCACGGTCAGTGCCGCGTGCGGAACGGCGGCCCCCGCCAGGCGGGAGCCGCCGTCTCCGTCACCGCCGCCGTCACCGTTGACGGCCGGACGGTCCGGGGAGGCGCCGTCGGGACGGTGGCGGGTGCCGGGGAGGCCGGGCGGGTCGGCGGGAAGGTCGTAGCGGATGTCGACACCGGCGATCATGGCCGCCAGCCGGTCGTTGACCTCCCGGTGGCCGATGAGCTCGCGCAGCACCGTGCGGGCCGCGTCGACCTCCGGGCCGCCGAGCAGCAGCAGTCCCTGCGCCCGGATGTTGCCCAGGACCCGCCGGGCGACCTCGTGCCGCTCGTCGTGGTAGGTGTCCAGCAGCCGGTCCGGTGCCTCGCCGGTCGCCACCGCGGCCAGCTTCCACCCGAGGTTCGCCGCGTCCTGGAGGCCGAGGTTGATCGCCTGCCCGCCCGAGGGCATCTGGACGTGCGCGGCGTCCCCGGCCAGCAGTACCCGCCCGGCGCGCAGCCGCCGGGCGAGCCGGCTGGTGTCGTCGAAGGCGTTGCGCCACACCGGCGTGCCGTGCCGCAGGCTCTCGCCGGTGACCTTCTCCCACGTCGAGCAGATCTCGTCGAAGTCCGGCGGCCCGGGGCGCGGCCCGACCGGGGCGCCGAAGACCGAGACCATCACCCGCGTGGCGCCGTTCGGCAGCCGCGAGGAGATGGCGAGGCCCGCGGGCAGCCGCTCGAACCGCCGCTCGGGGATGTCGACGCCCACCACGTCGGCGCGCAGCAGCTCGTGGGTGCCGGCCGTACCGGGGAAGTCGATGCCGGCCAGCACCCGGACGGTGCTGTCCTCGCCGTCGCAGCCGACGACGTAACGGCCCGTCAGCCGCACCTGGCCGGACGGGGTCCGGGCGTGGACCCGTACCGCGCGCCCGTCCGGGCCGTCCGTCTCCAGCGCGCACACCTCGTGCTCGCGGCGGACCTCGGCGCCCAGCTCGGCGGCGCGCCGCGCGAGGACCTGCTCGACCTGCGCCTGGAGCACCTTGTACTGGCCGGGGAAGCGGGTCGGCAGCGCGCTGAAGTCCAGCGGTACGCCCCCGAAGTGCCCCGACCGCTGGATCGGGGGCGAGCCCAGCTGCTCCAGCAGGCCGCGCTGGTCGAAGAACTCCATCGTCCGCGCGTGCAGGGTCGACGCGCGCGATTCGGTCGTCGGCGCCGCGAGGCGCTCCAGGACGGTCACCCGGGCCCCGCCGAGCCGCAGCTCGCACGCGAGCATCAGGCCGACCGGGCCGGCGCCGACGACGACCACGTCCGTGTCCGTACTCGTCACGTCCATGCCGCTCGTCACGTCCACGCCGCTCAGGCGCGCCGCGATCCGGTCACGCCGATCTTCGGCAGCAGCCGGCTGACCTTCGAGTGGCCCGACAGCGTGTCGCCGACGAAGGTGACGTCGAATTCGAGGTTGAGCTTCGCGGGTTTGGTGACCGACTGCTTCCAGGTGACCCGCCGGCCTTCGGCGGTGTCGTTGCTGACGACATTCGCCAGCGGCACCGTCTCGGCCTCGCTGGAGGCCGTGCCCGCGACCGTGCCCGCGGAGTCGGTGAAGGTGTAGACGACCGCCAGATCACCCACCGGCGATTTCACGGTCACGTCCCAGGTTCCGGCTATGGAACTCACAACGGATTCCTTTCGGCAGCGGGAAAAAGAAAAGCCCGCACCCCCGGGCCGACGAGCGGGCCGGGGGTGACGGGCTGGGCGCAGTCACGAGGTGCGGGGATCGGCGGGAGCCACCCGGTCCGTGTCCGGGCACAGCTCGACCGCCGGAAGAAGCGTGACATAGCCGGACGAACCATGTCAACCGCCTCTGTGGCGGGGCATGAAAAAAGCGGCGCGGGTAGCGCCGCCGGGAAGCTCCGGGCATGCCGTGACGCCGGCCGGGGGGCCGGTCGGCAGTGTTCTCGGGGGGAGGGCCGATCCGGGATCAGGACACAGATCTGGCGCCGCCGGAAATCGTGACACGCACCGGAACGCGGCGTCAATCCCCGCCCGGCACCGGGGCATTACGGGCCCGGCCCGCGCCGGAGGACCCGCGGCGGCTCTCACCTCGGACCCCCCGGCGGGACCGGCCGGCCGCCCCGCGGGAAGTGCCGGCGGGCGCGCGGTACCGGCGGACGCTCCATCAGCTCGGCGTCGATCCGGGCCGTCACCTCCACCAGCGTGCGGCTCGTGACACTCAGGTCCTCCGCGGGAATGCCCAGGTAGAGCCGGTCTATCGCCTCGTCGAACACGTCCCGGATGCGGCGCTGCAACGCCAGCCCCTCGGCTGTCGCCCGCACCGGACAGCTCGCCCCCGGCAGCGCCACCAGCAGCCCGGCCACGAGCATCTCGGCCACGACCGCGCCGGCCGCCTGGCGGTCCGACTTGGTCGCGATCGCGAGCCGCGCGACGAGCCGGTCCCGGTCCAGCTCCGCCTGGCTGAGGGTGCTGATGTTGAGCGCGATCCACTGCTGGTGCGAGGCGCCGGCCTCCCCCAGCACGGCTTCCATCAGCGCCCGGTGAGCCGTCTCGGCACGGCCGAGGACGCGCGGGTCGAGGATCGGACCAGTGGTCATGGCTGCTCCCTGGTAAGGCCCGGCGGTACCCCGGGGGGGCCGGCCCGAGCGGGCGGCCGGCGGGCCGCGGGGCCCGTGCCGGCGTCGTGTGTCGACACCTGGGTTCTTCCAGAAAACCCGCCCATGCACACTCCTCCCGCCCACGAGCGCACCACCCATCCCACCCCTACCGCAATCCGGCCAAGCCGGACCCGCCTCTTCCGGCCGCTTCCGGCCGCTTCCGCCCGGCACCCCGCCCGGGTTCCGCTCAGGTTCCGGCCGCCGGCGGAGGGGAGGCGGCCGGTGCGGGACTGGTGCGGACCCTGGGGTTGGTGGGGGTGATGGTGGAATCCGCAGCGAACGGCGGGGGATTCGCGCATGCCGCGCTCCGTTTTCGGCGGGCGAACCGGAACCCACACCCTGACCTGGTACGTCGCCCGCCGGGGCGGTCCGCGACACGCCGTGGAAGGCTTCGAATGGCTGTCCGCATGCGGGATCCCGACTACCGTTGGACGGGAGCCTCACGCATACTGCGGACAATCAAAACGTCGAGAGACCGTCGTCCCGGAAGGCCGCGACAGCGGGCGAGCCGATCGTCCGCGCCCGGCCCGCCGCGCCACCGCGGGGGGACGGGCGACGCGGCACTGCCCGCTCGTGCGCCACCCGCGTCCGCACCGCCGTCTCCGTGCCCCGCCGGCGACCTGCCGTCAGTTCCACGCCCCACCGGCGACCTGCCGTCAGCACCGCGTCCCACCGGCGACCCGCCGTCAGTTCCACGCCCCGCCCGCGCCCGCCGTCAGCACCGCCCCCGCCCGAGACGGGTCCGGGGCTCCCGTCCCTCCCCCGGCACGCCTGCCGGGCCTGCCGGAAGAACAGCGACAAACCCGGTCACGAGCCGTTCCGCATCCGCGCCTGTACCCACCGCTCCCGGAGGTTGTGATGCTCTTCGCCGCAGACCCTGACGGCGGCCCGTCACCCGGTCCCGGCTCACCCCCGGCGGGCGCCACGGCCTGCCAGGTACGCGCGATCACGTCGACGGTGCTCGCCTGCTGGCTGCTGATCTTCCTGGTCACCGTGTGCGCGGGCCAGCCCACCGGCCCCGAGGTGGCCGCCGCGGCCCTCTCCGCCCTGGGCGTCTTCGGCACCCAGCAGCTGCACTCCTCGCCCCGCGCCGCCCGCTGGGGCCTGTGCCGGAAGGTCCTCTCGCTGACCGCCCAGTGCCTGTGCGTCCTGATTCCGCTCTTCGTCTCCGGCCACGCCTGGAACCCCGACAGCGGATTCCTGGCCGGATCCTGTCTGCTGCTCTTCTCCGGTCCGGTCGCCTGGGCGCTGTCCGCCCTGCCGGCCGCCCTGGTGCTCCTCACCGCCGTCCACGCCCGCACCCCGTGGCCGACCACCGCGGTGCACACCCTCACCACCGTCCTGACCGGCATCGCCGTCTACGCCCTGGCCCGGCTGGCCCGGCTGGCCGCGCCGGAGGGGGGCGCCCACGGCGACGCCGCGCAGCGGGAGGCCGCCCGCAAGGCCGTCACCGAGGAGCGCCTGCGCATCGCCTCGGACCTGCACGACCTGCTCGGCTACAGCCTCTCCGCGATCGCCCTCAAGTGCGAACTCGCGGGCCGCCTCGTCACCCGCCATCCCGACCGCGCGCTCACCGAGATCGGCTCCGTCCTGGACATCACGCGCCAGGCGATCACCGACGTCCGCACCATCGCGCAGGGCTACCGCGACCTGTCGCTCGCGGAGGAGACCGCCGCCGCCCAGGCGCTCCTCACCGCGGCCGACATCAAGACGACCGTCTGCAACGAGTGCGGGCCGCTGCCCCAGGCCCAGGACACCGTCCTGGCCAGCGCGCTGCGCGAAGGGGTCACCAACATGCTGCGCCACGGGGATGTCCGCGCATGTGAGATCTCGGCCGTCGACAACGGGCGGACGGTTCGGCTGGAGCTGGTCAACGACGGGCTGCGGCTGCCCACCGTCGTGCCGGCGCGGCGCGGCACGGGGCTGGAGAGCATCGAACGCCGGGTGTCCTCCGTGGGAGGCACCGTCACGACCAGAATCGCGGAGGACGGCCGCTTCCACCTCGTCGTCTCCGTGCTGCGGAACACCGCCGGGCAGCGGCGTTCCGCCTGAGAGCGACAACGGCCGTGCACGAGGGACGACCTGACCACCGCACGGCTGTACACCGGACACTGTCGATCTATGGGGGCGGCAATGAGGCAGCTCAGAATTCTGTTAGCCGAAGACGTGCAGATGGTCCGCGGAGCACTCGTCGCCCTTCTCGAGCTCGAGGACGACCTGACCATCGTGGCCGACATCGGCCGCGGCGACGAGATCCTCCCGACAGCCCTTCACCACAACCCGGACGTCGCCGTCATCGACATCGACCTGCCAGGGCTCGACGGCCTCACCGCCGTCACCCAGCTCCAGCAGCGGCTCCCCACCTGCCGGACCCTCATCCTCACGAGCCTCGGCCGGCCCGGCACGCTCCGCCGCGCGCTCAACGCCCGCGTCACCGGTTTCATGCTCAAGGACTCCCCTCCGGCCCAGCTCGCCGAGAGCGTGCGCCGCGTCGCCACCGGGCAGCGCACCATCGACCCCGAACTGGCGCTGGCCGCCTGGGACGCCGGGGAGTGTCCGCTCTCCGACCGCGAACTCAGCGTGCTCCAGCTGGCCGCCACGGGTGCCGAGCCGCACGAGATCTCCGACATGCTCTGCCTCTCGCTCGGCACCGTGCGCAACTACCTCACCACCAGCGTCACCAAGCTCAACGCGCGCAACCGGATCGACGCCATCCGCATCGCCCACGACACCGGCTGGATCATCTGACGGGCCGCCGGCCACGGCGGTCGGGCCGCCCCGGCCGGCGGCCCGGTGCCGGGGCGGAGGGGGCGTACGGCTCACGCGGACTCCGCCGCGGAGCCCTCGGGCTCCGCGAGGCCCGCGCCCCGGCCGGTACCGGTACGCGCCTGGGCCAGGGCGAACAGCTCGTCGAGGTCGTACTCCGCCCGCCCGGGCCGCCCGTAGCGCGTCAGCTTCCCGCGGCTGGCCCACTTGCGTATCGTCGCGGGCGGCACCCCGAGGGCCAGCGCCGCGAGTTCGGTCGGCACGACGCGCGGCGGCACCCGGCGAGGCGCGGTCATGACGCCGCCCGGTGGCCCAGCAGCATCCACTGCTGCGGGGTGAGCACGTGGCCGGAGCCGCAGCTCACGGCGAAGTCCCCGCCCGGCAGGACACCCGACTGCACCGTGCTGCCGCAGTCCGGCTCCGGGCACCGCCCCAGCTCGCGGGAGGCGCCGCGGCCGTGGACCGCCCGCAGCGCGGCCTCCTCGACCATCACGATCTCGCTCACGAAGTCGTCGGCGGCCGGGTGCGCGAGCAGCCAGTCCAGGTGGCCGGCGACGAAGCCCGCGAGGTCCCGTACCGTGCGCCCGCGCGGCGCGGAGGCCCGCCGCTCCCCCACGACCATGTCGGCCCAGGACGCCAGCACGCCCACCATGTCGCTGCGGGCCTCCATCGCCCGCTCGTTGAGCGGCATGCCGCGCCCCCTGGTCCCGCTCACCCGCTCCTGGAAGCCGCTCGTCACCGGCCCCAGCGCGTGCTCGCACGCCGCGTACAGCCGCGGCAGCGCGCGTAAGGACACCCCGACCCGGTCCCCGCACGCCCGGCAGGACCGCAGCCCCGCCAGGAGCCGCCGTGGTCGGTGCCCGCCCAGCGCGTCGAAACCGGAGCAGTACGCCCCCTCGGCGGCCTGGTCGCTCCCCTTCTCCCGAGTGCCCCGTCCCCGCTGAGCCTGATACACACCCATCACCCCGCAGTCAGCAGCCGTCACCGGCATCCCTTTCCGGCGCTCCGGCCGGCCCCACCAGGATGCGGACTGGCCCGAAGCCCGCGACAGGCCCACAGTCACCAGTCCCGCGTGAGTCCCCCCTCCCCGCGGCGTGAAAAAATCACACGCCCGTACGGAAGCCCCCACATAGCGCCAGATGGGCGTCTGACCTGCGACGACGCCTCCGGCGCTGACGGCTCAGCGGGTGACCGGGGCGTGCCAGAGGCCGGTCAGCGCGTCGATCAGGCTGGCGGCCAGGCCGGACCAGGTGGGGTGGGCGAGGGGGGCGCCGGTGGCGAGTGCGCGTTCGCGTTCCACGCACATCTGGACGATGAGGTGGCGGGCCATGACGCCGCGGTCCGCCTTGACGTCGTCGGGCAGGCCGGGGAGGCAGGCGTTGAGGCCGTCCAGGAGGGCGCGCAGGGTGGGGGAGGCGGAGATCTCCGGGACGACCGCCTCGTAGAGGGCCGGGTCGGCGGACACCTGGGCGCTGAAGCGGGCGTACCAGGTGGGGCTGCCGAGGGCGTCCAGGTGCTCGGTGAGCGGGCGGACCATGCAGCCCACCCAGTCGCGCAGTTCGGTGGAGCCCTGGGTGCGGGCGACGTGGCGGGCGCGGTTGCGCTCGATCTGCTCGGTGTGGCGGCGGGAGATCGCCCGTACGAGGTCGGTCTTGCCGCCGAAGTGGTAGTTGACGGCGGCGGTGTTGCCCTGCCCGGCGGCGTTGCTGATCTGCCGGTTGGAGATGTTGTAGACGCCGTGCTCGGCGAACAGCTGCTCGGCCGCCGCGAGGATCGCCTCCCGCGTCGCCTCGACCTTCTCCGCGCGGACGCTCCTGGCTGGCATGGCTACGACCTTACCGAGCGCGGGCCGGCGTACCCCGCCCGACCTGCGGTGGCTTGACGGGTCTCGCACCCCTCTCTACATTTAATTCAATCGTTTTATTTAAAATATCCGCCCGTGCAACCGCCTGTCCAGACCGGAGGCCTGAGTCCATGTCCGAGACCCCCGCACCCCCCGGGAAGGTCGCCTCCGGGCGCGCCGACGCCGTGGTCGCCGTGCTGGCCTTCGCCGGGATCGTCGTCTCCCTGATGCAGACGCTGGTCATCCCGCTCGTCCCGGAACTGCCGGACCTCCTGCACGCCTCGCCCTCCGACGCCACCTGGGCCGTCACCGCGACGCTGCTCGCCTCCGCCGTCGCCACGCCCGTCTTCGGCCGGCTCGGCGACATGCACGGCAAGCGGCGGCTGCTCCTGCTCAGCCTGGCGCTGCTGACCGCCGGGTCGGTCGTGTGCGCGCTGTCGGACTCGCTGGGCCCGATGATCGTGGGGCGGGCCCTCCAGGGCGTGTCCTCCGGTGTGATCCCGCTGGGCATCAGCATCATGCGCGACGAACTGCCGACCGAGAAGCTCGCGTCCGCGACCGCCGTCATGAGCGCGTCCCTCGGCGTCGGCGGCGCGCTCGGCCTGCCGCTGGCCGCACTGGTGGCCGACCACTTCGACTGGCACGTGCTCTTCTGGGTGTCCGCCGCCGCGGGCGCGGTGGCGACCGCCCTCGTCGTCGCGCTGGTGCCGGAGTCCCGGGTGCGGACGGGCGGGCGCTTCGACGTGCCCGGGGCGCTCGGACTGTCCGCGGCGCTGGTGTGCCTGCTGCTGGGCGTGTCGAAGGGCGCCGCGTGGGGCTGGGCGAGCGGCACGACACTGGGCCTGTTCGCCGGCGGCGTGGTCGTCCTGCTCGTGTGGGGCGCCTACCAGCTGCGGCTGCCGTACGCCCTGGTGGACCTGCGCATCGCCGCGCGCCCGCAGGTGCTCTTCACCAACCTGGCGTCCGTGTCGTACGGCTTCTCGATGTTCGCGATGTCGCTCGTGCTCCCGCAGCTGCTCCAGCTGCCGGAGGACACCGGCTACGGGCTCGGCAAGTCGCTGCTGGTCACCGGGCTCGTGCTGGCCCCCCAGGGGCTGGTCATGATGACCGTGGCGCCGTTCTCCGCCCGGATCACCCGGGCCCGCGGCCCGAAGACGACGCTGATGCTGGGCGCGGCCACGGTCGCCGCGGGCTACGTCGTGAACATCCTCCTGATGTCCGCGGTCTGGCAGCTCGTGCTGGTGTCCTGCATCATCGGCGCGGGCGTGGGACTCGGCTACGGCGCGATGCCGGCGCTGGTGATGGGCGCGGTGCCGGTGTCCGACACGGCCGCGGCGAACAGCCTCAACTCCCTGATGCGGGCCGTGGGCACGTCGGTGTCCAGCGCGGTCGCCGGCGTGGTGCTGGCCCAGATGACCGTCGCGTACGGCCCGCTGCACGTCCCGTCGCAGAACGGCTTCCGCACGGTCATGGCGATCGGGGCGGGCACCGCGCTGCTGGCCCTCCTGCTCGCGTCCTTCATCCCCTCCCGCCGGCCGGCGGCCTCCCCCGGGGACGCCGCCCCGGCGGAGGCGTCCGAGCCCGCGCTCAGCGCCGGGGACGCGACCGCCTGACGGGGCCGGTCACCAGGTGCCGCCCGGCGTCTGCCCGTCGTAGCCGCCCAGCGAAGCGTCCGAACCGCCGCCGTGGACACCCCGGTCGGGGTATTCGCCGATCCGCGCGGCGGCCGCCTCCGCGGCGTACGCGGCGGCCACCGCGCCGCCCAGCACCGCGCAGTCCCCGCCGGAGGCGGTGAGCGCGGCCAGCCGCCGGCGGGCCGCCCAGCCGCGCGGGCCCGGGTGGACGGCGGCGGTGAGGCGCGCGCTGCGGACGAGCACGGCCAGCGCGAGGTCGTACGCGAGGCCCGGGTCGCCGTCCGCGGAGCCGTCCAGCGCACGGACCGCCGCGGCCAGCCGGGCCACCCGCTCGCGGCGGCGGGGCAGGTCGGCGGCGAGTACGTCGTTGCGGGTGCGCCCGTCCCGGCCCCGCCACCGCCGGACGCGTATCACCTTGCGGTCCTGGAGCCGGGAGACGTACTCGGCCAGGAGCGAGCGCGGGGCGGCGCGCAGCCACTCCTCCAGCGTCGGCGGCGGTTCGGTCCCGGCGAGCACGCGCAGGACGCCGCTGAGCCGGGGCACGTCGACCGGTGTGCTGTCCCGTACGGCGATCCGCCGCTCCCCCACCTCGACCCGCCCGGCGAGCGCCAGTTCCGCGAGTTCCGCGGCCCGTAACGCCAGTCGCAGCCGCTGCGGCGACCTGATGCGCATCCCTGCGCGCAGCCTGCGCGGCGTGATCGCCAGCAGCAGCAGTTCATCCCCCATGGTCATTCCGTCAGCGTAGGTCCGGTGTGGGAGGGAAGCTCCCGTTCCGCGCGGTCCGTGACGGAATCCGGACACCGCCGGCGTACCGCGTGACGCCCGCCCCGCGGCCGGGGTCACCGGCGGCGGGGCGGGCGTCACGGGCGGGGGCTCAGTGCGCGGGCGCCTGCACCGGGCTGTTGTGGTAGGCGGCGATCAGCCACCGTCCGTCCCGCTTCTCCAGGACCCAGGTCGCGTGGACCCTCGCCGCCTCCGGGACCTCGGAGTCGCCGGGGAAGAGGATCCCCGACTCGCTGACGACGATCGCGGCGTCCCTGCCCGCGAAACGCAGGCCGAGCTGCCTGTTGACGGTCGCAGTGCCCTTCAGCGGCCCCTGGAAGGCCGCGGCCATGCTGTCGCGGATGACGTCCCGGCCGTCCCGCAGCGAGCCGGGCAGGACGGCGGTCGCGTCCGCGGTGTAGGCGGCCACCATCGCGTCGGCGTCCCCGTCCTCCCACGCCTTGTACGACTCGGCCAGGACGGCCTGGATCGCGGCCACGTCCTCCGCACGGTTGTCTGACATCCGGCACTCCTTCGACTGGCGGCCGCCGGGTGTTTCCGGCGGGCTCGGCAGTACATACCGGCGGCGGAGCCGGAACTCATCGCGCCCGGGGAAAATCCGCCGCGAAGACGTCGCCGGCGCCCAGCCGGGCCGGCAGCCCGAAGGACGCGAAGACCTCCGCCTCCTGGAACACCGAGTTGCGGCTGATACCCGCGGCGGTCACGGTGAAGACCTGGAGCGTGTGCAGCTCGAACACGTCACCGTCGCGGCGGTAGGCGGCGAAGGCGGGCTGGCCGTTGGCGCCGACCGGCTCCAGCCGCCAGCCGGTGCCCGCCTTCCCGAAGACCCACTCCATGAACAGGCCGTAGTTGCCGCGCCCGGTGAACCAGTTGAGCATCGGCGGCATCTCCATGACGACGTCCTCGGTGAGCAGCCGCTTCAGGCCCTCCACGTCCGCGCGCTCGAACGCCGCCGCGTAGCGGTCGACCCACGCCCGCTGCTCGGCGGCGGACGGCTCGCCCAGGCCGTCCTGCCGGATCCCGGCCTCCTTCATCCGGGCCCGCGCCCGCTGCAGCGAGCTGTTCACCGACACGACGGTGGTGCCGAGCGCCTCCGCCGTCTCGGCCGCGGAGAAGTCCAGCACGTCCCGCAGGATCAGCGCCCCGCGCTGCCGCGCCGACAGGTGCTGCAAGGCGGCGGCGAAGGCCAGCCGCAGGCTGCTGCGGCCCAGCACCGCACCGGTCGGGTCACCCGCGCCGCCGGGCCCCAGCATCGCGTCCGGCAGCGGCTGGAGCCAGGTGTTCTCCCCGCGCACGAGCGGCCCGAGCGGATCCGCCTCGGCCACCAGCCCCGACGGCAACGGCCGCCGCCCGCGCGCCTCCAGAGCCGTCAGGCAGGCGTTCGTCGCGATCCGGTAGAGCCACGTCCGCGGCGAACTGCGCGCCGCGTCGTACCGCTCCCGCGCCCGCCACGCCCGCAGGTACGTCTCCTGCACCAGGTCCTCGGCATCGTGCGCGGAGCCCACCATGCGGTAGCAGTAGGCCACCAGCTCCCCGCGGAACGGCTCGATGAGCCGCTCGAACCCCTCCACCGCCATGCCCCCGCCTCTCCCCCGCTCCGCACGCCGCCGCCCCGGCGGCCGGCCCCGGCACTCCCCGTGCCGGGACCGGCCGCGGAGCACTCACAGGTTGGGCAGGTTCTTCATCAGCTCGAAGGCGGTGACCTGGGAGCGGTACTCCTCCCACTCCTGCTTCTTGTTGCGCAGGAAGAACTCGAAGACGTGCTCGCCGAGGGTCTCGGCGACCAGCTCGCTGTGCTGCATCAGGTCGATGGCCTCACCGAGGTTCTGCGGGAGGGGCTCGATGCCGAGGGCGCGGCGCTCGGCGTCGCTGAGGGCCCACACGTCGTCGTCGGCGCCGGCCGGGAGCTCGTAGCCCTCCTGGATGCCCTTCATGCCTGCCGCGAGCAGGACGGCGTAGGCGAGGTAGGGGTTGGCGCCGGAGTCGAGGGAGCGGACCTCGACGCGGGTGGAGCCGGTCTTGCCGGGCTTGTACATCGGCACCCGGATGAGCGCCGAGCGGTTGTTGTGGCCCCAGCAGATGTACGACGGGGCCTCGCCGCCCGCGCCGGCGATGCGCTGCGAGCCGCCCCAGATGCGCTTGTAGGAGTTGACCCACTGGTTGGTGACCGCGGAGATCTCGCCCGCGTGCCGCAGCAGGCCCGCGATGAACGAGCGGCCCACCTTGGAGATCTGGTACTCCGCGCCCGACTCGTAGAAGGCGTTGCGGTCGCCCTCGAAGAGCGACAGGTGGGTGTGCATGCCCGAACCGGGGTGCTCCGAGAAGGGCTTGGGCATGAAGGTGGCGTGCACGCCCTGCTCCAGGGCGACCTGCTTCATCACCAGCCGGAAGGTCATCACGTTGTCGGCGGTGGACAGCGCGTCGGCGTAGCGCAGGTCGATCTCCTGCTGGCCGGGCGCACCCTCGTGGTGCGAGAACTCCACCGAGATGCCCATGGACTCGAGCATCGTGATGGCCTGGCGGCGGAAGTCCATGCCGACCGCCTGCGGCGTGTGGTCGAAGTAGCCGGAGTTGTCGGCGGGGGTCGGGCTGCTGCCGTCCAGCGGCTTGTCCTTGAGCAGGTAGAACTCGATCTCGGGGTGCGTGTAGAAGGTGAAGCCGAGGTCGGAGGTCTTGGCGAGGGCCCGCTTGAGCACGTAGCGCGGGTCGGCGTAGGACGGGGAGCCGTCCGGCATCAAAATGTCGCAGAACATCCGGGCGGTACCGGGGCCGTCGGAGCGCCAGGGCAGGATCTGGAAGGTGCCCGGGTCGGGCTTGGCGATCATGTCCGACTCGTAGACCCGGGCGAAGCCCTCGATCGCGGAGCCGTCGAAGCCGATCCCCTCGTCGAAGGCCTGTTCGAGTTCGGCGGGGGCGACGGCGACCGACTTCAGATAGCCCAGCACGTCGGTGAACCACAGCCGCACGAAGCGGATGTCCCGCTCCTCCAGGGTCCGGAGCACGAACTCCTGCTGCTTATCCATATCCATCCATCCTCGCCGGTCAGGCACCGCACCCCCGCCTGGTCCGGGCGGGGGATCACGAGCATTGCATCACACCGTTTCGGGTGCGTTGCCGCCATGGCTCACTGTCCATAGTGCCGGTTGCGAGGGCGTGCGTCCGTACTCCCCCCGGTCTATCCGAAGGTGTCGATCGCGGCGATCCTCCAGGTGCCGCCGGTGCGCACGGCGTCCACCGCGAACATGGCCGGGGCGTACGTGCTGCCCGCGCCCGCCTTCGCGGTGCTGGTGTTGCGCTGGTCGGCGTAGACGAGCACATGGGCGCGGTTTCCGTCGATCGTGTCGACGCCCGTGTCGGTGACGGTGGTGGTCAGCACGAGTTTCCGGGTCGGCGCCTGCGCGCGCACCTGCGCGAGCATGGTGGCGTACTGCTGGACGGCCTTCCCCGTGAGCAGCCGTTTCGCGGCGTCGTCGGTACGGGCCGGGTCGGCGTAGTCGTAGGAGAAGACGGCGTTGACGGCCTCCGCGACCTGGCCCTTGACCTCGCTGGTGCGCGCGGTGTCGGTGAGCGCCGTGTTGTGCGCGGCCACCGAGTCGTGCAGCCCGGAGGCCCGGCTCGCGGCGAGGGCGGCGAAACCGCCGAGCAGCACGGTCGCGGCGGCGAGCAGCGCGAGCGCGACGGGGAGCCGGCGGCGGGGCACCGCCTTCCCCGGGGCCCCGGCCGCGGTCCCCGGCGGGCTCTTCGCCGCGGACTGCGGCTCCCCGGGACCGGCGCCGGGGCGTACGGCCGTACGGGTACGGGTGCGGGCCCCCTGCCGGGGGCGGACGGCTCCGGCGGGCTCCGGCTCGCGCTCCGCCGCGCGCTCCTCCGCCGCCGCGGACACCGCTGCCAGCCTGCGCTGCCGGTTGATCAGATGACGGGTGGTCGACATGGTGCGCCGGTCCTCTCGCGTGCGGCCGTCAGTGGCTCGCGGTGGGCTTCGGGGTGGTCGCCGTGGGGGCCGGGCCGGACGGAACGGTGCCGGTGCCGGTGTCCGCGCCGGAGTCGCTCTCGCCGGTCGGCGCCTGGCCGAGCGCGCTGAGCTTCCAGCCCGCCGCCGTACGCGTCAGCTGGCCGAGCATCCGCGACTCCTTGACCGCGGGCTGCTGCTCGGGCGCCTGGACGGTGATCCGCAGCGCGACCATCACGCTCGCCCTGCCCGTCCGGGTGTCCAGCTCGGTGACGGCGCCGGAGAGCACCTTCGCGGTCGTCGTCGTCCGCGCCTGCTGCACCTGCTTGGCGAAGGCGGCACGCCCCTGCGTGAGCTGGGTGTGCAGGTCGCCGGTGGTGGAGGACTCCCAGATGTCCAGGCCGTGGTCCAGATCGCTGTGGTCCAGGGTGTTGAGGTTCTGCACCGCCTGCTCGGCGGCGGCCAGGACGGTGTCCCGGGTGCGCGCGAAGGAGGCGTCGTCGTCGTGGGCGGCGCCGTACCAGGACCAGCCGGTGATCGCGGCGGCCACGGCCGCGGCCACCGCGAGGGCGAGCGCGACCGCGAGCAGCGGGCGGCGGCCGGTGGCGGCCCCGCCCTCCGGGCGGTCCGGCGCGTCCGGGCTGCCGGACGCGGTACGGGAGGACTGCGGCGTACGTGCCATCGGGGCTTCTCCTACCGGGCCGTGAGCTGGTCGATCTTCCAGTGGCCGCCCACCAGGTGTGCGGACACCGACAGTTGGGCCGCCGCGGTGGTGGGCGCGGCGCCCGCGCGCTGGGCGGTCTGGTCGAGGAAGACCAGCAGCCGGGCGCGGTCGCCGGTGAGGGACACGACCGCGGCGCGCACCACCCGCGTGCTGAGCGTCAGCTGCTGGCTGGTGACCTGGTCGCGGATCTGCGCGAAGAGCGTGCGGTACTGCCCGGCGGCCGCGCCCTCCAGGCTGTCGCGCGCGGCCTGCTCCGTGGAGCGCGTGTCCCCGGGTGTGTACGCGAAGATGCGGCCGAGGGCGCTGCTGATCTCGCCGGTGAGCCTGCTGGTGGCCCCGGTGTCGGTGAGGGCGTGGTTGCGGGCGGCCGCCGGGGACTTCATCTGCTGGGCGGCGTAGCCCAGCCCGCCGCCGGTGAGCAGCAGGGCGGCGATCGCGGTCACGGCGGCGGCCCGCCGGGGATCGCGCCGCAGCACCCCGGGCAGCCGCAGCCGGACGCGCCGGCGGGGGGCGTCCGCGTCCTGCTCCTCGCCCGGGCCGGCGTCCGGCGCGGACCCGTCCTCGGGCTCCGCGGGATCCGGTGCCGCGGGATCCGGCTCAGCGGGATCCGGTGCCGCGTCCTGCGCGGCCCTCTGCTCGGTCGTCGTCACCTTGACTCGTCCTCCGCTCTCAACTCGCCCCGACCGGTACCGCGGTGAGCGCGGTGAGCTTCCAGCCGTCCCCGGTGCGCGCCAGCCCCGCCTCGAAACGCTTGCGGTCGGTGGTGGCCGCGCCCGACGCCGGGGTGACCCGTACCTCGACGGTCGCGATGAGCTTCGCCGTCCCGGCCCGGGTGTCCAGCTCGGTGAGCGCGGCGTCGGTGACCTCGCCCCGTGTGGAGGTGCCGGACCGCTGGACGGTCGCGGTGTCGGCGGCGTGCGTGCTGCTCAGCCGGTCGTGCAGCGGTCCGGTGGTCACCGCGAGCCAGCGCGTGAGGTCGCCGGCGGCGTGCGCGGCGTCCACGGTGTTGAGCCGCGCGATGTCGCCCCTGCCGTCCGCGAGTGCGGCGTCCCGCGCCTTGCCGTAGCTCAGGGCGTCGTCGCCGCTGGTGTCCGCGTAGGACCAGGCCCCCAGGGCGCACACCACGGCCGCGACCGCCGCCCAGGCGGCGGTCCGCGGGCGCCGGCGCAGCGCCCGCAGGAGCCCGCGCGGCGACGGCAGCACGAGCACGTACGGGCCGGCTTCGTCCTTCCGCGCCGGAGCCCCGGCGTCCGGCTCCTCCGCCGGCTCCGGCTCCTTCTCCCGCTCCGTCATCCCGTCACCCCCAGCAGTCCGGCCATCGTGGTCGGCCCGCCCGCGGGCAGCGCGGGCAGTCCCAGCGCCCCGGGCAGCGGCGGACCGGCCGCCGTCGCGGCGGGCGTGCCCGTGCCGCTCGTCGCCGGGCCCGGCGTCGTGCCCGTCGGCAGCACCGAACCGGGCTCGGCGGGCTCCGGGACGGCGCCGTTCCCCGGCGCGTGCGCGGAGCCGCGGACGTCGATGCCGCTGGAGGCGGGCGCGGTGCAGCGGGCGGCGGTGTTGAAGGCGGTCTTCGGGCTGCTCGTGTCCAGCCCGGGGCGGTAGGCCGTGCCGCCGTAGCCGGAGGTGCAGGGCAGCGGCGAGAAGAAGGTGACGGCCTGCCCGAAGTGCATCCCGCTCGCGTCCACGGCCGTCGACCCGGCGGCGACCACCGCGGGCACGGTCACGAGGTACTCCTCGATACCGCTCTGCCGGGTGACGGCGATGTCGGAGGTGGTGAGCAGGTTGGCGAGTACGACGCTGAGCTGCGGTCCGACGTCCCGCAGCAGCGCGCTGACCTGTGTGGCGGCGTCGGGCGCGGCGGTGATGAGGCGGCGCAGGTCGGCGTCGGAGGTGTTGAGCTGGGCGGCGAGCTGATGGGCGCTGTCCGCGAAGGAGCGGATGGCGTCGCCCTCGTCGGCCTGGGTCCTCAGCACGGTCTGCCCGTCCAGGACGAGCTGCGTGTCGGTGGGCAGATTGGTGTCGGCGGCGTCGATGAACTGCCCGCTGGTGTCCAGCAGCGACTGGAGGTTGTCGGCCTGCCCGTTGAACACGAGCCCGAATTCGTCGACGACGGTGCGCAGCGAGGCCAGCGGCACCGACGCGGCGAGGTCGTTGACGCTGGTGAGCAGGTTGGTGACGGGCGCCGGGATCTCGGCGCGGGCCTGGTCGATACGCGAACCGTCGTGCAGGTAGGGCCCGTTGTCGGTGCTGGGCTGGAGGTCGATGTACTGCTCGCCGACCGCGGACAGGCTCGCGACGACGGCCTTGAGCTGCTGCGGGATGTGCGGCGCGCTCCGTTTGATCCGCAGCTTGGCCTCCACCCCGTCCGAGGTGAGCGAGATGGGCCCGACCCGGCCCACCGACACACCGCGGTAGGTGACGTCGGAGTGTTCGAACAGCCCGCCGGTGGCGGGGAGTTCGACGGTCACGGTGTAGTAGCCGCGCATCCCGACGTAGCGCCCGAGATCGGCGTAGTTGACGCCGAGGTAGCCGAGCACGAGGACGGCGACGAGCAGGAAGGCGATGTTCTTGGCGACGGTGGCCCTGGTGAGCATCAGCGCCCCCTCGTCGTGGTGGTGACCGACGGCAGCGGCAGCGGCAGTTGCGGCTTCGGCCTGGCGGCTCTGCTGCCCGCAGCCGGTTCGGCGGTCGGCGGGTACGTCGGGGGGTAGGAGTTGTCCTTCTCCTCCAGGATCGGGATGAGCGAGGTGCCGGGGGCGGCGGTGAGGTCGAGGTAGACGTTGAGGTAGTCGCCCTTGACGCCGTTGAGCACCTCGTCGGTGAAGGGGTAGGTCAGCATCACCTGGAGGGAGTCGGGCAGGTCCCGGCCGGAGTCGGCGAGCCGCCGCAGGGTGGGCGCGAGGGCCTTGAGGTCGGCGACCATGTCGTCCTTGCTGCGGTTGACGGTGTCGACGGCGACACCGGAGAGGGTGTCGAGGGCCTGGAGCATGGTCACGAGCGAGCCGCGCTGCTCGTCCAGCACCTTCAGCCCGGGGCTGAGCCCGTCCAGCACGGTGCCGATCTTGGTGTCGCGGGCGGCCAGGGTGGCGGAGAGCTGGTTGACCCCGTCGAGGGCGGAGGTGATGTCGGCCTTGTGCGCGTCGAGGTCGCCCACCAGCGTGTCGACCTGGGTGAGCATGTCGCGCACCTGCGGCTCGTTGCCGGTCAGGGCCTTGTTCAGCTCGGTGTTGATGGTCCTGAGCTGCTGCACGCCACCGCCGTTGAGCACCAGCGACAGGGCGCCGAAGACCTCCTCGACCTCGGGGTTGCGGTTGGTGTGCGCGACGGGGATGACCGGGCCGCCGCGCAGCGTGCCGGTGGCGGCCTCGTTCGCGGGCGGCGCGGAGAGCTGGACGTACTTCTCGCCGAGCAGGCTGGACTGCTCCAGGTGCGCGTAGGCGTTGGCGGGGAGCTGGACCTTGCCGTTGACCTTCATCGTCACCAGTGCCGACCAGCCGTCCGGGGCGACCTCGACGGAGGTGACGCGGCCCACGGCGACGTCGTTGACCCGTACCGACGCCTGCGGCACCAGGTCGAGGACGTCCGCGAACCGGGCCCTGACGGTGTAGGGGTGGCTGCCGAGGTCGGCCCCGCCGGGCAGGGGCAGGCTCTGCACCCCGCCGACCGAGCAGCCGGTCAGGGCCAGCCCCAGCAGCGCGGCCGCGGCGCCGCGCGTCGTACGGCGGCGGCTCATCGCGCGGCCCCCTCGGTGGTGGTCGTGCCCGTCGCGGGGAAGGGCAGGGGGAGGCCGGCCGCGGCCGGGGCCGTGGAGCCGGTCTTCGCGGGGGTGGCCCCGGCCAGGCTCAGCTCGTTGATGTCGGTGCGGCCGTCGATGGTGCGGGTGGCCGGGTTGTACGCGGCCAGCAGGTTGTCGGCCGCGAGCGGTGCGGTGTCGAGGAGTTCGGCCAGCGAGGCCCGCTGGTTCACCAGGGTCTGGGTGAGCGGCTGGAGCTGGTCGATGCTGGTCTTCAGGCGGCCGCGGTTGGTGTCGATGAAGCTCTTCACCTGCCCCAGGGCGGTGGCCAGTTGCTGGAGCGCGGCGCCGAGGTCCTGCTTGTCGGCGGCCAGGAAGCCGGTGACGGTGGAGAGCTGGTCGGCGGCGGCCTTCACCTTGCCGTCGTTGTCCTTCAGCATCGTGGTGAAGGACTGGAGGTAGGCCAGCGTCGAGAACAGGTCGTCGCTGTGGCTGTTCAGCGTCTTGGACGCCTGCCCCAGCTGGGTGATGCTGTCGCCGATCGCCTTGCCGTTGCCGTCGAGGTTGTCGGCGCCCACGGTGAGCAGCTCGGACAGCGCGCCGGTGGTGTTGGCGCCGTCCGGCCCGAGGGCGTCGCTGAGCTGCGTGACGCTGGTGTAGAGCTGGTCGATCTCGACGGGCGTCGCGGTGTGCGCGGAGGTGATGACGGCGTGGTCGCGGAGCTGCGGGCCGCCGGTGTACGCGGGTGTGAGCTGCACGTAGCGGTCGGCGACGACGCTGGGCGCGACGATGACGGCCCCGGCGTCCGCGGGCACCCTGACGCCGCTGTCGAGCCGCAGGTCGACCGCGACCTGCTTGCCCTGGGGCCGCACCGCCTCCACCGTGCCGACCTTGACCCCGAGGATGCGGAGGTCGGAGCCCTTGTAGACGCCCACCGTCCGGTCGAACCAGGCGGTGACGTGCTTGCCGTCCGGGCCGCCGAAGGCGACGAAGCCCGCCGTCACGGCCCCCGCGGCGACGACCGCGAGGACGAGCACGGTCGCGATCACCCGCCGGGGCAGCCGCAGGCGCCTCCCCTCCGGCAGCGGCAGCCGCGGGCGCGGGATCCTCATTTCGCTCCTCCCGTCGCCTTGGGCGGGATGCAGCCGCCCGCGGGCGGCTGTGTGCCGGCCGGCAGGTAGCTGTCGGGCAGCAGCCCGCACAGGTAGTTGTCGAACCAGCGCCCGTTGCCGAGGGTGTTGCCGATGAGCCGGTAGTAGGGACCGGCCAGCGCGAGGGCCTGGTCGAGGCTGGTCTGGTTGGTGAGCAGCACGCCCGTGACCCGGTCCAGCGCGTCGAGGGTGGGGCCGAGCTGCTTGTTGTTGTCGGCGACCAGACCGCTGAGCTGGGTGCTCAGGTCCTGGGTGCCGGTGAGCAGGTCGTGGATGGCGCCGCGCCGCTTCTCGATCTCGCCGAGCAGCAGGTTGCCGTCCGAGATGAGGGACTGGAAGTGCCCGTTCTGGTCGGAGAGCGTCCGGGTGAGCTGCTTGCTGCCGGTGAGCAGCTGGGCGAGCTGGGCGTCCCGGCTGGAGATCGTCTGCGACAGCGCGGACAGGCCGGTGGCGGCGCTGTGCACGGAGCCGGGGGTGTCCTTGAAGGTGTCGGAGATCGTCTGGAAGCTGGTCGCGAGCTGCTGGGTGTCGATGGCCCCGAGCGTCCTGCCGAGCCCGTCGAAGGCCTGCGTGACGTCGTACGGGGAGGTGGTGCGGCTCCTCGGGATGCGCTGGTGCGGATCCTGCTTCCGGCTGCCGAGCGGGTCGACGGCGAGGTACTTCTCGCCCAGCAGCGTCTTGATGCCGATGGCGGCGGTGCTGGCGTCGCCGATCCAGGTGTGCCGGACCTTGAAGGTGACCTTGACCGTGTAGGCGGTGGATCCGTCCAGCGAGACCCCGGTGACCTTGCCGACCTTGACGCCCGCGACGCGTACCTCGTTGCCCGGGCGCAGCCCGGCGGCCTCGCTGAAGTCGGCGGAGTAGCTGGTGCCGCCGCCGAGGTAGGGCAGCGCGTCGGCGTTGTAGGCCAGCAGCCCGACGAGCGCGAGCACGAGCAGGCCGACCGCCCCCACGGCGGCCGGGTTGCGGTCGCGCAGCGGCGTGAAGAGCGGCCGGCCGCGGTCGGCGCGGGCCCGGCGGAGCCTGAGTCGCGGGCGGTTCATGACCGGCACCTCGCTTCGCTGATCGCTATCCCGGTCGGCGGGGTGCTGCCGTCCGTGGTGGTCGCGCCGTGCAGCGTGGCCTGGCACAGGTAGAGGTTGAGCCAGGAGCCGTACGAGGCGGCGCGGCCGAGGGCCTGGAACTTCTTCGGGGCGTTGGTCAGGAAGGTCTGGATCTGCGGGGTGGCGTCACCGAGGGTGGACGACAGCCGGCCGAGCTGGCCGATGGACTCCTTGAGCGGCGCGCGGCCCTGTGTGAGCAGCCCGGCGGTGCTGGTGGTGAGCTGCGAGATCGCGGTGATGGACTGGCCGATCGGTTCGCGGTCGCCGGAGAAGCCGGTGACGAGCTGCTGGAGGGTGTCGACGAGGTCGTTGAAACCGGCCTCGCGGGTGTTGACGGTGGTCAGCACGGTGTTGAGGTTGTCGATGACCTGGCCGATCACCTGGTCCTTGGCGGCCAGCGTGGTCGTCAGCGAGCCGATGGAGCCGATGAGCGAGTCGACGGTGCCGCCCTCGCCCTGGAGGACCTGGACGATCTCGCCGGAGAGCTGGTTGACCTCGGGCGGCGACAGTCCCTCGAACAGCGGCTGGAAGCCGGCGAAGAGCTGGGTGAGGTCGAGCGCCGGGGTGGTGTGGTCCAGCTGCACGGTCCCGCCCGGCTCCAGCGTCTCGCCGACCGGGCCGGTGCCCTGGGCGAGGTCGACGTAGCGCTGGCCGACGAGGTTGAGGTACTTGATCGTCAGCGTCGCGGACCTGGGCAGCGTCCGCTCGCGCTGCACCGAGAAGTGCACCTTGGCGAGGTTGTGCCGGTAGACCGACACCGAGTCGACGGTCCCGACCTTGACGCCCGCGATCCGCACGCTGTCGCCGGACGTCAGCCCGGTGGTGTCGGTGAACAGGGCGTTGTAGCCGTACGTGTCGCCGACGCCCGCGCCCGCGATGCTGATCGCGAGGACGGCGGTGGCCAGCGAGGTGACCAGGATGAAGATCAGCGACTTGACGATCGGCCCGGTCAGGCTGCGGCGCTTCACCGGACGGTCACCTCCGCTCCGCGGAACACCGGCCCGGTCAGCAGGCTGCTCCAGTCCGGAAGCGCGCCCGGGGCGGTCTGCGTGCCCGGCGCGAGCAGTTCGTTGATCAGCTCGTTCTCCTGCGGGGAGTTGGCCAGCGGGGTGGTCCCCCTGCCGCCGGTGTACGGGACGGCGTAGCACTCCGGGCCGCCGCTCTTGCCGTAGACCGGGGTGTCCCTGCCCGGCAGGTACTTGCCGCGGGAGGCCACGGTCGTGAGGTTCACGTGCAGGCCGGGCTCCTTGGTGCCCTTGCCGAGCGCCTTGTCCATGACGGGAACGAAGTCGGCGAGGGTGCGGAAGGTGCACGGGAAGGACGGGGAGTACTTCGCCAGCAGGTTCAGGGTGCCGCGGCTGTCGGCCGCGAGCCGGATGATGTTGGGGCTGTTCTGCTGGAGGTAGGTCGTGACGTCCTGGGCGGTGCCGGTGGTGGTGCCGTACAGGGTGTCGAGGTTGGCGCGCTCGGCCGCGATGGTGCTGCTGGTGCGCGTGAAGTCGGTGAGTGCCTGCACGAGGTCCGGGGCCGCGTCGTCGTAGACGTGGCTGACGGTGACGAGCTGCTTGATGTCGTCGGTGAGCGCGGGCAGTTCGGGGTTGAGCCGGCGCAGGTAGCCGTCGAGCTGGACGAGGGTGCTGCCGAGCTGGGCGCCGCGGCCGTCCAGGGCGGTGGCCACGGCGTTCAGGGTCGCGGCGAGCTTCTGCGGCTGCACCGCGGTGAGCAGCGGCAGGACGTTGTCCAGCACCTGCTGGAGCTCGACGGCGTCCTTCGAGCGGTCCTGCGCGATGGTGCTGCTCGGCTGGAGGGTGGGCCCTCCGGCGCCGGCGTCCTCGGGCGGAACGAGCGCGACGTAGCGGGCGCCGAAGAGGGTGGTGGGCAGCATCTGGGCGGTGACCCCGGCGGGGATGCGGCGCAGCTGGTCGCGGTCGATGGCGAGGGTGAGCCGGGCGCCCCGGCCGTCGGCGTGGATGGAGCTGACACGGCCGACGACGACACCGCGGACCTTGACGTCGGCGCCGGGGTGCATCTCGTTGCCGACGCTGCCGGTCATGACGGTGACGGTCGCGTCGTCGCTGAAGTCCTTGTCGTAGACGGCGACGGCCAGCCACGCCAGCAGCGCGGGCACGAGCAGGAAGACGATCCCGGCGGTGCGGCGCCCGGCCCTGCCGGGTCCGCTCCGGCGGCGGGCCGCCGCGGGCGGCGGGGGCACGGGGGCGGGGGAACGGGTCTCGGTGGCGGTCATCCGGCCACCCGCACCGTGGTGGTGGCGCCCCACAGCGCCAGCGACAGGAAGAAGTCGGTCACCGCGATGATGACGATGGCGTTGCGCACCGACCGGCCGACCGCGATGCCGACCCCGGCGGGCCCGCCCGTGGCGGTGTAGCCGTAGTAGCAGTGCGCGAGGATCACGATGACGCTGAAGATGAGCACCTTCAGGGTCGACAGCAGCACGTCGGTGGGCGACAGGAAGATGCCGAAGTAGTGGTCGTAGGTGCCCGGCGACTGGCCGTTGAAGAAGACGGTCACCGCGCGGGAGGCCGCGTAGGAGCTGAGCAGCCCGACACCGTACAGCGGCACGATCGCGACGACGCCGGCGATGATGCGGGTGCTCACCAGGTACGGCATGGAGCGGATGCCCATGCCCTCCAGGGCGTCGACCTCCTCGTTGATCCGCATCGCGCCGAGCTGGGCGGTGAAGCCGGCGCCCACGGTCGCGGACAGCGCGAGTCCGGCGACGAGCGGGGCGATCTCCCGGGTGTTGAAGTAGGCGGAGATGAAGCCGGTGAAGGCGGCGGTGCCGAGCTGGTTCATCGCCGCGTAGCCCTGGAGGCCGACGACGGTGCCGGTGGCCAGCGTCATGCCGATCATCACGCCCACGGTGCCGCCGATGACACCGAGCCCGCCGCTGCCGAAGGCGACCTCGGCGAGCAGCCGCTGCACCTCCTTGAGGTAGCGGCGCAGGGTGCGCGGGATCCACAGCACCGCGCGGACGTGGAAGACGAAGTGGTCGCCGGTCTCGTCCAGCCAGCGCAGGGAGCGGTCCAGGAGTGCCATCGGCTCAGGCCCCCTTCTGCGGCACGAGCTGGAGGTAGATCGCCGTCAGCACCACGTTGACGACGAACAGCAGCAGGAAGGTGATGACCACCGACTGGTTGACGGCGTCGCCGACACCCTTGGGCCCGCCCCGGGGGTGCAGGCCCCGGTAGGCGGCGACGATGCCGGCGATGAAGCCGAAGACCAGCGCCTTGATCTCGCTGATGTAGAGGTCGGGCAGCTGGGCGAGCGAGGAGAAGCTCGACAGGTACGCGCCCGGGGTGCCGTGCTGGACGACGACGTTGAAGAAGTAGCCGCCGGCCGTGCCGACCACCGACACCAGGCCGTTGAGCAGCACCGCGACGAGCATCGTGGCGAGCACCCGCGGCACGATCAGCCGCTGCACCGGCGAGACGCCCATGACCTCCATGGCGTCCAGCTCCTCGCGGATCTTGCGTGAGCCGAGGTCCGCGCAGATCGCGCTGCCGCCCGCGCCCGCGATGAGCAGCGCCACGATGAGCGGGCTGGCCTGCTGGATCACCGCGAGGACACTCGCGCCGCCGGTGAAGGACTGCGCGCCGAGCTGCTGGGTGAGCGAGCCCACCTGGAGCGCGATGACGGCGCCGAACGGGATCGACACCAGCGCGGCGGGCAGGATCGTCACGCTCGCCACGAACCAGAACTGCTCGATCAGCTCACGGACCTGGAAGGGCCGCCGGAAGGTGTCCCGGACCGTGGTGGCGGCCAGCGTCATGAGCTGGCCGGTCTGCCGCAGCGCCCCCGTGCCGGGGAAGGGCCGGCGCTCGGCCGGCTCGCGCAGCCGCACCGGTGCGCTCATGCCGGCTCCCCCTGCACCGGTGCCAGGCCCGCCTGCACGGCGGCGCGGGCCGCGGCCGGCAGCTGGTCCCACATCGCCAGCACCCGCGCCCGGCGCCGCTGCACGGCCTGCCGCGGCGGCAGCCCGGGGCTCGGCTCCAGCTGCGGTGCGAGCGCGCCCGGCGCGGGCGGCAGCGCGCCGCCGCCGGACTGCTCCAGCGCGAGGGTCGCCTCGTCCTTCTCCTCCGCCATGCCGATGGGGCCCTCCCGGCGGCCGCTGAGGAACTGCCGTACGACCGGCGTGTCGCTGGTCAGCAGCAGTTCGCGGGGCCCGAACGCGACGAGTTCGCGGCGGAAGAGCATGCCCATGTTGTCCGGCACGGTCGCGGCGATGTCGAGGTTGTGGGTGACGATCAGCATCGTCGCGTCGATCTGCGCGTTGAGGTCGATGAGCAGCTGCGAGATGTACGAGGTGCGCACCGGGTCGAGGCCGGAGTCGGGCTCGTCGCACAGGATGATCTGCGGGTCCAGGACGAGTGCGCGGGCGAGCCCGGCGCGCTTGCGCATACCGCCGGAGATCTCGCCGGGCAGCTTGCCCTCGGCGCCGACCAGGCCGACCATGTCCATCCGCTCCATGACGATGCGGCGGATCTCCGACTCCTTCTTGCGGGTGTGCTCGCGCAAGGGGAAGGCGATGTTGTCGAACAGGTTCATGGAGCCGAAGAGGGCGCCGTCCTGGAACATCAGGCCGAAGAGCCGGCGGGTCGCGTAGATGTCCCGCTCGGGCCCGTTGACCATGTCCACGCCGTTGACGAGGACGCGGCCGCGCTCGGGTTTGAGCAGGCCGATCACGGACTTGAGGAAGACGGTCTTGCCGGTGCCGGACGGTCCCAGCATCACGCTGACCTCGCCGGGCGGCAGGGTGAGCGTCACGTCCTGCCAGACGGTCTGCTTGCCGAAGGACTTGGTGAGGCCCTCGACGGTCACTTCGATTCCCATGGCACCGCTTTCCTCCAATGGCTCAGCGGCAGGACGTCGGGTACGGATGGCATGTCGGGGCCGCTCAGCGGTGCGGCGGCGTCGGGTACTGGATCTCCGGCGTGCAGTTCATGTTGTCGGCGCTGGGGATGCACAGCGGGCCCTGGATGAAGTTGAGGGAGTTGTCGGGCCCGGAGATCGACGCGGTGAGGAGGGCGTCGACGTCGTCCCCGTGCGCGCTGCAGCCGGTGAACGGCGGGATGGTGAGCTGGTCCTGGTGGAGCGGGCCGCCGATGATCTCGTTGTAGTCCGACGGCCGGGTGGTGCCGTCGTGGCCCATGTAGGTGTAGTCGGTGCCGACGAGGTTGAGCTCCAGGGGCCTGACGGTGTGGCAGTTCGGCCCGACGTCCAGCGTCCTGCCGTTGACCTTGATGTCGCTCAGCCGCAGGTCCAGCCGGCCGTGGACGTAGGTGTAGGTGATGTACTGGTCGCCGCTGCCGCCGGCGATGATCAGGGTCAGCGGGGCGAGCTGGGTCAGCGTCATCACGGCCGTGGTGGGCATGAACCCGAAGGTCAGAAAGGTGGACCTGGCGGGAGGTATGGCCAGCTCGACCACGCTGTCCAGCTCCAGGAAGGTCGACCCGTCGTCGGGGTCGTAGGAGAACCAGGTGCCGACCTGGGTGACGGCGGTGATCGCTGGGTGGTCGTCGAGCCCGTTGACGGTGGCCGCGCCCTTGAGCTTGCCGACGTTGGACAGCCCGGTCAGGAACGTGCACTCCGGCTGCCGGTACTCCGGCGGGAGCACGTTGTGCATCGCCCCCTCCGGGCGGGGGAAGGCGTCCAGGATCGCCTGGTCCGGTTCACCGGTCGGCGGTGGGGGGCAGTCCGAGACGCCGGAGTGCGGGGGTGCGGCCACCTCGAGGGTGCCCTTGCGGGTGACGGCCGCCGATCTCCCGGGGGTGGCCGGGGCGGCGGCGGTCCCCGACGCCGGGTCCAGTGCCGCCGGGCCGGTGCCGGAGTGCCCGGACCCCGGCCGGGTGGCCACACCGACCTCGCCGAGCAGGGTGTCCTGGCCGTCCTTCGGGGTGCAGGCGGCGGTCACCGCGGCGGCGACCGTGCCCGCGGCCGGGGGGACGGGGGAGCCGGTGTCCGCGGGCGAGGCCGCGGTCGCGTCCGCCGCCGCCCCCGAGCCGGTGGCGTCCGGCGTGGAGCCGGTGGCGTCCGGCGCGGAGCCCGCGGACGGGGCGGTGGGGGCGGCCAGGGCGTCGACCGCCAGGTCGAGCCGCGCGGCGTCGAACCGCACGGTGCCCGGGGCGGTGGCGGTGACGTCGGTGGCGTCGCCGGTGAACGTGAGGTCCAGGCCGTCGCCGGCCGGTGCGGCGGCCGCCCGCAGGCCGGCCCACACCGCGTCGGCGGCCGACGAGCCCTGCGTGACGCGGGCGGTGAGCGACGCGGTGGCGGTGGCCGAGGTGGTTCCGGCCGGCAGGACCGCTCCGGCGGCGTCCTTGCCGAGGGCCACCTCGACGGTCAGCGCGCCGGGCCGGAAGCGCTCGCCGGCCACGGCACCCGCCGGGTACGCCTGCTGGACGGTGACGGTGGCGTCCTCCGTCACGGTGGCCGTGCCGTCGCCGTCTCCGCCGTCCTTGCCCCCGGTGCCGAACGCGCAGCTGTAGGAGATCTCGACGGCGCCCTCGGGTCCGGAGGCCGCGGAGGGGGTACCGGGAAGCATCCCGGCCAGCACGGCGACCGACGCGGTGGCGGCCGTCAGCACCACCCGGCGCGGGTTCACGGCACCTCGCATCAACGGACTCCTCTGCCTGGCGCGTCGGCGACGCACGGACATTACGGGCGGGTAATAAGGCCGTACAAGTGATCGACGCGGGCGAATTCGGCGGACCCGCGCGCGGGCTGATTTCTTGTCAACCGATGACAAAGCGGAATCCCGTTCTTGTCACCGGACGAGTACGCCCGCGGCTCTCCCGGAGGACAGCGAGCCCCGGCGGCAGCGGTGCCCGCCGGGGCTCGGTGCAGACGGTGCGGGATGGGCGGCGCGGAGACGCGCCGGGCATCAGCTCGCGGTGACCTGGAGGGCCGGGGTGGTGACGTAGTTCGCCGTGTAGGTGACCGAGTCGCCGTTGTTGATCAGCCCGAGGCACAGGCCGCTGACACCGGAGACGGTCAGGTTGCCGGCGTTGATCGCCAGCGTGTGGGTGCCGTTGGTGTAGGTGCCGGTGACCGTGCCGGACACGGTGGCGGCGCACGCACCGGACAGCTTCGCGTTGACGCCGGTGATGTTGCCGGCGGTCACGCCCGAGGCGTTGGTGACGTCGGTGGCGTTGAGCGCCCACGGGAGCGCGCTGGCCGTCACGGAGAACGGGATGCCGGAGATGGAGCACGACGTCCACGTCAGGGACGACAGCGAGGCCGCCTGGTTGCCGGAGTGGGTACCGTTCAGGGCGGTGCCCTTCGCCCCGGCGGAGGAGCAGGTGAGCGTCACGCCGGTGTTGTTGTCCTTCAGCTTCGGGCTGGATGCGGTGGCGGTGAAGGAGCCGTCGGCGTTGCTCCCGCTGATCGTCACCGAGGTGGGGGTGACAGCGGAGGCCGGGCCGGCCGCCAGGCCGATCGCGGCGACGATCGCGGCACCCGTCGCCGCCGTACCCGTGAACGCCTTGGTGAGCTTGCGCATGGGCTGATTCCTTTCGTGAAACCGAGGAGTTCGACGTACCTGATTAACCGAGACCGCACACCTCGCGGGCATCATCACCGCACGTCGGGGGCGGAAATCGGCTGCGACTGCAACCTGGAACGCGGGGCACCGATTCCCTCGGGGTGCCCTTGCAGAGCTGGACGTTACGTACGGGTAACCGGAGGGCGCAACAATCCCGTCCAAGATTCCTTCCGGAACCTTACCGTCGGGTAATTTTCTGTCACCGGGGCAACATCACCCCAGCCGTTTTTGTCGGGAAGTGAGCGTTTTCCCGGCCCCCGCCCACCGCCCCGCTCCCCCGCCCCGCCGGGGCCCCGCGCCCGGCGCCCGCACGGCCGACAACGTTTACGCATCCGCGGGGCTGCGCAGCGTGAACATTTAGTCTATGTTGCAGCGAGGCCACCGACGCGAAGAGGCGGTACGGAGGGGGAGGCTCATGTCCGTCATGCGGCAGGTCCCGGATCAGGGGGAGATCACGGGTCCCATACCCCGGGAGTTCGCCGCCATCATGCGCCCGGAACTGCCGGGCTTATTGAAAGAGATGGCTGCTGAAATCGTCGCGGCGATCCCCGAATACGGGCATCTCCTGGAAGGCCCCAACAGCAGGGTGATCCGCTTCGGGATCGAGCAGAGCATCGCCAGTTTCGTGGACCGGGTGGCCGCCCCCACCGCCACCACCGCGCAGCGCGACGACCTGTGCCGGCGGTTCGGCCGCTACGAGGCGTACGAGGGGCGCAGCCTGGACAACCTCCAGGCCGCCTACCGCATCGGCTGCCAGGTCGCGCTGCGCCGGGTCCGGGCCGTCAGCCGCCGCTACAACCTGTCGGCGGCCTTCATGCTCACCTTCGCCGACGCGCTCTTCGCCTACATGGGCGACCTGGCCGAACTCTCCCGCGAAGGCTACGTCCAGGCGCTCGCCGAACTGGGCGAGGAGCCCGACAACCGCCGCCGCCGATTACTCCGCCGCATCCTCGGCGGCACCGCCGTGGCGCGCAGCGCACTCGCCGAACTCGCCGAGCACTGCGGCTGGAAGCTGCCGGACGAGGTGACCATGGTGGCCGTCGCGCCGGGCACCCACCCCCGGCGCCAGGCCCTGGACCCGGACATGCTCCAGGACTTCGCCGACCCCGAGCCGCACCTGCTCGTGCCGGGGCCGCTGACCGAGGCCCGGCGCGCATGCCTCGACGACGCGCTCGGCGGCTGCCGGGCCGCGGTCGGCCTGACCACCGGACTCGGCGAGGCGGCGGACTCCCTGCGCTGGGCCCGGCAGACACTGTCCCTCGCCGGGACGGGGGCCCTGAAGGGCGGCCCGCTGCTGCTGAGCGAGGACCACCTGCTGGATCTGTGGCTGCTGGGCGACCCGGCACTGGCCGACCAGATGGCCGCCCGCTTCCTGGCCCCGCTCTCCGCGCTGACGCCGACGCAGCAGGCGCGGCTGGTCGACACCCTGCGGATCTGGCTGACCACGCGCGGGACGGCCGCGCAGATCGCCGAGCAGCTCGACGTCCACCCGCAGACCGTGCGCTACCGGATGCGCATCCTGGAGCGGGCCTTCGGCGAGCAGCTCACGCGTCCCGACGAGCGCTTCGCCACCGAGATCGCCCTGCGCGCCCTGCACCTGCGCGACGGCAGCCCCGCCGCGGCCCCCGCCGCCCCCGCTGCCGCCCGCCGCCGCCCGCCGGCCAGGCCCCGGACCGCGAAGCAGCGCTGAGCCCGCCCACCGCGCCGCCGGGAGCACCCGCGCCGCCGGGACCGCCCGCACCGGCGCGGCCGGCCGCGCCAGCCGCCCCTGCGGGGCGTGCGAACTGCGCGTCATCCCCCACCGGCTTCCGGCGCCTGCGCACCGGGGACCCGTACGGCGTGCGGCAACCCCAGGAGCACGCGTATCTGACGCAGCAATATGTCGACCGGCTTCCGCAAAATTCGGATGACTTGCAGAGAATCCGCAAAATCACCGCAAGAAACTTGCGCCACCTGTACTAGAATCGACGCCATGACACGACGACTTGCCGAGGTGGCAAAGAAGGTCGGAGTGAGCGAGGCCACCGTCAGCAGGGTGCTGAACGGGAAACCGGGCGTCTCCGACGCGACCCGGGCCGCGGTCCTCACCGCTCTCGACGTGCTCGGTTACGAACGGCCCACCCAGCTGCGCGGGGAACGCGCCCGGCTGGTCGGCATGGTCATGCCCGAGCTGCAGAACCCGATCTTCCCCGCCTTCGCGGAGGTGGTCGGCGGCGCGCTGGCACAGCAGGGCTTCACCCCGGTGCTCTGCACCCAGACCGCGGGCGGCGTCTCGGAGGCCGATTACGTGGAGCTGCTGCTCCAGCAGCACGTGTCCGGGGTGGTCTTCTTCGGCGGGCTCTACGCCCAGGCCGAGTCGCCGCACGACCACTACGCACGCCTCGCCGAACGCAACCTGCCCACCGTGCTGATGAACGCGGCGATCGACCATCTCGACTTCCCGCGCGTCTCCTGCGACGACGCCGTGGCGGTCGAGCAGGCGATGAACCACCTGATGTCGCTGGGCCACCAGCGCATCGCGCTCGTGCTGGGCCCGCCCGACCACGTGCCGTCGCGCCGCAAGCTCGCCGCGGCGCGCCGGGTGGACCCGTCGGTCACCGTGGAGCACGCGCTCTTCACGCTGGAAGGCGGCCAGGCGGCGGCGAGCCGGCTGCTGGCGCGCGGCATCACGGCCTTCATCTGCGCCTCCGACCTGCTGGCCCTCGGCACGATAAGGGCCGCCCGGCGGCGCAGGCTGTCGGTGCCCGAGGACGTGTCGGTGATCGGCTACGACGACTCCTCGCTGATGAACTGCACCGAGCCGCCGCTGACCACCGTGCGGCAGCCCATCGAGGCGATGGGCCGGGCCGCGGTGGACCTGCTGGCCGGCGAGATCAGCGGCGCCTCTGTCGACCACGACGAGCTGTTCTTCGAGCCGGAGCTGGTGGTGCGCGGTTCCACCGGACCGGCCCCGCACTCCGCCCGCATCCCGCACCCGGAGGCGCGCACCACCGCGTAACCGCCGGTCACCGCGGGGTCCCGCAGGATCTCCCCAGGTCTCCCCCCGGCCTCCCCAGGGCTTTCCCGGCCCTTTCCCCGGCGCTTCGCCGGGCGTTCGCAGGGCTGAGCGCGCACTTCCGCGCACCGGTTGCCGGTGCGCGGCGGGTGCGCGCTCCGTCGTCTGCGCAGCGTGACCCGCTCACCAGGCGTCGTAACCAAGTCGTGTCTTTGCGAAATTCACGCGACATCTTGCGGACATCTATCGGGTTAAGTACGTTGAGCCAACCCGAGACGGTCGCGCTGCACCTGCGCCGGACATGTGCATCATGCGCCGCGGGGGTCCCGATCGCAGTCCAACGACGCGCAGTGGTTCAGGGGAAGGGTTTGATCATGAACGGAATCCGCTACCGCAGACTGGTGGCATTCGCGCTGGTCGCAGGCATCGGATTGACGAGCGCCGCGTGCTCCGACAGCAAGGACACGAAGGACGACGGCGGCGGCAAGGCCAGCAGCTCCAGCGCCGGTACCCCCTTGGACCCGAAGACCAAGGTGACGATCAGCGTCGACTGCATGCCGCCCACCACCAAGAAGGCAGAGCGCAAGCAGTGGCTCGACGATGTCGCCGAGTTCCACAAGACGTACCCGAACGTGACGATCAACAGCAAGGACGCGTTCCCCTGCGAGGAGACGGACAAGTTCACCGCGCAGCTCCAGGGCGGGTCCGAGACCGACGCGTTCTACTCGTACGTCACCGACCTCCAGCAGGTGCTGGACGCCGGCCAGGCCGCCGACATCACCGACTACGTCAACGACAAGACGGTCCCGAACCTCAAGGACATCGACCCGGGCGTCCTCGGCATCCTCAAGGACGGCGGCCGCCTCTACGGCCTGCCCACCACGAACTACTCGATGGGCCTGATCTACAACCGCAAGATCTTCACCGAGGCCGGTCTGGACCCGAACAAGCCGCCGACGACCTGGGACGAGATCCGCACCGACGCCAAGCAGATCCAGGACAAGCTGGGCAGCAAGGGCATCCACGGCTTCTTCGAGTACGGCGCCGGCAACCAGGGCGGCTGGCACCTGACCTCGGCCCTGTACGGCGCCGGCAACAGCGTGGTCAGCGACGACGGCTCCAAGGCGACCTTCAACGGCCCCGAGGCCAAGCAGATCCTGCAGACGATCCACGACATGCGCTGGGTCGACAACAGCATGCCGCAGAGCGCCGGCAAGGAGTGGGGCGAGAGCCAGAAGGCGATGGGCGCCGGCCAGATCGGCATGTACCTCGCCGCCCCCGACGACATCCAGCTCATGGTCCAGCAGTACGGCGCCAACTTCGACGACCTCGGCATGGCGCCGATTCCCGGCGGCAAGACGTCGCTGATGGGCGGCAACGACTACTTCTTCAAGAAGTCGGACACCCCGGACCAGATCAAGGCGGGCATCGCCTGGATCAACTTCAAGTTCCTGACCCTGAAGAAGGGCCAGTTCAACTACGCGCGCAACAAGGCGGACGGCATCCCCGTCGGTCTGCCGCAGCCGTTCTTCTTCACCGGCCAGTCCAAGGCCACGGACACCGCGGACAAGACCCAGTACGCCACGGTGCCGGTCGCGAACTACAAGTCCTACGTGGACGCGCAGGTGCCGGTGAAGGGTGAGCCGCCGAACGCGCAGAAGCTCTACACGGTGCTCGACACCGTGATGTCCGGTGTGCTCAGCAACAAGGGCGCCGACGTCGGCAAGCTGCTCTCGGACGCCGAGACGCAGGCCAACCAGCTGCTGGCCGCGAGCCAGTAGCGGCGCAGCCCCCCGCGGGGCCGGTCCCCGACCGGCCCCGCGGGCGCGGCCCCGGCCCCGATCCCCCCCTCGACCACGCACCGCTTCCAGCCGAGGAGCTTCCCCATGGCGGCGACGACGACCGTCCCCGACAAGACAACACGGCGCCACGCCGGCCGGGCCCCCGGCCCGCGCACCGCGGGCGGCCGGGGCGGCCTGGGCCGCAAGGTCGGCCAGAACCTGCGCGCGTACGGCTTCCTGATCGGCGCGATCATCTGCTTCGGGCTGTTCTCCTGGTACCCGATGGTCCGGGAGTTCATCATGAGCTTCCAGCACACCAAGCGCGGTGTGACGAGCTGGGTGGGATTCCGGAACATCAGGACGGTCTACCACGACCCGTACTTCTGGACGGCCTGGAAGAACACCGGCCTCTTCACGCTCTACGCGCTCGTCATCGGTTTCGCCGTGCCCTTCCTGGTGGCGATCCTGCTCAACGAGCTGCGGCACGCCAGGGCTTACCTGCGGGTGCTGGTCTACCTTCCGGTGATGCTTCCGCCGGTGGCCGGGGCGCTGCTCTTCAAGTATTTCTACAATCCGGAGTACGGCCTCTTCAACCGCATTCTGCACTTCCTGCACCTGCCGACGTCGCAATGGCTGGACTCGTCGCACACCGCGCTGATCTCGGTGGTCGTCGCGGCCACCTGGATGAGCATGGGCAGCGCGACGCTCATCTACCTGGCGGCGCTCCAGAACATCCCCGGCGAGCTGTACGAGGCCGCCGACCTGGACGGTGCCGGCCTGTGGAGCAAGATCTGGCACGTGACCATCCCGCAGACCCGGCTCGTGCTGTCGCTCATGCTGCTGCTCCAGGTCGTGGCGACCATGCAGGAATTCACCAACGTGTATTTGATGGCCGGCGGGAACGGGCCGGAGAACTCCACGATGACGGTCGTCTACATGGTCTACCAGTACGGCTACCGCTACAACAACTTCGGCGGCGCAGCGGCCCTCGGCCTCTTCCTGCTCCTGGTACTCATCGGATTCTCCGGTGTGTACGCGCGGCTCAACCGGAACAGCGACTAGGACGGATCACAGGTCATGGCAGAGTTCACTCCGCAGAACCGGACGCTGATATCGTCCGCGACGCTCGCCCGGCCGCGCGGCAGGCGTATCTACTGGACCGTTCTGACGCTGGTCCTCGTCGTCTTCACGGTGGTCTTCGTCGGGCCCCTGTACTGGATGGTCACCAGCGGCTTCAAGTCCGTGCACGAGGTGGTGCAGAACCCGCCCACGCTCTTCCCGCACCACGCGCACCCGTCGAACTACTCGACGGCGTGGACGCAGCTGAAGCTCGCCAGGCTGCTGTGGAACACCTTCTACTACGCGTTCGGCGCGCTGGCCTTCCAACTGGTCCTCGACGTCGCCGCGGCCTACGCGCTGTCCAAGCTGCGGCCGGTCCTGGGCAACATCGTGCTCGGCGGCATGCTCGCCACGCTGATGATCCCGTCGGCGGTGCTGATCATCCCGCAGTACATGACGGTGCTGGACCTGCCGCTGATCCACGTCAACCTGATCAACCACCCGTGGGCGATCTGGCTGCCGACCGTCGCCAACGGCTTCAACATCTTCCTGCTCAAGCGCTTCTTCGACTCGATCCCCGACGACCTCATGGCCGCGGCGGCCATCGACGGGGCCGGCCCGGCGCGCACCCTGCTGTCCATCGTGCTGCCGATGTCCCGGCCGATCCTGGGTGTCGTGTCGATCTTCGCCGTGGTCAACGTCTGGAAGGACTTCCTCTGGCCGATGCTGGTGGAGCCCGACCCGACGAAGCAGCCGATCAACATCGGCATCAACTCGCTCTCGCAGGGCGTCCCGCAGAACGTCCTCATCGCCGCGCTCGCGATCTCGGCGCTGCCGACCCTGCTGATCTTCCTGCTCTTCCAGCGCAACATCATGTCCGGTCTGACCGCCGGCAGCCTCAAGGGCTGACCGGCCCGCCCGGGCACCGCCCCAGCCTTCCGTAACGCACCACCCACAGCACTCCGCCGCCGGCCCCCGGGCCCCCTGACCCCCGGCACCTCAGCCGTCCCGGGTCGGCGGCGGGGTCCCACCTGCCCGAAAGGACGTTGACGTGGCAGACACCCCTCAGCCCGAGGCCGACGAGAACTGGTGGCGCGGCGCGGTCATCTACCAGGTCTATCCGCGGAGCTTCGCCGACAGCAACGGTGACGGGACCGGTGATCTCGCCGGCGTGCGGTCCCGGCTGCCGTACCTGGCCGAGCTGGGCGTCAACGCTCTGTGGTTCTGCCCGTGGTACCCGTCGCCCATGGCCGACGGCGGCTACGACGTCGCCGACTACCGGGACGTCGAGCCCGTCTTCGGAACGCTCGCGGAGGCCGAGAAGCTCATCTCGGAGGCCCTCGCGCTCGGCATCAGGACCATCATCGACATCGTGCCGAACCACATCTCGGCCGCCCACCCGTGGTTCCGCGAGGCGCTGACCGCCGGACCGGGCTCGCCCGCCCGCGAGCGCTTCTGGTTCCGCCCCGGCCGCGGCGAGAACGGCGAGCTGCCGCCCAACAACTGGCCCTCGCAGTTCGGCGGGCCCGCCTGGACGCGCACCACGAACCCGGACGGCACGCCCGGCGACTGGTTCCTCAACCTCTTCGACTCCGAGCAGCCCGACCTCAACTGGAACCACCCCGAGGTCCGCGCGGAGCACGAGGACATCCTGCGCTTCTGGTTCGACCGCGGCGCCGGCGGCGTGCGCATCGACTCCGCCGCGATGGTCATGAAGGACCCGGCCCTGCCCGACCTCACCGACGCGCCCGGCGTACCGCACCCGTACATCGACCGCGACGAGCTGCACGACGTCTACCGCGGCTGGCGCGCCATCGCCGACTCCTACCCAGGTGCGCGCATCCTGGTCGGCGAGGTGTGGCTGCCCGACGCGGAGCGCTTCGCGCGCTACCTGCGGCCCGACGAGATGCACACCGCCTTCAACTTCGACTTCCTGTCCTGCCCGTGGGAGGTCGACCGGCTGCGCACCTCCGTCGACGTCACCCTGGCCGCGCACGCCCCCGTCAGCGCGCCCGCCACCTGGGTGCTGTGCAACCACGACGTGACGCGTACGGTCACCCGCTACGGCCGCGCCGACACCGGCTTCGACTTCGCCACGAAGGCCTTCGGCATCCCGACCGACCTGGAACTCGGCACCCGCCGCGCCCGGGCCGCCGCCCTGCTCACGCTCGCGCTGCCCGGCTCGGTCTACCTCTACCAGGGCGAGGAGCTGGGCCTGCCCGAGGTCGAGGACATCCCGCTGGACAAGCTCCAGGACCCGATGTACCTCCGTTCGGCCGACACCAACCCGGGCCGCGACGGCTGCCGGGTGCCGCTGCCGTGGAGCGGTTCCGAGCCGCCCTTCGGCTTCAGCCCCGCCGGCGCCGCCACCGGGCCCTGGCTGCCGCAGCCCGCGGGCTGGGCGTCCCGCACGGCCGAGGCGCAGGCCGCCGACCCGGACTCGATGCTCTCCCTGTACCGGGAGGCGCTGCGGCTGCGCCGGGCCGAGCCGGGCCTCGGCGACGGCACGTTCGTGTGGCTGGAGTCCGGCCCGGCGGTGCTGGCCTTCCGCCGCTCGCCGGAGTTCGTCTGCGTCGTGAACCTCGGGGACGAGCCGGCCGCACTGCCCGCGCACCACCGGGTCCTCCTGACGAGCGGGCCCCTCGTGGACGGCCGCCTCCCCGCGGACACCGCCGCCTGGCTGCGCGGGTAGGTCCCGCGCCGGGGCACTCCCCCGGCGCGGGGAACGGCGCTCCCCGGGGCCCCGCCCCGGGGAGCTGTCCGCGCCGGCCCCGCGCCCCGTGCGGCGGGCATCCCCGGGGACGACAGGGCCGGGTGTGACCCGGCAGACACGCATTTCGTCGAGGTGACGATTACACTGGGGGCGTGCCTCGACTACGACTCGCCCTGAACCAGATCGACTCCACGGTCGGCGACATCGCCGGCAACGCCGAGTCCGTGCTGCGCTGGTCGCGGCACGCCGCCGGCCAGGGGGCCCATCTCGTGGCCTTCCCGGAGATGATGCTCACCGGCTACCCGGTGGAGGACCTGGCCCTGCGCTCGTCCTTCGTCGAGGCGAGCCGCTCCGCGCTCGCCGAGCTGGCGGCGCGGCTGGACGCCGAGGGCCTTGGCGAGCTGCCGGTCGTCGTCGGCTACCTCGGCCGCAGCGAGAACGCCCGCCCGCGGTACGGCCAGCCGGCGGGCGCCCCGCAGAACTGCGCCGCCGTCCTGCACGGCGGGAAGGTGGCGCTGCGGTTCGCCAAGCACCACCTGCCCAACTACGGCGTCTTCGACGAGTTCCGCTACTTCGTCCCCGGCGACACGATGCCGGTGGTCCGGGTGAACGGGGTGGACGTCGCGCTCGCGATCTGCGAGGACCTGTGGCAGGACGGCGGCCGCGTCCCGGCCGCGCGCGCCGCCGGCGCCGGCCTGCTGCTGTCGATCAACGCGTCGCCGTACGAGCGGGACAAGGACGACACGCGCCTGGAGCTGGTGCGCCGCCGCGCGCGGGAGGCGGGCTGCACGACGGCCTACGTGGCGATGGTCGGCGCGCAGGACGAGCTGGTCTTCGACGGCGACACGATCGTGGTGGACGCCGAGGGCGAGGTCATCGCGCGCTCCCCGCAGTTCACCGAGGAGTGCGTGATCCTCGACCTGGAGCTGCCGGCCGCCGCGCCCGAGCCCGCGTCCGGGGTCGTCGACGACGGCCTGGAGATCCAGCACCTGACGCTGTCCGGGGAGCAGGTCCCCCCGTACCCCCCGCAGTTCACGGGGACGGTCGCCGAACCGCTCGGCGACGAGGCCCAGGTCTACGGCGCGCTCGTGACGGGCCTGCGCGCGTACGTCCAGAAGAACGGATTCCGCTCGGTGCTGATCGGCCTGTCCGGCGGCATCGACTCGGCCCTCGTCGCGGCTCTGGCGTGCGACGCGGTCGGCGCGGAGAACGTCTACGGGGTGTCGATGCCCTCCGCGTACTCCTCGGACCACTCCAGGGGCGACGCCGCCGAACTCGCCCGCCGGACGGGGCTGAACTACCGCACCGTCTCCATCGCGCCGATGTTCGACGCCTACATGGAGTCGCTGAAGCTCACCGGGCTGGCGGAGGAGAACCTCCAGTCCCGGCTGCGCGGCGTCACGCTGATGGCGATCTCCAACCAGGAGGGCCACATCGTCCTCGCGCCGGGCAACAAGAGCGAGCTGGCGGTGGGTTACTCGACGCTCTACGGCGACTCGGTCGGCGCCTACGGCCCGATCAAGGACGTCTACAAGTCGACCGTCTTCCGGCTCGCCCGCTGGCGCAACGCAGTGGCCGCCGAGAAGGGCGAGACACCGCCGATCCCGGAGAACTCGATCAGCAAGCCGCCGAGCGCCGAACTGCGCCCCGGCCAGGTCGACACCGACTCGCTGCCGGACTACGACGTCCTCGACCGCGTCCTGGAGCTGTACGTGGACCGCGACCAGGGCTACGCGGCGATCGTCGACGCGGGCTACGACCCGGAACTGGTCACGCGCGTCCTGAAGCTCACGGACACCGCCGAGTACAAGCGCCGCCAGTACCCGCCGGGCACGAAGATCTCCGCGAAGGGCTTCGGCAAGGACCGCCGGCTGCCCGTCACCGACCGCTGGCGCGAGGGCGACTGAGCCGCCTCCGCGCAGCGCGTCACTGTCCCTGGCGCCCGCGGCTGCGCCGCTCGTTCCACCGGCCCGGCCTCCTACGCCGGCGTGGCTGACCGGGTCGCCCGGATCAGGGTGGTGGCGACGGGAGGCTGTTCGCCGTTCCCGGGGTCACGCACGGTGTCGGTGGTGAGGTCCGTGAAACCGGCGTCCGTGAGGAGTTTCTCCCAGACCGGTGTGTCCAGGACCCAGCGGTGCAGGGAGCTGGTGGTGCCGTCGTCGTGGCGCATCTGGATGGTGCCTGGGCGGACGTCGGACTCGGCGGCGCGGCCACCCTTGTAGTGGGCGAGAGTGGCGATGACGAAGGTGCCTCCCGGCCGCAGCCCCTCTGCGACGGCGGGTAGCAGGCGGTGCGGGTCGGTGAAGTCGGCGGCACCGAAGTAGGAGTACGCGATGTCCAGGCCGCCGGGGGCGGCCTGGAGGGTCGAGGCGGCGTCGGCATGGACGAATTCCAGGGCGGCCACGTGCCCGTACAGTGCGCGGCCACGGGCAACCTGAGCTCCGGAGGTGTCGATGGCCAGTACCCGGGCCGCACCGAGGGCGCCGGCGATGTGCGCGGCCTGCCGGCCGCTGCCGGAGCCCAGGTCGGCGACCGTGCGGCCGGCGACCTCGCCGAGGACGTCGGCGCCGGGCCCGAGCCGCTGGTACCAGTCCCAGTACAGGCGCCCGGCGGTTCCACGCGCCCGGTCGTCGGAGATGCGGCTGCGGCCGTAGGCGTTCCAGGGATCGGCGGCACGCGCCTGGGAAGAAGTCACCCCCCACATCCTGGCGACTCGACGGCCCGCGCGAGGCCGCCCCTCCGCAATCCACTCGAACGGCTTCGGCGCCTGCCTCCGGAGGCGGAGGCAGGCGCCGAGATGCGGTGTCAGTGGCTGTCGTTGCCGGGGTGGCAGGGGCCGCAGTCCTTGGCGTCGGCTGCCCACAAGGACTCGTCGACGAGGAAACCGTGGAGGGTGATCTGCTCCGCGGTCCGCGGCACGCTGCCGTCGAGCTTCATGTCGACCAGGGGCACGTGGTGCAGGAAGCGACCGTCGTTGTACTTCATGCAGAACTCGGCGTAGGCCACGGTGTCGAGGATCATCGTGTGGACGCCGATGTCCACGATCTTGCCCGGGGCCAGGCCGAGACGCCGGCCACGGGTCTCCATGGCGGTGATGAGGTAGGCGATGGCCTGCCCGAGGACGCGTTCGGCCATCACTCTGTCGAAGGGGTGGTCCCGCATCAGCAGGCCGACCAGTTTGTCCCAGTGGTCGGCCGCAATGAAGGTCCGCGGGTCACGGACCGGCGCGAGCGCGCCGGCGGTGGGGCGTGCCAGGATGGTGGTCATCAGGTGCTCCCTTCGCGAGGCCCCCGGGAGTTCGGGGGCATCCAGGCCAGTACGCCACCGGCGGTGGCAGCACGCCGGCCGGCTACCGGGCTGTGCATGGCGTTTGCAGATCCTGCACAGGGCGTGGACGGGGCGTGCCGCCCCTACTACGGTCGGTGGACCGGCCCTTCCGCCCGTGGAGACGCGATAGTCAACGTCGATCCGCTGTGGAGCAGTCAGCTGGCGCGTCAGCATGTGGAACGCCGACGACCGGGGGGTCTGATCCGCCTGGGGCGCCGCCAGCGGGGCTGGCGGCAGAACGATTTAGGGCATCGGATCGGCTGCTCCGCATCAACCGTGTCCCGACTGGAATGCGGCCCGGTAGGGGATCTGCAACTCCTCCGACAAGCTGCTCGCGAGGTGGGCGTACCGAACGAGGTTCTCAGCGCGGCACTGGGACTGTCCGAGTCGCCCGCCTATACAGTGGCGGGCAGCCGTGACGAGGAGGACCTGATGCGCCGCCGATCCGTGCTCGCCGCCGGTCTGGTCGCCCCGCAGCTCCTGGCGGGGGTCGATGACGCCCTGGCCGCAGTGCCCGCACCCACCGCGGAACCCGTCGCGTTCCGGGCGCAGATGTTCCGGGCCCGGAGCATGTTCGACGCCGGCCGGTACACCCAGGTCCTCGACGGGCTCCCCGCCGTCCTCGCCGGCGCCCACCAGGCCGCCCGCCCCGGCAGCGCAACGGGCTTCGGCCGGCTGTCGACCTGCTACTCCCTCGCGGTGGACGTCCTGACCAAGATCGAGAGCTATGACCAGGCCAGGGTTGCCGCCGACCGCGCCACGGTTTACGCAGACCTGTCCGGTTCGGTCATCGCCGCAGCCGAGGCCGCCCGCCAGACAGCGATCGTCCTGCGGCACCAGGGCAGGAGCCGGGCCGCACAGAAGCTCGTCACGAACGCCGCGGTATCCGTGGAAGCCACCGGACTGGCCACGGACGCCCAGCGAGCTGCCTATGCCCAGATGCTGTGCACAACCGCGTACACCGCGGCGCAGTCCGGGAACAGGGCGGAAGCGCTGACGCTGATCCGGGAAGCAGCAGCCGCTGCACGCGTTCTCCCAGCCGTGGCGCCCCAGGGCAGGGTGTTCCCGGTGACGCCGTCATCGGTCGACGCGTACGCCGTGGGCGTCCACTGGGCGCTCGGCGATTCCGGGGCCGCACTCGACATCGGCAACCGGCTGGTTCCGCAGCAGTTCGCCACGGTCGAGCGGCAGGGACGCTTCCATACCGACATGGCCCGCGCCTGGTGGCAGTGGGGCCGTCCTGAGCAGACCGCAGCCGCTCTGATGGACGCGGCGCGCGTCTCCCCTGCCGAACTCCGCGATCGCCCGGCGATCCGGCGGATCGTCGCCGACCTCCGGCACAAACACCAACACGTCGTCGGCGTAAGGGAGCTGGTGCGGCTGACCGCTGCCCACTGACCTCGAATCCGCGACGTCGTCATCCGCGTACTCGGCGTGTCGCCCCCTTTTCACCCTCCGGGGCAGCCGGTCACCAGGTCCGTCCCATTCCTCGGACGTGGTCCTGCGGTGGCTCCGGCAGCGGCCGGACGAGTTCTGCCGCGGTCATTGCAGTGCGTTGCATCCGGTGGAGGAGCAGGGCCGCGGCGGTTGCGTCCCGGGGCAGCTCGGCACCATCTGCCTCGCCGGACTCCACATCGGGCCATCTGCAGCTGGTTGGCGAGATGATCCGAAAGAAACCGACTAGTCCTTTCCGCCGGGCAGTTGGAGGCGGGCGGCGACCGGGAGGTGGTCGCTGCCCGTCTTCGGCAGCGTCCAGGACGAGCGCGGCTCGGCGCCCTTGACCAGGATCTGGTCGATCCGCGCCATGGGCCAGCTCGCGGGCCAGCTGAAGCCCATGCCGTTGCCCGCGGCGCCCTGCGTGGAGCGCATCTGCGAGGTCACGGAGGCCAGGGCGCGGTCGTTCATCGTGCCGTTGAGGTCTCCGAGCAGCACCACGCTGTGCAGCGGCTCGGAGGTGATGGCCCGGCCGAGCGCGTCCGCCGCCCGGTCGCGCTGCCCGGCGGTGAACCCGGCGTCGAACTTCACCCGCACGGACGGAAGATGCGCCACGTACACCGCGACGGGGCCGTCCGGCGTGCTGACGGCCGCGCGCATCGCCCGGGTCCAGCCCATCCGGATGTCCACCGGACGCACCCCGCTCAGCGGGTACTTGCTCCACAGCCCGACCGTGCCCTGCACCGAGTGGTACGGGTACGCCGCCGCGAGATCGCTCGCGTAGCGCCTGGCCTGGCTCTCCGGCAGTTCCTCCAGCGCGACGACGTCCGCCCCGGCGGCGGCCACGTCCCGCGCGGTGGCGTCCGGGTCGGGGTTGTCGGCGTTGACGTTGTGCGTGAGCACCGTGAGGTCGCCACCGGACCGCGACTTGTCCAGCAGCAGCCCGCCGAAGAGGTTCGACCACACGGCCACCGGGAGCACCAGCGCGATCAGCGCCGTCGTCGACCGGCGCAGCACCGCGACCACCAGCAGTACCGGCAGCACCAGGCCCAGCCACGGCAGGAACGTCTCTGTCAGGCTCCCGAGGTTGCCGATCCGGTTGGGGATGTCGGAGTGGAGGAACAGCACGCCGGCGAGCGCGACGCACACCACCGCCGTGACGATCCCGCGCCGCCACATCCCGGCAGGCCGCCACCACCGCACGAACCTCCGCGCCGCAGCCCGCACCCGGCTCTCCCCCGCCGCGGGCCGCACCTCCTCATCCCCCGCGGTGGCGTCCGTGCCGCTGTGCGCCTGCGTCATTCGGGAACCTCGCCTCGCCGTGCATAGCCGTGCCGGGTGCTGTGCCGACCTTAGGCGATCGGCATGTGAACCGACGGCCCCGCCCGCCCCGCGGGTTCCGCCCGGGGGCGGCTTGTGACGAAACCCGGATGTTCCCCCCTTTTTTCACCAACCGCGCCTGCCGCGGGGGGCGGCCACCGTCCGCGCCTGCCGCGCCCTGGGGCGCGCGGAGCTGGTCCGACACCTGAGGACCTTACCGAGGGCGGGCCGTTTCCGCAGGCCGCAAGGGTACGGCACGGCGGTGGCCGCCCTGACGCGCACAACGTCGCAAGCCGGGCCGGTGTGACGTACGAGCACTGGCGCCGCACCAGCGCGTCCATAGTACGTGTGCAGGTCCTGGACCGTGAGGTGGTACCTGTCGGCCCCGCCTGGTGGCGGGCGGACGTCGGCGACGTGGGTGTCCTGTGCGGTGTCGAGGGCGTGGCCGGGGCAGCGGCCGACGGGATGCCGCCAGGGCCGTGCACGGTTGCGTTCTCAGCGGTTGCTGATCCAGCAGCGGATGGTCGTGCCGTCGGGCCCCGTGTGGATGCGCACGAGGTCGGTGAGGTAGTGCACCATCAGGAGTCCCCTGCCGCCGAGTTGGCCGGGGGTGGGGGGACGGCGGCCGGCCAGTGGGTCGCGCAGGTGCCCGCGGTCGCGTACCTCGCACACCACGTGCCCTTCGTCCGTCCACACCCGTACGCTGCCCGTGCCTCCACCGTGCACCACACTGTTGGTCGTCAGCTCGGCCACGACCAGGGTGAGGTCGTCCAGGCGGATCCCGGACAGCCCGAGCCGCACGGCCTGCTCGACGGCGAAGTGCCGGGCGACCGGCAGCGTACCGGCGGCGAACACCATTTCCTCGGCCTCGGCCGCCGGCGGCAGGGCCTGGTTGTAGGTGGCGATCACCTGGTCGGGAGCGTATGCGGGACTGCGCCGCTCCTCACCCTCGCTGATGACGACGGGGTGGGTGGCGCGGGCGTCGGAGAGAACGCGTTCGCCCAGGCGGTCGGCATCGTACGGGCAGAGGATGGTCGCCTCGCGGCCCTGGAAGGCAGGGTTGATCAGGGCCTCGTGCTGGGCGCACGCAGGATACTCGTCGCTGGTGCGGCCGGCCCAGATCGGCTCGCCGATGATGCGCACCCGCGTTCGGGGGTGGGCGTCGGCGAAGGCGCGCAGCACCTTGGGGATGATGCGGGCGGGATTACGGCCCGCCTCCGTCATGTCGAGGAACCGCACGGCCGCGGCGTCGTCGCCCAGCGCTGTCCTGAGGAGCGCCAGGTTCGGCCCGGGCACGGCGATCGCCACCGGTTCTCCGGCCTTCAGACCGTCGCGGACGAAGGGCACCGTGCCGTCCAGGTACTCGTCCTCGCCCCGGTAGAACAAGGCAGGGTGCTCGAAGGGCTCGATGGCCGGGGCAGTCATCACGCCACCACCTTGATGGCGGGCAGGCCCGGCCAGAACGTGTCCAGGACGCGCCGCAGGACGGCAGGTGGCTGCTCGATCATGACGTGTCGCCCCTCAGGAAGGCTCTGGGCGGCAACCGCCAGGGCCGAGACACCAGCGACATCGACGAAGGTCACCGCGGAAAGTTCCAGATGGCACGCTGCTTCTTCGCTCTGGACGAGCTCGTTCAGCAGCCGCTCCCACACCGGGCGGGTGAGCAGACTGATCTCGCCGGCTGCCTGCCAACCCGGCCGGCCTGCCAGGGGGTGTACGCGCAGCGCGTCCGCGGACCGGGCCGCCGATCCCGCCGTGACATCCGCCTCCCGCACGCCGTCTCCCCCCGAAATGCCACCGATCACCCTGCACAGTATCCCTCACGCACACGATGGTGGGGGCGTGGCCTCCGAGCAGGTGGCCGGCTTTGCGTGCGCGCGGGAAGCCTCCGCACCGACGCGGTGGGCGAGGCGGTCGACCTCCCGGAGCCGGTCCAGCTCGCCGGGGTCGGGTGACGTCGTGGCCCGGAGCCTCGCGCGCTGCCACCGAAGTGGCGCGGGTGATCGATCCGGCATGCGGCACACGCACCGCTCAGGGCGCGATCCAGGCCGCGGCGTCCAGCCGGAAGGCGCCCGGCGCGGCGACGGCCCGCAGACCGTCCTCCATCGTGCGCACCGCCTGCTCGCCGAGAGCGTCGGCCCACTGCGACCGGAGCCGGTCGAAGACCGCGGCGGAGCGGCCGAGGACGTCGTAGCCCGCGGCGCTGATGCGGACGAGCTTGCGGCGCGCGTCCGCCGGATCGTCCGCGCGTACGGCGTAGCCGAGCGCGACCAGCCTGTCGACGGTCTTGCCCGCGGCCTGCTTGGAGATCCCCAGCGCGCGCGCCATGCCGCTCGCGGTGGCCCCGTCCGGTCCGATGGCCTGGAGGGCGAAGGCGTGCGCGGGCCGGAGGTCCGGGTGGCCCTGTGCGGCCAGCTCGGCGTGGACCTCGTCGATGAGCGTGCGGAAGCCCGCGAGGAGCAGCAGCGGCAGCTCGTACCCGGGCCGCGGCCGTTCCTCCGGCTCTTCCCGCTTCCCCGAAACGACAACCTGGTTTACCATCGGATCGTCAACCATGTTGTCCACTTTAGGGGGCTCCCATGTTCACTGCACACACGATCGAGGACGCGCCGCCGGAGTCGCAGCCCGCGATGCGGGCGGTCAGGGAGGAGTTCGGCGTGCTGCCCGACGCGGTCGCGCGGCTCGCCCACTCCCCGGAGCTGCTGAACGGCTTCCTCGCGCTGAACGAGAGCTTCGAGGGCTGCACGCTGGACACGCTCTCGCAGGAGACCGTCGCGATGGCCGTCTCCGTCCGCAACCAGTGCCACATCTGCATCGGGATCCACTCCGCCCGGCTCCGCAAGCTCGACGCGTCCCCCGACGTGATCGCCGCCTTCCGCGAGGGCCGCCCCGTCCCCGACGCCCGCCTCGAGGCGCTCCGCACCTTCGCGCTCGACGTCATGGCGACGGCCGGAGCGGTCGACGACGACACCCTCAAGGCCCTGTTCGCGCACGGCTACACCGAGCGCAACGCCCTCGAAGTCGTCCTGGGCATCGGCGCGTACACCCTCAGCACGCTGGCCAACCGGCTGACGAAGGCGGTCTGATCCGCGTCCCGGACGCCGGAGGGCCCCACCGTTCATCGGCGGGGCCCTCCGGCGCGGCCGGGGGGGGGGCCCCCCCCCCCCCCCCCCGGGGCCGCCCCCCCCCCCCCCCCCCCCCCCCCCCCCGGGGGGGGCGCCCCCCGCCAGAGCCGCAAATCAACCACCCCCCAGACAGAGCGGAG